>CAYJPO010000007.1:0-72862 GCA_964372045.1 uncultured Anaerolinea sp.
CGATGTTCAGCAAGAAGAACATCGAAGAAGTAAAGCTGGAATTTCAGTTGGAGATCAAGTAGGGGCGACCCTACATATACGAGCACATGGAATTTACCGAGAAACGACAACGCTGGAAGAAGTTCAACACGCTGACCCCGCAGAAGATGGAGTTGGCGCATCGCCTGTTGGAGCAGATCCGCGCGGGGGAGGATGTGATGGATATGCTGCGTCACCATCCCCTGGAGGGCGGCGGGTTTTTGAGCAAAGCGGCGTTGGTGGCTGCATATGAACAAATGGTATCGGCCGGGAAAATGGAAGCCGACCCAGCCCTGTTGGAGCGCATCCGCATGAAGCCGATGCGCACCCTCTCCGGTGTGACCACGGTGACCGTGCTGACCAAGCCATATCCCTGCCCCGGCAAGTGCATCTTCTGTCCCACCGACGTGCGCATGCCCAAGAGTTACCTGCCCGATGAACCCGGAGCGATGCGCGCGCTCGAACATCAATTCGACCCGTTCACGCAGGTCGAGTCACGTATCCGCGCGTTGAAGAATCTCGGTCATCCCACCGACAAGGTCGAACTGCTCATTTTGGGCGGCACATGGTCTTCGTATCGGCGGGATTATCAGGAGTGGTTCGTTGGTCGATGCTTCGATGCCATGAATTCTTCTCACCACGGAGATCACAAAGCACACGGAGAAGAACTTGAAAAAAACTCTGCGAATTCCGTGCCCTCTGTGGTTGATTTACCCGAAATTCATACTACAAATGAATCCGCCCCGCACCGCAACGTTGGATTGGTCATCGAAACGCGACCGGATGAGATCAATACCGATGAGATCAAGTGGCTGCGTCATCTCGGTGTGACCAAGGTTCAGATGGGCGCGCAGAGTTTCGACGACCATATTTTGGAGATCAACAAACGCGGACATGACGTGGAGAGCACGCGTCAGGCAACCGCCCTGCTCCGCGCCGCCGGATTCAAGATCGTCCTGCACTGGATGCCGAATCTGCTCGGGGCAACTCCGCAAAGTGACCGGGAAGATTTTGCCCGCATGTGGAATGACTTCTGCCCCGATGAAATAAAAATTTACCCGAACCAGTTACTTGCCAATGCCGAGTTGTACGAATACTGGCAGCGCGGCGAGTTCAAGCCGTACACCACAGATGAACTCGTGGATTTGATCGCCGACATCAAGCCATCCATTCCAAGATATTGCCGCGTCAACCGCGTCATCCGCGATATTCCGGGGAACAATGTGGTGGAAGGCAACCGCCGCACGAGCCTGCGACAGGATGTGCAGGCGGAAATGAAACGGCGCGGGACGAGCTGTCAGTGTGTGAGATGCCGGGAAGTGAAAGGCAAGGCAGTGGCGTTGACGTCGCTAAAACTACATGATCAAGTCTATTCCGCTGGAAAGGCTGAGGAGCATTTCATCGCCTTCAACACGGAAGATGACCGACTCGCCGGGTTCATCCGTTTGTCCCTGCCATCAAAGGATTCCCCCGACACCGGTATGGCGGACTTAAGCACCCTGGCGGGCACAGGCGGCGCGGCACTCATCCGCGAGGTGCATGTGTACGGGCAGTCCCTGGCTGTAGGCGCGGAAAAATCTGGCGCGGCTCAACATGTGGGGCTGGGCACACGTCTGCTCGAAGAGGCGGAGCGGGTTGCAAAAGAAAAGGGATTCGAAAAACTCGCCGTCATCGCGGCGGTTGGTACGCGGCAATACTATTTGGATCGCGGCTTTGAACGTGGGGAATATTATTTGGTGAAGAAAATCAGTGAGTAGTGGATAGTGAACAGTGGACAGTGGACGGTCCATCGTCAATCACTCAAGTCCTTCATCCTTTTCATTCGCTCTGGCTCGTTCTGCATTAGCCATTCATCCTGGCTCAACAGTTCATACGCCTTCGCAAAATACGGCTTGGCTTCGCTTGCGCGGTTCAAGAGCAGTAAACATTCCCCGATCTCTTCTTCCACATAACCATCACTGCCTCCTTCCGCGTCAAACTCGGCTTTCAACGCCAGTTGATGGGATAAGGCTTCGTCGATGCGCATGAGCGAACGCAGACAGCGCGCCACTGTCCATTGGGCAATGCGGAGTTTATCCGCGCTTCCCTTTGACCTGAAATAGTCTTCGGCTTTCTGGAAGATTTTCAACGCCGATTCAAAATCGCCCATGTCGTGATACGACCAGCCGGTATTGTTGTACAGCGAGCCAAGCCAGTTACGCGCTCTTTCTTCCAGCGATGACTCAGCCATCTGAATGGCTCGCAGATTCAAAGTCAGGGATGAGGCGGAGTCGGCGACTATGGCGAGCATGTGGGCTGCATCCACAGCGTAGAAATCCTCGTTCAATTCTTGCGCCGCTTTGATCGCATCCTCAAAGAAGGGACGGGCTTCTTCCCGCTTGTCCGAAGAATTGAAGACACGTCCGCGTTCGAGCAAATAACGGACAGTGGCGCGGGTCGGGTTGATGGTGAGATTCTTCTCCACGTCGTCAAGGGTTTGATGCGCGTCGTCAAATTTTCTTTGCAAGCCCTGCGAGCGGGCGATCTGGGTTAGCAGTTCGAGACGCTCAAAAGAATCATCGGGGAACTGCGGCAGGATCTCGCGGAACTTCGCCTCGGTCTCGGCGGGATGCGAGTAATCCCAGAGCGAGTCAAAATCAGGAAGGTTCGGCTGCGGCATGGAGCGCCTCCTCTTTGGATCTGTTTTCGATGCTCATCACATCGGGGATGAAGAAACCGAGAAAGCCCATCACCGCGCATGAAACCCCCGCGATCAGAAACCAGGGTTGAATCCCGAAGCGGTCAGCGAATGGACCGGCGATGATCAACGCGATGGGCGAGACCAGCATGGCGGCGCTCATGATGAAGGCAAAGACACGCCCCTGCATCTCAGGCACGATCACGGCTTGGAGCGTCGCGCCATATGAACCGTTGATGATAGGCAAAAGCAAGCCGACCAACGAGTTCGCGATCATGCCGACCCAAAACATATCAGATGAAACCAGACCGACCACAGCCGTGCTCAAGCCCATCAGGATCAAGCTGGTTTGAGCAGTGACGATCTTGCGCTTGAAGCCGCCCCACACCCCGAGGACGAGTCCGCCAAGCAGTGTACCAACGGAAAACAGCGAAAGCCATATGCCGAGCTTGCCAGCGTCACCGCCGAAATGATTGGTGATCAATAACGGTGTCAGTGGTTCGGCGGCGCTGTAGAAAAAGTTGATGACCATCACCAGCCCGAGCAGGATGACCAGTCCGCGCCAGGCGATGATGTAGCGAAAGCCTGCCGCAAAATCCTGCCAGAAGGTGGAGGGCGCGCTTGAACTTTTTTCAGGCTGGGGGATATGAGTGAAGAACACAATGGATATGGCAATGAGCGCGGTGCTGACGTCGATGGCGAGGATGCCGTGCATGGGAAGAATGGCAAGCAGGAATGCGCCCAGCGGCGCGGAGATGATATTCAACCCGCCATACAAGGCTTGATTGAATCCCTGCACGCGGGCGAGTTGCTCCTTTGGTACAAGCAGTACCGCTGAAGCCCCCCACGCAGACTGGTGAAATCCGCCCGCCACAGCGCGGATGAAAAGCGCGAGATAGATATGCCAGACCTGAACCACACCAAAAGCAAAGAGGATGGCAAGCGCAAGGCTGGCGATGGCTACAGTCGAATCGGCGGCTATGAGGATGAGGCGGCGATTGCCCCGGTCCACCCAGGTGCCGATGAAGGGAGAAAGCAGCACCTGCGGCAGCAATCCCATCATGGATGCTATAGCCAATGTTGTAGCAGAGTTCGTTGTCTGCGTCAGATACCAGATGATGGCGAACTGCACCAGTTGACTGCCGAGCAGGGATAACGCCTGCCCCGTCCATAAAGTAAAGTAACGTACTGCCCAGTTCTTGTTCGTGTTTTCCATAAAATAAGTCTCCGGGAAAATGATCAATCGCTAAGTGGCAGGATGGTACTGGAATAGAAACAACCTGACAACCCCCCGCGGTAGGGTTGACGCCCATTGGAAAGAAAGTGGTAGACTATCGTCTGCTATGCGTGGAAGAATTACATATCCGCAAATGAATTTGAACCCGGTTCGACCGAAAACAGCAAGAATCGGGTGGCAAATAGCGCGGTATGGCGGATAGAATTTTTATTGGTATAAAGGAAAGGAGTTACCTTGAAAACAAAACACTGGATCGTTTTTATTACGCTTGGCTTGATCTGGAGTTCGTCCTTTATGTGGGTCGAACTCGCGCTGCGAGAAGTGGGACCCATTACCCTCGTCGCGTTCCGCGTCTTCTTCGGGTTTTTGTTCGGCGCAGCGGTCATTTTCATCCGACGCATTCCCCTGCCGCGCACCCTGAAGGAATGGACGCCGCTCATCATTCTCGGGCTGACCAACATCGCCATTCCGTTCTTCCTCATTTCTTGGGGACAGAAATCCATCGACTCGGGCGTCGCCTCCATCCTCGATGCGACCGTGCCGCTTTTTACCATCCTCGCCGCTCACTTCATTTTGCACGACGATAAAATGACCGCGCCAAAAGTATTGGGTTTGTTGACCGGCTTTGCGGGCGTAGTCGTGCTGATGAGCAAGGACATCGGCGAAGACTCCGGCTCCCTGCTCGGACAGTTGGCGGTTATTGCGGCGTGTATCTTTTATGCGGCGAGTTCCATCATCGCACGCGTATATACTGAAGAGACGCCAGCCATCTTGCGAGGGTTAGTCCCGCTAGTCTCCGCTTCGGTCGTGATGGTGACATCTGCATTCTTGTTCGATGCGCCAATCAAAATCCCCACCATGCCGTTGACCTGGCTCGCTCTCTTGTGGATGGGCATTCTCGGATCCGGGCTGGCGTTCATCATGCTGTTCTATCTCATCCATGAGATCGGACCGACGCGCTCGACCATGGTCACGTATCTTTTTCCGCTCGGCGGGGTGACTCTGGGTGTGACCTTCCTCAACGAACCGCTGACCTGGCAGATCATCACCGGCGCGGTGCTCATCATCCTCAGTCTCGTTATCGCGAACTGGGCGCCGAAACAGGCGAGTTCAGCAATTCAGGAAACGAATTAATCGTACACCTTACGCAGTTTATAATCCAGAAGGGATGGCAGGATTATAGAATTTAGGCGCAGAATCCACAAATCCCGTAGGGATGACATAGTTCAACTGAAATATCATGACACCCCTTCGGGGTTTTGCGAATTATTGCGTTTACCTATAATCATTACACTCCTCCGGAGTTATTTCTGGCAAGGCGAGTTATTCAGAGTCTGTTAATACCCCATCGGGCACACGTCTCGCGAATTTGTTTTGCCCGATTAGCCAAAGGAAAATATATTGAAATCAAAACATTGGGTTGCCTTCATCGCCCTCGGACTCATTTGGAGTTCGTCGTTTTTATGGATCAAGATCGGGGTGCAGGAAGCCAGCCCGATGGTGCTGGTCGCCTTTCGCATGTTGTTCGGCGCGCTGACCGCAACCGCTGTTGCGATCTACCAAAAACTCGAATGGCCCCGCGATTGGAAGACCTGGCGCACGTATCTCATCCTCGGTCCCACCAGTTTGGCGATCCCCATCTTTCTGATCTCATGGGGTGAGACCAGCATCGACTCTGCCGTCGCATCGATTTTGAATGCAACCGTTCCGCTTTTCACGCTGGTCATCGCACATTATTTCCTGCACGACGACAAAATGACCCCGCAAAAGGTCATCGGTCTGCTGACAGGCTTCGCGGGCATCATCGTCCTGCTGCTCGAAGACTTGATGAACATCGAACAAAGTTCCATCCTCGGGGAAGGCGCGGTGATTCTCGCTTCACTTTTTTATGCCGCCAGCGCGGTCTATGCGCGCAAAGCGACAGCCCACGTACAGGGAGCCGTCCGCGGAGCCGCGCCGTTGATCATCGCCACGCTGTTCATGTGGATGCTGGGTCCGGCGGTGGAGCAGCCGTTCACCATTCCCGTTCTACCCATCACCTGGGTGGCGGCGTTATGGCTCGGTATTTTGGGGTCCGGCATTGCGATGATTTTGAATTATTATTTACTGCATGAGATCGGTCCCACCCGCACGGTGCTGGTCACATATATTTTCCCGCCCGGCGGCGTGCTGCTCGGCGTGATATTTCTCAACGAAAGCCTCACCTGGCAATTATTTGTCGGCGGGTTTCTCGTCGTCGCCAGCCTCATCATTGTCAATTGGAAGAAAAAGGAAGCATGAACCATCGTTCCGGTTTTATCGCCATCATTGGACGCCCCAACGTGGGCAAGTCCACCCTGCTCAACGCGATGCTCGGGCAGAAGGTCGCCGCCGTCTCACCGCGCCCGCAGACCACGCGCAAACGTCAGCTTGGCATCTTCACCATCGAGAATGCCCAGCTTATTTTCGTGGATACGCCCGGTCTGCACACTGCCAAACACAAACTCGGCGAATTCTTAAATCAGGAAGCACAGGAAGCCCTCGATGGCGTTGACTTAATTCTCTGGTTGGTGGATGCATCGACTGCGCCGACGGAAGAAGATATCAACATTGGGAATATGCTCAAGAGCGCCGCGCGTCGGACTCCCCGATTGCTGGTGCTGAACAAAATAGATCTGGTCAAACCTGATGACTTGTCCGCGCGAACGAGCGAATACTCCGCCCTGATTTCGAAGGCAGGCGTGATGAAGGTCTCCGCGGCAAACCGGCTTGGGATTGGCGAACTGCTCGAAGCGCTGATCCAATCGTCACCGGAGAGAGAAGCGGAATATCCCGAAGAGCAGATCACCGACGTCTACGAACGCGAGATCGCCAGCGATTTGATCCGCGAAGCGTGTCTCATCAAATTAAGAGATGAAGTCCCGCACGGCATGGCGGTGCGCATCGACGAATTTTCGGAACGCGAGAATGGTATGGTCTACATCGCCGCGACGATCTTCGTCGAGAGAGAATCTCAAAAGGGGATCGTCATCGGCGAAGGCGGCAAGATGCTCAAGTCGATCGGTTCTGCCGCGCGCAAAGAGATCGAAGACATGGGCGGGAGAAAAATTTTTCTTGAACTGCGCGTGAAGGTTTCGAAAGACTGGCGCAATGACCCGAATATGTTGAAGCAGTTTGGGTATGGGAAGAAGAAGTAAAGAGTAACGAGTTATAGAGGTATAAGTTAAAAAGAAACGAGTAATGAGGAAAACCTCATTACTCGTTTCTTATCACTCGTTACTCGCTCTTCCCCCTACCTCCCCTTCAACGGCGAAAACCCCTCCCCCAGGGCTTCATGCGCGACCCCGATGACCATAAAGGCTTCGGGGTCTTTTTCATGGACAATGGCTTTGAGCGTCGCCACTTCAGCGCGGTTGATGACGCAATATAAAACGGGACGTGAATTGCCCGTGTATCCGCCGCGACCTTCAAGATAGGTCACGCCGCGTTCGAGTTCATCGATCACACAAGCGGATACTTCATCGGGCTTGGCGGTCACGATCATCGCCGTACGGACGGTGCCGCCGCCTTCCAGCACGGTCTCTGCAACCAGTCCGCTGATGTAGAGCGCTATCATGGCGTACAACGCCGCCTTCCAGCCGAAGACGAATCCCGCCGAGAGGATGACCGCCGTATCCACGACGAGATAACTTTGCGTCATGGAAATTCCACGCCAGTGATTGAGAATTCGCGCAAGGATATCCGACCCGCCGCTGGTGCCGCGCGCGCGGTAGACCAAGCCATACCCCACACCGCTGACGATAGCACCATACAACGAGTTAAGGAAGATATCGCCTTGCAGGTCGTTAATGAGGATCTGCGAATATTCCATGAACCAGGGGATCTTCAATAACAGGTCGGTGAACAGCGAATAGGTGACGACAGCCACCGCCGTCCGCAGGGCGAATTTGTATCCGCCGAGAAAGCGCCAGCCGAGCAGAAAGAGCGGCAGGTTGCCGATGAAGACCATCAACCCGATGGGCCAGCCGGTGAAATGGTTGAGCAATTGCGAAATGCCGCTCACGCCGCCCGAGGCGAGATTGGCAGGGATGAAGAACAGGCGCAGGCTGACCGCCTGGATCAAGCTGGATGCGATAATAAGGAGATAATCGCGGATCGTTGGATAATACTTTTTCATTGGAATCCTTTCAGGGCGGGTATTATAAGCGAGCGCAGTTGACAGTCACTTTAGAAGTGACTGTCAACTCTCATTTTGGTACAATCACCTCCTATGCAAATGAAAAAATGGCAATTCTGGCTTGGGGTGCTAATCAGCGTGGCGTTTCTCTGGCTGGCACTGGGCGGGTTGAAGCTAGGCGATTTTTGGAGCGCAGTGCAAAAAGCAAACTATATCTGGCTCGTGCCAGGTATTTTTGTGTATTTCATCGGCGTGTGGGTGCGGGCGTGGCGCTGGCATTATCTGCTGGGACCGATCAAGAAGATCCCCACCAAGACCATGTTCCCCATCACGACCATCGGCTATATGGGCAACAATATTTATCCCGCCCGCGCCGGGGAAGTGCTGCGCGCCGTCATCCTCAAACGCAAAGAAGGCGTGCCCGTATCCGCTTCGCTGGCGACGATCATCGTGGAGCGCATTTTCGACGGCGTGGTGATGCTGGCGTTCGTCTTCGTCAATTTATCCGAGCTCGCAAAACTGACCGGAGCTTCCGGGTTTGTGGGCAATATCCAGCAGGTGGCAATTATTGGAACCGGCGTTTTCCTCGGGGCATTAGCCGTCTTTTTGATCGCCGCCATGTTCCCGCAGATGACGGCAAGGATCGGCTTGTGGCTGATC
Organism: uncultured Anaerolinea sp.; assembly: GCA_964372045.1. Taxonomy (GTDB): domain Bacteria; phylum Chloroflexota; class Anaerolineae; order Anaerolineales; family Villigracilaceae; genus Villigracilis. The sequence continues at coordinate 8,749 of CAYJPO010000007.1, forward strand.
GAACGCCTGACCCCGAAACGCCTGCATATCAAGATCATCGGCATCATGAATAAATTTCTGGATGGGCTGGCGTCCCTGCGCTCGCCCTTCAACGTTTTGATGGTCTTCTTTACTTCGGTCATCATCTGGTTGTTGGAGACTGGTAAGTACTGGTTTGTGATGCACGCCTTCGATTTCAACGTCTCGTTCTTTGCGCTGATGTTGATGAACGGCATCGTAAACCTTGCTACAACAATCCCATCCGCGCCGGGGTATATCGGCACATTCGACGCGCCGGGCATTGCCGTCCTCTCCGCGTATGGCGTGGATCAAGCCACTGCGGCGGGATACACTCTCGTGTTGCATGTGGCGCTGTGGTTCCCGATCACGCTCCTCGGCGCATATTTCATGGCGCGCGAAGGGATAAAATGGTCGGATAATTTGAGAGAAGAAACGAAAGAATAATATTATGTAGGGGCGAGGTCCCCTCGCTCGGGCGGGATGACCCCGCCCCTACAGAGGATATGAAATGAAAATCGCAATTATTGGAGCAGGTTATGGCGGCATGGCTGCCGCGTGGGATTTACGCAAAGCGGGTCATGATGTGACCATTTTTGAGTCTGCCGATTATGTCGGCGGTCTCGCCAGCGGATTCAAAGAGCCGCATTGGGATTGGACGGTGGAGAAGTTCTATCACCACTGGTTTCAGTCCGACAGCTCGATGCTGGGCATCATCCGCGAGTTGGGGCTGGAGGATAAGGTCCTCTTCCCGCGCCCGCTGACGGTGATGTACCACAAGGAGAAGTGGTATCCCTTCGACTCGATCATCAACGCGCTGCTCTTCCCGGGCTTGGGTTGGGGACTGAACAAGATCCGCTTCGGATTCGTCGGATTGTTTTTGCGCCTGACGAAAAATTGGCAGGCGCTGGAGAAGGTCACCGCCCACGAGTGGATGATGAAGTACGCGGGCAAACAAGTCTACGAGCAGATGTGGCAGCCGCTGCTGGTCGGGAAGTTCGGTCCGTTCTACAAGGATGTCAACATGGCGTGGATGTGGGCGCGCATCCATGCGCGGACGACTCGCCTCGGAACGTTCGAGGGAGGCTTTCAGAAGTTCGCGGATCTGTTTGCGGAGAAGCTGCGTGAAAAAGGAGTGGAGATTCTGCTTGGTGTGAGTATCAAGTCAATAAAGAAGGATCAGGCTTCGGGCGCCGCCCTGAGCGAGTCGAAGGGGCGTCTGACCGTGGACGGCGAAACGTTCGATAGAGTCCTGGTCACCACGTCCCCGAATCTGATGGCGAAATTCTGCCCCGACTTGCCCGAATCCTATTTGAAGGGCTTGCTGGAGTTGAAGTCGATGGGCGCGGTGGTGATGACGCTTTCGCTCAAACAGCAATTGTCGAAGGATGGCTTTTACTGGTTCAACGTGCCGAAGGAGGAAGGCTATCCGTTCCTCGCGTTGGTGGAGCATACAAATTATGTGTCGAGCGATCATTTCGGCGGTGACCGTATCGTCTATGCGGGCGATTATCTGGAACAGGGTCACGAATATTTCTCGCTAAGCGATGAGCAATTACTCGAGCGATTCATTCCCGCCTTCCAAAAGTTCAACCCTGAATTTTCGCGCGAGTGGATCAAGAAAATTTGGGTCCACAAAACGAACTACGCTCAACCCGTGCCGCTGGTGGGACATTCGAAAAATATTCCTGCCATCCAGACACCCATCGAAGGACTGTACTTCGCTTCGATGAGTCAGGTCTACCCGTGGGATCGAGGGACGAACTTCGCGGTGGAGATCGGCAGACGAGCGGCGGGGATGATGAAGTAAAAAATCAGCCTTTCTGTAACCGCCGACTTTGCATTGCAGTAGCGCGAGATTTATCTCGCGCTACCTTTTTTACAAAAAGAACTCCGGTGCAAAGGTTAGGTAATTCTCGAACTTCCCGAACGGGACGTTGCTCATCAGCACGGTGGTGAACGCGTCGATCTGATACTTCTGCCCCACTAAATAATCCAACGCTTTCTGATTGACCATCGGCACCGAGACGCCGAAGTCTTCGCCCTTTTCCGCCGTGAGGGTTTCGGCGTGGGCAAGGATGGCGGGGAAGTCGTCCGCGTTCAAGGCGGCGAACGGACCGTGACTCCCGCCGACGTAGCCGAAGCCCACCACCTCCCCATTCCGTTGATACACAAATCCCACACGCATGGATGCCAGCCAACGGTGGATGTCTGGGCGGGTGTGGTTGAGGAGTTTACGATCAATTTGATTCAGCGCTTCGAGATGAGATGTCAAATCCAGCGGCTCGATGCTCAGGTCGGTTTCCACGCTCACGGGTCGGGCTTTGCGGTTGAAATACTTGAGCATGATCCGCCCGTACACACCCATGCGCATGTAATTGAATAAAGCGCGTTCGTCCAAGGTGGCGATGATGGTGCGATACGGTGCGCCGTTGTCCGCGAAGGCGCGGGATAACAAACCGCGTCCGACTCCACCCGATTGCTGATTCGGCGCGACGAAGAACTCGGTCAACTCCTGATGCCCGTCGTGCTCGATGGCGCGGGCATAACCGAGGATCTCTCCATCCCGTTCCGCGAGCCAGAATTGAGAGGCGTGGTCAGCGAGAAAATCGAAGAGCGGTTTGCGGCGTTCCCAGATCGAATCTAATTTCTGCGGGTCGTTCCCGCCGGTGATGGCTTGCACGTTCATGCGCTGACTGTAGTCCATGATGGATTTGAGGAAGACTTGAAAGACGGCGAAAGAATCTGCGCTGGTGGCGGGGCGATAGGTGATGGTCATATCGTTTCCTTTTCAATACAGTGTCGGCATTTTCTTTACTACACAAACTTTTATGCCGGTCATTCCGAGGGCGTCTTTGTTCTTCGCCCGAAGCAATCTTCACTTCAAGCCTGAGATTGCTTCTCCGCCAAAGAGCAAGAGCGGCGGCTCGCAATGACGGTTGTATGAAGGTAAGACGGCATTATAGCATTAGAAAAAAACGACCTTCCGAAAGTTTCGGAAGGTCGTTGTGATATTTATTCGCCCTTCCCATGCGGGTTGGGACTCCAATCGCACAGGTTGATGAACGGGGTGGTCAAACCACCTTCGACGAAGAAGGACTTCATCAATCCGTTCGAGTGGGTGTACGCGCCCTCGAGGTTGTAGTTGGGCGCCCAGGCATAAGCATAGTATCTGCCAGCCGGGAGGAGAACTGTGTAGATGTTCTGGTTCTCCGGGATGGCGAACTGGATGCGTTCGCCCGTATGCGCGTTCTCGAAGTACAACGTCATCGGCGGGTTGAACTCACTCGGGTAACACAGGTTACCGCCGACCGTCCCATGTTGGGGTGCATCCGGCTTCTTGACCCGAATATCCACGTAGATGGGGACATTCGCCTTGTCACCGGAGCCGAAGAGTGTGCCCGATGAATTGCGCATGATCCAGTAGCCGCGGTACGAACCGGCATTGGTCGGCGCAGTGAAGGTCACAGAGACATCCACCGTCTGACCGGGAGCCACGTAGCCGGGCAATCGCACGGCGGTGGTGCCGCCCATCGGGTCGCCGCTGCTGAAGACCAGAGCGTAATCGGGCGTCCAGGTGCAGTTGCCGCGGTTCTTGATGCGCCACACTTTGGTGAAGATCGTGCCCGGCTCGACAACCGTCCCATCGGGGAAGGTCACATCCTGCACGAACATCATCCAGTCACAGTACGTGACGGGCGCGTTCGTCGGAGAAGCTGTGGAGGTAGGTGTCGCTGTGACGGTGGCAGGAACAACCGTCGCCGTGGGAGGAGGCGGGGTTTGCGTCGGCGCGTTAAGGGTCATGGCGATCACCGTCTGTGTCACCATCGCATCCACCGTGGCTTGCGGGTCCGGCTGCGCTGTTGATTCCCTTTGCAACAAAGGCATGGCAAAGACGCTGATGGGGAACAGCGCAAGCACACATAAAGCAAGCACTCCAAAGATAATAAAGATCGTGTTGTTGGTAAGTTTCATGATAAGCCTCATTTCTCTAAGCCTTCCTAGAACGAAGCAAACCACAAAAAGGTTCCCGAGGTTTTGGTACTTTGGTACCAATCAGAATATCCTGCGATAAAATCCCCATATGATGATCTCTTCAGACGTTCTGAATCCCCTGATCTTATCTGCGTTCGCCAAGCAGATCACCTGGCTGGAAGCCTCCAGTCAACACTCGCTGGACGATCTGATCGAGACGTTCTACGCCACCCGCGAACGGACACATGAACACCTCGCAAGCTTAAGCGACCGGGATGTATCGTTCGCCTCGGACGCGCACCCGTTCTGGTCCATCAGCGAGTCGATCACGCATCTGATCCACACCCAGGGCTTTTATCACAATATGCTGCTGGAGATCTCGACCAGTCAGTTACCGCATATCGTGGAAGCCGCGCGTGGATTTGGCGAAGGCGCAAAGCAAAACATCCCCGTGCATGAACTGCTCGTGAGCCTGAACACCGCAACGGAACGCATCCACGAGGTTATCGAGCAGACGCGCAATTCACACGACCCGCAGAAGACCGAGCGGACACCCGCCTTTGGTGTGTGCAATTACAGAACGTGGATCCTGCTCCTGCTGGCTCATGAGATGGACCATCTCCGCCAGATCGCGGCAATGCGCTCGGTGGCAAAGACAAATTCGTAGCGCGGGATAATATCCCGCGCTACTGCAAAACAAAGACAGCCCTCGAAAATTCGAGGGCTGTCTTTGTTTGCTTCGAGACTGACGCGTCTTGCAATGACAGAATTGGCTAAATATCCAAATTCCTCACGCTCTTGGCATGGGTTTGGATGAACTTCTTGCGCGGGTCGACGGCGTCGCCCATCAGCATGTCGAAGGTACGATCGGCTTCGGCGGCATCATCCACCGTGACGAGGAGCAGCGTGCGGTTGGCGGGATTCATGGTTGTATCCCACAGCTGATCCGGATTCATTTCACCGAGACCTTTGTAACGCTGGAGGTTGGCTTTGTCACCGATTTCCTTGATCACCTTGTCCTTTTCCTTGTCGCTGTACACATACTTGACGTTGTTCTTGTGCGCAATGCGGTAGAGCGGCGGCTGGGCAATGTATAAGTGACCGTCTTCGATCAGATGCGGCATGTAGCGGAAGAAGAAGGTCAACAGCAAAGTGCGGATGTGACTGCCGTCCACGTCGGCATCGGTCATGATGATGACGCGTCCGTAGCGCAGACCTTCGAGGTCGAAGTTATCGCCGATGCCGGTCCCTAGCGCGGAGATGAGCGCCTTGACTTCGTTGTTTCCCAAAATCTTATCGAGGCGGGCGCGTTCGGTGTTGAGGATCTTCCCGCGCAGCGGCAGGATCGCCTGGAAGTGGCGGTCGCGTCCCTGTTTGGCAGAGCCGCCTGCCGAGTCACCTTCTACGATGTAGAGCTCGGTCTTGGATGAATCACGTTCGGAACAGTCCGCCAGTTTACCGGGCAGGGTCAGCGACTCAAGCGCCGACTTGCGGATGACGAGGTCACGCGCCTTGCGCGCCGCGTCACGGGCACGGGCAGAAGTGAGACACTTCGCAATGATGGCTTTCGCCGCCTGCGGGTTTTCTTCGAGGAAGGTGCCGAACGCCTCACCCACCACCTGGGTGACATACGTCTGCACTTCGGGGTTCATCAACTTGACCTTGGTCTGCGATTCGAACTGCGGACCCGGGTGCTTGACCGACACAATGGCGGTCAGACCTTCGCGGGTGTCGTCACCCGAGAAGTTCGGGTCGGCGTCCTTGAGAAGTCCGCTCTTTCTCGCGTAATCGTTGATGACGCGCGTAAGCGACGAGCGCAGACCGGTCAGGTGCGTACCGCCGTCAATGGTGTTGATAGTGTTGGCGAACGAGTATACCGACTCGGTGTACGCATCCGTGTATTGGATGGCGGCTTCGACGCCGATGTTCTCGACCTCTTTTTCAACATGCACCACGGGGTGCAGGTTTTCGCGGTTGCGGTTCAAATAGCGGACGAAAGAAGTAATGCCGCCTTCGAAATGGAAGGTCATTTCGCGGTCGGCGCGTTCATCCTCAAACCTGAGGGTGATCCCGCGCGTGACGAACGACATTTCGCGGAAGCGCTGGACGAGCGTGTCGAAGCGATAGTCGATGTCTTCGGTGAAGATGACCTTGTCAAATTTATAGGTCTGCTTGGTGCCGGTATCTTCCTTATCCACCTTGCCAAGCTGTTGGATCTTGCCTTGCGGCACACCGCGTTTGTATTCCTGCTTCCACAGTTTGCCGTCGCGTTTGATCTCGGTGGTCATCCACTCGGAGAGCGCGTTGACGGCACTGACGCCCACGCCGTGCAAACCGCCGGAGACCTTGTATCCGCCGCCCCCGAACTTACCGCCCGCGCCGATCACGGTCATGACCACGTCCACGGTCTCCATCGGCTTGCCATTGGCATCCTTCTTGGAAGGGTGCGGACCGACCGGGATACCGCGTCCGTTATCTTCCACGGTCACGCTGCTATCCTTATGTATAACGATGTCGATACGGGTGCAGTACCCGGCAAGCGCTTCATCGATGGCGTTATCGACCACTTCATAAACGAGGTGGTGCAGCGCCTTGATGTCCGTACCGCCCACGTACATACCCGGGCGCTTGCGGACGTGCTCGATCCCTTCCAGCGCTTGAATTGAACTTACATCATATTTGACATTATCAGCCACAAAAACCTCCAAAGATCCTGGGCGAGCCAGGGTCAAGCCTGATTATTGACCACGTTACTCGGTCTCAATTTTTCCAACACCGCCTGAATCCAGGCGCTCATATCACGATAATAGATGAAACTTGATGCCAGCAGTGCGGTCGTGACGAAGGCGTGTCCGAAGATCCCGAACAACGTCATCCATGAATCTTCCGAGGGAATGCTCCATAGGAAGTTCAACCCGTACGCCAGCAGGAAGACGACCAGCACGAACAGGCTGCTTGTGGGCAGCGTAAAACGCGCCAGTTGAATACTGCTCATAATGGAAGTGAGCACATTCTGTTTATTCAGGAATACGCCGTGGGGCCAGAAGAACAGCGGCACGATCACCCACACCGACGCAAGACTGACGAACAACACGAACAAGTTCGCAAGCACCGCACTAAACTGGGAGACAATGAAGAGGATCAGCAGAAGGGGCATGCCCAGCGCGATCAGCGCGACAGCGAAAAAAAAGGAGATCAGTGCCGTCTGAAAAATAGCGCCGGAAACCTGAATGGTCTGTTCGTTGTCCGAGATGGATACCCACGCCACGCTGCGGAAGTAAATCGCGCCGCCCACCCAGCCAACGAAGGTGAGCAGGAGGATCCAGCCGGGGAAGTTCAACACGTTCACCTGCCAGATGGCAGGAACCCCCAACGGCGTGGATTCAGGTCCATGGGGAAGCAGCAGGCTCGAGATCCCGATCGGAAGCGTGCGCGTCAGCCAGAACAAGTTGATCTTGGGAAGCGTCATCTCGTACCAGGTCAGCACGCTTTGAATGTCTGCCGCGGGAACGCCGCTCGCCTTCCAAATGCTGACCACATCGTTCTGGATCTCGCCGAACATGGCTTCCATGCGCAGGCGCGGACCCAACCAGAGGAACACGTTCAACAAAAGCGGCATGGCGATCGCCGTGATGTGCGATGCGATAACATCGAAGCCCGCCTTGATCGATCTGATAATGCCCGGCGGTGGAGGCAGGTTTTCTAAACGAGAAACTTCCATAACCTATTAATTTTACCATACCCATCGGGGTGCCATTTCTTGCCCAAAACAGGCTTTTTGAGCAGTTTCAGGACCATATTTTCGATCCACATCGACCGTCCGCTTGAATACTTGGTACAATGCCCACATGCAGGAAAACCGTTCCTATTACCCATCGTCAGACCGCGTGGGGATCTTGACCGCATCGGTGCTTTTGACTTTTGCACTGACCCGGCTGATTCAATCGCCGCGCCTCACTCTGACCCTTAGCCTGCCGGGTTTCTATTTTGCCTTTCCCCTCACCCTCGGCACATTCCTGACGCTTTTCGCTGCGGCGCTGACCGCCGCCGGTATGGACTGGCTGACCCGTGACCATCCCGGCTTGGGCGAAAAATCACCCCGCGAACACATCCTCTTCCCAACTCTGACGACGCTTGTGGTCGGCTCCTCGCTGGCGTTGTTCCCCAGCAGCACAGCCTGGTGGGTCGGCTTCACGTTTGGCGCGGTCCTGCTGTTGGCGGTCTGTCTGGCGGAATACATCACCATCAACCCATCGGCTCCGGCGTATGCGTTCGCGCGCGCCGGGTTGACCGCGTTGGCGTACGCACTGTTTTTCATCCTCGTTTCTTCGCTGCGCTTTTCAGGTGCGCGGCTCTTCCTGCTGGTGCCAGCCATTTTCATCGTGGCGGGACTCATCAGCCTGCGCATTTTGCATCTCGACGGCACAGATCGTTGGGATTTCCCGTGGGCGATCGGCGTTGGGTTCGTCTGCGCACAGATCGGCGCGGGCTTGCATTATTGGCCGCTCACGCCCATTCAGTTCAGCCTCGCGCTCACCGGTCCGCTGTATGCGCTGACGATGTTATCCGCGAGCCTGGCAGAAAATGTTCCCCTGCGCCGTGCGGCTGTCGGTCCTGGAATCATCGTCGGGCTGGCATGGGTTTCCGCGCTCTTTTTGTAAGCATGCGATCCCTCACCCTCACGAACGAACAACTTCAAGAAATGATCGCACATGTTGAATCTCATGCGCCGTTGGAGGCGTGCGGTCTGCTGGCGGGAAAAAACTCAAGGGTGGCATCCGTGCTCAAGGTGACGAATCAGGCTCAAAGTCCGGTGCGATACGTGATGGATCCCATCGAGCAGCTGCATGCTTTCGAGTGGATCGAATCCAACGAACTCGACCTGCTTGGCATCTTCCACTCGCATCCAACCGGACCCGAGACCGTATCTCCGACCGATATTGCGGAAGCCGCCTATGACGTGGTGTATATCATCCTCTCTCGCGCGGATCGCGGATGGCGCGCCCGCGGTTTCTGGATCGAAGACGGCAAGTATCGTGAAGTGAGCATGCAAATTCAATAACCAAGTAACCATCATTTGTATTCAGTGTTTTTATCTCTGCAAATCCCTGTGGTTTGCGGGAAGTAGATAACCAACTCTTGGAGGAGTTTTGATGCAAATCGTTCTTGACGTTGTGGCTGTTCTTCTGGCGTATGTGATCGGCTCAGTCCCCTTTGGGCTTTTGATCGTCAAAATCACAACGGGAAAAGATATTCGTGAGGTGGAAAGCGGCAGAACAGGCGGGACGAATGCCCTGCGCGCCGCAGGATTGTGGGCAGGGATCGGCACGGCATTGCTCGATATTTTGAAAGGCGCGGTCTCGGTCTGGCTGGCGAGAGCGATCTCCCCCGACCAAAGCTGGCTGCATGTGATCGCTCCGCTTGCGGCGATCGTCGGACATAACCATTCCATCTTTTTGATCGAACGCGATGAGAACGGACGGATCATTCGTCTGCGCGGCGGGGCGGGCGGCGCACCATCCGTTGGCGGAGCGTGGGGGTTGGTCCCCGCTTCCATTTGGATCATCCTCCCGCTGGGAGTGTTGACGTTCTTTTCCATCGGCATCGCTTCTGTGACCACAATGGCAGTGGCATTTTTCGCCATCATCGTTTTCGCTATTTATGCCGCACAGGGAGATATTTCCTGGTGGTATGTGCTGTACGGCGTCGGCGCGGAACTCTTGTTGATGTGGGCGCTGCGACCCAACTTGAAAAAGTTATTCCAAGGCAACGAACGCGTAGTCGGAGTCAGCTTGCATGGGTGGTTGAAGAAGAGAAAAGAAAATGCAACAGAGACCAAGCAATAGAAAGATGAAATCAAAAGAGACTGTATCTCAACAGTCTCTTTTTTTTATCAATGCAGATCGAGCAACGAGGGTCAATTGCCCGGCAGTAAAGACTCGAGGAGCGAACTCAAATCAAATTGGGAATTGACTGCCAGGATGAAGCCAAGCGTGCCGATGACCAGACACACCAGGGCCACAATCAGGAATATCAAAAAATATCCGAAGGCGCTCCGTTTCGGTTTCGCAGGAGCTTCCACTTTCCGAAGATCTGCCTCCTCATTGAAGTGGATGACAGCGTTGGTGTTCGGGTACGTACCGTAATAATCGAAGCACTTGCGGACAAGGCTGCTGGTAAAGTCCGTGCTTTCCACCCAATTTTTTTCCAGGTGCGGAGAGCCATACTGGGCTTCATCCGACGACTTGCCCCGTTTGTTCCTGCGCAGGTTCGGAGCTTTCGCTTCAAGATATTGCTCATACTCCCTGGCTAGCATATCCGGCAGGCGGTAACAGTTGACCATGCCCATAACGTAGCCAAAGATGATGCCGGTCTTCGGATGCACCAATGCCGGGAACCCATAGATGATGTACTTGCTATCCTGCGGCAGTTCGGAGGCGCTGCGGATGAAGATGTCTTCGAAGTCCGGGTGGACTCGCTCATGATGGACATTCTCCTGCAAGTAGTGCTGGATCTCCGTGAGGAAGGAGACATTTTTCTTTAAATGATCGAGCACGTTATTATTTTCCAGGATGTGGATGCGCGGCAGACCCGCGATCGGACCGCGGCGCGGTTCATCCCATAACAGACCGCCGGTATTGGTCACCTCACGCGTTGACTGGGCGGTCTCCGGTTCCCTGTCTTCGTATTTTATTGGGAAGGTGGAGTAATAATCTCCGCGCGGCGAGGTCGGCGTGGGAAATTGGGCGGACTGCGGTGTCCTCGGATGGACGGGCTGGCTCGGCGGTTGGATGGGTCTGCTGGGCGGGTTAAGAGGCATGCTGGGCGGATTCAGGGTCTTCTTGTTGCGCAGCATATCCAATGCCTGAAGCACCTTCGGGTCGCCGGGGTTTTGTTTCAAACAGGCGTCAAGCAATTGCAGGCGCGTCTCAACAGTCTCGAGAGTTTCAACGTACCAAAACCATGCCTTTAGGTCATGCGGATTGGAACGGATCAACTCGGTGAGAATGGGCTGCGCTTCTTTTTTCCGCCCTTGCTTGATCAGATCGATTGCCTGGTGGATACCTGTCATAGGTCATCTTTCCATCGTTATGGAGCCTTCACCGTAAAGGCTTTGACATCTCAGCTTCGAATTCCCAAGTATACCCCGTTCAAATCACCTGCCGAGAAAAAAGTTCTAGTATTGCAATGACCGACAAAGCGCCCTGGCGGGACCTTTCCGGCTTACTTTTCCTCGGCGGCGATCAACCGCCAGGCGGCCAGGATGAAGAACAGCGCGGCATACCCCACCAAAGCCGCAGCCGGGACCAGCACCGACTCAAAACCCAACCCGCGGGCGACGATGTTCTCGAAGCCATCCATGCCCCAGGCGACGGGAGAGATGTGGCCGATGGCTTGGAAGGTCTCGCCGGTGAACTCCAGCGGAACCCATGCCCCGCCCAAACCGGAGAAGACGAACATGGGGATCAGCGAAAAGGCGATGGCTTGTTCCTCGGTCTTGGCAAAGATGCCGATCAACAGCCCCAGCGCGGAGATGCACAGCGCGGCGCAAAACGCCACCAGCAGGGTCGCTTCGGGCACGCGCAAGTAATCCACCTTCAAGACGAACTGACCGAACGTGATCAGGATCATGAACTGGGTAAAGATCAGGCTGAAGATCGCCAGGAAATGCCCGACGAGGATATGAACTCGGCTGGTCGCCGTGGTCAACAGACGCAGCAACGTACGTGACCGGCGCTCGGTGACGATGATCTGCGCGGCGGTCAACAACCCGGCGATGGCAAACTGGAGCATCATCCCCGGCGCGGTGTGAGCCAGCGCCATGCCTGAGTCGCTGGTCTCTTCCACGGCAGGACTTTTGGTCTCTTTGATCGAGATGGGCGGTTCATCCCAGGCGGCGAGGGTTTGCTCGAAAGCGTAATCGAAGGGGATGCTATCCTCCTCGTCGACGCGGTCGATGATGGTCGCGGTGCGAACAGCGCCATCAAGCCTATTGGCAATGGTCAGCAATTCCGCCTGAACGGTGATCCATGCCTGCGAGCCGGTATCGGCGATAACGATGAGGCGGGCAGTCTTATTTTTGAGCACAGCCCGCCCGTATCCATCGGGGACGATCACAGCCGCCGCTAAATCTCCTTCCGCCACCAGAGTCTCGAGGTCCGCTTGTGACCGGAAGGCGCTTTCATCGAGGCGGATCAATTCCGATTCCGAAAGCAGGTCGTGAAGTTCATCCGTGACCCAGTAGTCATCGTAAGAAATGTACCCGACGGGCAAACGCGAGTCCGAGTCGCCGCCGCCGCCAAATCCGCCGAAGGCATAGCCGAACAGGAACGTGAAGACGATCGGCATGATGAGCAGGAACATGAAGGTCTTGAAATCACGCGAGAGTTGAAGCAGGTCTTTGAGTACGATATCAAGGATGCGGATCATAAATTCTCTTTACTCATGACTGAACAGAGTACGGCGAGATCCATCTCGCCAATTCTGCGATTTAAAAATCGCAGTACTGATTTAGACATAGCGCCGGTTGAAACGCCAGACGCCAATGACGAAAAATGCAATGCTCCAGGCGAGCAGGATAAGCGCATTACTCAAGATCGCGCCGAGCGGTTCACTATTCATGGACAGCATCAATCCGTGGATCGCCCAGCCCTGTGGGACGAACAGCGAGACCGTATCGCCAAGTTCTGCCGCAGTGGGCGAACCCATCGCAAAGATGGAGATCATGCCGACCATACCGGTCACGGTCAACACGCCGCCGAAGATGACGCCGCCTTGTTTGGTGTTCTTGAGAAACGAATTGACGAAGATACCGAACGAGGACGCGCTTAAGATGATCCCCGCCGCCGCCAACGCCACCGATAACAGGTCGCCCCATTGAATTTGGAAGATCAACCAGGAGGCGAGCAACAACACAACGACTTGCACGCTCACGGTCAGAAAAACGGACAGCAGTTTTCCTGTCAGGATCGTGGCTTGCGATGTGGGCGTGGTGAAGAGGCGTGGCAGGGTGCGTTCCTCTTCTTCTTGCAGGATGCTCTGCGCGGTGGATGTGCCGGTGAAAAAGGCGTAGAAGATCATCATCCCGCCCATGATGGGACCGACGATGCCAAGCAGCATATTTTGCGTTTCCTCGGCTTCGTCTTGCTGAATGCCAACCGGAGCACGCACATCGAGCAGTTCACCTTCGAGGTCGTCGCTCAAGACCAACGACTCATCCATGTATTGCTGGACGATCAACCCAGTCATTGCATATTGTTCTGCGTCGGCTTCATCGAGATAGACATTGACCGCGATCTTGACGCCCGACATGCCATCCATAAAGCGGTTGAGGATGGAGCGCATGATGGCGGGACCGATGGTCAGCGTGGGGTCTTGATAAAACTCGATGACAGCTTTGCCATCTTCGATATCGGCAAATTGGTCGGAGAAATCGGCAGGGATGATGATCGCCACTTGAGCCTGTTGTGCATCCACAGCAGTGCGGGCGGATGAGGGGTCCGCCGCGAACGTGACCTCGATCAACTCAGCCATCTCATCGCTTTGAAGAATGCTGACGACGAGATCGCCCATTGTGTCGGCATCATCGCCGCCGGGGATGTGCTTGGGGTTGACCTGAAATTTGGGTCCGCCTTCGTCCATGTTGGCAATGATGACCCTAGTACGCGGCAGGTCGAAGCCGCCGTTCTGCGCCATGTTACCGAACATGAGGTAGAACATGCCCGTCACCAAGAGTGGCACAACGAACATGAAGATGACCGCGAAAAAACTGCGGAAGGAACGGGTCATGTCTTTGAGAGCGATGTCTAGGATTTTCATGGGTAGTTTCATAAAGACCGTGGACGATAGACGATAGACCATCAACGGTCCACCGTCCATCGTCAATGGTCCAATGTCAATCTCTTAATGCGCGCCCAGTCAGGTGCAGGAACACAGATTCCAGGTTCGGCTCTTGGATATCCACCGAGGTGATGCGGATGGAATGACGCGAAGCAGTCTCGAACAGGCGCGGAAGGATCAGGTTGCTATCCGCTACCAGCACCGAGACAACGCCATCGTCGGTTGTGATGCGTTCGACGCCATCGATTGCCTGCCACTCCTGAATGACGGCTGCGCCATCCAGGTTCAGGGTCAGGTCGATGCGGGTTTGTCCGCCGACGAGTTTTACCAGTTCATCGTGCGTGCCGCTGGCGATCATCTTGCCGTGATCCATGATCGCGATGTGGGCGGAGAGTTCCTGCGCTTCTTCCATATAATGCGTGGTGTAGAGCACGGTCATGCCCTGCTCTTTCAATGCAACGACACTGTCGAGGATGTTGCGGCGCGATTGCGGGTCGATCCCGACCGTGGGCTCGTCCATGTAAATGACCTTGGGTTTATGTAACAGCGCCAAGCCAATGTTGACGCGGCGCTTCATCCCGCCTGAATATTTGCCGACGCGTTCATTCGCCCGATCCGCCAGACCGATCACATCCAGCACTTCCGCCACACGGGTCTTGAGAGTCGAGCCGCGTAAACCGTACATCTTGCCCCAGAAGTTCAGGTTCTCGCGGGCGGTCAGGTCTTCGTAGAGCGCGATCTCTTGCGGCACCACGCCGAGCACGGATTTGACACCCATCCCGTCGGTGCGGATGGAATGTCCCATCACGCGCGCGTCACCGTCGTTCGGACGCAGCAGGCAGGAAAGCATGGAAATGGTCGTGGTCTTCCCGGCTCCGTTTGGACCGAGCAGGCTGAATATCTCGCCTTGCTGTACTTCAAAACTGATGCCCTGCACAGCATGATTCTCCCCGAATGACTTTTGCAGGTTCAAAACTTCTATGGCGGGTATGTTGTTCATTTACACTCCGAAGATCAATATCAGGAGATCGACTCACATATCATTGTATACGGAAAGCAGGTCAATTTGTTGCCGGGTTGGGTCTCGTCATACCCAGCGCGGTCACAATGCGTTTTTTGTCATCGAACCCCGATCAAATCTTTTTGACCATCACCAGACATGGATTGTGTTCGTCCCAAATTTGCTTGAATTCTTCCAACGCTCTGAATCCCATCGCTTCATAAAATGACCGGGTTTTGGCGTAGTACGTATCGCTGTGGGATGGACCGAGAGTCTTGACCTGCAAATATTCGACGCCGCGCATCCGGCACCACGCCTCAGCCTGAGCGATCAACCCGCGCCCAATGCCCCGCCGATGCGCCTCCGCGCGAACGCCCATCACGTAGATCTCCGCCGCGTGCTGGTTATGCTGTTTAACGCTGACAAAGCCGAGTACCTGCGCTTCATCCAAAGCCAGCCACGTAGGCAAACGGTTGATCTCATCCGCGTAATGGACGATGGCTTCCTCGATGCCGAACCAATCCGGCAGCGAGCGCAGGATGGGCTCGCACAGGTCTGATTTTTCGTATAAGGGTCCTTCGATGATGGTGGACATGGTCTGTAAAGAATTCTGTTCAAATTGTAAACCTTAATGATGTCCCCAGAATTCTGAAACCCGCCCAGGAAATGCCCCCCTCTTGATATTCAAGACGGAGTCGTACTACTGATCCTTGTGTGTAAACGCCAGCACCATCGACAATACCGTGGTCACGATCACGAACAGGAAAAGCGCCACTCGCAATCCGCCGCCCTGCCCGGGGTTGGTCACGCCTTCGCGGGCGAGAAAGATGATGTTGAGCAGTAGATATGCGCCGACCGAACCGAGCGCCGGAACCTTGCTGTTGAATTTACCGAACATCACAACCGCCAGCCACAAAAGGATGATCCCATTCGAAGAGACGCGCAGTATCTCCAATTGATCTGTGGCGGCATGGACAACGATATCAAGCACCTGGAGAATTGCGATCCCGATCCCCAGGGCTTTCGAAAGGCTGGTCGTGCTGGTGTTTTTTGACATGGAGTTTCTCTTTTTCAATGGTTTGCAAATTGTAGATGTTGATCTGTCAGCTCGTTCTTATTCTTCAATTACGGATGTTACGCGGTTAATAATCCCGTAGGGATGAAAGGATTATAGAATGGGCGGATAGAATCCCAAAATCCCGTAGGGATGACATAATTCACCTGAAGACTCATGACACCCATTTCGACAAGCTCAATGCAGCGCCTACGGGGTTTGGGGAATGTTGGCATTGTTTCTATAATCATGTCACTTGTTTCGACAGGCTCAACACATCGCCTCCGGAGTTGTGTCGCATAAGGTGGGTTAATTATAGATTTGTAAATTTCCTCCCAGAAATTTTTCGCTTCCATTACGCCTGCCAATCACTTCAATAAGCTCATGCGGTGACCTGACCACATAATCAGGATCGCCGCGAAGTAAATTTTCCAAACTCTGATGTCCCCATGTCACCGCAACACTGATCGCAGATGCCTCTTTGGCGGCAAGCACATCACTCAAGGAGTCTCCTATCATAAACACAGGTTCCTGCCTGCCATCTTCCAAAAGCCGATCCCGAGCCATTGATATTTTCTGTGCCTTGGAACCAGGCGAATCCACCCCATATACCGCATGGATGAGACCATCCAGTGAGTGCCTGACGAGAAATGCATTTACATTTTGCGACGAATTTGTTGTAACAATGGCAAGCCTATGATTGGCGGAAAGGGCGCTGATCACATGGCTCAAGCCTGCGAAGATGGCAGGTGGAGATTTCTTTTCTGCAAAAAAATTCAAACAAATCTCGACGAACTCACCCACAAGATGTTCAGGGACTTCACATGCCCGCCCGTAGGACGTAAAAGACATCACTTCAAGATCGTTCAGGTCATTTTTTGTGACTACATGGTTTACCCCCAGTGTATGGCATGCTTCCTGACCAAACCGAAGCAGGTCATCAAGCGTATCGGCGAGGACGCCATCGTAATCAAAGATGATAAGTGCCATGCAAGAGGTGTCCCGTTTCGATCTAGAATGCAGTTACGATTATACCGACAATTGCCGTGGCGATTCCGAGACCCTGAATTCTGGTGACTTTGTCTTTCAAGAATACAACAGCCAGTGTGATCGTCACGATCGATAACGCGGAGGCGATGGGCGTGATCAAGATCGCATCTCCGATCGTCAATCCATAATTAACGAGTGCGACTGCGCCAGCCTCAATCACGCCCATTAATAAAATGACGTATTTCGTTTTCGCGGAAATTTTAGCCAGGTCAATGCCTTGTTTTACAAGAAGCGAGAAGATCAACAGGAAGAGAATGATCCCCAATTTTATATACAGGGTTGTTAATACCCACCCGGCTTTTTCAGAAATGATCTCACTAACGTTCCAAAAGACACCAAAGAAGAAAGCCCCGAAGACCGCTTCTTTGACACCCGCTGAAAGCTGGAACCTTTGATTTCTGATTTCGCTCCAATTCAAGGATGCCAACGTTGCGCCAGAGATGATCATCGCGACGCCCAAAGTTTGCAGGGCGGAAAGCCGCTGTCCCATAAACACAAAAGCAAACAACATGGTGAACACAGCCCATAGATTCATGGTGGCGGCAATGATCGACACATTGCCCAGTTCAAAGCCTTTGAAGAAGAACAAATACCCGGCGGAATAAAGTATCGCTGCGATCAAGGATAAAACAAGTACCAGAACGGGGGCGGTGACGCTTGATCTGAAAACAATGGCAAGGAGAAGGACGAAGATCAAACCAGCCAATTGCGACCAGAACAAAGACTTGAATGACCCGATCTGTTTTGAAAAAACGCCGCCCAGGAAGTCATACAGTCCCCATCCCAACATGCCGCCCATGCCCAATAAGATACTCAAGATGGTTGTGTTCATGATCGTCAGTTTCGCTGTCTAACTATCTGCGCTTCCATGAATACCTTGAACCCCGACAAGGCATTCGATCATGCCCAGATGCCGATTATCATGGGTCATCCATGTTGAAATGATGGGACCGATATATCCGTCGTGCCAGTTTTCCCCGTGAAAGCCCGCATAAATTTTGTAGAACTCCCTGTCGCTGATACCTTCAACGGCACGCTGGGCGGCGGCAAACGCGCGGCGCGCATAATCGATGAGCAGTTCCCTGCCAGGCAGTCGGAGTGCCGTGGCAGTCTTATCATCCATGCTCATCCCCGTTTGGGCATAGCCCAAGCTCGCGGTCCCCATACCCCAATGGGCTGCCAGTTCTTCCTTCTCCCATAGTTGACTTCCGCGTCCATTGATCATCTCCTGGAGGTAATCTGCCCAGCGCGCCAGATGCCAGACATGGAAACCTATGGATGGGGTGGTGGCATTCGGCGTCCAACCGATCTGTTCATCGGTCAGGTTGCTAATGAGATCGAGCAGGTTTTCGTGGGTGTTGCGATATTGCTCGGAAATCTCAGCCATGATGCTTTCGGGCATTTTATTTCTCCATTCTCTGCCGTACATTTTTCTTTTTTACCGCCAAGAAACCATTAAATCTTGGCGAACTTGGCGCCTTGGCGATTCATTTTTCCGTTTGTATGGCAGCAAATTTCTCCATAAGGTATTGCTTGTGTTTTTTTTGCAAGTGAGTGGGCACGAAGTTGAGCGCCCAACGGGTTTGCCTGCGCCACACAGTGGTGTGCCCCGAAGGGGTATTGCGGCTCGTCCTGTGGGTATACCCATTCTGGGCACAAGCTCTGCGTTGGGGTGGGGACGGCAAAGCCGTCCTGCAGAAAATAAAAAGGCGGACTGGGTTTTCCTTTATAAGGAGGGTTTAGCTCTTGCCTTTCAAGACAGCCTATCCTGATGCTCTTTCAGGGTTGCTGCCCGCTCGTAATTCACGACAATGACGCCACTCGGGGTGACTTTGCTTTCCGTCACCTTGAACGCCATCGGGATCGTGCCATCGGCAAATAACCGCTTCCCAACGCCCAACGTTATCGGATATATCATCAGCCAGAACGTATCTACCAAATCATGCTTGATAAGCGTCTGAATGAGATTACCGCTTCCCCAAACGTGCAGATTCGGACCTTGCTGTTGCTTGATTTTGGCGACCTTTTCCGCAATATCTCCGTTTAAAAACACGGACGGCTGCCATTCACCAGACGTCATGGTATTCGAGGCGACATACTTGGTCGCGGAGTTGACACCGGGCCATGCGTCCGCATGGTGGGGCCAGTACGGTGCCCAAATGTCAAAGGTCTTGCGCCCCAACAACAGGTCGAACGGCATATTCATCTGCTTTCTCAATGCCGTTCCAAGAATCTCGTCGGAATACGACGCGATCCACCCGCCATACGCGAAGCCGCCGCTAGTGTCTTCGTCCGGACCGCCTGGGGCTTGTATGACACCATCAAGAGAGATATGTTCAAGCACAATAATTTTTCTCATCACTAATCTCCTTCAACATCCGGGTTACGATAAGGTTGCCGAGTTCAAAGTAAGTAAACGATGTCTCAAAAAAGTTGGGACGTGACGAAACCGTGAAGTGGCAGTCACCAGCGTCTGTCCTCGGCGGTCTTCCAAGGGTCAGGTGCGTTTTCGCGAAGAGACTCGATTGCCTGCGGAAGTTTTCAATCACTCACCACCGGAAACTTTCTGAGCCATTTTTTCTCTGTACATTCCTTCAACACAAAATCAGCACCATCTGCACGGGAGATTTGTGTGCCTGAGTCTTTGCCTACAAAACCGACCTGGTATTCGCGGGTGTGTTCTCCATCGATCAAACGAGGGAAACGCACAATCGTCCACTCTAATTCCGAAGCCTGTATCGTTTTCACGTTCTCGGCAGAATCAAGCACTACATCTTTTGCCAGGAGATTTAGTAAAAAGCCAATGAAACGGTCGATAAACTTCGGCTCATCTTCTGGCTGACGAACACCTGCACCCGTTGTTGAAACGAGACGATGTATGCCGTGTTTCTTCATCCCCGCCACAATATTTTTTGCAGAGATCTCCATCATGTGTGCAACTGGCGGACGAGTCGGTCCCAATGCGCTGATCACTGCTTCATGCCCATCCATCGCCTGCTCAACTGCGGCGGCATCCATCGAATCACCTTTGAACACGGTTAGATTTGGGTGTTTAACGCCAAACTTTTCAGGGGAACGGACAAATGCAGTAACAACATGACCTGCTTCCAAAGCCTGCTCTACAACTTTTAATCCCACGCCACGCGATGCTCCGAATACAACAAGCTTCATTAATTCTCCTTTGCGCCAAATTCATTGTATGATGAAAATACTAGATGTGATTTGCAAGAAAGCACTCAACAGTTTGCGGATTGCCCTGTAGGTATACCCATTTTCGGCACAAGTTCTGCACGGATGACGGCGAAGCCGTCCAGCCAGAAAAATGACGAGGCGTAAAACTGCTTGTGTGCGCACGCCCTACGGGACAGTCCCCAGCACCTGTCCTCGGCGGTCGTCCAAGGGTCAAGTGGATTATCCCGGTGATCGTGCGGGACGCTTTGTTGGCACCTTTCAGCACCAAAACTTTGCTTTCCACGGGTCTGCTGGTTTCACCTTTGTGATCCACATTTATTCTTTCATCAAAACGTCAAAGACCTTAAATTGATTACTACCGCTGGCTTTCGCGTGATACATAGCGGTATCCGCATCCCGCAAAATATCATCCAAGTGTTGGTATGCGGCTAGACTGCTGACGACGCCAATGCTGGCTCCGCTGACGATCTCTCTTCCCTGCAAATCATAGGGGAGCGCCAGACTGGCTTGAATTCGTTGAATAATGGTTGTCACGTCTTCCGAAGTCGATGCCGCCTCAAGCAATATCGCAAACTCATCACCCCCCATACGAGCAACTGTATCAATGTCTCGAACCGTTGACTTCAAACGACTAGCGACCTGTTTCAGCAGATGATCACCTACCTCGTGCCCCATACCATCGTTGATAGTCTTGAATTTATTTAGATCAAGATATAGCACCGCACAAAGATTATCTGGACTCCGCTTGCTCCAGGCGTAGGCGTGTTCTAGTCGATTGAAAAACAATCTGCGATTTGGCAGATCCGTGAGTGGATCGTGAAGAGCCTCATGGGCTAATTTCTCTTCTGCGTGTGTTCGTCTGACGATTTCCTCCTGTAACAACTTGCGTTCCGTCTCTAATTCGACCGTCTGCTTACGTATTCGATCGTTTAAACCCCTTAGATCCCTCATCCAACCGATCCCAACGCTTACCAGAATGAAAGCGCTGATTCCGAGAAAATGAGTAGTCAACTCGTTATTGGGACTTTCGACCGAGTTGAAAAGGAGAATGTTGACGGGGACAGCAATCACTAAGTAGTAAAAACCGCCTCGTACCCCTATAAGCGATCCGAATGTCGCTGCTGGGATCATATTAAACGCCGCAGCCCACAGACCCAAATATGGATAGACACCTTGGTAGATCAGCGCATACAGAAGCATGCTACTTACTGCGATGAGAAAGCTGATGCTAGTACTACTAGAGATTTTCATGGCAACGAGATCTCACAATTTTAACATCTGGTTGGTAAAAATATCCTTACTAGCGCCTAACGAGACTATCTAAAAGTCTAAAGTGGGTAAAAAAATCCTACTTTGATATGAAAAATCGGTCAATAATAAGCATCCCTTCCCACAAATAGGATTGAACAGGGTCCTTTCTGCTTATCGATTCCCATTTCCGTATCTTGGGTTCCACTTTTTCGACAGTTTCAACGGTTTGCGGCTTGTTACGGGTATCTGCGCTGGGGCAGGGACGGCGAAGCCATCCAGCCAGAAAAATGACGAGGCATAGAAAACTGCTTGTGTGCGCACACCCTACGGACAGTCCCAGCGCCAGGTGCATTATCCCGGTGATCGTGCGGGACACTTTGTCCGCACGCTTTTGTTTTACAAATCACTCAGGATTATGCCCCCATACACTGATTACTCCATCCGTATCTCTTGCATATAAGCGGTTTCCGTCTGGAGAAACTATTAATGAGGTAGGAAGAGCAACCTGAGGTAAATCTAACAGCAATGTCTGATCGCTAATTAACCAGACTTTCATTTTATATTTTATTTTATATTGGTCGTCATTAGCACTAGAACTGCCAGAAAATAACAGGGTTCCATCAGGTGAGAAAGCAATGCTTACGAAGCGATCATTATTTTCCCGAAGCACCTTGGGCTCATCGTTGTTGAAGGGTGAAACTAAATGAATACTTCCATTTGAACTAATATATGCCAGATTCGTGCCATCAGGCGAAAATACCGGCTCCCGACCATTATAGGATGCGACTTTAGATAGATCTTCCATATTTAGATCTTCCATATTTATTACTTTTATTGTGCCGTCCTGCCCCGCGAGTGCCAGGTATGACCCATCATTATTAAAGGATAATCTCACACGGACATACGCCTTAAAAGGCTTGATCTTGGTTGCCAATTCTTTAGTATCCAGATTCCATAAATAAAAATATCCATCTGCTGTGACGAACGCCAGCATTTTTCCATTGGGAGATATTGTAGCCGCTTGTATAAAATCGGTAACTTCATAAGTTTGTTCAACCTTTGATTTAATAGCGAACTGAGGTTCTAGAGATAATATAGTGATGGCAATTTCGCTCTGTTGCGGATCCACCCCAGCCAGACTGCCGTCCGATAGGAGTACGAAAGAGTCCCACGGGAAGTCTTGAGTGGCAACATTTTTTATTGTTTTTCGATTCAGGTCGAACATGCCGCCTATTTGTAACTTGTGAACTGAATCTAGGATTAGCGCATTTCCGTTTGGAGTTATATTCTGAATGTCTCCAAAATTTTCAAATCCGAGCGCTGCTATTTCTTTACTCTTAAGGATATGTAAAAACTCGGGGTTCTTGAATGTCTTTCTACTCAATGCTTCCAAGGATAAGGTGGTAACATCGTGAGATTCCAAATCAATTAAATCATAATCGTCAGACCGAAGAAATTTCACCATTAATGTCTTTTCATCCAAAAACATCATTTGCGTTGGAGATGAAAATATATCCCAATCCAGACTGAATTCTTCTTGTTTGTCAAAATCATACACTGTGAGGGTGCCAGATGCGTAGTAAGCGGCAACAGTATTCGTGTACGGTGATACCGCTTGCCCAGCCCATTCTTCCCCAATTAGATCTAAGCGATCGGTTATTTGTAAGTTTTCAGAATTCCAAACAACCAGATTGCCATTAATTAGGTCGCGCAGCTCGTAAATATACAACCATTTTCCATCCAGTGAATAATGGGCGGGTCCCGTATCTCTGCTGCGGATTTGAGACGTTATCAGGCTGCCGTCGCTTATGCTCCAAACGCTGATTTCATTCTTATCCCCAATGGTGACGAAATTCATATTGTCTGGAGAGATATCCAAACTAGTAACCGCGCCTTTGTGGACTTGAAAAGAGTTCTTAATTTTCCATGTTTTGGTGTCCCAAAAGGTAACAATTCCGCTCGAGTCGCCTGCGGCGAACAGGGAACTGTCCACAGAATAACCTGTGGAAATGATCTTCACTTCTGGGGAGAGAGGCACGAAAACCAATTCTTGCCAAGACTCGACATCATAAGCGTATATGCCTCGTTTTGTGACTGCCACGAATTGCCTGCCGTCTGGCGTGAATGTACTGAGGTGAATTGTTCTATCGCTGTATGAACTTGAAGGGACATAACTACCCAGATAGATCCCTCCTTTATTAAAAACTTCTAGTTCTGCAAAGGTGTCACGTTGAATAGCCTCTTGAATAGTGACTGGAACAGGCGTTGGGGTTAATGTTGGGGGTGGAGTGGGCGTTAAAGTTGGAGGTAACGTCGCGCTTGGGATTTGGGTGGGTATGCTGGTAGAGATGGGCTGAATGGTCTCACCGCACCCGCTTACAGCCAATAATGCCAATGCTAAAAATATTACCAGTTTTATGATTAACAGTTTTTTCATCGTTCCTTCTATTTGGGCTGTTCTTTTGCTATAGCCATTTAAGTAATTTTGTTTTGCAAGGGGCGGGCTAACGGTTTGCGCCAAAGTCCTCGTAGAGGATAAAGTGGTGGGGAGGTGTTGCTGCCTTTCGCTCCCTTGCGCCCTGATCCACTTTCTGATTGTGGCATCCTTGACCTCCCACATCATCTGTGCATATCATCCCGATGTTCTTATGGGACGCTTTGTTAGGCGGAGCTTTTGCTACCTCTTCCTTGAATTCCAGCGAGCCCCATTAAAGCACACATCACGGCGAACATCAAACCACACCAGTGAGCATTCAGGAAATTGAATGCTCTGTTAGCGGGCGCTAACCACTTCGAAAATTCTATGAATGCGTATGCGATCATAATAACCAGGAGTAACCCTTCATAGGCTGTCTTATAACTCTGGCGAAGCTGTTGGCGATCTTGTTCTTCATAACCGCTACTCCCGCTTATCAGACCGCCCAATACAGAGACGCTCAGAAAAAAGGAAAAGAACTCCCAATCTGGCATGAATTGAAATACGATGCCGAGCCCTCCGACGATTATTGCCAAAATGCTCATAGAACGGTAACTTACTTTAAAGTTATTATTCTTGTTCATACTCTTACCTTTCCCTTCCCGATACAATTTTCTTTGTTTCTCTCTCTTCATCGCACGGGATAATGGCGATTACTTGGCTTTCCAATTAGCAATAGTGATACCAATAATTACTAAAAGCAAAAGGCTAGATATCCCTAATAACGAGAAAGATATCTTATGACTTAAGTCGTTAGGCAATGCTCGACCCAGCCCAAGAACAAGAAAACTTACACCAAGAGTTATCACGAGCCATCGTCCTATTTGCTCAATGGTTCTTGATGAATACTTTAAGTTAGGGGTAGTAAGAACTTCACTCATGGATTTAGAACCCAATAATCGCAACATTTGTCTGTCGAATATCCCCATCAAAATTGTGGCAACCCCGAAGATTAACCAAAAAGGGAACATAGTATGATCTCCTTTCACGCTGGTATTTTACCGCCTAACGGTTTGCCGCTCGTCCCGTGCGATCTTCACGGGATACCTGCGCTGGGGCGGGGACGGACAATGTTTGGGAGCAGGAAAAACCCGAAGCCAGCCTGTCTCGGTGACAGTCCGAGGAAAAATGCTTGAAAATGCCGCAGAATCCCACACGTCAGGGACACGCTGTGTTGGGCGGCTATTCTGATGACTCCCATAACTGGGACAGTGATTATTGCTTTCAACCAGACTATCTTTATGGAAGGTTCGGAACATTATCCAAATCCCAAATCTTGAGATTATCATACTCGACAATTGCGGGTGTCGTTCCATCTGACCAGGCGCGCAAGGTGAGACCTGTTCTGTTCACTACTGCCACAAACTCCCTGATGGTGACCGGGGTGTCATTGAGGTAGACCGCTGACTTTGTATCCCCCACGATGATTGTGAACGTTACTATTTTGGGATACGGGAAAGGGAGTTGTCCACTATCCCATCCCGGCAGTCCGGGTTCAGGAAGATACCACCATCTGCCTTGATTTTTTATCTCGAAGGAGAACTGGGATCCCTTATTATTGTAGCCATTATCGTAGCCAATCCCTGCCGCATTCTCACCAAGTAATTTGCTCGTATTTACATTCACCCTCAGGACAAACGTTTTAAACGTCAAATAACAAGGGATGGTCACGACTGCCCATGAATCCCTTCCGTTAACTGAAAGACTCAAGACACCATTGGAGATAACACACCCATTATCTTTACAATTCATCATTTCACGTTGCCAATCTTGTGATGCCTGTGAAAAGTCATCCTGATAATCCGGGGCGCGATCGCTGATGGCAACCAGAATGGGCTCTGCAAAGTCCGTTACCCATTCTGGTATGGGGGTAGCTGTTCTCGTCGGGCGCGCGGATGGGGTAACTGAGGGGCTTGCCGTACTGCTGATACTGGGTGTAATACTGGGCGTTGGCGTTATGGTAGGGGCGGCTGTAGTTGTGGGCACTGCCTTTGGAGCAACCACACCACACGCCAAAATAGTGAGTGCAAGCAAAACACCGACGAGAGAAAATGGATTTGTTTTTGAAAGTCTAAATATATCCAAGTTTTTGCCTCACTGTTTCTTACTGGTTCTGAAGCCCAACTATGGTTTATACAGGTAGTGCCGCATAAACCCTCAAATCGGGGTGTTATACAGCCGAACGCTGTATAACACCCTTTATCTTTACCTTGACCTGCCGTACCTCTTGCGGATCTCCGGCAGGAAGTATTCTTCGAAGAAGCGGTCAACATCGTAATCGGGTTTCCATTTCCAATCGGCGCGGGCGCGCGAGTCGTCGATGTCCTCGGGCCACGAGTCCACGATGCCCTGGCGGCGCGGATTGGGGTCGTAGGTGATATCCGCGCTGGAGAAGGCTTTCAACGCGCGCTGGCGGAAGTCCTCGGCGGTGATGGCGAACGCCGCCACGTTGTACACGTTGGTCGTCAACGCCTCGCGCGGCGCGTCCATCAACATTAGCATGGATTTGATCGCATCCGGCATCGCCATAAAGGAGATGATCGTATCCGGACGGACGAAACACGAGTACGGTTTGCCCTGCGCCGCCGCGTGCAGCATCTCAGGACCGTAGTCACTCGTCCCGCCGCTGGGCAGGGTAAAGGCGCTGACCAGCCCCGGGAAGCGGATCGCTCGAAAGTCCAGCATGACCGGCGGGTGTTCATCCAAATGTTTTTGTCCGTGGAATTTGCTGTAATAGCTCCCCAATTTTTCGCAGTACAACTTGTTGCATCCGTACATGGTGTGCGGGTTGTCCCAGTCCTCCTCTTTCACCGTACCGGCGCCGCGTTTCGCTTCGATGCTCGGCATTCCGTACGCCGCGATCGAGCTTGGGAAGATGAACTTGACCGGCTTGCCGTATTTCTCCGAACGATACGCCGCCAGCATCAGCAATTGCATCGTCCCTTCCACATTGATGCGATGCGCCTCCTCGGTGGCGACCTCCGCCTTCGAGGAGAGCGACGCCGCTAAATGAAAGATCACCTCGAAACCATAATCATAAAAAACTTTTACCTTGTAAACCAGATCTCCCTGCACATGCTCCGCGACGAGGTTCTTGATCGAGTCCGGCAGCGGAGCCAGATCGGATGTTACGATCTTGTACCCGCCTCTCTTTGCCAGTTCCTGCACGAGCGCCTGACCAATTTCTCCACACGCACCTGTTACCAGCACCTGCTTTTCGGTCATATTCATCTCCTGATATACTGGAATCTTGTGTATTTATTTTACGCCACATCGAAACGAAATGATGTCATAAAATGCCGGTGACTTTCAAACCCTTCCCAATATCATTGCGAGGAGCGAAGCGACATAGCAATCTCCAACGATTTCGAGGATTGCTTCGTCGGGCTATATCCCTCCTCGCCATGACGGTATTAACTTCCTGTTCCGCCATGGATGTGTGGCTGGCAACGTCCACGCCCATGCCTGTGACGGAAACCCCGCCTCCCACGTCGACAATAGTCTGGTTCCCACCATCAGCCACACCCACACTGCAAACGTTATCCACCAAAGCCCCCACGCCTGAGATGCGCCCCGGTCTCGGCGCGGAAGTCGTCACGGACGACTTCTCCGATTCCTTTCTGTGGGACATCGCCGCCTCGAACCAAGCCAGCGCCGACATCGAGAACAACCGCCTGACGATCGCCGTGCAAAGCCAGGTGTTCATGATGAGCCTGCGGCGCGAGTTGACCCTGCGCGATTTCTACGCCGAGATCACCGCCCAACCCAGCCTGTGCCGCGGCAACGATAATTATGGCATTTTGGTACGCGCCACACCGGCGAGCTTTTACCGCTTTGCGTTGGCATGCAACGGCACCGTCCGCGCGGAACGGGTTACGAACGGCACACGCCTCATCCTCCAACAGCCGCTCCCCAGCGGAGACGTTCCCCCCGGCGCGCCGGGACAGGTCCGCATTGGAGTCTGGGCGGTCGGCAGGGAAATGCGCCTCTTCCTGAATGGACGTTTCCAATTCAGCATCAGCGACCCAAGCTTCCCCATCGGCACGCTCGGAGTATTCGTCCGCGCCGTGGGTGAGACTCCCGCCATCGTCTCGTTCTCCGATCTGGTGATCCAGGATGTGGAATATGATTTCCCGGTCGTAACGGCAACGCCGTAGCAATTATTCGATTTACGATTTGGGATTTACGATTAATGTTAGACAGTTTTTTTAACCGCAAAAGACGCTAGGGTGTGTATGCAAATTAATGGCTATGTCACCCTGAGCGATAGCGAAGGGTCTCTTACTTGCCCAAAACAGGTAATTTTTTAACAAAAGTAGAGATTCTTCGTCGCTCCGCTCCTCAGAATGACATGCTTTGGCATTTTGCATACAGACCCAAGAAATTTACGATTGGCGATCGGGGATTTACGATTAATTTCAGACAGTTTTTTAACCGCGAAGTCCGCAAAGGACGCAAAGAAAATCTTTTAAACTTCGCGCTCCTGGCGTGCTTCGCGGTATATTCCTTTGAGAGTGCAACCCCATTTCGACTTTGCAATCGCCATTCAAAAAAGTCGTTTCCCCTTGCCCGTAAACCATTTTTGATATACCATTCAACCATCAAGCGGGGAATTTCGACTCAACATCCCCCACTCCTCATCACTCATCACTCGTTACTCATCACCATCCACCATTCACCATTCACTATCCACTGTTCCCCATGCTCCGCCCCACCGACCTCATCCGCCTGCCCTACACCCCAGACCTGACCGAAGGCGGCATCGCGTTTGCCCTGCGGTCTTTGCCGTATTCCTTTGAACGCGCAGATCGGGCAACCTATGGGCGTCTGCGGCGGCAGGTTGCCAGCGTAGCCGTGGAATTGGCGTTTCGGCGGCACCTCTCGCAGAACGAGATTCCCTTTGAGGTTAAACCTGCGATCACCTTCACCGACCACGAACGATTTGACGTCATCCTCGGCGGACGCCGCTGTGATATCAAATCGTTTTTCATCTCTCATCGTGAACAAGTCATGCAGATCCGCCAGGATCCGGGAGTGTTGATGGAAGCGTCAGCGTTGGTCCCATCGGACATGCATGCCGGAGATGGGCACGCGTATAACGACCTGTATATCTTCGCCTTCGCCACCGGGCTTGTCACCGCCTCGCCAGCGGATTTGCAGAAAGCCATCGCCAACGGACAGCCGCATCACCTCGTCCATATTATGCCGATGACATGGCGCAAACCTTCAAACTGGACCCCGCTCGGAGAGGTGACCTTGAAATCGGAATCGGCGGAGGAACTCATCGTCGAAGTCAGCGGACAGGTCGAGGGTCGGGAGTTGAAGCGCGAGACCGTCAGCCTGCCGCCCAGGACCAGCGTCAAATTGAAGGAAGCGTATTATTCCATCACGTCACTGCACGTACGCCGCATCCCCGAAGCGCGGCTGGGCATCCGCTGTGAGAAGCTTAAGGGAGCTTATATCATCGCGCCAGCTGAATGGGCAAACCTCTGGGTCTACGGCATGGATATTTTTCTGGCAGGCTATCTTTCGTATGAAGAATTCGGCGTCCGCGCCAAAATGCTTTTGCCGAACTCATCAGTTTTTCAATATTCGCACACGAAAACAAAGAACCTGGCAGTCCAAGTATCGGAATTGAGATCGCCGGGCAGTTTATTCGACAAGGGCAGGATAAAATAGGACCACTGCATCATCATCGCCGTGTTCCAGTGTTTTAAAGGTAAAGGAGATTTTTATGAATAAGCGCGTTCTTGCAACCCTTGTCCTGCTATCCTCGCTCGCATGCAATTTTATTTCGCAAGCGCTCGAAAACCCCGCTCTCACTCCCCCGCCATCATCGATCGTCGAAACTGTCACACCGGATTCCGCCGCCCCGGCATACATCCCTGCGGTTTGTCAGAACGTGCCGATCGCTACGATCCCTGCCGCCACGGCGCTGGCACAGCCCACTCCGATCCTGCTCGATAACCCTGAAGTCCCGCTGAGCCTGCAAAAGCAGGTGCTTGAAGAGGTCATCAGCATTGTCGAAGACGTGTATGTCTACCCCGATTACAACGGCGTGGATTGGGAGGAGATCAAGACCCGTCATCGCGCCGATATCGACTCGGGGTTGAGCACGCAGGTATTTTACGAGAACATCCAATCCATGATCTTCGAGTTGAATGACGAACATTCCACCATCGAGTCGCCGGTGGAGGTTGCCGCCTCTGACGCGCAACTGGCAGGGACCGAGGAATTCGTGGGCGTGGGAGTCTTCGTCCTGCCGATCCTCGAAAAGGGACATCTTTCCGTCATCTACCCATACCCGAATTCGCCCGCCGAACATGCCGGGTTGAAACCGCACGATCTCATCTTGAACGCCGATGGGATCCCGATCGTGCAGGATGGCGTCGCACACACCGAGATCGTCCGCGGACCGGAATGCTCCGCCGTCGTGCTCACCGTCCAATCGCTCGGTGAAGAGCCGCGCGATGTGATCATGATCCGGGAAAAGATCCAAAGCCCAATGTTGATCCAGTCCAGCCTGCTGCCCACTACAGATGGTTCGCGCATCGGCTATATCTTCCTGCCGACCTTTTTCGACGACACCATCCCCGACCAGGTGAAGTCCGCGCTCGAATCCTTCGGCGAACTGGACGGCTTGATCCTCGATAACCGCTTGAACGGCGGCGGAAGCAGCATCGTGGTCAATCCATTGTTATCTTTTTTCACATCGGGCACCGTCGGCAATTTTGTCAGCCGCAAGGAATCCTCCCCGATCGAGATCACGCCTGAGCCGGTTGAGAATTCGCAAACCGTTCCGCTCGTGGTGCTGGTCAGCGAAGATACGGTCAGCTATGGTGAGATCTTCTCCGGTGTGCTGCGAGACCAGGGACGCGCCAGGATCGTCGGCGAGCCCACGTTGGGGAATGTGGAGATCCTGCACGGCTATCAACTCGGCGATGGGTCGCTCCTTTGGATCGCCGAAGATACATTCGTCCCTGCGAACACGACCGAGAATTGGGAGATCACCGGCATCGTCCCGGATGTGGTTGCTCATGAAGAATGGGATACGTTCACATTCGAAACCGATCCCTCCATCCTCGCGGCTGTAAAACTGCTTGGGCAGTAGGAGATCACTGAGAGAGTGATCCAAAAAAGCTTTTTAAGACACGGATTTCACTGAGTTCCACGAAATTCGTGTACAAAAAATAAATCGACCAGGACGTATGAATCGTTCTCTGAGACCACTTTGCGCTGAGGGCAAACATTCATCCGCACGATCGTCGTCATTCCAACAACATGGTTCTATGCCCGGCGGCTTTGTTTTAAGGTAAGATTGTTTCGAACATGGAAACGACAAAAGAAAGACATCCTCATCGCAAACGCAGACCCCGCAGTGCGAACGCGTTCCTCTCCACATTGGGCGTCGCCATTTTGATCGCGACTCTCTTCACCGCCTGGACTCCCACCAGTTTGTTCGCCAGCAATTTGCAGGACCAATTACGTTCCCTGCTCACGCCTCAACCCGGACCCGAAAGCGGGTTATCCACACCCCAGCCTCAGTTGCGCATCGGCATTGTCGCCGGTCACATGGGCAACGACTCAGGCGCGGTCTGCACCGATGAAAACGGTGAAGTGACCTTGACCGAAGCCGACCTCAACTTCGAGATCGCCACGCTCGTGCAGCAGAGTCTCAACGCCAAAGGCTACCAGGTGGACCTGCTCAACGAGTTCGACACACGCCTGAACGGATATCGCGCCGTGGCGCTGGTTTCCATCCACAACGACTCATGCGAATACGTCAACGACGAAGCGACCGGGTTCAAGGTGGCGGCATCGCTCGAAACACGCGATGTCAACCGTGCCCAGCGTCTCACCGCCTGCATGACCGACCGATACCAGTCCATTACCGGCATGACCTTCCACGCCAACAGCATCACCACCGACATGACGCAATATCACGCCTTCTCGGAGATCGACCCGAACACCATCACCGCCATCATCGAGACCGGCTTCCTGTATCTCGACCGTGACATCCTTACGGGTCAGACCGACCTCATCGCTGAAGGTGTGACGCAAGGCATCCTCTGCTTCATCACCAACGAAAGCATCCTGCCGACAGCGATCCCGCTCCCTTCCATTGGTCCATGAGCAAAGCCTCTTCCATGCCGCAAAGCAGATTTTCGATTCCCACATTGCTCCTCATACTACTCGGCATCGCGGGGTGTACAGCAGTCCCTGCGCCGGAGTTGATCGTCTCTTCCCCCACGCGCGCCCAACCCTTTGCGGTCGCCGAAATATTGAAGCCGACCTATACACCTTCCCCAACCGTAACATCTGTCCCAACCCAAATGCCCACGCTCATGCCTGAGCCCGTTGCGCAGGCGGAGATCGTTGGGGA
This sequence comes from uncultured Anaerolinea sp., assembly GCA_964372045.1. GTDB lineage: Bacteria > Chloroflexota > Anaerolineae > Anaerolineales > Villigracilaceae > Villigracilis. The sequence goes on from CAYJPO010000007.1 coordinate 40,967, forward strand.
TGCTCCGTATGAATCGACCAACGCCGGGGAAACTTCCGCGCAGGCGCCAGCCGTGTACACAGGCGGGAAATCCATCCTTGTGGATATCTCTGAACAGCATATGTATGTCTATGAAGACGAGACGCTCGTGTACAGTTTCGTCGCATCCACAGGGATTAATAACGCCACGCGCGCCGGAAGCTTTAGCGTGCTGGATAAGATCCCCAACGCCTACGGTGCCACGTGGAATATCTGGATGCCCAACTGGCTCGGCATTTACTGGTCAGGCAGCCTGGAGAATGGCATCCATGCCCTGCCGATCCTGCCGAACGGAGCCACGCTCTGGGCGGGGTACCTCGGCACACCCATCTCTTATGGATGTGTGGTGCTCGGTACCTACGAAGCACAGACCCTCTACAACTGGGCAGATGTAGGCACGCCTGTGGATATTCAATGGTAGAGAAATAAAGTTGGACTCCGCAAGTTCTACTTGCGGGCTTTCAGAAGTAGAACTTCTGGATTCCATTTTTATATTTCGGGGTGAAGTCGCACAAATTACGACCGAGGTGGGTATAATATTTATAAGCATTTATCCGTGTTTGCGTAAAAGGTGACCCATGAACAACCGGCTTTCAAAACTACAGGAATCGGCATCCCAGGCGCGGATGGGCGAAACAGCGCCTCAGGGGCGAAACGGTTCGGGAAACAGCAACCAGCCGAAAGGTCCAAAGAAGAAGCGGAATTTGATCCTGCCCGTTCTGCTGTTCATAGTAGGGTGCGCAGTCTTTTTGTTCGCGGCGTGGTCAGCGGTCACATCGCCTGTGCTGGCGTCCATCCTAAGCGGCGTCTCACCGCAGCAAGCGGAGCCGAGAGATCCCAGTCAATCGTTCGCGCAGGTTTATATCCCCAAGCCTACATACACACCGGTCGGTGGCCAGCCTGTCGTACAAGTGATCCAGGCAACGCCCACATTTACAACCGTCCCATTGGAAAATTTGCCGACGCAAGTTGTCGTCATCCCACCCACGGATATACCTACGCTCGAAGCGGCGGTGGTCCCTGATAATACGAACGTGCAACCGACCGCCACACTCGAACAGTTGGCAGTCGTTGACCCGAACCAGCCCGCTGAAGGTGTCGCGGAAGCGGTCATCGTCCCCGATACTCCCACGCCGGAATATACTGCGCCGACCGCTGTGGCGAATGTGCCGCCCTCGAGCGGAACGAGCGGCGGTGTGCATTGGTTCGATGTAGACCTTTCCGACCAGCGCATGTATGCCTATGAAGGCGATACATTGGTGCGGACGTTCGTCGTCTCCACGGGGACATGGCAGACCCCCACTGTCACCGGCAGCTTCAAGGTCTGGATCAAACTGCGCTCCGCGCCGATGTCGGGTCCCGGGTATTACCTGCCCGATGTGCCGTACATCATGTACTTCCACGGCGATTACGGAATTCATGGCACGTACTGGCACAACAACTTTGGCGTGCCGATGAGTCACGGCTGTGTCAACCTCAGCATCCCGGATGCCGAGTGGGCATATAACTTCGCCGTGGTCGGCACGGTGGTGAACGTGCATAACTAACTCACCACAGAGAACACTTGGGTCACAGAGAAGAAGAATAGAATCTCTGTGCGCTCTGTAAACTCTGTGGATGATTCTTTTGTTGGTATGAATCAACCTACACTTTCCCGAAGAGACTTTTTGAAATTGAGCGCAGTAGGCATGGCGGGTTTGCTTGTGCCTCCGCTCGATTTTGATTTTGACGACCCGTTCACCGCCCAGCAGGGACGCGTGACCGTGCGCACGGTCTGGCTGTACGACCGCCCCTCCTTCGAAGCCTCCAAGCTCAAATTGATCCAGCGTGATGCGGTCATTGGCATCACCAACACCGCCGTCGGCGAGGAAGTGGACACGCACAATCGCATCTGGTACGAGGTTGGCACGGACGGCTTCGCCTATTCGGGTAACATCCAGCCGGTGCGCACCACGCTGAACGCGCCGCAAACCGACATTCCCAAAGAAGGCTTGCTTGCCGAGGTCAGCGTGCCGTACAGCGATGCGCACGAGGAACCGAACGTCGAATCGAAGGTCGGTTACCGCATCTATTATGAGACGACCCATTGGGTCAAGGCGGCGGTCACCGGCGAAGCGGATGGACAGATCTGGTATCAGATCCTCGATGACAAGTGGGAGGCGTTGTACTACGTCCGCGCCGAACATCTGCGCATCATGACGTCAGAAGAACTCGCGCCGCTTTCTCCAGAAGTGCCGGATAAAGAGAAGAAGATCGTCGTGAAGCTCGACTCGCAGATCGTCATCGCCTATGAATCCAATCAACCGGTATTCGTCGTCCCGGTCGCCACGGGCGGAATCCTTCGCAGCGGCACCTACACAACACCGCAGGGGAATTTCATCACGTACTACAAACGTCCCTCGCGCCATATGGCAGCAGGCGATATCGCCGCCAGCGGGTTCGACCTGCCCGGCGTGCCCTGGGTGCAATACATCACCAAAAGTGGGATATCCTTTCACGGCACCTTCTGGCACAATGATTTCGGGCGCCCGCGCTCGCATGGCTGCATCAACCTTTCCGTCAGCGCCGCCAAATGGCTCTACCGTTGGACATCTCCGCAGGTTCCGCTCAACAAGGAATTCTCCTACGGCGGCGTTGGGACAAAGGTCGAGATCATCAAGTAGTTCTGGCAGGCAGATTCATCTTGTTCTAAACCCAATCTCAAATTTCAACGTTAGAATTCAGGCTTAGGAATCTTCTTTTAATCATGAGCATCTCTCAACTTTCCCGCCGTGACTTTCTAAAACTGACCGCCTCTGGCGCGCTCGGGCTTGTTCTCTCCGAGTTGGGCGTGGACAACGCCTTAGCCGCTCCCCCCGCTTCACAGGGACGCGCCATCTGGAGCGGTGTCCAACTTTATGATGCGCCATTCCTGGCCGCCAACAAGACCAGCCTGCTTCGCATCGATGAAGTTGTTAACCTTCTCGGCGAGGAACAGGGCGACAGCATCGACAACAAATTCAACATCACCTGGTACAAACTCGACGGCGGCTACACCTACTCCGGCTGGCTGCAACCCGTGGAGACGAAATACCAGAAACCTGTCTATGAGATTCCCGCCGAAGGCAGGCTTGCCGAGGTCTGCGTGCCATACAGCCTGACCTATCTTGGACCGTATTCGTATGCCAAGAACGCGCACCGCATCTTCTACGAGACCACCCATTGGGTCAAGAAGGTCATTATCTCGCGCGAGGAAAAAAGCGTATGGTATGAGATCTACGACAAGGAATTGAAAAAATCGTTCTACATTCCCTCTTACAACCTGCGCTTCATCCCGGATGAAGAACTGACCCAGCTCTCCCCCGAAATCCCCAACGAGGAGAAGCTCATCCACGTGGACCTTGCCACGCAAATGGTCACCGCCTTCGAAGGGCAGAAGATCGTGCTCTCAGTCCGCTGCGCCAGCGGACAGCGCGGCACAGACACGCCCAAAGGTGAATTCTTCACGTATCACAAGGGACCGTCCATTCACATGACCAATCGCGGCGATGCGGTGGCGAACATCTACAACCTGCCCGGCGTGCCGTGGTGCTCGTTCTTCACAGGCTCCGGTCACGCCATTCATGGCACATACTGGCACAACGATTACGGACGCCCGCGCAGCAACGGCTGCGTCAACCTGCCTTCCAGCATTTCGAAATGGATCTACCGCTGGACAAACCCCGTTGTCCCGGTTGGCGTGGATTACCTGCACCAACCCGGTCAGGGAACGAAGGTAAAGGTGGAATGACGGTCTAAAGTGACTGTCACCTATGTTTACAAATAGTACTTTTGAGGTGAACGAAAAAATAACATAAAGTGGTATGCTTTCTTCGTTGCATTTTATCCAGCAGACCAATATCAGAGGAAATATAATGAACCCGATCTTTCAATTCCCCCAATACGTGCTCAAACGCCAGGTCTTCGCATTGACCGGCAAATTCCGTTTCTTCAACCCCAGCGGACAGCTCGTCATGTTCAGCGAGCAGAAGATGTTCAAACTGCGCGAAGATATCCGCGTGTACGCCGATGAAAGCAAGACGCAGGAAGTGCTCATGATCAAAGCCCGCCAGATCATCGACTTCTCCGCCGCCTTCGACGTGGTGGACAGCGCCACCGGCACGAAGATCGGTGCGCTGCGCCGCAAGGGTCTCCAGTCCATTTTGCGCGATGAATGGGAGATCCTCGATGTGGGCGATAATGTCATCGGCAAATTGTTCGAAGACAGCATGGGGCTTGCGCTCCTGCGCCGCTTCCTGACCGGGCTTATCCCGCAGAATTACGACATCACCGTCCGTGATGTGCGCGTGGTGGACCTCAAGCAAAACTTCAACCCGTTCACCTATGAGCTAAACCTCGATTTCAGCATGGACGTCTCTCACCAACTCGACCGCCGTCTCGGCATCGCCGCGGGGATTCTTCTCGCTGCAATCGAAGGCAGACAGCAGTAAAGAAAACACGTCATAGCGAGGGCGAGCCTCAAACGGCGAAGCCCGAAGCAATCTTAGGATTTGCATGGGATTGCTTCGGCACATGGAACAAGAGCGTGCCTCGCAATGACAAAAAAACTACTATGCCTCAACCTCTCTTCACCGGACTCGTCGTGGACGAAAACGACAAACCTGTTTCCGCCGGCTTCATCGGCAGTGAACCCGCCTACGTGGTGGACGATGACGGCTTCAAGCGTCACATCCCCTCCGAGCAGGTGGACCGCGCCGTGCTCAATCAAATGGCGGAGATGATGAAAGGCAGCGAAGATATCCTCTCTGAACAGACCGCCAAAATGCTCGGTCAGGATGACCCCTTCTCGAAGGCGATGATCGAACAGCAATTAAAGAATATCGACAAGCAATTCGATACGCTGATGAAAACCGGTTTCCCGGAAGAGATGCGAGCGTATCTTGGGATGATGGGCTTCAAGGTGGTCATCAACTATCACGGTGACGTGTTGAGGGTGGAACAGCCGGGAAGTTCCGGCGGCGAAGGTGAATGAAAAAAGTACCGCGACATTAATGTCGCGGTACTTTTTATACCTTTTCCACCACCCAAAAATGGGATAAGCCTAATATCCTGAGCGGTGTGGCTTCTGCAAATTGCAGCACGGCGCGGATGATCTTTCCGAAGATGCCTGTGCGCGCGATGATGTTGTCGTAGGCGCCGAAGATGATGGTGCGCGCGATGAATTTGACGGGCAAACCGTCGAATAGTTTTTGCAGGTCACGTTTGGAATAGACGCGTACATGCGGGGCAAGTTTGTCACGCCAGATGCGCGGCAGGTAATTTACGAAAGGCTTGTTGCCGAAATAATATTTCCCCTTCCAAAAGATGCCGTGTGTTTCCACGGGGTAGCCGCGGTTGGGGCAGAAGAGCACGATGCGCCCACCCACTTTCATTACACGCACCATTTCGACAATCGCGGAGCGGTCATCCTGAACGTGTTCGATCACCTCGTGGCTGAGGATCAGGTCAAACGTCGAAGGAAGAAGCGGAAGGAATTCACCCGCGCCGTTAATGATCTTCGTCGAATTGCCTCGCGCTTCGCGGGCGCGATCAAAATCATATTCCAATCCGGTCACATCCCCGCCGAGGGCGGACAGCTTCTCCACGTACATCCCCACCCCGCAGCCGTTCTCCAGTATTTTCCCCTTGATACGCTCCCCCGCAAATTTGACGATCATCTCAAGCCGTCTCTGTTGACCGGCTCTCCACACATACGAAGGCTCCCCGCGCAATGCGGCTTTGTTCATATCTCGTTCAGTCATGGCGGCGATTATACCAATTGTGCTTCGCAGATCTCTCACGCTGGCAGTTCCAAAGTCTGGAGACTTTGGACTCCTCTCCATCTCCACCTTGCACAGTCAATCCCTTTATGCTAAAATCGCGCCCGTAAGGACAACCCAATAAAGAAGTCACCGAGAAGTGGGTAGCCCCCACTTCTTCGCTTATATTAAGGAGCTTTGGAGCAGGTACGATGGCTAAGAATGATTTTGCGTTGGCATTCAATGAAGTGCTGGAAGAAAAACAACTCGCCAAGGATGTGGTCATTTCCGCGATCGAGTCGGCAATGGTCTCCGCATACCGGCGTGCAGTGGGAGCATCATCCGCCCAGCATGTAGAAGCCAAACTGGACCCCGAGACAGGGGTTGTCACCGTCTACGCCGAAAAGGAAGTAGTCGAAGACAGCATCGTGGACGCGCGCACCGAAGTCCTCATAGAGGAAGCGCGCAAGGTCAACGCAGATGCACAGCCCGGCGACATGGTCGTGGTGGAAACCACCCCGGCAGATTTCGGGCGTGTGGCGGCTCAAACCGCGCGTCAGGTGATCCAGCAGCGTATCCGCGAAGCGGAACGCTCCAACCAGATGGAATATTTCCAGCGCCAGGAAGGCGAGATCGTCTCTGGTATCGTGCAGGCGATCAATAACGCCCAGGGCGTGACCATCGGCTTGGATATGAAAGCCGAAGGCGTGATGCCGAACAACCAGCGCATCCCCGGTGAGAAGTTGAAACTGCATGACCGCGTTCGCGCGGTTGTGATGGAAGTGAAGGACGGCACACGCGGTCCGCAGATCGTGCTTTCGCGCGCGCATCGCAACTTCCTGCGCCGCCTGATGGAGAACGAAGTGCCCGAGATCTACCACGGCATCGTCGAGATCCGTGCCATCGCCCGTGAACCGGGTGCCCGTGCCAAGGTCGCTGTCTCTGCCACCCAGCCGGGCATCGACCCGGTCGGCGCGTGCGTAGGCATGAAAGGTGTGCGCATTCAGGCGATCGTCAAAGAACTGCACGACGAAAAGATCGATATCATCCAGTGGGACCAGGATCCCGTTGTTTACATCTCCAAAGCCATCAGCCCGGCGCGCGTAAGCGGCGTCTATCTCGCTGATGATGAAGGCGCGCGCACTGCCACCGTGGTGGTGGGCGAAGATCAGTTGAGCCTCGCTATCGGGCGCGATGGGCAGAACGCCCGCCTCGCCGCTAAACTGACCGGCTGGCGCATCGACATCAAGTCGTTGACCGAAGCCGCCAGCGATGCCTTCGGCAAACTACGCAGCGACGCCGAACTCGGCTCCATGCTGCCCGCCGCGATGGAACAACTTCCGCAGATCGAAGAGATCCTTGCGAAGAAGGCGGAGAACCGCCCCGTCACACCGGAAGAGTACACCCTGCTCAGCCAGTTCGTGGACCGTGTGGAACGCCGCATGATCCAGGTCAAAGAAGAAGCCACTCGCGAAGTGGATGAGCGCATGGCTGCCGCAAAAGCGGATATCCCCGCCGTCGCGTTCAGTATGACGCTCGACAAGGCGACTGAACTCAAGGAACACATTTACAACATCCTTGTGGAAGCCGGGTATGAAACCATCGGTCAACTGATGTTCGAAATGAAGGTCAACACCAACAAGGTGCTTGGTCTGGCGGGCATCGGCTCGAAAGCCATTCAAAATATCGAAGAGACCATCGCGGCTCTGACCTTCCCTGAGCCGGAGCCTGCAAAGGAAGAAGCCGTCGCAGCCGAAGCAGTGGCGGAATCCCCGGTAACGGTTGAGGCGGTTGCTGAAACCGCCCTGGCGGAGGAGATTTCAGGCGAGGATACATCGTCTGAAAAGAAGAAAGATGCGAAGAAAACCGCCGAAGAGGTGGAAGAAGACGGTGAAGTCTCGAAGGACGGCGTCTCGCTCGATGAACTCTTCCAGATGAAGCCGGAAATGTTCCAGGCTGCCGGTGACGGCGACGATGAATCCGGCGACAAGAAGAAAGACAAAAAAGGCAAGAAGAAAGGCGTTGCCTTGGAGTTCGACGAAAAACTCGGCGAAGTGGTCACGCGCAAGAAGCACAAACGCGGCAGTGGCGAAAGCACTGAGGAATGGTAGCAAACAATCCCTCCTCCAAATTTAAGGAGGAGGGGGATGATTGGACGTGGCGAAGAAACCTGTACAACGCGTGAAGCATATTCCCCAGCGCACCTGCGTGGGATGCCGTGAAGTCCTGCCGAAACGACAAATGCTTCGGATCGTCCGCACGGAAGATGGGGTCCGCGTGGATCCGACCGGGAAACTGGCCGGACGCGGCGCCTACATGCACGACCGTCCTTCCTGCTGGGCACGCGGATTGAAGGGTGCGCTGGCTCATGCCCTCAAAACGGAATTGAGCAGCGATGACCGTGCCCGCCTTGAAGAATTCATGAACACTCTGCCCCCCGAAGCAGAGACAAACGGTTAGCCATGTGAACGATTAGCCACTCGCTCACATGCCGCCCGACGGGACCCAAGAGTTCAAAGATAAGTTTTGAAACTAGAAGGAGGTGGCTTATGAGCAACAACGGAAACAAACTCGAATTGCCCGCCAGTATCGTGGTACGTGACCTGGCTCAGAAGATCGAAAAAAGCCCGATTGAACTGATCAAAAAATTGATGACCAATGGCGTAATGGCGACCATTAACCAGACGGTGGATTTCGATACCGCCGCGATCGTGGTTGCCGAATACGGCTTCGAAGCGGTCCTCGAATTGGTGGAGGAATCTGCGAAAGAGGAAGTCGGCGAAGTCCCACTCTGGCGTCAGATGATCGCCGGGGAGGACAAATCGCAGTTGAAGCCGCGTCCTCCGGTGGTGACCATTCTCGGTCACGTGGACCACGGCAAGACCAGCCTGCTGGATGCCATCCGCTCGACGGATGTGGCGGCAGGAGAAGCGGGCGGAATTACCCAGCATATCGGCGCCTATCAGGTCGAAATGAAGGGACGCCTGATCTCCTTCCTCGACACCCCCGGTCACGCGGCGTTCACGCAGATGCGCGCGCGCGGTGCCCAGGGTGCGGATATCGTCGTCCTCGTGGTCGCAGCGGATGACGGCGTCATGCCTCAGACAAAAGAAGCCATCGCGCATGCCAAAGCGGCGCGTGTTCCCATCGTTGTGGCACTCAACAAAGTGGACAAGCCCAACGCCAACCCCGACCGTGTCAAGCAGCAGCTCGCTGAACTCGAACTCGTCCCGGACGACTGGGGCGGGAGCACGATGGTCGTACCTGTTTCAGCCAAACAGAAAAAAGGCATCGATGACCTGCTCGAAGGCATCCTGCTCGTGGCAGACAGCAACGACATCAAAGCCAACCCTGCCGGGAAAGTCATCGGGACCGTCATCGAAGCGGAGTTGGATAAATCCAAAGGCGTGATCGCCACCCTGCTCGTCCAGAACGGAACGCTCGAATCCGGCGACGTGGTCGTGGCAGGCAGTGCGCACGGAAAACTGCGCGCCATCTCCGATTTCAAAGGCAAACCCATCAAAAAGGCTGGACCCTCCACGCCTGTCTCCGTCATGGGGCTCAGCGATGTGCCCTCCGCCGGTGATATTTTCGAAGTGGTCAAGTCGGAAAAAGAAGCGCGCACCATCGTCGGTGAACGCCTCGATGCCGCCAAGACCCTGGCGCAGTCCCGTAAGAAACTCTCCCTCGAAGACCTGTTCAGCAAAGTACAAGCCGGTGAGGCAAAAGAACTCAACCTCATCGTCAAAGCGGATGTGCAGGGTTCCCTTGACCCGATCATCACCGAATTGAACAAGCTCGGTCAGGGCGAGATCGGTTTGAAAGTACTCCACGCCGAGACGGGCAACATCGGCAACAATGATGTCATGCTCGCAACCGCCTCAAAGGCGATCCTGATCGGCTTCAATGTGCAGGCGGATGTGGACGCCCGCCGCATGGCTGAAAAAGAAGGCGTTGATATTCGCCTGTACGAGATCATCTACCGTATGACCGAGGATATCGAGAAAGCGCTCAAGGGTATGCTCGAACCCGACCTCGTGGAAAAGACCCTCGGACGCGCTCAGGTCCTGCAAGTGTTCTCCGCTTCCAAGTTCGGCAAGGTGGCGGGATGCAAGGTCGTCGATGGCGAATTGAAGCGCGGTGCGAAGGTGCGCCTCTACCGCGGCTCGGACATCATCTACGAAGGCGACCTCTCCTCCCTGCGTCATGAAAAAGATGATGTAAAAGAGATCCGCCAGGGTTTTGAATGCGGTGTCGGCTTTAAAAATTTCGCCGATATCCAACCCGGCGACATGCTTGTGTGTTATATTTTGGAATAATAGTATTTCGGATCACACTTTACGAAATGTGATCTATAATTTGCGAAAAAAAACATGCCATCTGGAATTAGAATCAAACGTATCGAAGACCGCATTCAGCAGGAACTTTCTGAACTGCTGATCCGCGAGATCCAGGACCCGCGCCTGCATCAGATCTTCGTCACAGGAATTCGCGTGGACCGGGAACTCACCGTTGCGAACGTGTACGTCTCCGCAGTGGAGGGCGCTTCCCGCTCCGCGGAAGTTCTGGCAGGTCTCGAATCTGCATCGGGCTTCCTGCGAAGGGTACTTTCCTCTCGCGTGGAGCTAAGGGTATTTCCCAGGCTAAGGTTTCACTGGGACCCAACCCCTGAGAATGCCGACCACATCGAAAAACTGCTCGCAGGGTTAAGAAATAAGAAATAAACAACCCCTCACCCTGCCTCACTAGATGGAAAAAGAGACCGGGTGAGGGTTATCAATTGGAGGATTCTCATTGTGGATAATCAGATCACAGGGGAGATAAAAAATCGACTTGCTGCCGCGCAGAAAGTCGTCATCGCATCGCATGTGCGACCCGACGGTGACGCCATCGGCTCTCTGCTCGGTTTGGGGCTGGCACTGAAGGACGCCGGTAGAACGGTGGAAATGATCCTTGTGGACGGCGTGCCCTCGTCCTTTCGGTTCCTTGAAGGCAGCAATCTCATCAAAAAGGAACCTGCGGGCGGGCACGACACATTCATCACCGTAGACTGCGCTGATTTCAAACGCACCGGAAAAGTGTTCGCTGATTTCGGTCAGCCCGATATCAACATCGACCACCACGTCACCAACGAAAAATTCGGAAAACTCAACCTCATCGAAGCAGACGAGGTCGCCACGGCCGCGATCCTCACCAATCATCTGCCCAATTGGGGTTTGTCCATTAACAAGCCGGTCGCTGCCGCCTTGCTGACTGGCATTGTCACCGACACGCTTGGTTTCCGCACCTCCAACACGACCCCCGAGGCGCTGCGTCAGGCTGCCACCTTGATGGAATACGGCGTTGACCTGCCTGAGATCTACATGCAATCCCTGGTCCGAAAATCATTCCACGCCGCCAAATACTGGGGCGCGGGTCTTTCCAGCCTCGAAAGCAAGCACGGCATCGTCTGGGGAACACTCACGCTTGCAGACCGTAAGTCTACGGGGTATAGTGGAAATGACGACGCTGACCTGATCAACATGATCTCCGCCATCGACGGCAACAAAATCGGTATGGTATTCGTAGAACAATCAGATAATCACGTTAAGATCTCCTGGCGTGCCCTTCTGCCAGGGGTTGACGTATCGCAAGTCGCAAAATCATTTAATGGTGGAGGTCACGCAGCCGCTGCTGGGGCGGATATCGAAGGGAACCTGGCCGATATTCAAAAAGAGGCGCTTAAGAGAACACGCGAATTATTAGAATCGTAATAAGTATCGTCCGGGGTGGTACGAATATACTATCCCATGAAATCAGATATATATGTCATAATTAGTCGGAATAAGAAGTTAGGAGGAATCCATGATGAACAGTCAAGATGTAAAAAACGCCATATCCGGCGCGCTTGTTGTAGATAAACCAGTGGGGATGACCTCACATGATGTAGTACAGGTTATACGAAATGGAACCGGCTTGCGCCGCGCGGGGCATACCGGTACGCTCGATCCCCGTGCCTCCGGCGTGCTCGTTATCCTCGTCGGTCCCGCAGTACGTCTTAGCGAGTACGTCTCTGCGTCCGATAAGCGCTATCAAGCCATCATCCGCCTGGGTGGTACGACCGACACCTACGATGCCGATGGCAAGTTCACCCCGTCCAAAGACCCGCTTAATGTCACCGAGACGGAATTCGAAGAAGCGCTCAAAACCTTTATCGGCGAAATTGAGCAGACTCCCCCGCCCTATTCTGCCGTCAAGGTGCAGGGGCGCAAAGCCTACGAAATGGCGCGCAAAGGTGAAGAAGTGGACCTCGAACCGCGCAAGATCACGGTGCATCACCTCGAAGTTCTCGAATGGACCCCGCCCGAAGTGGTCATCGACGTGCATTGCTCGTCCGGCACATACGTCCGCTCGCTGGCAAATGATCTCGGTAAAAAATTAGGCTGTGGCGCGTATCTCGTCGGCTTGCGCCGCACCAAGAGCGGACGCTTCACCCTGCGCGACTCTGTGCCCCTGCGGAAATTGCAGGAAGCCTTCACCGCCGGGAACTGGTATCAATATCTGATCCCCGCCGCCGAAGCGCTGGGCGACTGGCCCGCCGTGGAACTCAACCCCGATGAAGTCGAAGGCGTGCGCCACGGCCACCGCGTCAAGGCGAAGGATGCCGATATCGTCAACGAAAAAGTGCGCGGCGTCAGCACCCAGGGCGAGTTGGTGGCGCTCATGGAAAAAATGATCAGCGAAGACGGCTCCGTCGAATGGCAGCCAAAGAAAGTCTTCTTCACCTCCGACTAACCATAGGAATAGGATAAAATTAAGCCGCCGTCAAAGGCGGCTTTTTTATTATGCGACATTACCACTCCCTCGAAGAAGCATCCCTCAAAAATTCCTGGCTGACCGTCGGCGTGTTCGACGGCGTACATCGCGGACACCGCGAGATCATCCAGAAACTTGTCCACGACGCGCACCAGAACGACGCGCCTGCTGTTGTGCTCACCTTTCATCCGCACCCTGCCAGCGTGTTGGCGGGCAAGGAGATCCGCTGCCTGACCACACCGGATGAACGGGCGGACATCCTCGGCTCGCTCGGCGTGGATGCCGTCATCACCCAGCGCTTCACCCCCGACCTTTCGGCCTTTCCTGCCCATGAGTACATGTCTCAGTTGAAAGCGAATCTGGGAATCTCGCACCTGCTCATCGGCTATGACTTCGCGCTCGGCAAGGGACGTGAAGGCAACGCGCCGCGTCTCGCTGAGATCGGTCAGGAGTTGAACTACACCGTCGAGGTCATCCCCGCTCTCAGCGATGAAAGCGGCGTGATCTCGTCCACTGAAATACGCAAACTCATCTCCACCGGCAATGTGACCGAAGCGGGCAAACTGCTTGGCTACAACTATCCGATGGGCGGCGCGGTCATCCACGGCGAGGGGCGCGGGAAGAAGATTAACTTCCCCACCGCGAACGTGGACTATCCCAAAGACAAGGCGATCCCCGCCAACGGGATTTATGCCTGCTGGGGTGTCATCAACGGTGAAAAATTCATGGCGGCGACCAACATTGGCTTGAATCCGACGTTCACACCCGAACGCAAGATCCCCAGCCTCGAAGCCTACCTGCTCGATTTTGACCGTGACATCTACGGCGAAACCCTGACGCTCGAATTCGTAACCCGCCTGCGGGACGAGATCCGCTACACCTCAGTGGATGCGCTCATCAAGCAGATCCATGATGACGTGGATAATACCCGCGCCATTTTGAGCAAGTAGGAATTGTACAACGGCGAAGAGCTATTTCATCCCTTCGGGATTTGGAAATGTAATCACCAATTTCTATAATCCTGCCATCCCTTCGGGATTGAATTAGATCGAAACTTATTATCGCCTAACCCCGTAGGCGATGTGTTGAGCTTGTCGAAACGGGTGAAATGATTTTGGAATAAAATTTCCAACCACGGAGAGTGTCATTGCTGGCGAAATTTATGTCATCCCTTCGGGATTTGGAATTTTGGATGCAAACATCAATAACCCTGCCATCCCTATGGGATTGAACTTCACCGACATTTAGCATTGCACATAACCCCGAAGGGGTGAAACGATTATAGGTATTGGCAAACAAAAAGAACCAACCCCGTAGGGGTGGCATAGCACTCCTACTCTAAAAACCAAAATACAAATGGAGGGACGGCTTCCATGCGAAACCGCTCAGGCATCATCTTGATCGAAGACGGCAAACTAGCCCTGATCGAACGTCACAAACAGGGACGGCACTACTTTGCGTTCCCCGGCGGCGGCGTGGACGCAGGCGAAACGGACGAACAAGCTGCCGTCCGCGAGGCGGAAGAGGAATTGGGCATCCGTGTGGAGATCATCCACAAGGCAGCAGAAGTGCATCGCCTGAACCGGCGCGACCAAATCTACTTCCGCGTGAAATGGGTCAACGGGGAATTCGGCACGGGCACCGGCGAAGAATACGGCGAAGTGGACGAATGGAACGGCACCTACGCTCCAGTGTGGATGCCGCTGGATGATGTGCTGGTAAAGAACGTTGTCCCACGCGGACTGGCGGAGTTGGTGGTGCAGTCGGTAAAAGAAGGGTGGAAAGAAAGTATAACGATCTATGAGGAAGTTAACCAAAAGTAGTTAATAAAGTGCGTCGTCTGATATGCGACGCACTTTACTTTTTCATCAAGGAGTTCATTGTGCCAAATACAAAATTCGACCGTTTCTATCGTTACCCCGAACTGACCCGCATCCTCAAGACGTATGCAAAGGAATATCCAGACCTCATCCGTTTGGAGACCATCGGAAAAAGCCATGAGGGCAGGGATGTCTGGCTGCTGAGAATGACCAACTTCAAATCTGGAAGTGATGCGGACAAACCTGCTTTATGGGTGGACGCAAACCTGCACGCTTCCGAAGTGACCGGCTCCACGGCAGCGCTGTATCTCATCCACTCATTGGTGACGCGCTATGGGAAGGATGAACAAGTGACGCGCGCGCTGGATAGCCGCGCATTTTATATCGTGCCGCGCGTCAACCCCGATGGCGCGGAATGGGCACTGGCAGATAAGCCGAAAGAGATCCGTTCGAGCACCCGCCCCTACCCCTATGTGGAAGATGCCATCGAAGGTTTTGATGCCAATGAAGATGTGGATGGCGACGGGCGCATTTTGCAGATGCGTATCAAAGACCCGAACGGAGCTTGGAAGGTGCATCCCGATCATCCACGCCTGATGATCCGGCGCGACCCGGTTGAAGTGGGCGGCGAATATTACCGCGTCTTCACTGAAGGGTTCATGAAAAATTATGACGGCATCACCATCAAGGTCAACCCGCCCAAAGAAGGTCTGGACCTGAACCGGAACTTCCCAGCGAATTGGCGCAGCGAGTCTGAGCAATTTGGTGCGGGTGACTTTCCCACCAGCGAACCGGAAGCGCTCAACCTGGTGCGGTTCATCCTCAAGAATCGCAACATCACGGGCACCATTTCATTTCACACCTTCAGCGGTGTGCTCCTGCGCGGCATGGCAGAAAAACCAGATGATGAGCAGATCCCTGAAGACTTGTGGACACTCCAGAAGATCGGCGCGAAGGGCAAAGAGATCACCGGCTACCCGGATATCTCCATGTTCCATGAATTCAGGTATTACCCAAAGCAAATCACCACGGGCGCATTCGACGAGTGGACATATGAACACCGCGGCGTTTACGCCTGGACGGTCGAGTTCTGGAACCCGGTCAAAGAGGCGGGCATCAAAGACGCCAAGTATATTGATTGGTATCGCGACCATCCACTGGAAGATGACATCAAACTTCTGCGATGGAATGACACCATTTTGGATGGCAAAGGCTATGTGGATTGGCACGAGTTCGACCATCCGCAGTTAGGCAAACTAGAACTGGGCGGCTGGGATTTCATGCACATGTGGGCGAATGTCCCGCCGGAATTTTTGGAGAAGGAGATCAGCCCCTTCCCCGATTGGATCGTCTGGCACGCTCTTATCGCGCCCGAGCTTGGTCTGCGCGACGTGAGCGTCACCCCACTGGGAGCGGATACGTACAAAATCCGCCTCGTGGTGGAGAACCGCGGCTGGCTGCCCACGTACGTCTCAAAGAAGGCATTGGAACGCAAGGCAACGCGCGGTGTGATGGTCGAGATCCAACTGCCGAAAGGTGCGAAACTACTCGCCGGAAAGGAACGTGAAGAACCCGGCGAACTCGAAGGCAGGTCACAGCGTCCCGCCTCATTCATCTTTGAACCAGGGGATGGCACATCAGACCGTTTGAAAGTGGAATGGATGGTCAAAGCGAAAAAAGGCAGCAAGGTCAAACTGACAGCAAGCCATGAACGCGCCGGGAAGATCCATACAGAGGTAGTATTGAAATAATCACTTCAAACTCGTAGTATGCAATGGACACTGGTCCGTGCAGATACGCCGAATCTGTGCGGACTTTTATTTTGAAAGGAGGAAAGCCCATGACTTGAGGAACATTTCCCAATCCATGTTCGTCACTTGGATAACGCCGATATCCGAATCATCAATGGAGGATGAAATGAAATCACGAATCACATACCTGCCTTTGCTCGCATTGCTGGGAGCATTGGTCCTCAACGCCTGCGGAGGAGCCCCCGCAAGCGAAGCGCCGCAAGTCATGGAAGTTGCGCCGCCGATCCAGGAAGATTTTTCCGCTGGAGGAGGCGAACCTGCAGATATGGCTGTTGAAGAAGCGCCTGCCGTCGAAGGGGAATCCAAATCTGCCATCAATGAGGGGTCAGTCTACGAAACCGGAACCGATGGCACCGTCGCCCAAACCACCCACCTCATCATCAAATCCGCGGAGATGCGCCTGCTGGTCGAAGACAGCGATCTCGCCATCGACCGCCTGACCCAGATCGTGGGCGATTCAGGCGGGTACATCATCAGCTCGCGGGTTTGGAACCAGACGCACCTAGATGGGAAGAACTACAAATATGCCACCATCACCATTGGGGTACCGGTGACGCAGTTCGAGCGGGTGTTGAACCGCTTGCGGGGAATCTCCATGCAAGTGTTGGACGAAACCGCTTCCGGCGAGGATGTGACCGATCAATACGTCGACTTGCAATCGCAGCTCACCAATCTCGAAGCGACGCGCGAGCGTATCAAATCCTTCCTCGAACAAGCGACCACCGTGGATGAAGCCCTGCGCATCAACGCGGAGCTCGCCGAGATCGAACGCCAGATCGAGGAAATAAAGGGACGCATCAACTACCTGCAAGACCGCTCCGCCTATTCGACTATCACCATCAACATCGAGCCGTTCCTGCCGGATGTGATCATCGAAACACCCACGCCGACTCCGTCGGTCTGGCAGCCGGGTGAAACGTTCGACGATGCCCGCAAGGCTGTCACACGCGCCTATCAGATCATCATCGACTTCTTGATCTGGGTGTTCGTCGTCCTCGTGCCGATCTTCGCCCCGCCGATCATCATCCTGTGGCTGATCGTGAAATGGTTGCGCCGAAAGCCGAAGTAACGGCTATCATAAAAAAGACCGCCGGATGAATTCATCCGGCGGTTTCAGTTTAGTGGACTCCGCAAGTTCTACTTGCGGAATTCATAGATCCAGAAGTGGAACTTCTGGATTCCAAATCTACACTTTGACCCTCCACAATTCCATCGGGCTGTCGTAACCGCGCAGGTCACCGGTGAAACGCGCCACGGAGTTGGCGGGGGCATTCTGTTCCAGGAATTCCGTCACCTCCGGGTCACTGCGGATGGGTTCGGTGAAGACCGCTTCGCCGCCGACCGAAAAGTTCGGCAGGCGCGCTGCAATGTTGACAGTCGACCCGAAATAGTCCAACTGATTATTCAGGTTGACGGCGATGCATGGTCCGTGATGGATGCCGACCTTGATGAACAACGGCGGCACACCGCGAGAAGTGAGCTCATTTTGTACACTCCAGATCGCGCGCAGGGCAGAGACCGGTTTCCGGAACGCCGCCATGACCGAGTCGCCCATTGTCTTGACGATCGAGCCCCCTTCCGCCGCGATGGCGCGTTCGAGGATCTCGAAATGCTCGCGCACCCTGCCGAACGCGGGCGCGTCGCCGATCTCACGATACAGCCTGGTGGAATTGCGCAGGTCGGTGAACATCAACGTCGTCGAACCGACGGAGATCTCTTCATCGGGACGCAAAACTTCGCTCGAGAACAGGTCGCGGAAGACTTGCAAAGTGGTCACATCCGCGGCTGTGGCTGCCTGGTCCGACCAGATGGTATGCTCGAGTTGAAAGGTCTGGGTGAAGTCGGTATCGTTGATGAGGCGGATATACGGATTAAGTCCGATGGTCTTGATCTCGTTCTGCCAGCCAGTACCATCCTGCCGAAAATCCATTTTGTCGGGTCCATCTTTGACCGCCGCCAGCATCAACGAAGTCGAGTCGCTGAACGTGCGCAGACGATAACGTCCTTCTTCCAACACGGTGGGGAACGGAAGTACTTCGCGCGGCGGCACGACCATCGAAAAAATAACATGCGGCTGTCGCTGCGGACTGCCCACGCAGAACTCCACCGTTGCATCCACGGTACGCACCGACGGGTTCGGGCGGAAGATGATCTCCACGTTATGGTCAAAGTTAACACTGAAATCGATCTGACAGGTATTGCAGTGCGACTTGCCGGTCAGGTCGCTGAGATGTTCGTGGTCTTCCGCCACGCCCCTGCATTCGGGGCAGAGCAGGTCCCAGTACATATCCAGCATCCCGGCGCGGGTGGCGCGCAGGAAGGTCTCCAGCACGGTGCGGCGGGAGAGTCCCCAGCCGTCGGCAAGCGCGTACGGCCGCATGCGCTGAATGGACAGGTCATCGGCGCGGTGCAGATATTCGTACAGCCGATCCATCGTCAGCGGGTCCGCGGATTGCTTTATCAGGCGCTCGCTCAGGGACTTGAAGCGGGCATGCCCTGCCGGGGTGAGATTTCGCCCGGTGGCAATGACCAGATTCGGGTCCCCGCTCGATGCGATGCGGTCATACAACTGGAACGTGTCGCGGAATCGTTTTTCGCTGATGAACCCGATCCCCAGCGGAATGGCAATATCCCCAAGAATGTTGCGCGGCTTCGCCCACACCTCATAGGTGATGCGCGTGCCCGAGGGGTCGCGTCGTTCGAGGCGGCAGTCCACCCGCATCTCCGCCATCGGACCCGTGCGGAAGCGCCGCAGGATGCCGAAGCGGTACGGATACGTCCATTCGAAAGGCTCCTCCTCCCATTCGATGTTCATGAGCGGGAGCTTGAACTTGACGAGCCTGATGCCGTTCTGGATGCCGAGCAATTGCATGGGCGGCAGTCCCGTGTCGCGATTGAAGCGGTTCGTATCCGAGACGAGGGACCACAATGCCTCGGGCGGAGCGGAGAGTTCCCAGATCCATTTGTAGTGATATTCCTGTGTCATAGGTATCCTGATGCGTGGAATTAGGATAATTTTACTCGCCTTAAATCCCCAAAGCATTACAAGCGGATGACGATTGTAATTTTCTACAACGAGATCAACCCAAGTTCGATGCCCCGCTTCACAGCTTCGGTGCGGCTCGAAACCCCCAGCTTTGCATACAACGACGAGAGGTGAAATTTGACCGTATGCTCGCTGATGCTGAGCAGCAGCGCGATCTGTTTGTTGGCAAGCCCCTCTGCCATATGTTGGAGGACTTCCTTCTCTCGGGACGTGAGCGGCTCTGGAAGCGACTCTTCTCCCGTCCCCTCTCCGCCCCGCGGCAAACGCATCAACCCCTCGACGAGACCGGGTGCGCCGACCCAAAGCCCTTCCGCCACTGCCAGCACTGCCGCTGAAAGTTCGTCTTCGCCCACATCGGCGGGCAGCACACCCCAGGCACGAACACTCGAATTCAACATCAAACGGACTGACTCAACCGAATCCGTCAGGAAGAGAACCGCGAAATTATTCCCTTCCTGCAATCGCGCAGAAGAGACCGAGGCAAGCACAGCCACCTCGGTCTCTTTTTCATTCAGGTCTTCCACTCTGGTCACTTCACCGACGACATGAATGGCTGGGTTGCGGTTGAGCATTTCGCGCAAGCCAACCCGCAAGGCGTGGTTCGGTGAGACGATGGTGACTCGGATCAAATGGTTTCTTCCAATCGCGTGGTATTTACAAAATCAGTTATGACCGGAGTAGCGGCTCTAATCCTTGCTCGCACATCAACGACTAAAGTCATTACTACCTGTTTTTAATTCATTGCTGCCTAAATGATCTGTTGATGGATCGAACCCGTAGTGCGAGATATTATCTCGCACTACATCATTTACACAAATGCTCGATCATTTTTGAAAAGGATAATATGTCGAGGTGATAAATCTGCGAGATGAATCTCGCAGTGCAGATTTTACCTCTCACCTACGACGACGTTCACAACCTGCAAGTTTCCACCGCGCAAAACATCCAACGGCGTGGACTTGCCGACTACATCTCCGCTCAGGCGGGTGAAGAGTTCATCGTGATGTTCGATGGCATTGCCAGCGACTCCTACGAGGATGTCGCCGACCATCAAGCTGCCTTTTTGAGCGGGGCTGTCCGTTTCCAAGCCGACGATGAGGAGACCGGTCTCCTGTTTGCGTTTCAACTGGCTTTGGGCTTCGGCAGGCAAATTCACGGTCTGACTGCGGATGCCAAGATAGCCGCGTTTGATCTTGCCATGCTTCGCGAGCGTGTCAGCGACCTTCCAAGCCACATCCGCAGGGATGGTGATGGCGCCGCCGCCGCCAAAGCCGGACGTGTTGATGCCAAACACCTGCCCCTCGCCGTTGATCAACGGTCCGCCGGAGAAGCCCGGGTAGGAAACAACATCGGTCTTGATGTATTTTTCCAACATGCCACCGCGCCCAGTGCGGACGGGTCCACCGACGGAGTTGACCGTGCCAAAGCTGGATTCGATGCCGTCTTTGGACGGCCGCCCGATAGCGAGCACGAACTGTCCCACACGCGCGGGGGATGCGGCAACGTCAGCGGGAGTGGCTGAGGCGGTATCTAATTTCAAAACCGCGAGATCCGTTCCCGGGTCCCGGCCGAGGAGGCGGGCACTGACTTCTTTTCCATCGCCGAGAAGGACTTTGATATCTTCATCTCGTTCAACCACATGGTCAGCGGTCAGGATCATGTCCTTTGCAAATGCGATCCCACTGGCAGGGATGCGTCGGCGCGCATCCACCATCACCGTGGACTTGCCCGCGGTTTCGGCGGCGGTCGCCATTGCTTCTGAAAGTTCGGTAAAAATGTTTTTGCTCATGGTTGCTCCTTGCGCATCATTCTAGTCAGTATGCATTGGGAGTGTATCGGTGAAAGGGATGGTTGCGTACTGGACGTTTGGGTAGGTGGGGAGGTCAGTGAACAGTAAGCAGTGAACAGTGGGCAGTGGTTAGTGACTTCGAGCTTTTTGTTCGAGAGGGAGGAGGGCGGTGTAGAGTTTTTCGTGGGTGGGAGTGGGGACTCCGACAGCTTTGCCCATGCGGATGGCGGCGCCGGTCTGTTCGTTCAACTCGGAGGGTCTGCCTTCCATCATGTCCTTTTGCATGGAAGCCAGCATGGCGTGTGGAAGATTGTCGATGCGCTTCATCGTTTCGTCTACGAGAGTTTTCGAGAGAGGCACGCCGCGCGCTCGCGCCACAGCCGCAGTTTCGTTCATAGTGTCGATCAGCATTTGACGCGCTTCAGGTTCGCCGCGATATGCGCCGATGGGTTGACGAGTAAACGCGCCAACACCACTGGTGCCGGAGATAAAGACGAACTTCTCCCACATGGTCACGTGAATATCAGCGGGAACTTCCACGAGAATATCGTTCAACGCGGAAAACATTTTGTAGATGGCATCGACTCGTCCGCTTTTGGAATTATCCAATTCACCGAAAGCGATATACGGCTGGACTCCCACGTGGCGGATATATCCCGGCGCGGCAACATGGGCGCTGATTCGGCACAGCCCGCCGAGGATGTGGCTGCGGTCAAACGCGGCGAGCAATTTATCCATGTGCTCCATGCCGTTCAGCAATGGCAGGATGGCTGTCTGTTCGCTGACGAGCGTCTTCATTTCTTGAATGGCATCGTCCAACTGCCAGGCTTTGACGGCGATCACGATCAAATCCGCTGTGGGGATGGAACCTGGGTCGTCGGTCGCTTTCGCAGGATGGACAATGAAGTCGCCTTGAATTGAGTCTACCCGTAAGCCGGATTCACGGATGGCTGAAAGATGAGCGCCGCGGGCGATGAAGGTCACATCCTGCCCAGCCTGAGCCAGCCTGCCTCCGTAATATCCGCCCACCGCGCCTGTACCAAAGATGACGATTTTCATTAAATGCTCCGATTTATTAGATTGCAAGGGCGACCCGCCCATGATGAACAAGAAAATCTAATGGGTCGCCCCTACGGTGATTGATCTAGAAAGGTATAAAATATAGTCGCAGTCGAAAAGTATATCTTACATAAAAGGAAACCAAATGGAATCGTCCACTACCCATCGCACGCTGACCACGGAAAGACTCCACCTTCGTCCATTCACAATGGACGACCGCGAGGCGTTATTCACCATCACGCAAGAGCCGGACATCTTTCAATACTTCCCCACCAAGGCGGCATGGGAAATGGAAAAGGTGGAGCGCAACATCACGCATCAGATCAACCATTGGCACACATACGGCTACGGTCAGATGGCGGTGACACTGCTCGAGGCCGGTCAACTGATGGGCTGGTGCGGGTTGGAATTCCTGCCGGATACGAACGAGACCGAGGTCGGATATTTATTGAGCAATGTTTTCTGGGGGAAAGGATTTGCCACCGAAGCGGCGCGCGCGTCGGTCGAATTCGGGAAGAACGAGATCGGGCTGAAGGAGATCATCGGTCTGACCGACCCACTCAACGTCGCTTCGCAGCGGGTGCTAGAGAAATGCGGGCTGGTGTTCACGCGCCGGCAGGTATATTTCGGGATGGAGATGTTCCGGTACTCTACCCAAGGCTCAGGGTAGATAGAAGCGGAAAAGTTATCACCACAAAGTGTCACAAAGGGGCACTAAGGAGATCATCAAAATCAATCGCCGGACGAGTACTCGTCCGGCGATTGATTCAAAATTTTTCAGGCGGGGACTGCATCCGCTTTTGCAAGTTCATCATGGTCAGGGAGGATATTTTCAGCGTTGTGGACTGCCGGGGCAAAGTAGCCTGCCAGCCCGACCAGCACCGAGAGCAGACCACAGACGAGGATGATCAAGCCCATGCCCGCGCCGGGTCCCGTGCCTACCAGCCAGCCGAAGGTCTGCGAGAGCGCCGAGGTTGTGCGCATCTGCGGTTCGAGGACGAAGTCTGCCAGCGTGCCCGCGATGATCGGCGAAATGGGATTGGTGAACCATGCGATCAAACGCCGCGCCGAGAAGACGCGTCCCTGCACATCCGGCGCGACCTTCGATTGCCAGATGGCTTGATTCGATCCGTTAACCAACGGCACCACGATGGCTGAGATGACGATGCCCACGATCCATACCGTCAGCCCACCCACCAAGCCGAGCACGGCGATGCCGATCCCTGACATGATCCAGCCGAGCAGCACGCCGTGAACGCGGCGCTTGAATCCGCCCCAGGCGCTCATGATAACGCCGCCCACCACGCCGCCGATCGCGCCCGCGGTCTGCACGGAGCCAAATAAAAGGCTGTTGTTGTCTGTACGCGAGAGGATCATCGGCGCGAGCAACGTGAAAGAGATGCCCGCGAACAGGTTACCGGCAAAGAAGATCAACTGCAAGCCAAGTAAACTTGGGCGGGCGAAAATGTATTTGAACCCGTAAGCGGCTTCCTTCCAAACGCTGCCCTGTCCTTGGGCGCCTTCCTGCGTCCTCTGCGGTTGGGGGACATGGACGAACAGCAATACGCCGATGGCGAGCAGGAACGTTGCCACATCAAAGAAGAGGATACCGGTCAGACCAATCACCGGGAGCAATGCCCCAGCCAGAAGCGGGGCGATGACACCCGGTCCCGCTTCGATCAGGGACATCATGCCGTTGGCACGCCCGTACTGTTCCTTTGGCACCATCGTGCTGATGGCGGCGGAATAGGCGGGCCACTGGAACGACATCCCCAAGCCGTAAATGACCGAGGCGAAATACAGATGCCAGAATTCAAGGATGCCCAGCCATTGAAATGCCAGGATAAGGATCGTGGCAATTCCGGCAGCCAGGTCGCTGACCATCATCATCATCTTTCGGTTGTGGCGGTCCACCATCACACCGGCAATGGGGGAAATTAAAAGAAACGGTGTGATGAAGAAGACCTGCATTAGTCCCAGTGCGGTGGCGCTTTGGGTTTTTTCATACATCCAAATGGTCAGACCGAACTGACTCATCGAACTTGCCAATACAGAAACGATCTGCCCAAGCCAGACGAGGGTAAAGCCGAACATCCCGCTTGGGCGATTTGTAGTTGCTTCCTGCATGAATACTCCTTGGGTAAACTGATAAATGAAGAGACAAAGCGCAAGAGGTCATCTTGCGCTCTGACGGGTCAGAACATCAATCTATAGATAGGGTTTAACGCTGGAAACATAACTCACTCTCCTTCTCATAAAAAAGAAACCATGCACCAGACGGATGAACGAACAGGTTACTCGACGAATATCTCCACGTGTTCGCCGTCTTCCTCATCGGTTACGTCGATGATCTTGCCGGTAACGCCCATGCGCAGCGCTTCCATGACGTTGGTCATGTCCACGCCTTCCACTTCAGGAGCGAAATGCGCGCCGATCTTGAGACCGGCATCCACGAGGGCAAGCGGAATCTGAACGGAGGCTTTCGAGCGCCCGGTGCGGGTATCGGTGACCCGTACACGCAGCATCCGCGCACTTCCCCCAGAGGGCGGGCGGGGCGGGGTTGGGATCCCTCTCCGGGAATCGCTCAACGCCGAGAGCAGCTTGGCACCTTCTTCCGCGCTGATCTTGCCCTCCTCGATCAATTTCAATATCTTCATTCGCTCTTCGCTATTTGCCATGTTATCTCCTTTCACCGTTCAGGGTTGAGCCGCTGAACAGACTTTATATTTTATCCCGCAACCACGGGGACGGTTTCCTCTGCCGGTGTTTCGGCGTCAGACCCTTCCGTGGTTTTCGGAAGTTTGAACTTTAACCAGATCGGGATGACCGACAACAGGATCACCGCAGATGTCACAGTAAAGGGAACCGCCGGACCGAAGCGCTCCCACATCTGACCGCCGATCCACGGTGCAGGCAGGGAGATAACCCCCAGGCTGGTGCTGAACAGACCGAACGCCAGTCCGCGTATTTTTTGCGGCACTGCCTTGCTGATAAGCGACTGATATGCAGGACCGGAAATGCCCGCGCCCAAACCAGCCATGCCCCACCCCACATAATAAAGCCATTGATTCTGAGGTCCCGGGGGGATCTTCACCAGCAGGAAGAGCGACGCAGACAAAAAGATCATGCCCAGGGCAATGCCGACACGCTCACCGGCTTTATCCGAAAGCCAACCGCCAGGGATGGTGCTCAACATCATAAAGACGCCGAACATCGCGGTCACCCAGCCGATCTGCTGATACGAAAGCCCGCCGATCTCCTGCATGTACACCGGGAAGAGATTCCCGGAAAATTGGAATGACACATCGCGCAAACCGTCGGTGATGAGCATCCAGGTGATCAAACCGCCGCCAAAGACCAGCCCGAACATCGCGCCAAGATTGGTCTTCAAACTTGTGAAGGACAATTTCTTGTGTTCCCCATTCGCTTTGTCGCCCTTTGCGGCTTCGCGCGCCATGCTCAAACGCATGATCATGGCAATGAAGTAGAACGAACCTGCCGTGGCAAGCATCAGCTTGAAACCGTACGTCCCAGCCATAAAACCGCCGAGTGGAGGACCAACCACCGCCACGATCATGAAGATCGCCTGCGAAATACCATAGACCTTGCCGCGATTCTCCTCGCTGGAATGTTCAGCGATGAAGGCATCGAAGCTCGGTCCCACCAGCGAGCGCGCCACAGCGCCAATTGCGTAGGACAGCAGCAACCATTCCCACGTATCCGCCAGGATGAGCGGAATATAGCCTAACACACCGAACACACTTCCGATCGCGATCGCGCGCAGACGACCGAGCGAATCAGAAACCCAGCCGCCGAGGATTTGTAAAAATAGCGGGACAATCTGCGCCAGCGTGAAGAACAAACCGATCTGGGCAATATCCGCATCCAGTTCCTTGAGGTATAACGGCATCAAACCATCATACATGCTTCCGCCGACGTTCGCAAAGACCATCGCCGTCAGGAACAGGATGAGCAATCCACTTAATAAAGGTTGTTTCTTTACGATTTCCATTTTTATCCTATAAAGACTTGCACTTTTTCTCCATCATCGCCGTTATCCACATGCACGATCAACGGCTCGTTGAGATCCTTCGTCATCGAGATCACCTGTATCACATCATCCACATTGGTGTTCTTCAAGCCTTCAATGCGGCTCCCGAACGTGCGCAGGAACCAACTCGCCAGCCCAAGCGGAAGCGGGAATGCCAGCGAAATATGACGCGGACCATCGCCATCTCTCGAGCGGGTGCGGTCCACATCCACATACAGCCAGCGGGAAGTGCGACTGCCTGCACCCAGCGCGATCAACAGAATGCCAAGGAACAGCGGCAGGGTCATGCAATAGAACCAAAAGTTCAAGCCTGCATTCTGCTGAATTCCGAACATCGCCCATGCCATCAATGTCGTGAGGATGACGCCGATCCACAGGAACGCCCCCGAAAAGCGATTCGCCCGGCGGCGGACTTCGTCGATCTCGGGCGCCTCGCTTCTTTCTCCGCCCATGCCTGATGCCGCTCCCAGAACCTCCGGCTCCCCTTGAGCGGATTCACTCTCCGCGTCATCGTCCAGCGCGCGCATCAACGTGGCGGCTTCCTCCGCGCTGATCTTTCCATCTGCAACCATTTGCAAGATCTTCCTGCGTTCTTCAGAAGACATTACGAACCTCCTTCCAGTGCCGATAAAAGTTGTTCCGCTTGCTCTGCCGTGATCTTCTTTTCCTGAAGCATTTTCAGGATCGCGATGCGTTCTTCATCCGAAACTCCGGGTTTGGACGGCATGGGCACACCCTTCGGGGAAAAATCCCAATTCCAGCGACCGATCTCCAACCCACCCTTGAAGCGGCGGGTGCGGCGTTCCGCTTCGCGCACGTTGTGTTCGGCGCGGCGCGCGGCTTCTTCCGCTTTTCGTTGGGCGCGGGCGGTCGCCTGCTCTACACGGCGCGAAATGCGCTCGCCAAAACCGGACCAGTCCATGCCCATCCCTGCAAAGTTGCCGAAGTCTTCCGCTGAGTCGCCTGCGTCCGAGCGGTTCGATACGCGAATATCTCCGCCCGCGCTCAAGGTGAAAACGGAAGAACCGTTCCCGAACGTGACCACGCGGCTGGTGGCATCTTCGTCGTTCTCGATGCCATCCCATTCGATGTCGATCTCGTCAGCGCTGAGCGTCAGCGTAGCATTGGCTTTGGGCGGCATGACCAGTAAAATATCGTCGCCTGCTGTAACCGAGTACGCATTGCCAGACTGCGGGTTCAAATACATGACCACGTCTTCGCCCACGTTGGCGGTGATGTTGCCGCGCACCTCACGCAAGGCAAGGTCATCAGATACCGAGTCAAGCGCCACGCTGCCATCCACATCACGGATGGATACGTCAGAATCCGCTTTACGGATGGATAAGTTCCCTTTCGCGCCGCGCAGGCTAAAGTCCGCATGAACCGAATCGATCGCCACGGAATTCACATCGCGCATCGAAAGGTCGCCGCCGATCTCCTTCAATTCGATCACGCCTATCAATCCGCGGATCGAGGCGTCACCACCGATATGTGTAATGAAAACGCTCGCGCCCTTCGGCACGCGCATCGAGAGATCGTCGCCGCACGAGACCTGCACAAGGTCGCCTTCCTGGCTGGCATGCAGTTCATCATCATCAGCCTTGAGCAGAATGTCATCGCCTTCCCAGCCGACCAGGCTGAGATCGCCCCCGATGGAGTCGATCATGATCCTGGGCGTGCGCCCCGCAGAAATGGTCTTGGACATGGCTTATTCCTCCTCGCCGCGCAAAATGCGCATGGCTTGATCGGCAGTGATCTTCCCGGCTTCGAGGTCGGCGATCACGGTGCTGCGGGTTTCATCATCAATTTCTTCGGGAGCCTCATCCTTGCCGGGCTCATAACCGAGCTTGCGGATGACCTCATGCAGGCGGTTGCGAATGGTGGGATAGGACAGGTTCAATTCCTGTTCCATGCGGTTGATCTTGCCTTCGCAGCGCACAAACGTGAAGACGAATTCCATTTGTTCCGGCGATAGGTTCGAAAACTGCCCCAAAGCGAAATGACCTTCCATCGAGGTATCGCAAGAGGGGCAATGCAGGCGAACAACTTCAAATTCCGATTCGCAGATTGGACAGCGGGTGGGTGCGGGTCGCATAATTTGCTTCTCCAATATATAATTCAAGGGTTGCACGAAATGTTTATCGGTTGAGCGAGGCAGTTAGGGTAAAAACTTGAGATTTTTACGTTCGGTTTCAGGAAATTAACCTTTTCTGCCTGATTTCTAATGAAATTATATAACGTTTTTAAATTTTGTCAAGTACTATTTCAATATTATCAATATCCATTTTAAGATTATTGATTTTCGAGTGGTTTTCTCAAAAAATTCGTTCAGTTTGGAGCTTTCATGATCCGTTCCCTCTTTTACATCCCCGGCAAGACCGTCCGCACCAACATCCCCCCTGCTGAATTTCCCCGCCTCGTTCGTGACCGGAGAGGCGTGTTGTGGGTCGATTTCATTGGGGAAAGCCCCGAGGTAGCTGAACCCATTTTGAGCAGTTTTGGCTTCCATCCGCTCGCCATTGACGATGCCCTACAAGAAACACACACCTCCAAAGTGGATGATTGGGGCGACCATCTTTACATCGTCTTCAATGTGCTGAACTATAAACAGGAAGAGAACGGTTCCTTCGCATCTGAGATCGACGAACTGGATGTCTTCCTTGGAAAGAATTTCATCATCACCTATCACGATCAGGTTCTCACCGCCATCGAAGATGCGTGGACCGCCTGCCAGCGTGATGTGCGCCACGTTCAGGATGGACCCGACCATTTGCTATATCGCATCGTAGACGCGCTCGTGATGTCCTATATGCCGCTCATCGACCAGATCGATGCACAGGTGGATCAGATCGAGGATCAGGTCTTCGACCGTCCGCGCACCGATACATTGGAGCATATCTTCGCCCTCAAACGCCTCCTCCTGACGATGAGACGTATCCTGCTCCCGCAGCGGGAGGTGTTGAACAAGCTTGCGCGCGATGACTACCGCGTCATCGACCCGAAGGACCGGGTCTTCTTCCGTGATATTTACGACCACCTGGTCCGATTACATGACCTGAATGAGAACCTGCGAGACCTGGTCAGCGGCGTATTGGACTCGTACCTTTCCGTGACCAACAACCGCATGAACGAGATCATGAAGGTACTGACCATCATTACCACTTTCTTTATGCCGATCACATTCGTCACCGGTTTTTTCGGTATGAACTTCTTCGAGCCGGTCGCGCACCTGGTCGGCTGGACAAACCAGCAGGTGTTTTCCGTCACCATGGGCATCATCGTCGGGTTGCCGATCCTGATGTACTTCTGGATGCGCAGCCGGACGTGGGTGTGATCCTCTTTTGCGCACGGATACGTTTTGAAAGCAGTAAAAAGGTCTGTGACCTCCGTGATATCCGTGTACAAATGCACAGAAACTGGGTATTGGGGATAGCCCTGTCCAGACCTCATTAAAGCCTTGACACAGAACAGGCGTTCGAGTATTATTCCTAGCACAAATGAGCGAAGAATGCTCCACCCATGCCGGTGATCTGGCAGGAGGCTTGAAATGATGATGATGGTCCGAAAAAGCAAAGGAATTGGCGAACGCCACCAGAAAATTCTGGATTTTATCGCCTCGTATCAACGCGAGCATAAGCACCCCCCTTCGATCCGTGAGATCGGTGAGCACTGCAAGATCTCATCCACATCGGTGGTGAATTATTACCTCGACCAACTCGAAAAAGAAGGTCTGCTCGAACGCGACCGCAAGATCTCCCGCGGCATGAGACTGGTTGGCAACAGCAATCCCCTTGGCGATATGCTGCATGTACCGGTCCTGGGCGTCATTCAAGCCGGTGAACCCATCCTGGTTCCATCCGAAACGCCTTTCACACCGGAAGACTCGGTTGAGATCGCTGCTTCGATGATGCCTTCCAAGGAAAAGGGCAAGGACCTCTTCGCCCTTCAGGTTCAGGGAGACTCGATGATCGATGCCATGGTCAATGACGGCGACATCATCATCCTCAAGCCTGCGCAGGAAGCCCGCAACGGCGAGATGGTCGCGGTCTGGCTCAACGACCGGAACGAAACCACCCTCAAATACTTTTACAAGGAAAAGGATGGGTATCGTCTCCAGCCCGCCAACCCGGCTTTCAAGCCGATCATTATCAAAAAGAACGAATCACTCGATATCAAAGGCAAAGTGGTCATGGTCATCCGCAAGGTGGACCGACTGCCCGCATAACGATCCAACAATCAAAAAGAGGCGGCTCATCACCGCCTCTTTTTGATTCTCACGGGGTATTTATTATTAATTCACCCATTTATTGGTTCTCAGTTACGAAGGAGGCTTTTATGTACGGAACGATCGCGCGTTTTCGAGTTCGAAAGGATGTGGACAAGCAGGAGTTCAAAAAGCGGATGGATGAGTTCGACTCGTCCAACATTCCCGGCTGGATCGCGGATTATATCTTCCAGTCCGATGCAGACTCAGATGAGTTCTTCCTCGTGGCGGTCTTCAAGGACAAGGCATCGTATCAAGCCAACGCGGATGACCCGAAACAGCATGAACGCTATCTGATCTTTCGCTCCTTCCTTGATGCAGACCCCGAGTGGAATGACGGGACCATCGTCTCAGCAACGGGACCGGGGACGAAATAAAACAAGAATTATAAAAAGACGGTGCATCTTTACGATGCGCCGTCTTTTGGTTCTATTTGATCTTGATATTGGGCTTCTTGCCTGCCGCGGCAGGTTGGGCTAGTTTGATGCGCCCGCCTTTCCGTCCTTTGAAGCCACCTTTGAAACCGCCGAACAGTTCACGTCCGCGGGAGATGACGATGGGGATCAACAGCAGCAGGAGCAGACCACCGAGCATCATGCCAAACAACGTCCACGAACTTTGCGCCACTTCCGGCAAGACACCACCTGGGTTGTAATTCGCTTCGGTGGATGTGCCGACCGTCGCGAGGGAAACTGTCAGGTTGCGATTCACACCATCGCGCAATGCGGATGGGGAGACATAGGTGATGGCGTATTCGCTTTGCAGGGTACGTCCATATTGCTCGTAGAGCGCAGTCAGGGAGGCTGAATCGGCGGCGAAGCTGTACAAGCCGCCCGAGTTCTCAGCCAGCGACTTCAACGCCGGTTCATCGAGACCCTGTTGCGACGCTGTGGCAGCATCGCCGAAGCCGATCGTGGAAATGGTCAAGCCGCTCGGTCCGATCTGCGTGATGACATCATCGGCGGTCGCCGTGCTGTGATTGTCCATGCCGTCTGCGAGGACGATGATGGCTTTGCGGCCGGAGATGCCTTCGAGGGCGCGTTCCGCTTCGATTAGCGCGTCGAACATGCTGGTATCGCCGCCTGTGACGAGACCGTCAATGGCAGTGGTCAATGCTGTGATATCGGTGGTGACCGGCTGGACGTAATAGGTCTGGGTGTCGAACGTGATCAGCCCTGCCTGGTCTCCGGCGCGCATTTGGGAGACGTAGGTCTTCGCGGCGTCCTTGGCGGCATTGAGCTTGCCGTTCTTGTCCATACTGCCGGAGATATCGATGACCAACATCGTGGTCAGCGGATCTGCCTGACCCTCACCGCCGCCGTGAACTTCATTCGGCTGCATCAATTCGCCGTTCTCCTGAATTTGAATGGCGGCTGGGTCTACGCCGACCGGTTCCCCGGCGGAGTTCGTTACGGAAACATAGACGGTGACGTTCGGAAAATTGGAGTTATCCACCTGTGTAATGC
>CAYJPO010000007.1:72962-83391 GCA_964372045.1 uncultured Anaerolinea sp.
ACGGAAACATAGACGGTGACGTTCGGAAAATTGGAGTTATCCACCTGTGTAATGCGGATCTGCGCGTCTTCGTCCTGCGCTGAAACTGTCAGTGTTGGATCGGCTGCGAGAAACAGGATCAGGATAAGGGTCAACAAGATGCGGAGGGGTGTTGTCTGCATGATTACCTCTTTTCGTGGTAGATCATCTCGGTATTGCCCATGCGTATCTTTTGTCCGTTCGCGAGATGGACGAGTTGTACTTTCTTGCCGTTGATGTATGTGCCAGCAAGACTCATATCCTTCAGGGAAAATTGAGTGCCATCGCCGGTAAGCATGGCATGCTGGGGAGCAATATCCGGGTCGGGTAACACGATCTCAGATTTGAGCGGGGAACTTCCGATGGCGACAGCCGGACCGCCAGCGCGCATGAATTTGTCGAGAATGAATTCGGTGCCTTTGAGTTTGCCTGAGGTGACCTCGAGCCAGGCGCGGGCAAGCAATGTGACAATGAGGGAAATGAACGCGCCAACCGAAGCGCCGAGTAAGACCAGACCGGCGGCTTTGCCTGTGAGCGGATCCGCAAGCCAATTGCGGACACTTTCAAGCAGCACGCCGCCCAGCGCTCCGCCGATGAGACCGCCAAGCATGCCCTTCCAAACCTGGCTCTTGCCGACGATGCCTTCCGCCAGCCCGAGCAAAAGTCCGAAGATCGCCCAGCCGAGCGCGCGCCCCAGCAACCCTGCGCCGACCGCCTGGAAGAGGAATTCACCCAGCGGCAGACCAATGCCGCCAGCGACAGCGCCAAGCAGGGCACAGAACAAGCCGGATTTGAGTGCCTGCACAAAATTTTGCGTCAGGAGACCTTCGGTCAGCCCGATGAACAAGCCGATGACCAAACCGACCAGCGCACCGACCAGAACTTCACTGAGGTATAGGTTCGTGATGAACGAGAGCCCCAATTGGTCGCTGACCTGCCAGCTGATCAGTCCGCCGATCGCACCGAGGACAGCATAGAAATAAGTACGCATGCTTCTGCTCATATTAAACTCCTTCGTTCTCTTCCTCGTCGCTCTGGAGGTTGCGCCAATTCACAACGCTTTTATCAGGGCTTCCGTTAAGCTCATAAAATCCATAGTAACGGGACGGGTCGAGATAACCGCTTCCAACGCGGATGAAAAAACCGGCAACCGAGCTATGCGGTTCGACCACCAGCGCAACCTGCCAGGGTTCGGGGAAGAAGTTGTTGTGCAGGAAGGTGTCAAAATGGGAGAGGAAAACTCCCATGCGCGGGTGGGTATGATACCAACCGACGATCTTTTTTCCGTTGTAATTGTTTTCGATCTCGTCGTGAAAATCCAGAATGGTATCCTGGGTAAAAGTCAGGTAAACACTCCCCTGCCGGGTATGCCGTGCCGGGAGCATGTGTTGCACGACAACGAACTGCTCGCCTGAATCCCGGTCTGCGCACCACAAGCCGACCAGTGCGCCGCCGACCTCGTCATTCAGTTCACTGGTCGAGTGCATGAGAATGCGGGCATAGGCAGATTGGGTCAGAAAGACCTTCACATTGGGTATCCGTCCATCCTGCTCGTGGATCGACACCCAACGCTTCGACCGCGTCATGGGCATACAAGCCTGCCTGGGTCGATCGTCAACCGGGGTGGAGATGCGTATTCCGTTGCCAGTCATTTGATGAATCCGTTTTTTGGGGTATGGGTCGCCCGGTTTGCTCCGGGCGACCCAGGGTTGGGAATTAACCGGCGGTGACGTCAGCCGTCATCATCAACCGGTCATTCTGTGGAATGCCCGCCTGAGAGAGGGTTTCATCCTCTTTCAGTTCGCGGCCAAGCGCCTTGCTGTCCAAGCGATACGACATCGGACGCCCATCAGGACCTGTGGTGGGCAGTTCCAAAGAGGTGGTCAGTTCGGGAAGCAGATCCTTCACGACCACATCATCGGGGACTTCAGCGTTGCGAGTGCCGCCGGAGGGGAGGACAAGGGTTACAGGTACATCAGACATTTTTTCTCCTTTTCTCTAAACAAAACTAATTCGACTCTGGACTTTGCGCGCAACAATGCTTACTTCAATTTGATCGCGGGCTTTTTCTTCTCGACCGGCTTGATCTTTACTCGTTCCGGTCTGAGCAGCTCGCGGTGGTCCACTGGGAATTCTTTTGCATGGGTCTTGCGATATTCACGCGACCAGCGCGCGGCTTCCGCATCCCACGGGAAGGGGGGCTTGGTCGGGTCGTCGTGGAAATTCTTCCACTGCAGCATTTCACCGAGCATGATGACTAACCGATCCAGCGAACGGCTGGCGGTCCACCAGGCGGCATCGATACAGACACTTCCGTTCAGGTGGTTGATGTTCGGATGCCAGATGGGCGTCAGCCACTTCATACCGGGCCAGCGCTGCGGATATTGGTTATGTAGATAGATCTCAACTTGATGGTTGTTCCCGAATTTCGGGTTGCCTGCGCGGTCCACGCCGATGATGCTCTTGCAGGCGAAGGTCACGATATAACGTTCGGGCGGTACACCGGGGCGTGCATCCACTGCCTTGAAGTTGATCATGTCGCTGCGCGCGGTGAGTTCCTGCATCAGCTCAAAGTCGCCTTTCAGCCGCCGCATACGCGGACTTCCTGAAACAGAGACTACGCCGCCCGCTGTAATATCTGCCGTGAGCATGAGCCGGTCATTCTCTGGAATGCCTGCACTGGAAAGCGTTTCGTTTTCCTTCAACTCCCGCCCGAGGGCTTTGCTGTCCAGCCGGTAACCCATTGGACGTCCGTCCGGTCCAACGGTTGGGAGTTCCAGCAGGGATGCCAGTTCGGGCATCAACTCACGCAGCTGCACATCGTCGGGGATCTCCGCGGCGCGGGCTCCTCCGCTGGGAAGAACGATCGTTACATTCAAATCAGCCATGTTCAATTCTCCATCAAGTATTCAAGTGCGGCACCTGGCAGAAGCCGGTCACTTCCCAGCAATCTGCATGATGCAGTGTGTTGCAAACGTCACATTTCTTCACGCCGCGAGGATCGTTTGGCTTAACCTCTTCAAGGCAGTACGGACAACGATGAATTTCATAAAGCGAGACTTGTACACTTGGCTTGCGCCTGTCGAACAACTGTCGAAACCCAGACTTGGATTGCCCGGCAGTATGACGTGGGCGGACCTTTTCTTCTGGAGTCCGCCAGCGCAATTTTGGAAAACTCTTAATGCGCGGGAATGGGTTGAACTTGGAGACGGGCGGAATATATTCCGAAGCGCGGGCTGAAGCGAACCGAATATGGCGGGTCAGTGAAGACGATTCCGTCTCACGCGGTCTAACCGGAACTGGGACCTGAGCGACGGGTTCTGCCTGGCTTATCTTGGGAGTGGGTTTTCTCCAGGCTGTCAGCGTCAACAGTGCGACCAGAAATGCGCCGCCCAGTTGGATGAGCTGGTCGTTCGCCACGTTTCCCTGAAGCCAGGGCTCCAGCGGACCGATGCCCAACTGCCAGACTGTAAAAAACCCGAGCGCGAACATTCCAAGCAGGAGGACGATCAACATCATGAGGAAGCGTACTGCGCCATGCCAACCATAAAAACTCGCACGCGGAGCTGATCCCGCCGCCATGCCAACAGCCAGCACAGCAAAGATGGTCATCTCAAGCAGATTAAGGTTCACTTGAAAACGGTTCAGCAATGCCGTGCCTGCGGCGATCGCCACAACGAACAGGGCAGAGCCCATCAGTTTGCGGAGAAAGATTATTCGCTGAGGGGAGGAGGAACTGGAAGTACTCATCGCGGCAGTCTGGGTTGACATCGCTTGATCTCGTTATCGCTTTGCTTCTTCACGCAGGCGGATCCGCCCGGGACGTACTTTCAACACCGGTGTGTCCGTCCCATCCTTGATCTGGATCTTGTCCTTAAGCCGGATGCGGAGCGCATCCTTCTTCTCGATCTTGATCGTAGACTCGAAATCATGGAAATGCAGGGCGGTCGGCTCATCGCCGGTCAATTCGTAGAAGCGGTATTCTTCTCCGTTCATTGCGCGGATGATATGCAGGTGCGGTACGCCAACACTGGCAAGCGTGCGGTGCAGGAAATTCTCGCCACCGGTAATAATGTGGGTCAGGGATGATTCACGCAGGATGCCGCAGGTCGGGCAGTTGCCGTCTTCCATCGTCACTTCGCTGAGCGGACGCAACACCTCTTCGACCGTGTGGCAATTCGGGCACTCAAACTTCGTCACCAGTTCCTGGTCAAGCTCGATCACGGCGTTCAGCCCTAGGTCCGCGCAGGCGATGCGCAGAAGATCGTCAAGCGTTGTCCGTTCGGCGCGCGCGGGTAGTTCGGTGATGGTCCCATAGGTCCAATGCGATTCACAGTCATCACGCGGTACGTATGCCGTTGTGTGCATCTCATTCACCATGCCGTTGAAATGAGTCACCTTGCCCGGCTGGACCGGCATGCTGTTGATCAGTTTCAGCGCCTCTTGCGATTGCATCGCGCCGATGATGGAAGCAATGGTCGGAGTCGTCGGAACTTTTCCCAATAGGATATTCTGGCGCGCAAGCAGCGGGCATGAATACCGCAGCGAAAGGTCGCGCAGTGCCTGCTCGGTCAGCGTGCATTCATAACAGGCTCCCTGTCCCGGCACGAAGACGCGCACCAGACCGAGCAGTTCCTGGATCGCGCCATCCACCCAGGGCTTGTTGACCCAATAACAGAAGCGGTTAACAGCCAGCCGCGCTTCGCGGTTATCGAGACAGCCGATGATCGCATCCATGCGGCGGAAGATGCCCAGCCCCACTTTCGTTGTGATATCACCGTTCAGAAATTGGACATGCACATCCGGGTTGATCGATTTCGCGCGCGCGGCGGCGATTTCCGCCTTGCTGCGGTTGCTGTCTGTTTCGCGGAACAGAACCGAGCGGCTCAGGTTCGCCATTTCGATCTTGTCGAAATCCACGATGTAAATATGACCGACACCCATCAATGCAAGATTTTTGATCACTTCGTTGCCAAGCGCACCCGCTCCCACCACCATGACCTTCGCACTCTGGACTTTGTCCCTGTCCCACCATGAGATGAAGTCGAACGTGCCAAGCCGATCCTTTTTCAAATTCGGGATGTGGATCGGGCGGTCAGGCGCAATCGGCACCCGGATCGGACCGGTTGGCGGCTCACTGTTCGCCGGACGGTCGCTCCTTCTGCCATTCCTGCCGGAAAGTTCCTTCGCCTTCGAAAGGTTCGACTCGTTGATCTGACGCGCGAACCAGCCAACGTTCGGGCGCGACTCGACCAGATTGTGCTTTTCCAGCAGCTTGAGCGCTTCACGAAGTGTGGCGCGGCTGATGCCGAATTTGCCGATCAGCTCACGCTCGGGAGGGAGCTGTGTGCCGGGTTTGAGGCTTCCATCCAGGAGAGAGGCAGTCAACTCGCCTGCGACGGTCTCAGCCAGAGTTCTGTGGGAAATTCGTTCGATTTTCATAGGTTTCCTGTGGTCTGGTGGTCAGACCAATAAATACTATTATAGAGAGAGTCTGAGCAAGAGTCAACCACACCCCATAGGAAATCAGTACCATTTGCTTAAATGAAAAGATGGCTCCAGAGGAGCCATCTTCGCCTTGCATTCTTGAAAGGATTACTCGACGACGACGCTTGCGCCAGCTTCTTCGAGTTTCTTCTTGGCATCCTGGGCAGCATCCTTACCGACACCGGTGAGGACCTTGCCGCCAGCGGTCTCTGCCATGGTCTTGGCTTCGCCGAGACCGAGGCTGGTCAACTGGCGGATGACCTTGATGACGTCGATCTTCTTGGCGCCAGCATCCTTGATGACCACATCGAACTCGGTCTTCTCTTCAACGGGCTCAGCAGCGACGGCGCTGCCAGCAGCAGCAACAGCCACAGGAGCGGCGGCGGAAACGCCCCACTTCTCTTCGAGCTTCTTCACGAGGTCAGCCGCCTCGAGGACGGAAAGGGTGGAAAGTTCTTCCACGAGTTTTTCAAGCTTTTCAGACATTGTTTAGCACTCCTTGCTAATTATTTTAGGTAAGTACGGGAACTCGTCCCGCTGAAATAGTCGAACTTACGCGGCGGCGGGAGAACCACTCTTCTCCGTGAACGCCTTGACGACGGCCGCCAGCCCGCGAGCGGGTTCGGCGATGGTGCGGACGAGTTTGCCGGCAGGAGCCTGCAGCACGCCCAACAAAGTTGCGCGCATAACAGGCAGCGGGGGCAGATCGGAAAGCGCCTTCACCTGCGCGGCATTCAGGGCTTTACCGCCCATGAAACCGCCTTTCACCTTGACGAACTCATTGCCTTTTGTTCCATCGGTCAACGCTTTCGCTGTGGAAGCAGGATCGTTGAATGCAAACGAGATCGCGGTGGATTTCTCCAGATAATCGTGCGGGAGTTCCATGCCATTGTCTGCAAACACGCGTCTTGCCAGGGTATTCTTGACCACGTGGAATTCGCCGCCCGAATCACGGACCTTGGCGCGGAGATTGTCGAGAGACTTCATGTTCGCGCCGGTATATTCCACCAGGATCACAGCCTGACTGCGTTTGACCCAGTCATTGTACTGAGCCAGCACTTCTTCCTTACGCTGTTTTGAAATTGCCAAAGGGTATTCACCTCCTTTCAGTAAAAAAGTCTTTGCCACTATTCGCAGGCAAAGACTTTTTGCATCCCGGGAGGGTATCGACGCAATGCGCCGAAATATGCTACTGGGTCTCCACCTGAGCAGGATATTAAGTTCCGGTGTGGGTCTCGAACCTTCGCACTGACCGTTCACTGGAACACCCGCCGTCATCGGCGAAGTGGTCGTTCAGAGTTATCGGATATTTGCTATCCGGCTCCTTCAATATGTTCATTGGGATCGGCTTTCACACCGGGTCCCATGGTGGTGGTGACGGTAACACGTTTGACGAAGTTACCCTTCGCACCGGATGGGCGGGATTTATTGATCGCGTCCATCAACGCCACATAGTTCTCATACAGTTTATCGGCGGAGAATGAAGCTTTGCCGATGGAAACGTGAATGTTGTTACTCTTGTCGAGGCGGTACTCAACGCGACCGGCTTTGGCTTCCTTGATGGCGCGTTCCATATCCTGCGCGGGGACGACCGTACCAGCCTTCGGGTTCGGCATCAAACCGCGCGGACCGAGCACACGGCCGAGGCGACCAACCTTACCCATCGCATCGGGGGTGGCGATGGCGACATCGAAATCGAGCGCGCCACCTTCGATCTTCTTCATGGTCTCATCGTCATCGGCGACGAGGTCAGCGCCGCCAGCGCGAGCCGCCGCGGCGCCTTCGCCCTGGGCGAAGACCAACACGCGAACGGACTTGCCCAAGCCATGAGGGAGCACGACCACATCGCGCAGTTGCTGATCCGACTGACGCGAATCGAGCGTGGTGCGCATGTGAACTTCCACTGTCGCATCGAACTTGGTGATAGTGGTTTCCTTCGCGAGAGCAACAGCTTCGCGGGCGGTGTAAACCTTGTCAATATCCACTTTGGCGAGAGCCGCCAGGTATTTCTTTCCGTGTTTAGCCATTTTTTCCTCCGTGGTTCAAGCGGACGGCGCGAAGCCATCCTCCCACAATATTATTCAACAACCGTAATGCCCATCGAGCGGGCGGTGCCTTCGATCTGAAGCATTGCACCTTCGAGACTGATCGCGTTGAGGTCTTTCATCTTCAGTTCGGCGATCTCACGCACCTGGGCACGGGTCACTTTGCCGACCTTATCCTTGTTCGGAACGCCGGAGCCTTTTTCAACCTTCGCGGCTTTTCTCAGCAGCACCGCAGCAGGCGACGTTCGCAGCACAAATGTGAACGAGCCATCGGAGAAGATGGTGATTTCCGCAGGCAGGATCTCGCCGGGGCGGTTGGATGTGCGGGCATTGTATTCCTTGCAGAATGCCATGATGTTGATACCATGGCTCGCCAGCGCCGGACCAACCGGGGGCGCAGGGTTTGCTTTGCCAGCTTCAAGCTGGAGACGAACGATTGCCTTTAACTTCTTTGCCATTTCATTTACTCCTTCGTGGTTTTAGCGGGTCATTTTGGGAGACCCTCCCACCAAATCAGTGATCAGTGAGTAGCGACCGTGGAACGGATGACTAATAACTGATGACTGCTTACTGGTACTACCTACGACTTCTCGACTTGCAGGAAGTCCAACTCAACAGGGGTTTCGCGTCCGAAGAAACTCACCATCACGCGCACCTTGCTGCGTTCCATGTCGATCTCGGAGACCACACCACGGAAATCGTTGAACGGTCCGTCAATGATGCGCACACGTTCGCCCTGCTTGAAGGTGACCTTGACGGTCGGCGCTTCGGCTTCCATGCGTTTGACGATCTGCGAAACTTCCTCAGGGCGCAGGGGAGTGGGGTTGTTACCCATCCCGACGAAGCCGGTTACACCTGGGGTGTTGCGCACCACATACCAGGACTCTTCGGTCAACACCATGTTCACCAGCACATAGCCGGGGAAGATGTGGCGTTCCACAGTGCGACGCTTGCCATCCTTGACTTCGATCTCTTCCTGCGTGGGGATGACCACATCGAAGATCTTGTCTTTCATGCCCATCGTCTCGATGCGCTGTTCAAGGTTGTGGCGAACCTTGTTCTCGTAGCCCGAGTAACAGTGGATCACGAACCACGCTGGACCTTCAACAGTCACTTCGACGGGTGGCAGGTCTGAGGGAATCTTCGCTTCGGGAACGGGAGCAGGTTTCGGGTCCAAAGTGGAAACGAAATTCTCCGCAGGAGCCGTCTGCTCCTCGGAGGGTTCTTCCATCGGTTCCTGATCGAACTGCTCTTGCGGTTCCGGTAGATCCATCAAATCCTCAATTCTTACTAAAGACCAAGAATCAGGCTTAGTAACTGACCAGCGAGGGCATCCACGCCCGCGAGGAAAATGCCAATAACAAGCATCACAAGCAGCACGAGCCCGGTCAAGCGGCGTGCTTCGGGCCAAGTGGGCCAGCTTACTTTGCGAAGTTCACCCGTGGTCTCGCGGAAATACCGCTGGACGGCGTTTTCTTGTTTCTTGACTTTCTTTGCTTTCTCAGCCAAGGGTTTGCTCCTTCTTCTTTTTACGGCTAAAACGCCGCTAGTCGCGGCGTTGCCTTTAGGCAGGCCAGGTAGGACTTGAACCCACAACCGCTCGTTTTGGAGACGAGAGCTCTGCCAATTGAGCCACTGGCCTAAGTTTCGTTGGGTAGTCGTTTCGCCTTGTAGTTTCGTAGTTCAGCTACGCAACTATTCAACTACCCAACTTAGTAACTACTTGGTTTCGCGATGCGCAGTGTGTTTCTTGCAGCGCGAGCAGTATTTCTTTAGTTCCATCCGGTTCGGATCGTTACGGCGATTCTTTTCGGTGGTGTAATTGCGCTCTTTGCAATCGCCGCACTGCAGGGTGATCACCGGGCGTACATCTTTCTTCTTTGATGCCATTTTACTACCTTACTTCCAGTCTATCTATGAAATTATGCGATGATCTTGGTGACGACACCAGCGCCGACGGTCAGACCGCCTTCACGGATGGCGAACTTCGAACCCTGCTCCAACGCCACCGGCACGATCAGTTCCACCGTCATGTTCACGTTGTCGCCCGGCATCACCATTTCCACGCCTTCCGGCAGGGTGATGTCGCCCGTCACATCCATCGTGCGGATGTAGAACTGGGGTCGATATCCGGAGAAGAACGCCTTGTGACGGCCGCCTTCTTCCTTCTTCAACACGTACACTTCCGCCAGGAACTTCTTGTGCGGCGTCACCGAGCCCGGTTTCGCCAGCACCTGGCCGCGTTCCACATCGTCGCGTTCGATGCCGCGCAGCAGAATGCCCGCGTTATCGCCCGCCACCGCTTCGTCCAGTTCCTTGTGGAACATTTCGATGCCCGTGATCACGGATGCCTTGGTTTCGCGCAACCCGATGATCTCGATCGGCTCGCCTTTCTTGGCGATGCCGCGATCCACACGTCCGGTCACCACCGTGCCGCGTCCCTTGATCGAGAACACGTCTTCCACTGCCATCATGAACGGCTTGTCCGTCTCGCGCTTCGGTTCGGGGATGTATTCATCCACCACCCGCAGCAGTTCCTTGATCGGCGCATATTCGGGGGCGTTCGGGTCGGTCGAGGTGCTTTCCAACGCCAGTTTCGCCGAGCCGCGCACGATCGGGGTCGTGTCGCCCGGGAAGCCCTGCTTGGTCAGCAGTTCGCGCAGTTCCAACTCCACCAGTTCCAACAACTCGGGGTCGTCCATCATGTCGACCTTGTTCAGGAACACTACGATCGAGGGCACTTCCACCTGGCGAGCCAGCAGCACGTGTTCGTGCGTCTGGGGCATCGGTCCATCCGGAGCCGCCACCACCAGGATCGCGCCGTCCACCTGCGCCGCGCCGGTGATCATGTTCTTGATGTAGTCGCGGTGACCCGGCAT
>CAYJPO010000008.1:0-73972 GCA_964372045.1 uncultured Anaerolinea sp.
CGAAGGAGTTCAATCACAACGTGAGGCTCGTCTCGCCAAAGGATTTACGTTCTGAAATCGGCACGGACATCTATCACGGCGCGCTGGTGGATGAGGTCAGTGCGGGACTGAACCCGGCTCAATATGTGGCAGGGCTGGCGGGTGCGGCAGCGAAGGCGGGGGCAACGCTTTGCGCGCGAGCGCGTGTCACCAGGATCGAGCGGAGTCAGAACCGGTTCGTCATCCAAACCGAAAGAGGAATCGTAGAAGCTGATTCCGTTTTGGTCGCAACATCCGGTTATACGGGTGGAGTTACGAAGAAACTACAAAAGCGAATCATCCCGATCGGATCTTTCATTATTGCAACAGAACGACTCTCGGATGAACTTGCGCGCGAACTCAGCCCGAAGAATCGCATGATCTTTGACTACAAACATTTCCTGAATTATTTCAGGCTGTGGGACAACCGCCTGATCTTTGGCGGACGGGCAGCGTTCTTCCCTGAAAATGAAAATACAATTGCGCAAAGCGGCGAGATCTTGCGAAGTGAAATGATAAAGGTCTACCCCCGGTTGAAAGACGCAGAAGTTGAATATGTGTGGGGCGGCACGCTTGATTTTGCATTCGACCAGATGACGCACGTGGGTGAAGAGGATGGGATCTTCTACTCATTGGGGTATGCTGGTCACGGCGTGGCGATGGCGACATATCTGGGCGCAGCGGTTGCCGAAGCGATGATGAAGGGCAATATCAAAGAGCACCCATTCGCTCAGTTCAATTTCCCCGGCGCACCGTTGGGATTGTACAACGGCAGCCCATGGTTTTTGCCGTTCGCAGGAATGTGGTATAAGGTTCTTGATTGGATTGAGTAGTCAAAGAAGACGACAAGTTCTGATCACTCTTTACTGGTTAGATCGGTTTTTATCGGAGATGAATTTATATGTACAAGAGAATTCTCGTTCCAATGGACGGCTCGCCGGTTGCCGAAGCTGTGCTTCCACATGTGAAGCCGCTCGCGCAAGCGTTCGACACCGAGATCATCTTATTGCATGTGATGGTCGAACCGGCTGAAGCATTTGCAGTTCATAGTTCCCCACTCTCCCCGCCAAGATCCATTCAAAAGATCCAATCGCAGACAAAGGCGTACTTGAAAAAAGTCTGCGCCAGATTGGAAAAAGACGGGGTCCGCGCCTCGTACTTGATCCGACAGGGCGGTGTGCCTGAGACGATCCTCGAGGTCGCAGAGATCATGCAGGCAAATGTGATCGCCATGTCCACGCACGGGCATTCGCTGACACGCCTCTTTCTTTTAGGAAGTGTCACCTATCAAGTTGTGCGGCGTTCATCATTACCTGTGATGGTCATCCGTTCAGCCAGTATGAACGAACAGTCGGGAAATTCAAGCAGCCAAACAACCTAACCGTTGACGCACTTCTCGAAAACATGACCTGAAAATTGTGGAAGAAAAATCCCAAAAGCACCAAAAGCGGATTAAAATAGCCGCTAATATCTATATAAGCTCAGGAGGCACTCATGGCGAAGAAGAAGGAAATGGTCGGTGAAGTCTATTATCCATCCGAGCAGGTAGTTGCCCAGGCGCGGCTCAAGGATTGGGACGCGCTGGCTGAAAAAGCAGACAAGGACCTCGAAGGCTTTTGGGCGGAAGAAGCCTCAGAGTTGGAATGGTACAAAAAGTGGGATAAAGTTCTCGACGATTCGAACAAACCGTTTTTCAAGTGGTTTGTTGGCGCCAAGACGAACATCGTCCACAACGCCATTGACCGGCATCTGAAGACCCATCGCAAAAATCAACTTGCGCTCATCTGGGAATCAGAAGACGGCAAACAGGAACGCACCTTCTCCTATTACGCCATGAACCGTGAAGTCTCGCGCATGGCGAACATCAT
Source organism: uncultured Anaerolinea sp. (assembly GCA_964372045.1). GTDB lineage: Bacteria > Chloroflexota > Anaerolineae > Anaerolineales > Villigracilaceae > Villigracilis. The sequence continues at coordinate 1,887 of CAYJPO010000008.1, forward strand.
CAAGGCGATGGGCGTCGCAAAGGGCGACCTCGTGACCATCTACATGGGACGTGTGCCTGAGATCGTCTTTGCCATGCTCGCGTGCGCGAAGATCGGCGCGATCCATTCGGTGGTGTTTGGCGGATTCTCGGTCGACTCATTACAGGGACGCATCGAAGACAGCCAATCGAAACTGGTCATCACCTGTGACGGTTCGATGCAGAACGGAAAAGTCGTCGAGCTAAAAGCCATCGTGGATGAATCTCTCAAACGCTGCCCGACCGTCGAAAACGTGATCGTGGTCAAGCGCGTTGGCAACGGAGTAACCATGGAAGCGGGACGCGACCACTGGTATCACGACCTTTGCCAGCTTCCCATCGCGAACGGCAAATGTCCCACCGAAGAAATGGACGCGGAAGATCCGCTCTTCATCCTCTACACCTCCGGTTCCACCGGCAAACCGAAAGCCATCCTGCACACGCACGGCGGCTACATGGTCGGCACCTACTCCACGTTGAAATACGTTTTCGATGTCAACGACATGGACCGCTGGTGGTGTACCGCCGATCCCGGCTGGATCACGGGTCACTCGTATCTCGTGTACGGTCCCATGATCGCAGGTGTGACTTCCATGCTCTTCGAAGGCGGACCCGCATTCCCCTATCCGAACCGCTGGTGGCAGGTTATCGATCGCTATGGGATCACCGTCTTCTATACCGCCCCCACTGCCATTCGTGGATTGATGCGCTTCGGCGAGTCATGGCCCAACAAGCACGATCTTTCTTCCCTTAGGTTGCTGGGCTCGGTCGGTGAGCCGATCAACCCCGAAGCCTGGAAGTGGTATCACCGCGTCATCGGCAAGGAAAGATGCCCGATCATCGATACCTGGTGGCAGACGGAAACCGGTTCGTTCCAGATCACACCGACACCGGTCGTTCCGCTCAAACCCGGTTCCGGCACACGTCCGTTCTTCGGTCAACGCGCTGAGATCGTGGATGAGCAAGGCAATCCCGTCCCTGACGACACCGAAGGGTATCTCACGCTCACGCGCCCGTGGCCCTCGATGCTCCGCACCATCTACGGTGACAACGACCGTTATGTCAACCAATACTGGAGCAAATATCCGGGTCGTTACACCACCGGCGACTCTGCCAAACGCGATAGTGACGGCTACTTCTGGATCATCGGCCGCGTGGATGACGTAATCAAGGTCTCTGGTCACCGCCTCGGAACCGCGGAAGTTGAGTCCGCGCTGGTCAGTCACCATGCCGTGGCAGAGGCAGCCGCAATCGGTTTGCCGCATGATGTCAAAGGACAGGCGATCCACACCTTTGTGCTGCTGCGTGCCGGGCAGACTCCTTCGCCTGAATTGGCTGAAGAACTTCGCCAGCATGTCGCCACCCACATGGGACCGATCGCGCGCCCCGAAGATGTCAAGTTTGTGGACAAACTTCCCAAAACCCGATCCGGCAAGATCATGCGGCGCGTGTTGAAGGCAAGAGCGCAAGGTCTGCCTGAAGGCGATATCAGCACCCTGGAAGAGTAAAACATTCCATCATAAAAATCCGGGAATTGAATTCCCGGATTTTTAAATTAAAACAAAACTGCAAACCACAAAATTAGTATTCACGAATATAATCCGGCGCACTCAGAAAGACAGATAATCAAAATTTGAGGAGAGATTTGCATGAAAAAATTTTTAAGCAATGAGATATTTTTAGGCGCGATGATCGCCATCCTCAGCGTGCTCACCGCCGGGGTAAGCTACCTGGGAGCCATGTCCGATTCGGAGCAGAATAAATATGAAGTTTTAGGGATGCAGCAATTGAACGACGGCAATGCCGAATACCTGCGCGCCAATCAGGATATTACGCAGGATTACAACTATTTCGACAACTGGTACCTAAATGTGGATGAACGCCCCGAGATCGCTGAATATTACGAATTCAATTTCTCCGAAGCACTCACTTCCTCCTTCGCGAGCGATCCCGACATCGTCTGGACCGACGAATATTACGACAGCATGTATGCGGATGCCATTGCACTGTGGGATGATTCTGATGTCAACTTCGAACTCGCCTCGGCGTACGACGAGCGCGGCGACCAGCTTCAGCTCGTGATGCTGATCGTGGCTCTCGGTCTGGCGTTCACCGCGTGGGCATCCCTGATGGGAGCCGAAAGCAACATGCGAGTTCTGTTCGCTCTGTTCGGCGTCATCACCCTTATCGCCGGGATCGCCGTTTACTTCCTGTTGGTCCCCGCTGTTCCTGTGTAACTTAAGCACAATAAAAAGTGGATGCTTTTACGCGTCCGCTTTTTATTTAACTTCGAACACGACCTCCGTCAGTCTTCCCGATTCCACAGGAACAATTCTTTCTTTCAACCCGGTTGCGTCATTGAACTGGATCTTGAACTGACCGGGCGGCAGGCTGCCCAATACGGCATCTTCTGCATTGTGCTCGAAGCCTTGTGCATAAGAGTTAATGTAATAGGTAAAGAGAGCATCCAGCCCGCCATCCGCATAGCGCGTGACCACCAGCGGGCGTTCGTAATTTCGCTCCTCATCCATTTTCAAAGTTATGGATAAGGTACCAGTGCCCGGCTGGGGGATCAACCAGAGTTCGGGGTTCTCCGTGGAAAAATACTCAGTGCCATCGCCTCCCTTGCGGACCTCAAAGTGGAGATGACTCCCGGTCGCTCCCCCCGTTTGACCGACTTCCCCGATCTCGTCCCCAGCCTTTATCTCATCTCCGGGGATCACAAAGATATTCGAGAGATGCGCGTACAGAGTGTACATATTATCCGCATGTTTTATGAGGATCACATTGCCGTAGAAATTCGTCCACGGACTGAACTTGGTGGCTTTGTCCGAGTCGGCAAACACCACCACCCCATCCCCCGCGGCATAGACGGGTGTGCCGAACGCATTCTGAAATTCCACGCCGTGATGTGGGTCTCGTTTTCTGTTTTGAGTGGATGCGTAGAGATAGGTCAGGTCAACGAGTTGATTGCCCGGCGGCAGGATGGGACGTTGGAAAATGAAATTCCCATCCGAAATACAGAAGTCCGCTGTGAATGGGTCACAAGGAATGGGGGTAGGAGTAAGTGTTGGCGGGATAGATGTTTCGGTTGGAGTAAGGGTCAAGGTAGGGAAAGGTGAAACCGGAAGTTCAGATTGAACAACAACTATCTCAGTCGACATTGGTGATGATTGTGAAGGTAAAGTACAGGAAACCAAAACTATCGCTGCAAAGAAAAGAACAACAAACTTCTTAAAATAATCAGGCAGAGAAATTATTGAAAGTCCGGGAGTTTGCTCCCGGACTTCATAGTTATATACCACCGCGTTCCTGCATAACCTGGCGGATCTCGGCTTCGAGTTTATCGGCTTCATTTTCGAGGTCGGCAAGTTCGGAGAGCATCTTTTCGCCAGCGGATTTGTCTTCCAGCGAGTTGATGTTGATGCGGACGTTGTATCCGGCGGCGGTGAGGGCGGCGCGCGCCATGGCGAAACCGGACATGGAGTCGCTGATGGCGCTGACAATGCCGCGTTTGGCACATTTGATGGCAAGCTCCATCACCTTGACCGCATCTTCCGCGACGTGTAACGGGATGTGCGCGGCGTTGAGCGTTGCCTGAATGATGGCGGCTTCACGGGCTTTCTTCTTTTCGTCCGTATCCTTTGGCAGGCGGAAAGCTCCCATCACGGCTTCGAAAGCGGAGGCGTCGTCATCCACTGCCTGGGTGAGTTCTGCGCGCAGATTTTCGGCGACAACACGGATGGCTTGCATTTCGGCTTCCACGTCGGCGTACTTCTTTTTGCCCATGGTGACTCCCGCCACCATCGCAACGAGTCCCGCACCCATCGCACCTGCAAATGCGCCTGCGGAGCCGCCGCCGGGAGTCGGTGTCGGGGAGGCTAACTCTTCGAGGAAAGAGGGACAGTTTCCGGCGGAGTTCGATGCGGCGGCGGTGGGTGTAGAGAAAAGCCTGGATTCGAGAATCTGCTCGGGGGAGAATTGATCCAACTGGGTGTACCAGACCGCTGCATCCACCAACGCCTCCTGCGGGATCAAGCCGACGAGTTCGCAGTGATGGATTCCAACGCCGTAGCGTTGCGCCTCGCGCCGGATGAATTCGACCACGCGCGCGATAGGCGTTTCGCGGAAATTTGTCAGGTTCATCGAGACTTGCGCGCGTCCATCCACGAGCAAGCCGAGACCTTTGACATAACGCAGCCCGCCGGTGGATTGGCGTACGGCTTTGGCGATCTTCTTGGCGATGCTGACATCGTCGCTGGTAAGATAGACATTGAAAGCGATGAGCGGATTGCGCGCGCCGATGACCGTTGCGCCTGCCTTGCCGAGCTTGGCGGGACCAAAATCAGGTTTGCGATTCGAGTCGGTTTCGATCTCGGCTTTCAAGCCTTCATATTGTCCCTTGCGGATGTTCTCTAAATTGGCGCGCTCGGGGCGTGCCGCGGCAGCCTCATACAAATAGACGGGGATGTTGAGTTCGCCGCTGACCCGCGCGCCGAGACGCTGGGCGATGCCGATGCATTCCTCCATCGTCGCGCCGCTGAGCGGAACGAATGGACAGACATCCGTCGCGCCGATGCGGGGATGTTCACCAGTGTGCTGGTCGAGGTCGATCAGTTCCGAGGCGGTCTTGATGGCGCGGAATGCGGCTTCTTCCACACCGGCAGAGGAACCGGCAAACGTGAGGACGGTGCGGTTGTGATCGAGGTCGGAGGAGCGGTCGAGGAGTTTGACTTCGCTGACCGTTTGGATGGCGGCGACGATCTGGTCGATAATTTCAGGTCGGCGCGCTTCGGAAAAATTGGGGATGCATTCGATGAGTTGAGTAGTCATATAGGTTGGTAGATTGGCAGATTAGTAGATTGGTGATTGGTGAACTGGAAATTGGGTTCGTCGGGTTGACGGAGTAATTATAAACGGATAAGAAAGAAGTTGGACGGGATAAACGCACTGATCGAGGTGACATCCTGTATACTTGAGCTATACGGATTTTACTCGTTTCTTTTTTGGTCTTAACTATTCAACAGGAATCTCCATGCTAAAAGAATCCATTGAACTCGAAACCTTGAGCGCATCATCGCGGAAAAGAAGCCCGGACCGCGTCATAATGTTGCACGAGACACATTGACCGAATGGGAGAAAGTAGCTGCCGGAGAGCAGGAGTACGTCGGCATCAACTGGTATTTTCTGAAGAATTACAAGGCGGACATCAGGAAAGCGTTCAAAAAGAATCCGCTGCAATTTTGGAAATAAGCCCGCTTCCTTAATTCGGAGTCGCAAATGGAAATGAAAAACATCCCCTTCGGCACCACAGATTGGTCATCAATCCCTCTCACCGAGCACATGGGCGAAACCGGGGTTGCAACCTGGCGGACCTGTCAATTTGACGCGATCCGCGTGCGCATGGTGGAATACAGCCCGGGCTATCTCGCGAACCATTGGTGCAAAAAGGGACACATCCTGTTTTGCCTCGAAGGGGAACTCCACACTGAGCTTGCCGATGGCAGGGAATTCGTCCTCACAGCGGGGATGAGCTACCAGGTTGCAGATGACGCCGAACCGCATCGGTCGTACACCCGGGTTGGCGCGAAACTGTTCATCGTGGATTGATCAAACACGATTTCCTCAGTCCGTTGGCGACGTGTCGATATACCCCGGTTTTGATCCTTGAGAAACCCATGAAAAAAAGAGGATTTTCAAGTTCAATTCTTGAGCCTGCTATGATACAATTTAAGTCTAAATTGCATGATCACTGGGGGTTCACAAACTGAAGGACGCTTCCGGTTCTAACGCCTGGATGTTTGCCAACAACTTTATCATGCACAGTCGTTTCACCTGTCCGGTGATTTAGAGATCGGGCAGAGCATTTGCCGAGTGACGCAGCCCAGGCGCGTTGCTCACATCCAGGAGAGAAGATGGAATACAAACTTTACGTCGGGAACCTTGCCTACTCCGTTACTGAAGCGGACCTGCAAACTCTGTTTGCGCAGGCAGGCGCGGTCAAATCGGTGGCACTTATTTTGGACCGCGATACGAAACGTTCCAAGGGCTTTGCCTTTGTCGAAATGGAAAACCAGCAGGACATGCAGAATGCCATCAGCATGTTCAACGGCAAGGACTTCCAGGATCGCCCACTTTCCGTCAGCATTGCGCGCCCGCGTGAAGAACGCGGCGGCTTCGGCGGCGGCAATCGCGGCGGCGGCAATCGCTTCAACGATCGCGGCGGACGCAAGCCGAAGAGCGGCGGCAGCGGCGGACGCAGCAACTGGTAAGCGAAAAATCATGAAATGAAATTCCCATCCCCGTGGTGGGAATTTTTATTTGCAGACCTTGCTTTCCCCGAAATTGCTTTCCCAAAGTTTGAATACGGTTGCGCTCTCAAAGGCAGTGACCGCAAAGCACTTCAAGAGCCCTACGTTTAATAGATTTTCTTTGCGCCCTTTGCGGTTAAAAAAATTGTCTGACGTTACTTTGAGCAAGCGATGTTCTCCCGGCTTATTGGCATTTCGGTTAACGTGTTGTATGATAGCCTGATATGGCAATACAATCGAAAGGTCTCCCATGGAGTTTTATCCGCCCGAAATACCTTTACCGGTCAAACTGAAGACGACGCTTTTACAACTTCGTCCGCTGCGCACCACTGACAACGCACTCGATTATGAGGCGGTTATCGTCAGCCGCGCATTTCTGCGAATTGGGACGGGGGGTCTATGGCCCGCCGAAGGGTTCACGCCTGAAGAGAATTATCAGGACCTGCAAAGGCACGAACAGGACCATGACGCGCGGGTAAGTTTCACCTTCACCATCCTGAACCTTGAAGGAACTGAATGTTTGGGCTGCCTGTATGTTAATTCGCTGGATCTGCTTTTGGAAAAGTACCCGGCTATTTCCACCCTTGAGCATTCCTTCCCGGCAGGAGGAGCCACCGCCGTATTTTGGATGCGCCCGGAAAGTCAGGCGGAGGGATTGGACAGTCATCTGCTCAATCAACTGATCGAATGGTTTTCCAATGAATGGTCGTTCCCGATCGTTGTGTACCTTGCCAATCAACTCGAGATTCATTATCAGCGGGTATATGAGCAAGCCGGATTGAAACCGCTGATGACATTAGGCTCCCCGCACCGTTTGACCTTATTCGGTAAATAAATGGAAAACTCTGAGATCGCCCAGCGGCGGCTAAAATATCAAGGTCTTTCAAAGCAGGTATTCAGCGACCCTGTGGATGTGGTGACGCAATTGGGGGCGGTCCAATCACAGGATTATGCCGGGGCAAAATGGGCGCTGGGACAGCGGTTGGGCGGCATCACCGACTCCCAGATCGACGCAGCCATCAACGCTGGAAAAATTCTCCGCACGCATGTGCTTCGCCCGACCTGGCATTTCGTCTCACCCGCCGATATCCATTGGATATTGATGCTCACCGCGCCGCGCGTCCATGCGGCGAATGCATATTACTATCGCAAAACCGGCGTGGATGCAGCTACCGTTCGGCGCTCAAATAAGGTTATTGCCAAAGCCCTGCGCGGCGGGACTCACCTCATGCGGACGGAACTTGCAACGATCCTTGAAAAATCCGGCGTTCAAACGGGCGGCGATCAGCGCCTGACCTATTTGGTAATGCGAGCCGAATTGGACGGCGTCATTTGCAGCGGCGCGCGCAAAGGAAAGCAATTCACCTATGCACTATTGGAAGAACGCGCGCCGCAGGGAAAAACATGGAACCGTGACGAAGCCTTGGCAGAAATGACAAAACGTTATTTCAGAACGCGTGGTCCCGCCACCATTTATGATTTTTCGTGGTGGTCCGGCTTGACCGTCACAGAGGCAAAAACCGGCATTGAGATGGTCAAGTCAGATTTCGATAGCGAGATGTTGAACGGTCAGGTCTATTGGTTCGACAACACCAACCCGCCCGCAAAAAAGATACTCCCAGCCGCGCATTTGCTTCCGAATTTCGACGAATACTTTATCGGGTTCAAAGACCGCAGCGCCATTGGCGGGGTAGCCAAACAAGTCGGCATTCAAAGTGACGATCCCGCCCTGCTCGCGCATATCGTCATCTACAACGGGCAGATCGTCGGCGGCTGGAAGCGGACACTGAAAAAGAATGAAGCCCAGGTTGAGATAAGCCCCATCACAGAGCTAACGAAAGATGAAAAACAAGCCGTAATATCGGCAGCCGAGAGGTATGGAAATTTTCTTGAGCTTCCGGTATCAGTCACATTTGGCAATTACCAAAGAGCAGCCAGAAAATCACGAAGCTTTTACCTTCCTCTTTTATTACAAAGGAACCAGAGATGCAACCGGTGAATCATCGCAGAAAAATTGTATTATTTCTGTTTTTGATAGTTTTTATTCTCGCATGCAGCAGCATCCTCCCAACGGAAGAGCCTCCCGGAGTCGGCGAAAAGGCGGAGCGCGGATACACAACCTGCGCACCCATCATCACCGCACTGGAACAATACCTGCTTGAAACTGGTGAATATCCCGAATCACTCGCCGAACTGGTTCCAAACCATCTGGCTGTGGTCCCCAATGAAGTCAACGATCAGCCGATCTCCTACACAAAAACGGAGGAAGGATATTCCCTCTCGTTCCATTACACTGGTCCGGGCATGAATACCTGCACCTTTACGCCCGCAGATGAATGGAGTTGTTCTGGCGCATATTGAACCGCCTGTGGTAAAAAGAAGCGAGCCCATGAAACGCTTCCTGATCGCCTTACTGATCGCCTTGGTTCTTTCCGCTTGTGGTGCGTCTCCTCTCCCAACACCTACGACTCAGCTGATTCCTTCGTCCATCCCATCGCCGGTTGAAACGCCCGCCCCAACTCTCACCACGCCCACCCCAACCGAACCAACGCTAAACTTCCGCGAGATTCCGCTGCGGTATGCGCCGATGGTATCATTACCCATCAGCGAGTGTCCGTTCGCTTCGAATGAACAGCTCGAAAATCTGATCGGCTCACTGATAAAAACACCCGTCACCATGGTGACCTTTCAGCCGCCGTATTATGAAAACCGCGCCAGCATCCGTTGTGAAGCTCACTCTGAAGACAACACAGTCTTCATCGATGTGTGGTTCGCGCCAGATCCGGAGATCGCTCAAACCGATTTCGATGAAGTTAAGAACCTGACTGACGATGAAGCGATCAACATCAAAGGATTGGGAGACGGATCATTTTGGTGGCAAAACGGACTCCGGTTGGAAGTAGTCTCCGGGGATACACGACTGACGGTCGCACTATCATCGCCCACCGGGGACACAGCGGATCAAACCGCGCTGTTAGCGGCTCAGGTTCTGGGAACGATCAACCCCGAAAGCGGATTTATCCAGCCGCAAGAGATCATCCAACCCATCGGCGTGACCGACCCTGAATCCGTTTACGTGCGCGACCTTTCCATCTCAGGTAAATTTTTCGAAGCGTGCAGCCTTCTCACTAAAGAGGACTATGAAAAGACATTCGGTCCGCTGAACTACCCGCTGAAAAGCGGAAGCAGCCTCGGCGAGCTCGAGCCGTTCGACATGTACGATTGTGTTACCGATTCGCTTGAACCGGGTGGTTGGATGTATTTCAGTCTGGTCTTCGGGGATACCCCTGGCGATATGATCCTCCACTATCGGCGGGGAGCAGCCACGTATCCTGCAAACGCAACCCCAATGGAAAATGTTGGCGATGAAGCCTGGTACTGGTATAGCCCTGACGGGTCGAACCTAAATTTGAGCATCCTGCGCGGGAATGTCATGCTGGTCGTCAATGTCTTATCGGTGGATAGTTATCAAAGTCGCGGACAAATTCGTTCGCTGGCGCGCCTCATCCTTGACCGGCTCTTCGAAAGAAAATAAGCGCAGAGGATTCAAATCCCGGGTTCGTTGCGGGTATAATCCCGCCGCTATGAATCAAACATCCATTGAACTTGTCATCTTCGATTGCGACGGCGTATTGGTGGACACAGAACCGCTCGGCAATCGCGTTTTCGTTCAAATGCTGCGTGAACACGGCTTTGAAGTGAACGAAGAAAAATACCTCAAGCAATTCGTCGGAAAGACCCTGCCCGACCGCATCAACTCGGTTGCGAATGAATTCAACTGGGCGCCGCCGGAGGACTTCCTGCAAATTTTCAACGAACGGCTCGCAGATCTTTCCGACCGTGAATTGGAGATCGTGCCGGGGATCCATGAATTGATCGACAGCCTGAACCTGCCCATCGCCATCGCCTCCAACGGAACCCGCAAGGAGATCGTCCACCGTTTGATGCATTCCAAGCTGACAGAGCACTTCGGAGACGCCCTCTTCAGCGGCATGGAAGTCCCCAACCCCAAGCCCGCACCGGACGTTTATCTCGCCGCCGCCAACGCTTTCGATGTCCACCCATCAAAATGCATCGTGGTGGAAGACAGCATTCCCGGTGTGACGGCTGCCGTCCGCGCGGGGATGAAGGTCTACGGTCACGCCGCATTCACCCCGGCAGAGGCGCTGACGAAAGCGGGAGCGATCCCCTTTTCTAACATGTTCGAATTAAAAGATATCTTCGACCGGGAGCTACAAGGGATTAAAATGTAATCATCAGAGCAAGGCATGAATCGCATCGTAGCTCGAACCCCAAGGCTTATCCTCAAACGTTTCAGCATCCGTGACGCGGCGGATTTCTTCGAGTTGAATTCAGACCCGGAGGTGATCCGCTTCACGGGAGACGCCCCATTTGCATCCGTTGCAGAAGCCAGAAAATTCCTGCGCGGATATTCTCATTACGACTTGCATGGCTTTGGCAGGTGGTCGCTTTATCTGACCGAAACGAAGGAGTACATCGGATTTTGCGGCTTGAATTTTTCAAAGCGCAAAGGCGAAATTGACCTGGGCTTCCGCCTGCTCCGCCGTTTTTGGACGAAAGGCTATGCCACCGAAGCGGGATTTGCCTCCCTGCGGATCGGTTTTTCGAATTACAAACTTGATAAGATCGTCGGGCGGGCGATGAAAGCAAACACGGCATCCCTGCATGTGTTGGAAAAACTAGGCATGACCTTCGAAAAAGAATTCGAAGAAGATGGCGCGAGCTGGGTGCAAATGAAGATCGTCCGCGACGAGTTCGGCAATTTCTACGAATAGTTATTCAAGATATGTCTGACGCAATCGGTCGATGTCCTGCTCGCTCAACCCCAACCCATCGCGGACATAATTCTCGAACGAGCCGTGAGCCGCTTCGAGCGTGCTGAATGCAGCCGCAAGATAATCGGGATGTGCGCGCATAAACCCACGGATGCCGTTCACAAATCCTCTTCCCTTCAACAATTGAGCAATGGCGAGTTTCAAATTATATGCGCCGAGCAGATATTTATCGGTAAGCGCATAATCCTGCATAACCGTCTCATGCGGCACGCCCAACATCTGCAGGAGGATCGCCGCGCCGAAGCCGGTGCGGTCTTTGCCTGCAGCGCAATGGAACAAGAGCGGATGTCCATCCGATAACAATACTTCGCGAACGAATTTTTGGAACTCGGGTGTGAATTGCGAGGCGAGTTCAACGTTCGTCTCGGTCATATATTTGACCGGGTCGACCTTTCGCAGGTCCTTTATCATGTCATCCCGCGACTCATGCCAGACGCGTGTGCTCGCATCCAAAATGGGGATCTCGACATATCGCACACCGTCGGGGATCCGGTCAGGACGTTGTTCCTTCTCGTGATCCGAACGAAAATCAATGATCGCCCCGAGCGATAACCCCGCCAAACGCTTGAGGTCATCCTCCGTCAGTTTGTGCAAGCTGTCAGAACGATACAGCAAACCCCAGCGGACTTTTCTACCATCCGCTGTTTCGTAACCACCCAGATCGCGAAAATTCTTCATCCCGGAAAAAGGGATATGGCGTTTTTTCAATGTGGAAATGGTGCGCAATGCGCCGCCTTCCATAGCTCGTTCAACCATCAGTGTTTCTCCTGTCAGTGAATATTGGGGGAAGTATATTCTCAATTCATGAAAATGGATTAACAACAGGTTACTCTCAAGTAAAATTCAATCGAGGAGAGTTATATGAATAAATACATTGCCTTTTTACGCGCCATCAACGTCGGCGGACATACGGTCAAAATGGATGCCTTGCGGGGGATGTTCGAGTCTCTCGGGTTTTCCAATGTGGAAACATTCATCGCCAGCGGAAATGTCATCTTTGAAACTTCGTCCAAATCCCCAGCCAGCCTCGAAAAGAAGATCTCCAGCCATCTTGAAAAAGTGTTGGGCTACGAAGTGGCTACTTTCGTGCGGACGACACAGGAGATTGTTGAAATCGAAGAGCGCAATCCGTTCGTGGCGAAGAAAAAGGATGATTCGATCTACGTGGCGTTCTTGCATGAGCCATTGAGCGTCACAGGACAGTCTGCTTTGATGGCTGTCAAAAACAAGCTCAACGACTTCGCCGTGATCGGCAGGGAAATTTACTGGCTGCGGCTGGAAAAGGACGAATCCATTTTTCTAAAAAGCTCGCTGGAGAAGATCGTCAAAATCTCCACCACCGTGCGGAATATCACCACCATCGGCAAGCTCGCGGACAAATTCAAATGATCACGCTGACCCCGATCGCAACGGTTCGAAATTCACGCAGGGAAGTTAAAGACGATGATTGGGGAGATGTCATCTCGGTCATCGTGCTGGACGCATCCATGCCTGAGGAGGCTTTGTTTGAAATCGAAAGTTTTTCCCACGCGGAGGTCGTCTTCTTCTTTCATCTTGTGGATGATGCAAAGGTCGAAACCGGATCACGCCATCCGCGCAACAACAAGGACTGGCCCATGGTAGGGATACTCAGCCAACGGGGTAAGAACAGACCTAACAAGCTGGGAATCACCATCGTCAAGATCCTGAGGCGGGAGGGCCGTGATCTCCATGTTCAGGGATTGGATGCAGTCGACGGGACGCCTATCCTCGATATCAAGCCAGTCATGAGGGAGTTCCTTCCACATGAGGAAATTCGTCAGCCGGAGTGGGCGACAGAGTTAATGAAAAATTACTGGAAGGCAGAATAGCTCACACATAATTTCAACATACTTTCTTCACGTGCTTATTAATTTCGCCGTATACACTGGGTCAACTTTTAGAATGAGGAGAGATTTATGGATAACGACGATAAACCGATCGGCACGATCCTCACCCGCAGGGATGTGTTGAAGATACTCGGGATCGGGAGCGCGGCAACCCTGCTGGCATCCTGCGCGCCCGAATTGCTGCAACCTCTGACGCCTATTTCAATTCCATCCTCCACGCCAGTTCCGCAATCCACAGCGACAATTGCAGCAGCAACACAAACAAATGGCGCGATCCCCGCCTGCGTGGTACGCCCCAAAATGACGGAAGGTCCATACTTTGTGGACGAAATGCTCAACCGTTCAGACATCCGCACCGACCCGTCGGATGGTTCAGCAGTGCTGGGCGCGCCGTTCGAACTCACCTTCAATGTCTCACACATCGGCGCGAACGGATGCGCTTCACTCGAAGGCGCACAGGTGGACATCTGGCATTGCGACACATTCGGCGTGTATTCGGATGTGGAAAATGCTTCGGGAAAAAAGTTCCTGCGCGGCTACCAGGTGACGGATGCGAATGGTCAGGCGAAATTCGTTACCGTCTACCCGGGTTGGTATCCGGGGCGCGCAGTGCATATCCATTTCAAGATTCGCATCAACGGTTATGATTTCACCTCGCAGTTATTTTTCGATGATGCATTCACTGACCAGGTCTATTTGCAAGAGCCGTACAACCAGCGCGGGGTACGCAATGTGCGCAACCCGAATGATAACATTTACAACAATGGTGGGAGTCAGTTGTTGTTGAACGTCGTGCAAGGCGCAGAGGGGTACTCGGCGGCATTTGATATTGGGATTCAAATATAAAAAAAGACTCCAACGACTGGAGTCGTTGGAGTCCGTGCTAATTTCCACTGTATAATCCCGAACCAAACCCAGCGCCACTGGAGGAAGAGCATATGAAAGCCGTCCGTTTTATCGGTGTCGGTCAGCCTTTGCAATTGCACGAGATCCCCATCCCTGAGATCGGTGATCGGGAAATTTTGGTGAAAGTCAAAGCGGCGGGGATCTGCCACTCCGACGCACATTATCGCGCCGGTATCTCTCCGGTTCGTCCCGTTCCACTAACGCTTGGGCACGAAGTCGCAGGCATCGTTGAAAAGGTCGGTTCGAATGTCACCAGCCACAAACCGGGCGACCGTGTCTCGCTGCATTACAACATCTCCTGCGGAGAGTGTCATCACTGCCTGACCGGCAACGACCAGTTCTGCGAGAAGGTATTGATGCTCGGTCATTTCACCAACGGCGGCTACGCGGAATTTCTCGCCGTCCCCGCCCGCAATGCGATTCCCCTGCCGGATGAAATTCCATTCGAACAAGGCGCAACTCTGATGTGCGCCAGCGCCACGGCGTTCCATGCACTGCGCAAGAGTCGGCTCAAAGCCGGGGAACGTGTGGCGATCTTCGGCGCAGGCGGACTCGGTCAATCGGCAATTCAACTGGCGAAGGCGTTCGGCGCACTTGAAGTCTACGCCATTGACATCAACGAAGACAAACTCAAACTCGCCGTACAATATGGTGCCATACCGATCAACGCACGCCATATCGATCCGGTGGAAGAGATCAAACGCCTGACACACGGCAAAGGTGTGGACGTTGCCATTGAGATGATCGGTCTGCCGAAAACGATGAAACAGGCGATGCAGTCAGCAGGGGTGATGGCGCGCGTGGTCATTGTCGGCTTATCGAACCAGCCGCTGGAGATCCGCACCTACACAGAACTCCTTGGCAACGAGATCGAACTCATCGGCTCGAACGACCATTTATTGAATGAACTGACCGAACTGGTCGAGCTTGCGAGGCGCAGGATCCTGGATACCTCCCGCATCGTCACCAGCACCGTCCCATTGGATGCGGACGCCATCAACGCCGCGCTGGATGCATTGGAATCCTTCGGCGGTTACGTCCGCACAGTCATCGTCCCCGCCTCGAACTGACCCGACGCCTGTATCTGTTAAACGATATAATTCTCCCCTAAGGTTTTCATGACGAATCAAACTCCAACCATAAAACTCAACTCGAAGCTCATTTTGATCCTCCTCTTCGCCCTGGTGATCGTCCTGGTCGGTCTAAGCATTTGGGGTCAATACTACAAATACTTCGGCGTGGCAGACATCAAAGGTCCCTGGCACGAATTTCTCCTCGACCTCCTCATGCAGGTTTTTTACATGGATTTCGAGGGAAATGTCCCTGCCTTTACGAACGCGCTGATGCTCTTCATTCCCGCGCTGCTTTTGGCGGGCATCGGGTCATGGAAGAATTCAATGAAGGATAAATTCCGAATCCATTGGAATATCCTCGCTGTGATCTTCCTGCTGCTCTCTTTCGACGAAGCTGCATCCATGCATGAAAAGCTCATCAAACCGATGCGTGAATACATCGGCGCTGACGGCGCCTTCTATTTCACCTGGATCATCCCTGGGATTGCCGCGGTCGCGCTCTTCGCAGTCGCCTATCTGATGTTCTTCCTGCATCTCGAAACGAGATTCAAGCTCCTTTTCTTTTTCTCACTCGCTATCTACATTGGCGGTGTGATCGGCGGAGAAATGGTCAGCGGATACTATGCCGCCAACCTGGGCTTGAAGAACTACACCTACGCCGTGGTCGCCAGCCTCGAAGAATCGGTGGAAATGTTCGGCTGTGCCTTGATCATCTATTCCCTTTTGGAGTACATCAAACACTACATAAAAGAAGGGCTGACCGTTCAAGTATGACGATACCGGATCGGATCATCACCCTGCTTGAATTAAAGCGCGGCACAGGCGAACGGGGCACACGTAAACTTATCGCCTGCAAGGGCATCGTATATGATGTAACGGACTGCCCCAAATGGCGGTTGGATCTGCACGAGAACCTGCACTTCCCAGGGCAGGACCTGACGAGTGAACTCCCCGATGCGCCCCACCGGGAGGAAGTATTCAATCATGATTGCGTAAAGATCATCGGGAGATTGGAAACCGAATGAATACAGAAATGAAATGGTGGCAGACTGCTGTCTTTTATCAGATCTATCCCCGTTCTTTTGCAGACGGGAACGGCGACGGCATCGGCGACTTCAAAGGTATGACAGATAAGCTGAGCTATCTCTCAGACCTCGGCGTGGATGCGATCTGGCTGTCTCCGCACTTCCCTTCTCCCAACTGGGACTGCGGGTATGACATTTCGGATTACTGCAACGTCGCGCCGGAGTATGGCACATTGGAAGAGTTCAAGAACTTCCTTACAGAAGCACACCGGAAAAATATCCGGGTCATCCTCGACCTTGTGCTGAATCATACGTCCGATGAACATGCATGGTTCCTTGAGTCGAGATCGAGCCGCGACAACCCCAAAGCGGATTGGTACGTCTGGGTGGATATGCCCCCGAACAACTGGCAATCCTGCTTCGACGGCGAGGCATGGACATACGTCCCTGAACGCGAGCAGTATTACTATCATTATTTCATGAAGCAACAGCCGGACTTGAACTGGCACAACCCCCAGGTTAAACAAGCCATGTGGGATGCTGCCCGTTTCTGGCTCAAACTCGGCGTGGACGGTTTCCGCCTCGACGCGATCGGCACCATTTATGAGGACCCAAAACTTACCCCTCACGAAGTGCCGATGAACCTGGCGGAACTGCGGCGCTTTTCCGAGCTTGCCAAAACGACAAAAGTGAAAAAACTGCGCGATAAATACTGGCAGGATATGTTCAAGTACCAGTTGGGGCAACCGGGGCTTCACGAGCTGATGAAAGACCTGCGCTCGGTCATGAACGAATTTGATGGCGACCGAATGCTCGTCGGTGAAGACGATGACATCACCTACATGGGAGATGGGAACGATGAATTGAATCTTGTGTTCAACTTCCCATTGATGCGGGCTGACCACATCACCCCGCCGCACATCCGCAAGAACCAAAAAGAGCGGCTCCAGAAACTGGATGCGCTTTCCACGCTGCGCGGCTGGCCCTGCAACACATTGGGAAACCACGACTGCTCACGCATTTACACCCGCTTCGGGAATAAATTCCATGACGCCGAAATGGCGCGCCTGAACGCCGCACTGGTGCTGACCCTGCGTGGCACGCCATTTCTATACAACGGCGAAGAGATCGGCATGACCGATCACCTGCTGACAGAAATCTCCCAGGTCAAGGATACGATGGGCTCCTGGTATTACCATACCATCGTCACGGAGATGGGCGTCCACCCGGAAGAGGCAATGATCCGCACCGCTGAAATGACCCGTGACAAGAACCGCACGACCATGCAGTGGTCGAACAAGCCGAATGCCGGATTCTCACCCGATGGCGTCACCACCTGGCTGCCCATCAACCCGAATTACAAGAACGGTATCAACGTCCGCGAGCAGAGCCAAAACCCAGATTCGCTGCTCAATTTTTACAAACACCTTCTGCGGGTCCGCAAGTCGTCGCCTGCGCTGATGCATGGAGAATACCTTCCGCTGCACCCAACTGCAAAGAATTACTTTGCCTTCCTGCGCACTGCCAAAGCGCAGTCCGCGCTCGTGATCTTGAATTATTCAGAGGAAAGATTGGAACTCGATTTTTCAAAGGCACAGGGCATCAAAGGCAGGACCCTGCACCCGCTGTTCTCCAGCGCTGTCCGCTCTTCTTTGGTCAATCACGCCCCAGAGAAACTGGCAGTCGCGCCATTTGAAGTGTTGATCTCCGAGATCGTATAGATTCAATGTCCGTAATCTTTGACCAACCCGCTTCCATAAACGCCGAGGAGGTTGAGACTCCCAGGCAGTTCGTCACCTTATGCGGACGCATCTTCCGCGGAGCCGACCCGCAGTATTTCCCATCGGCAACTCACCGCGGGAGGATGATCCATCTCTGCACCGATTCCTGCCTGGGCGCGTTCCTGGCAGACCCCGATCTGTTTTACAAAGTCCATCGCAATTCAGAAAAAGTAAAACCTTAATAATAGAGGTTTCCATGCTTTCCCCCAGCAAGCAAATCAAATATGACCGTTATGAATTCAAAAAATGGGAGCACTTTGACGCCGAAACCATCGTGGAGACTCCCGTTTCCCTGACCGTTAACGGTGAAGTGTGGATCTCGTTCATGTGTACACCGATCCAATTGGAGGAGCTTGCAATCGGGTTTCTTTTCAATGAGGGCATCATCAAAAGCATGGACGAAGTCGTGGATGTCCGCTTGTGTGAGCATGGCGATAACGTGGATGTCTGGTTGAACCGAAGCGTGGAACAGCCGACGAATTGGCGCAGAACCTCCGGCTGTACGGGCGGTGTGACGGCTGTTGACCTCCTGGCGAAACCAAATATCAATTTCGGAGAAATCCGGTTCAAGGTCCAGCCTGAGGCGATCATGGAGATGGTGGAAAAATTATTCGACGCACAGGGGCTTTATCGCGACACGGGCGGAGTCCACACATCCGCCTTGAGTGACGGCGAGAAGGTCGTGCTGGCGGCGGATGATATCGGCAGGCACAACACACTCGATAAGATCGCGGGCTTGTGTTTGAGAAACAACGTCTGGCCCGAAAACCGCATCCTCATCACCACCGGGCGCATCAGTTCGGAGATGCTGCAAAAAGCCGCGCAGCTCAACGTGCCGATCTTGATCTCGCGCACATCGCCCTCGTCTCTATCCATTGAAATGGCGGAACGATACGGTATCACGTTGATCGGGTATGCGAGGAAACATAGGTTCAATGTGTATTCATACGGTGAAAGGGTTGGATTGTGATGGCAAAAAAAGACAATCAAGATGAAACTCCAATCGAGTTTTATATCCCCGGTCCAGGCGGAGGTCGTTCGAAATTACCGATTCCCATCAATCAACCCAATTGGGTTTACAAAACCCACGAAACGACAAAACCCTATTTGATCGAATGGTTCGCAACGGGTATTGTTTTGATCATTGGAATTGTTTTTGGAGTTTTACTATGTACTACAAAAAACGCTCACATAGGAATTTGGATTCTAACGATCGTTTGGGGAGTATTTGCCATTTGGATGACATGGTCAATGATACGAAGGGAAATCATATTTCGTCATTTCAAAGAAGAGAGTAATACTCAACCTGTTCAACGAAGGAAAAGAAAACTCCCCAAACGAAGAAAAGATTTTGGAAGATAAAGCCGCCGCGATGGCGGCTTTTTCATGACAATCATCAGGCATGGGCATGAAGAAATAAACTAACTAATCTGGACATAATGGGGAATAATTCTATTGTCTATATTTTTATTGAGTTAATGTACTCGAAAGGGATTTTGTTAATATGAACCTTACTGAGATCATCGCAATCGCTCAAGGTGAAGTGATTACCCGGGAATTAAGCACAGACGTCAATATTCATGGAGGCTACTGCGCAGACCTGATGAGTGACGTGCTGGCATACAGCCGTCCGCGCGCCGTTCTGCTGACAGGGTTGACCAACCCGCAGGTGGTGCGCACCGCTCAGATCGCGGAGTTTCGCGCGATCATTTTCATCCGCGGGAAAAAGCCGCAGCAGGAAACCATCGATATCGCCGTTCAGGAAAACATCCCCCTGATCTCCAGTCCGCTGGGGATGTTCGAACTAAGCGGCAGGCTTCACGACTCGGGATTAAAAAGTTACGAAGGCAATGTCCCCACAATCTAGGCAGCCCACCGAGCAGGAAAAATACGGGCGCCACCGCCCCATCACCGACCGCGATGCGCAGGAGATCAATCGTGTCGAGGAACTTTCGTATGACCTGAAAGTCCGCGAGGTGATGACCTCCAAACTGCACACAGCCGAGCAGGAAATGCCGCTCTCGAAAGTCCTCGAGATCCTGCGCATAAACCGGATCTCCGGTGTGCCCGTGGTAAAAGACGGAAAATTAGTCGGCGTCTTCAGCATCGAAGATATTGTGCGGGCGTTGGAGAAGAACGACCTTGCCGCCACCGTCGGGCAATATATGACGCGAGAAGTCGTGACCGTCGCCGATTACGAATCGATCATCAAAGCCATCAAGACCTTTACCGAAAGCCGCCTCGGGCGACTACCCGTCGTGGACAAAAATGATGAACTGGTGGGCATGATCACCAAAGGGGATATCACACGCGGCATCCTGCATGCGCTTCAGCGCGACTATAAAGAAGAGGAACTGCGCCGCTATCGAGCCAGCCATCTCTTCGAAGACATCATCTCCGACCGCACCACGCTCGTCCTGCGCTACAACATCAAAGCCGGTGACTTCACTCACGGCGGCAACGCTGCCGGGAATATCAAACGCGCACTGCTGCGCCTCGGCGCGGATGCGCAACTGGCGCGCCGCTGCGGCATCGCCGCCTATGAAGCCGAGATGAATCTCATCATCCACTCCACGCATGGCGGCATTCTCAAACTGGAAGTCGAGCCGCACAAGATTAACATCATCACCACCGACGACGGACCGGGCATTCCCGATATCGAAAAAGTCTTACAACCTGGCTACTCCACCGCCACCGACAAAGTCCGCGAGATGGGCTTCGGCGCCGGGATGGGGCTAGTCAACATCAAACGCTGTGTGGACAAAATGGAACTCGAATCCACTGTGGGTAAAGGCACCAAACTGGTCATGCGCATCATCGTCCCAGCGGATACGCTCAACGGAAAAAGGGAATAATTCCATGAACCTTCAACAGATCATCGAAAGACTCGAACTCAACGTATTGACCGAGCCGCGCGATCTTACCAGCATTGTCCCACAAGGCGGCTACACCTCCGACTTGTTGTCTTGCGTCATGGCTGGCGCAAAGAACGGGAACCTATGGGTCACATTGCAGGCGCATTTGAACATCGTCGCGGTCGCCTCCATGCTCGATGTCGCCGCGGTCATCATCACCGAAAACGCCCAACCCGATGAAGCCACCCTTGCCAAAGCCAACGAACAAGGCGTGATTCTGCTCTCGACTTCGAAATTCAGTTACGAGATCTGCGGCACACTCTGGGAAATGAACCTCCGCTAACGATGGACATCTTCAGGGCAGACCTGCACGTTCACACTGTCCTCTCGCCATGCGCCGAGGTGGAAATGATCCCCACTCTCATCGTCGAACGCGCGCTCGAACTGGGCATCGACCTGATCGCCATCACCGACCACAACGCCAGCGCGAATGTCCGCGCCGTTCAAAAGGCGGTGGAAGGGACTGGATTAACCGTCCTGCCCGGCATGGAAGTTCAAACGCGGGAGGATGTTCACCTGCTCTGCCTCTTCGCATCTTTATCTGACCTCGAAGTCTGGCAGCACGAAGTAGACCTTTCCCTACCCGATGAAGTCAACCCCGCCGACCATCTCGGCGAACAATTTGTTGTAAACGAACATGGGGAATACCTCCGCACCGAAACGCGATTGCTCTTATCCTCCACAAAATTTTCGATTGAAGATGTTCTCAAACAAGTGGACGGACTCGGCGGGCTGGTCATCCCTGCGCATGTCAACCGCACCGCCTATGGCTTATTCCCCACCCTCGGCTTCCTCGCGGACTGGTGGCACTTTCCCGCACTTGAAATTTCGCGCCACATCACGCCGGAAGCGTTGCATAACCAATTCCCAACGTCGAAGGATCTTCCTCTTATCCAAAGCGGAGACGTTCACCGACTCGATGAATTTTTAGGCACGACCATGTTCGAAATGCATACATCCACCATTGCGGAGATCCGCATGGCATTGAGCGGTGAAAATGGACGCAAGGTCTGGATCGAACAAAAATAATTTGCCTGACAACCTACACAGATGTCATGTGACATCCTTCATTGACTGATTTGAAATAAGCTATTAAACTATATTTGTGAAATTTATCACAATAAACCAAAAGGCTGACAATGACGAGATTACTTAGAGAAATTCCCGCAAATGACCCCCTGAATGCAGAAAACCTAAAGGCTCTTATCGATCAGGCCATTATTGAAAACAAAGAACGCCCTGGCGCTGTCATGCTCGTGTTGAACGAAGTTCAATCAAAGATCGGGCACGTCTCCCCCTGCATGCAAGCCTACATCGCTCAAAACCTGAAAGTGCCGCTTGGGCAGGTCCACGGCGTGGTGACGTTCTATTCGTTCTTCAAGACCAAACCGCGCGGCAAGCACACCATCAAGTTCTGCCTGGGGACGGCGTGCTACGTAGCGGGCGCTCCGCAACTGGTGGAGAAAGCCAAACAGATGTTGAACACAGAACTTGGCGAAACCACCCCCGACGGTCAGATCACGCTCGAAGAATGCCGCTGTGTCGGCGCGTGCAGTCAGGCGCCGGTTGTGGTTGTGAACGAAGACGTACAAGGACGCCTGCGCCCGAATAAATTTCCGCAAGTGTTGAAGAAGGTGCAGGCATAACCATGCGTGAGATCGCCCTGCATCTGATGGATATCGCTGAGAACAGCGTCGCAGCAGACAGCCGGAATATTCGCATGGATATTCTGGAAGATCTGCATACCGACCTGCTGAAAGTCAGCATAACCGATGATGGCAAAGGCATGGACGAAGAAACCGCCAAACGCGTGCTCGACCCGTTCTACACCACGCGCACCACGCGCAAGGTAGGGCTGGGAATTCCGCTCTTGAAATTGGCGGCGGAAATGTCTGAGGGTGGCTTAACTCTGGAGTCAGAAGCAGGCAAAGGCACGCGAGTCGAGGCGCGGTTCCGTCACAGTCACATTGACCGGATGCCGCTTGGTGACGCGGGCATGACCATGCTCACCCTGCTGGTTTCGTATCCGCAGATTCACTGGGTATTCACGCATCACCTCAAGGACAAGAAGGGAACGTTGAACGAGTTCGTGTTGGACGATGAAGAGATCAAGTCGGCGCTTGGCGATGTTTCATTGACCGAGCCCGAAGTTCTACGAATTTTACGCGGAATGATCGAGGAAGGCATCGCCGCCCTCGCGCCGCAAACCGAGTTTTAAAAGGAGAAACCATGCCAGCTATTAAGTCTTTGGAAGAACTGAAGCGCGTCCGCGAAGAAGCGCTTGCCAAAAAACAGATGAAAGCCACGCCTGGAAATATTCAGGTGATCGTGGCAATGGGCACCTGCGGAATTGCCGCCGGTGCGCGCGATACGATGAAGAGCGTGTTGAATTACATCGAAACCCAGAACCTGAGCGGCGTGACCGTGACCCAGACCGGGTGCATCGGCATGTGCGAACAGGAACCGATCATGCAGGTCATCGTCGGTGACCAGGCAAAAGTAACATACGGCAAGGTCAACGCGGAAGTTGCCGCACAGATCATGAAACAACACGTCCAGGATGGACTGCCTTTGAAGGACCACGTTTTATCTATCTAGCCATGTCATTCTGAGCAAAGCGAAGAATCTCCTTCACAAAGGTAGAGACCCTTCGCCTATCGGCTCACGCGTGCCTGCGCACGGTGCAGGCAGGGTGACAATATCGGAGAAATTTTTTATGGCGTTTTATCGTTCGCACGTTTTAGTATGCGTCGACCCGGAGTGTCTCGAAAAAGGCGCGCATGAAGTTGTGGATGCGCTGCAAGACGAGCTCGTGGCACAAGGTTTGATCGACGAAATTCAGGTATTGGAAACCTCCCGCATTGGGAGCTGCTCCAGCGGACCTGAGATGATGGTGTACCCCGAAGGCGTGCATTACGTGGGCATGACCGCAGATGATGTTCCATTCTTAGTGGAGGAACACTTCCTGAAAGGGCGCATCATTGAAAAATTCCGCGAGGTTCACAAACCCATCGTGGATGAAGAGCTCGGTCCGCTACGCCCGAAGGAAGTACGCGTAGTGCTGCGAAACTGCGGCGAGATCGACCCGATGAACATCGAGGATTACCTCGCAGTGGACGGCTATCAGGCACTCGGAAAAGTCATCGGCGAGATGACACCTGAAATGGTCATCGACGAAGTCATCCGGTCCGGTTTGCGCGGACGCGGCGGCGCGGGTTTTCCGGCTGGAAGGAAATGGGGTCTCACCCGCCAGGTGCAGGACAATCCCAAATACATGGTCTGCAATGCCGATGAAGGCGACCCCGGCGCGTTCATGAATCGCCGCGTGCTCGAAGGCGATCCGCATTCGGTCATCGAAGGCATGATCATCGGTGCGTACGCGGTCGGCGCGAGTTACGGCTACATCTACTGCCGCGCGGAATATCCGCTGGCGGTGGAAACGCTCAACCTTGCGATCGCGCAGGCGCGGGAATTCGGCTTCCTTGGAAATAATATCCTCGGCACCGACTTCAACTTTGACCTCGAAGTACGCGTGGGCGCAGGTGCATTCGTCTGCGGCGAAGAAACAGCCCTCATGGCTTCGATCATGGGTCAGCGCGGAGAGCCGCGTCCCCGTCCCCCATTCCCTTCGGTGAAAGGTGTTTGGGGCAAGCCATCCAATAACAATAATGTAGAGACGTATGCCAACGTACCGCAGATCATCCTCAAAGGCGCAGACTGGTACGCCAGCATGGGCACCGAACGCTCGAAGGGTACGAAGACTTTCGCGATCGGCGGAAATGTTGCCAAGCCGGGTCTGATCGAAGTGCCGATGGGCATCACCCTGCGCGAGATCATCTTCGACGTGGCGGGCGGCATTAAGGACGGCAAGAAATACAAAGCCGTGCAGACCGGTGGTCCGATGGGCGGATGTCTCACCGAAGAGCATCTTGACCTGCCGCTCGATTACGAAGCGCTGAGTCAGGCTGGCTCGATGATGGGCTCCGGCGGTTTGGTCGTCATGGACGAATCCTCCTGCATGGTAGATATCGCCCGCTTCTTCATGGAATTTACGCAGGCAGAGTCGTGCGGCAAGTGTACGCCGTGCCGTGTCGGGACCCGCCGAATCCTTGAACTGCTCGAAAAGATATGCGACGGGAAAGGTGAACCCAAAGACCTGGATACGCTCGAAGATTTGTGCCATGAAGTGGCGCAGAACTCTCTCTGCGGTCTCGGTCAAGGTGCGCCGAACCCGGTGTTAAGTACGCTCAAGCATTTCCGTCACGAATATGAAGCGCACGTGTTCGAGAAGCGCTGCCCCGCCAAGGTCTGCCGCTCGTTGATCCACTTTGAAATTCAAGCGCCAACCTGCACGGGTTGTATGGTCTGCGCACGGAATTGCCCGGTGGAAGCCATCAGCGGCGAACGCCGGCAGGCGCATACCATTGACATCGAAAAATGCATCCGCTGCGGCATTTGTATGCAGGTCTGTAATTTCAACGCAGTTTCGGTTTTGTCGTAATTATTTTTTCGTCATTGCGTCAGGCTTCACCCTCGCAATAACGATATAAACGGAGGTCGCATGCACGCCCCAATCGTTGAAAGCGAAGTAAAGGCAGTTGTCCAGCAGGCAATTGAAAAGCACGGCAAGACAGCTGACGCGCTCATTCCGATCCTGAGCGAGATCAATCATTCGCTGGGATATATCCCTGCCGAAGCCATTCGCGAAGTGAAGAAGCAGGTCCACAGCCCGTCGAACAGTATGTTCGTTGCCGAGAGCCGTTTGTACAGCCTGGCGAGTTTCTACGATATGCTTTCCACCGAGCCGCGTGGACGGCACGTCATCAAGTTCTGCGAGAATGCGCCCTGTCATGTCGTCGGCGGAAAAGCCATTTGGGACGCCCTGCGCGAAACGCTTGAGCTCGAACGCGGCGAAACCACGCCAGACAACAAGTGGACCCTTCTGACCACATCCTGCATCGGGTTGTGCAGTGTGGGTCCCGTCCTGCTGGTGGATGATGACATGTACGGCAACGTCACCGTCGAACAGATCCCCGAAATATTAGAGCGCTACGAATAGGAGCCAGCCATGATAAAGAAACGCGCCATGATATTGGTCTCCACCGACCCGGAAAGCATCCGCCTCGGAGCGAATGAACTCCTTGAAAATCTGAACGAAGCGCTCGAAGCCTATCAAATCTTGGATGAAGTGGATGTCGCCACCATCGCCGACGCCGAACACTCGAACATCCTGCCTTTTGTGGTCGTCTATCCGGAAGCAACGGTGTACGGTCCCGTCAAACCCGGTGACGCGCGCTATTTGGTCGAGGAACATATTTACAAAGGACGCATCGTCGAAGACTTGCTCGCCCCACCGAAGACGCTGACAGGGCAGATCGGTTCGCTGCGCGCCCACAAGGGATACAACCCCGCCGAACAGCGCATCGTCCTCGAACGCGCCGGGCGCATCGACCCGGAAAATATCGAAGACGCCATCGCCCATAACGGATACGAAGCGTTGGGCAAAGCTCTGACGGACATGACCCCTGAACAGGTTATCGATCTGGTCGAGAAATCCGGTCTGCAGGGACGCGGCGGCGCAGGCTTTTTGACAGGGCGCAAATGGAAGTTCGTGCGCGCGGCAAAGAGCAACCAGAAATACATCATCTGCAATGCCGACGAGAGCGAACCGGGGACGTTCAAAGACCGGATTGTCCTCGAAGGTGACCCGCATGTCATCCTCGAAGCGATGGCGATCGCCGGATACGCCGTCGGCGCGAACCAGGGCTACATCTATATCCGCGGCGAGTACGGGCTTGCCTATCGCCGTTTGGAAAACGCCATCAGACAGGCGGAGGAATTCGGTTTCCTCGGCAAAAATATTTTCAACACGAACTTCGATTTTCACATTCATCTCCATGCAGGCGCAGGCGCGTACGTCTGCGGTGAAGAGACGGCGTTGATCGAATCCATCGAGGGCAAGCGCGGTGAACCGCGTGCAAGACCACCCTATCCCGTGACGCACGGCTTGTGGAATAAACCGACCACGGTCAACAACGTGGAGACTCTCGCAAACATCCCCGCCATCCTGCGCAATGGAGCGGAGTGGTACCGTTCGTTCGGCACACCGTCCAGCCCCGGCACGAAGGTATACACCATCATGGGCAACGTCAATTTCAGCGGCGTGATCGAAGTGCCAATGGGCATCACCCTGCGGGAAGTCATCAACATCTACGCCAAAGGCATGAAGCCGGGCAGTGTTTTGAAACTTGCCCAAACCGGCGGCAGCAGCGGCTCGATCATTCCCGCTGCACTGCAAGATGTGCCCATGGATTTCGAATCCTTCCGCAAGGCAGGTGTCTCGCTTGGTTCCGGGGCACTGCTGATCTGCGACCAACGCACCTGCATCGTCGACCTGGTCAAAGTCCTTCTGCAATTCTTCCGTTTTGAATCATGCGGCAAATGCACGCCTTGCCGCATCGGCACCCAACGTGCCTATGAGATCGTGGAACGCATCACCCAGGGACAAGGCAAACTGGAAGAGTTGAATACATTACTGAACCTGGCTTCGGAAATGGAGCGCGCTTCGAACTGCGGTCTGGGTCAAACCGCCGCTGTTCCGATCCGTGACATGCTCAAGCATTTCCGTACGGAAGTGGAAGCGCACATCCAATTGGGAAGCTGCCCGACAGGCGTTTGCGAAATGGCGCCGGAACTCGAAAGCATAAAGCAATCCTGAAGTACCACTTCAGAGACAGAGAATGTCCGAAAGTAGAACTTTCGGAATCCACTTTACAGAGGATTAAATGGCTCAAATAACGATCAACAACAAACAGATCGAAGTTCCTGATGGAACAACGGTCTTGCGCGCCGCGGAAATGGCTGGAATTCACATTCCGCGCCTTTGCGAACACAAGGACTTGACTCCGTACGGCGGCTGCCGCCTGTGCATCGTGGAAGTCCAGGGTGTGCGCGTTCCGATGGCGTCCTGCACACTGCCGGTCAATAACGGCATGGTAGTCAACACGGAAACGGATGCGATCAAGAAATCCAGAAAATTCATCCTTTCGATGTTGTTCAGCGAACGCAATCATTTTTGCCCGTTCTGCCAGGTCAGTGGTGGAGATTGCGAACTGCAAAACGCCGCCTACGCCGAGGAAATGACCCACTGGCCCATTCAGCCAGGTTGGAACGATTTCCCGGTGGATACTTCGCATCCGTATTTCGTTCTGGATAACAATCGCTGTATCCTTTGCCGCCGCTGTGTGCGTGCCTGCGCCGAAATGGCGGGGAACTTCACCCTGTCGGTGGCTGAGCGCGGCGCGAAAAGCTTGATCGTCGCGGATACAAACGTTCCGCTCGGCGAGAGCACTTGTATCAAGTGCGGTTCCTGCGTACAGGTCTGCCCGACCGGCGCATTGATCGACCGCACGAGCGCCTATCAGGGGCACGACGAACAGATGACGGAAGTCAAATCTGTTTGTATCGGCTGTTCGGTGGGATGCTCGATCAAGATCATGGTGCGGGATAACCGCATCGTGCGCATCGAAGGTGACTGGGACGGAGCGGTCAACCACGGGGTGCTGTGCGAACACGGACGGTATGATGCTGTGAGCGAATCCCGCAAGCGCATCACCGCGCCGATGGTCAAGAAGAACGGCAAACTCGAACCGGTCTCCTGGGACGAGGCGTTGAACGTCGTCAAAGAAAAACTTCAGCCGCTCGCCGGGAAGAAGAACGGTGTCGCGGGCTTGGCATCCACCCGGCTAACCGCCGAAGCGTTGAACGCCTTCAACGAACTGTTCAAAGGCAAGTTCCAAAGCGATCTCGTCACCAGCATCGAAGAAGGCGTGCCGACTGCCGCAGTTGCAAAATACGCGGAAGAGCATGAGAACTTCGAAGGCAGGATCGACGTTCTGCGAACCGCCGACGCCGTGATGTGCATCGGCGCGAACTTGCAGAACAGCCACATGGTGGCTGGCTTCCTCTTCAAACGCAATCTCACGAAGGGAACCCGCCTGATCAACATCGACCCGGAAGAGAGCGAGATCGATGACATCGCCAATGCCGTCATCAAGCCCAAAGCCGGAACCGACCTCGCGCTCGTCCGCGGACTTCAAGCGGTCATTGCAAAGGAAGGTTTGGAGCGATCATCCCTCAGCATCAAAGACGCCGACAAAGTCATCAAGAGCGCCGTCGCTGAAACCGGTGTTTCGTTTGATCAACTTTCGCAAGCCGCGCGTATGCTGGCGAATGCCATCTCGCCGGTCATTCTTTTCGGCAAGGGCATCACCGCTCAACGCGACGCACAAATCGTCGAAGCGCTGCACCAACTCGCAGTCCAGGTGGGAGCCGTGGACTCTGAACGCAACGGTCTGCTTTCGCTCAAAGGCGAGTCGAATAGTCAAACCGCCGCGCTGCTGGGCTTCGATCAAGCCTTTGCCATCAACGGTCACAAAGCCACCTACCTTGCCATCTGCGATGATTATGTCTCCAAGTCACTGGTCGAGCGCGCATCCAAGTCCGCGTATCTGGTGGTGCAGGCAAGCTACGAATCGAAACTTACCGAAAAAGCGGATGTGATCCTGCCCGTCACTTTATGGGCGGAACAGGAAGGACATTACATTAATTTGGATGGACGCACGCGGAAAGCCGAAAAGGCGATCACTGCGCCAGAGAACGTGCGCGATAACCTTGATGTGTTGACCGATCTTGCCAAGCGTTTGAACCTGTCACTCGATACCGACTGGCAAAAAGCCATTCGCGGACGCAAATCAAGCGTGGCGCTAAAGTAGAGGAAACCATGACCAAACCAAAAATTGCTTCTGACTGGATGTGCGGTTGCGCCGGATGCCATATGTCCCTGCTGGATATGGACGAGCGCATTTTGAAGATCGTCGAACTTGCAGACTTGCGCTCCACACCCATTACTGATTTGAAGGAACCCGATGAAAGTGGCGTGGACGTGGGCATTCTCGAAGGCGGAATCAATAACTCCGCTAATGAAGAAGTGGCGCGCAAAATGCGCCAACGCGCAAAGATATTGGTCGCGCTCGGTGACTGCGCCGTATTCGGCGGCGTGCCTGCCATGCGGAATTTCTGCGGCGTGGAAGCCGCGCTCAAACAAGCCTATGAAGATGCCCCCAGCAACGAGCCGGGCAGCAAGATCCCCGACGACCCGGAACTGGCTACCATGACCAAGACTCGCGCTCTTCATGAAGTCGTCCCTGTCGATTACAACGTTCCCGGCTGTCCGCCTGATGCAGATGTGATCTTCTACGTTCTTTCGGAATTGGCGCAGGGTCGCAAGCCAGAATTAAAGGATGAGTTGCTACACTGGCATTAGTAATTAGTGAATGGTAAATAGTGATTAGTGAATGAGGAATGATTTATGAGCACACAAAAAATTACGATTGAACCAGTAACCCGCATTGAAGGTCACGCCAAAGTGACCATTCACATGAAGGACGATAACACCGTTGAGCGCGCGTACATGCACGTCAACGAATTCCGCGGCTTCGAAAAATTCTGCGAGGGTCGTCTGTACTTCGAGATGCCGCAGATCACACCGCGCATTTGCGGAATTTGTCCGGTCAGCCATCATCTCGCCGCTGCCAAGGCTGGCGACGCGCTCACCGGTCAGACCCCGCCGCGCCCGGCAAACCTGCTGCGCGAACTGATGCACATGGGTCAGATCGTGCAAAGCCACGGGATGCACTTCTTCGAATTGGCGGGTCCTGACCTTTTGCTCGGTTTTGACTCCGACCCGGCGACGAGGAACGTTGTCGGCTTGATTGGCATCAACCCCGGCTTGACCGTCAAAGCTGTCATGCTGCGCAAGTTCGGTCAGGAAATTATCAAGACCCTCGGTGGTCGCAAGATCCATCCGGTCTTTGCGATCCCTGGCGGCGTGAACAAAGCTCTGACCCGTGACGAACGCGACTCCATTTTAAAAGGCGTAGATGGCGCGGTCGAGACCTTGAAGGTCGGGTTACAGATCATGAAGGACTGGGCGGAAAAGAACATGGAAGACATCAACAAGTTCGCCGTCTTCCCCACCGGTTACTTCGGCTTGATCACACCCGAAAACGGACTCGAGCTTTACGACGGGAACATTCGCCTCATCAGCCGCGAAGGCAAGGAATTGGAACGCTTCCCGGTCGCGAACTATCTTGACCAGATTCAGGAACATGTCGAGCCGTGGTCATATCTCAAGTTCCCTTTCTACAAAAAAATGGGGTATCCTGATGGTGTCTATCGCGTAGGTCCGCTGGGACGCTTGAACATCGCCGACAAGATCGACACGCCGCTGGCGAACGACGAACTCAAGATCTTCAAGAGCCTGAACAACGGCAAGCCGGTCGAGAACACGCTGTACTATCACTATGCCCGCCTCATCGAAGCCTTATTCGCCGCCGAGCGTGTGCGTGTGTTGTGCGAAGACCCCGATATTCTCAGCACCGACATCCTCAACACCCGCAAGAATTACACCGGTCACGGCGTGGGCGTGATCGAAGCCCCGCGCGGAACGCTCATCCACGATTACACCGCCGATGAAGACGGCAAGCTGACGCAGGTCAACCTGATCGTTTCCACCGGTCACAACAACTGGGCAATGAGCAACGCCGTGGATAGTGTCGCCAAGACCTACGTCAAAGGTCCGCAGGTGCAGGAAGGCATGTTGAACCGTGTCGAAGCCGCCATCCGCGCCTACGACCCGTGCCTGTCCTGCTCGACCCATGCGGTCGGTCAGATGCCGATTCAGGTCGAAATTTTCAACCCAGAAGGAAAACTGATCCATACCTTGAAACGAGATTGAAGAACTCGATCTTCAAATCTCCGGTCGATTTCCCTGTTTCAACAAAGGAGTGCAGACATGACCACTGTTCGAAAAATTCTCGATGAAAAAGCCGAATCAAAGATCTTCACCATTTCCTCAAACGCCACCGTCCTCGCGGCTTTGCAAAAAATGGCGGAAGCCAATACCGGTGCAGTCCTTGTGTCGGAGGACGAAAAGATCGTCGGTATTTTTACCGAACGCGACTACACCCGTCAGGGCGAGATCAAAGGTCGCCATGCCAAGGATACGATCGTCAAAGATGTGATGACCGTGCAATTGGTCATGGTCAAACCCGAGACCACCCTGCAGGAATGCGCCGAATTGATGCGCAAATATCACGTGCGTCACCTGCCCGTGCTGGAAAAGAGCCACGTGGTTGGCATCGTTTCCATCCGACGGCTTGCTGAAGCGCTGCTGCAGGAAGACCAGGGCACGATCTCCAAACTGGAAAGCTACATCCTCGGCACAGGTTACGGCGAGTAACCATTTGAAAAAAATATTATTCATCGGCTACGGCAACCCAGACCGTGAAGACGATGGCGTCGCGTGGCACATCCTGCGCGAAGTCGCCGTGCGGCTTGGGCTGCCCGCCTCCGATTCGTACGAGGACGAATTTCCGCTCGACGGCCCTGTGGACTTTGCCTTTTATTTGCAGCTTGCTCCGGAAATGGCGGAAGAGATCGCTTCGTATGACCACGTGTGTTTTGTCGACGCCCATACCGGGAACATCCCGGAAGCGGTTCGGCTCATCCGCGTGGACGGCGAATTCCAACGTTCGCCTTTTACCCATCATCTGACGCCCCAATCCTTGTTGTCGTTCTGCGAAACGATCTACAAGCGCAAGCCGAATGCCGCCCTGCTTTCGGTACGCGGATATTACTTCCGCTTCTCGCGCGATCTTTCCGAGGATACTTCCCGGCTCGTGCCTGAGGCAGTGGATCTGATCTGGGCTTGGCTCGACACCCTGAAAATTTTAGATTACTCGGATGAACATTCCCCATCTGATGTGAATCGATAGCTCGACCGACACACAGACATGGAGATCTTATGGTTAGTATAAAAATAAATGGACAGGTTATCTCGGTTGATGAAGAGATGACCGTCCTGCAAGCTGCAAAGCAGGCAGGCATCACCATCCCCACCTTGTGCGATCATCCCGACTTCGAAGCATTCGGCGGCTGCCGCCTGTGCATCGTTGACGTCAAAGGCTGGCGCACGCCGATGGCATCCTGCGCTATGCCGGTCAGCGAAGGCATGGAAGTGGATACTCACAGCCCTGCCATCGAGAAATCTCGAAAGACGATTCTCGAACTCTTCATGTCCAACTATCATGACAGCGGGTATGAGAACGGACAAAAAGAGGAAACACAATTCATGCATTGGGTGAAGCAGTACGGCTTGGATGTGAACGCCAGCATGTCTCCCAAGCCGCACTATACGATCGACAGCGACGATAACCCGTTCGTATGGGTGGACTTGAACAAGTGTATCCAATGCACACGCTGCGTGCGCGCCTGCGCCGATATTCAAGGTCGCTTTGTTTGGAGCATGGCGGAACGCGGTATGAATACGCATCCCGTTGCGGGTGCGGGCACGGACATGCTCGACGCGCGCTGTGAATCCTGCGGCGCATGTGTCGCCTACTGCCCCACCGGCGCATTGGACAACAAGATGTCGATGGGTGCGGGTGAGCCAGACAAATTGGTGATGACCACGTGTACCTACTGCGGCGTCGGCTGTCAGTTCGAATTGAACGTCAAAGACGGCAAGGTCATCCGCGTGACATCCACCGAGAAGGCTCCTGCCAACGGCAATCACCTCTGCGTGAAGGGACGTTACGGCTACGACTTCATTCATCACCCCGATCGGTTGGTGAAGCCGAAGGTGAGACGGTATTTGTTGGAGGGAAAGAAAAAGCCTGTCATCAGTGAGCAGCCATCAGTGAACGGCGGTCCCTGGGATTGGGTGGACGCAGAATGGGACAAGGCTCTCGACATTGTCGCGGATAAGTTAGCAGATACCCGCAAAAAATTCGGCGCGGATACGATGGGCTTCCTCACTTCGGCGAAGTGCCTGAACGAAGAAAACTATTTGATGAACAAATTGGCGCGGCAAGTCATGGGGACGAATAATATAGACCACTGCGCCCGTCTCTGACACTCCAGCACGGTAGCCGGTCTGGCTGCCTCCTTCGGTTCGGGTGCGATGTCCAACAGTATGGATGATGTCGCCAACCAGGCGCAAGCTTTCTTTATCATCGGTTCGAACACCACCGAGCAACACCCCGTCTTTGGCGCAATGCTGCGGCAGGCGGTGCGACAGCGCGGCGCAAAACTTGTCGTTGCCGACCCGCGCAAAATTGATATTACTGAGTTCGCCACTCTCCATCTGCGCCAACGCCCCGGCACGGATATCGCCCTCCTAAACGGGTTGATGTATATCATCCTTGAAAAAGGCTGGCAGAACCAAGCCTTCATCGACGAGCGCACGGAAAACTTCGACGAGTTCAAAGCCACCGTGATGCAATACCCGCCCGAAAAAGCGGCGGAGATCACCCGCATTCCCGTGGAAAAACTCTACGAAGCGGCGGAGATTCTCGCCACCAACAGTCCCATGGCGGTGATGTGGGCAATGGGCATTACCCAGCATATCGTAGGCGTGCGCAACGTGATAGACCTTGCCAACCTGCAATTGCTGCTCGGCAATATGGGCAAACCCGGCGGCGGAGTCAACCCGCTGCGCGGACAGAATAACGTGCAAGGCGCATGTGACATGGGCGGTCTGCCGAACGTCTACCCGGCGTATCAGCCCGTGACCAGCGAGGAAGCCCGCGAGAAATTCTTAAAAGCATGGGGCGCGACCGCAGACGCCAAAGTCGGTCTGACCGTCACCGAAATGATGCCGGGAATTTTGGAAGGCAAGATCAAATCGCTGTACATTATCGGCGAAGACCCGGTCATGTCCGACCCGGACACGAAGCACATCCGTCACTGCCTCGAGGAATTGGACTTCCTTGTCTTGCAGGAGATATTCACATCTGAAACAGCCGCGTATGCTGATGTATTATTGCCTGGATCGACCTTTGCCGAAAAGACGGGCACGTTCACGAACACCGAACGCCGCGTGCAGATGGTACGTCAAGCCATCGAACCGATCGGGGATTCGAATCCGGATTGGGTGATCCTCTCTGAGCTGGCGAAAAAGCTGATGGTCAGGATCAGTGACCGGGTCCAGAATGATGCGCCCCATGCCGGTTGGGAGTACAGTTCCACATCCGAGATCATGTCCGAGATCAATGCGGTCACTCCATCCTATGGCGGCATCACGCATGAACGGCTGGAGAATGGGGAGCGTTTGCAATGGCCCTGCCCAACAGCGGATCATCCCGGCACTCCGGTCTTACATACAAAGCAGTTCACACGCGGCAAGGGCAAGTTCATGCCGATCGATCATGTGCCGCCTGCCGAAAAGCCCGACGACAACTACCCAATGATCATGAACACCGGTCGCGTGCTGTATCACTGGCACGGCGGACAGATGACGCGTCGTGCAAAAGGCATCATGCAGGTGTATGGCGAGGCGCTGGTGGAATTGAACCCAGATGACGCCTTGAAGATCGGTGTGAACGGCAATACACGCGTGCGCATCACCTCGCGGCGCGGAAGCATCGAAGCCAAAGCCTGGGTGACCGACCGCGTTCCACCCGGCATGGTGTATGCGAACTTCCACTTTCCCGAAGCCTCGGCGAATGAACTGACTCACGCGTCACTCGACCCGGTGGCAAAGATACCTGAGTACAAGATCACGGCTGTAAAGGTTGAGTTGGTGTAATTCACATAACCGCAGGGGCAGACCGACCCACAACATAATGACAAACGTCATAGGAGAAGAGGAAATTCTCCTTGTACGGTTTTGGTTTTATTATGATAAAAAAGACCCAAGGAGACCTATCTCATGACCACTGTTCGCAAACTTCTCGAATCAAAGGAATTCACCAATAACTTCACGATCGAATCTTCATTGACCATGCTTGACGCCGTCAAGGTAATGGCTGAAGCGCACATCGGCGCGGTGCTGTTGACCGATAACCACAAGATCGTGGGAATTTTTACCGAACGCGATTACCTGACAAAAGGCGAACTCGCAGGGCGCGTTGCGAAGGATACGAAACTCAAGGATGTCATGACGCCCAATATGATGACCGTCTCCATGGATACGAGCGTCGAGAAGTGCGTCGCCTTGATGAAGCAATACCAGATCCGCCACCTGCCCGTGGTGGAACACGACCAGTTGGTCGGGTTGGTTTCCATGCGTGATGTGATGGCAGTGGTTCTTGAGAATAAGCAAAGCGAGATCCGCGGGCTGGAAAATTACATCATGGGTTCGGGATTCCAGTATTAACTCGTATCAAGCCAAGCTGTTCCAGATCAGAGACGCAGCCCCTGCGTCTCTTTTTTTCGCTGTACCTTTGGTAAAATCACGCTCATGTCGTTCCGTAAAAGCGTTCGTGTAATCTTCCTTTCCATATTCCTTGTTTCGTGTGCCTCCGCAAACGCCACTCAGACTGTGTATTTCCCAACCTATGACCCGTTCCTGCCAATCGAAGGAAGTACGCAGACGACGGATTCAACCATTTCAAACGAACCGACCGCATCCAATCAGCCGACTGCTTCTGAGCAGCCCACCGCTACGCGCCCGCCCACGCCAACACGCGTCCCTTTGAACATCTCACCGTTGATGGGTATTCAGGACCAGCTCGCCAACACGACCCCCACACCCGACCCCGCGCGTATCCTCCCCACCCCGCGGCAGGATACTGACGAGTATGTTGTCCAGGTCGGCGACACGCTTGGGGGGATCGCCCAGCGCTATGGCATCAGCCTGCAATCCCTGCTCGATGCAAACAATATCACCGACCCCAACCTGCTTGAGGTCGGCATGGTGCTGATCATTCCGGCTCCGAATCCGATCAGCACATCCTCCAGCCTCAAGATCATCCCCGACTCAGAATTGGTCTACAGCCCGAGCGCGGCTCATTTTAGCGTTGCCAAGTTCATCGCCAGTCATAACGGTTATCTCAACTACTACACACAGGATGTGAACGGCATCATCATGAACGGCGCGGATATTGTGCTGGCTGTGTCGGTCAATTATTCGGTCCATCCGCGCATCCTGCTGGCGTTGTTGGAATATCAAAGCGGCTGGGTGACGAATCCCAGCCCTGCCAACACCTCCTATCCGATGGGCATGGTGGACGAGAACCGGTACGGTTTGTATCGTCAACTGACCTGGGCGGCGAATACGCTCAACCAGGGATATTATCTCTGGCGCGCGAACGCCCTTTCGACCTGGGTCCTCGCGGACGGACAGGTAATCCCTGTTGATCCGACCATCAATGCCGGTACAGCCGCCGTTCAATATTTCTTTTCCCAGACTGACGATCTGGCAACATGGGAAACAGATGTGAAAGAGACCGGGGCGATCCTTTCGTATTATGTTCTTTTCGGGAACCCGTTCAGCTTTGCCATCGAACCGTTGGTTCCCGCCGATCTCGTACAGCCTGAAATGAATCTTCCTTTTGCAGAAGGCGAAAGCTGGTATTTCACCGGAGGACCACACGGCGGCTGGGACTCAGGCTCCGCGTGGGGCGCGCTGGATTTCGCCCCGCCCGATAACACCGG
The DNA here is from genome assembly GCA_964372045.1 of uncultured Anaerolinea sp. Taxonomy (GTDB): domain Bacteria; phylum Chloroflexota; class Anaerolineae; order Anaerolineales; family Villigracilaceae; genus Villigracilis. The sequence goes on from CAYJPO010000008.1 coordinate 39,139, forward strand.
CGGGAACTGCCTGACCAGTCCGTTTTGGGTGACCGCCATGGCAGATGGATATATCTCCCGCACATCAAAAGGTGCTGTGCTGCAAGATCTCGATAACGACGGATACGAACAGACCGGCTGGGTCATCCTTTATATGCATATTGCGGAGGAAGGACGCGTCTCTGCCGGTGATTATTTGTTTGCCAATGAACGCGTCGGTCATCCCTCCTGCGAAGGCGGGGTGTCCAATGCCACTCACGTCCACATTGCACGCAAATACAATGGCGAATGGATCGCGGCAGACGGACAATTGCCTTTCATCCTCGATGGCTGGGTCTCCAGCGGCAACGGCTTCGAATATGACGGCTTCCTGACTCGCGGTTTACAAACGGTCGAAGCGTGGGATAGCGCAAATGACTTCAACCTCATTACACGCTAATTCATCCACGCTTAATTTTGAGGGATATAATTCACTTCGACTATGCGCCGCATATTTGCAGTCTTCATTGCTCTCACGCTGACTTTATCAGCCTGCGGGACATCCCCTTCGATCTGGGGAGTCCCTTCCACACCCACCCCTTCTTCGCTGACCGAGGAAGCGCCTCTTTTCGACCCGTTCGTTGTCCATGATTCCCCGATCGTATTCCCCACCTCGACCACGCCGCCTTTCATCGAAACAGAAGCTGCGTTCACACCCACCCCGCTAACGGAAGAATCCACTCCGGTTCCGGTTGTGAACGAACCCGCCAGCGACGCGGCGCCGTTCCTTTATTACGCGCAGAGCGGCGACATGCTTTCGGCAGTCGCAAATCGCTTCGGCGTCGAGGAGACCGAGATCATCTCCGATGCCGACCTGACGAAGACCACGCTCATTGCCCCCGGAACCTTGCTCGTCATCCCGAACCGTATCAACGAGCCGACAACTCCGAACGAGCAGGTCATTCCGGATTCGGAGATCGTCTTCTCCGCAACCGCGCTGGACTTCGATACCGAAGCCTACGTCAGATCGCAAAGCGGATACTTGAGCAACTTTCGCGATTACCTCGGCTCCACCGGCTGGATCGAAGGCTACGACGCGATCGACCGGCTCGCCATCGAGAACTCGATCAACCCGCGCCTGCTGCTTGGGCTGTTGGAGTTCGAAAGCCGCTGGGTTCGTGGACAGCCGGTTGACATTTTGCACACCGAATTCCCAATGGGATTCAACGACTATCATTACAAGGGTATGAGCGTCCAAATGGTGTGGGCGATCAACAACATGTCGATTGCGTATTACGGCTGGCGGGCAGGCACGATCACGCACATCGAATTCCCCGAGGGAATAAAACTCCGTCTTGACCCGCGTTTGAATGCAGGCACGGTGGCGATCCAATATCTGTTTTCGAAACTCCACAGCCAGTCACAGTGGGCGCAGATCATCAACCCGACCGCGGGATTCCCCGCTGTGTATGCAGAGATGTTCGGTGACCCCTGGGCGCGCGCCGACCTTGTGGAGCCGCTCTTCCCCGCGGCGTTAAACCAACCTCCGCTTGCCCTGCCTTTTGAGCCTGGCGTCAAGTGGAGCTTTACCGGCGGTCCGCACAACGGATGGGGACAGATCAACCCCAATATTTATGGTCAGTCGCACAGCGTCTTTTCCGCGATCGATTTTGCTCCTGCTGCTGCCAAAAGCGGATGCGTCACCACAACCACATGGGTAACAGCCGCAGCTCCCGGGCTGGTCGTCCGCTCGGAGAACGGCATCGTCATGGTCGATCTTGACGGTGACGGATACGAGCAGACCGGTTGGAATTTGCTTTACCTGCACATCGCCACAAAAGACCGCGTGCCAAACGGCACATGGCTCGAACTGAACGACAAGATCGGCCACGCCTCCTGCGAGGGCGGTGTTTCCACGGGAACGCATGTCCACTTTGCCAGAAAATATAATGGCGAATGGGTCACCGCTGACGGACCGATCCCATTCGTAATGGACGGCTGGCGCGTTGTGGCAGGCGAGGAACCCTATAAAGGGAAATTGGTACGAGGCGATGAAGAGATCATAGCCGATCAACTCAGTCAGGCATGGTCAAATATCATTCGCGAGGCAGATGAATAAATTTAATAACACCCTATTGCGGTCAATTGTTATCTTGACAATCACTGCAATGATCTCCAGCTCCTGCGCCAGTTCACCATCCAATCCGATCATTTCCTCAGATCCCGACAAGGTCGAAGTGGGAGTGGCGCTTGATCCCGCAGCAATGCCGACGCCATTGCCAACTCGTCCCGCGTATGCGCCCGGTCAATTGGTGGATTACACCGCCCAAACCGGGGATACGCTCCCGGCATTGGCGATGCGCTTCAACAGCAGCGTGGATGAGATCCTGTCCGCCAATCCGCAGATCCCCGGCGATGCGACCACCATGCCGCCCGGAATGCCGATGAAGATCCCCATCTATTATCGGGCTCTTTGGGGAAGCCCTCTGCAGATCATCCCCGATCATGTCTTTGTCAACGGACCTTCGAGTGCGGGGTTCAACACAGCCGCTTTCGTCGCCACCCAGCCCGGATGGTTGAAGGATTATCGCGCCTACGTCAGCGGCGCGTGGCGTTCCGGCGCAGAACTCGTGGATTATGTCGCTGTCAATTACAGCATCAGTCCGCGTTTATTGCTTGCCATCCTGGAATATCAGGGGGGTGCGCTCACACAGCCAGAGCCGCCAGTAAAGCGGAACCTGCTGGGGTTACATCGTACATTTTGGGATTCGCATTACCTGCAACTTGTGCTCGCCGCAAACGTGCTCAATAACGGTTACTACGGCTGGCGGAGCGGGTCGCTGATCGAATTCGAGGATAAAGACAATATCCTGATCCGCCCCGATCCCTGGCAGAACGCCGGGTCTGTTGCGCTTCAATACTATTATTCACAGATGTTCACCGGCGCTGATTTTTTGCGCGCCACTGGTTCGGATGGTCTGTCCCTGACCTTTGAAACTTTGTTTGGCGATCCGTGGGAAGGTGATGTGAACTTTATCCCCGGAAGTTTGAAACAGCCCGACCTGCTTCTTCCCTTTCCGGCCGACCAAACATGGAGCTACACCGGCGGACCGCATACCGGCTGGGGCACCGGAGAACCCTTTGCAGCCGTGGACTTTGCGCCGCCTGCCGATGAAACAGGCTGCATTCCCGCCAAACCCGAAAACTACGCCACCGCAGTCGCCGATGGGTTGATCGTCCGCTCAACGATCGACGGGGTTGCGCTCGACCTCGATAAAGATGGGGATGAACGCACTGGCTGGGTGATCTATTACCTGCATCTCGCCACAAACCAACGCGCCACGCTCGGCATGGACTTGAAAGCTGGCGACAAGATCGGATATCCCTCCTGCGAAGGCGGGCGCTCCACCGGTACGCACGTCCACATCGCTCGAAAATACAACGGCGAATGGATGGTTGCCGACAGCGCCATCCCCTTCACGTTGAGCGGCTGGGTGACACACAATGGAGGCAGCGCCTACCTCGGAACCCTCACCAAAGGCAGTTCGACCGTCATTGCGTGTGAGTGCGGCGATGCCTACGCAGCCATCAGCGCGAATTTCCCATAAGCCCCAAGGGCAGGCAGAAAGATTCAAAACGAACAGGCGCTTACGCGCCTGTTTTTATCTGATTATATTCTCCTTCGCTCAGAAGCGATTTCGATTCCGAGTCGAATATCTTGTAGACCAGGCGGATCGGGAAAACCTTGCTCAACATCGCCTGAGCCGGGCAATATTTTTCCGCCGAGAGTTCGATGGCTCGCAAGACAGCCGACTCGTCCACATCTTTGCCATAAAACAAGTATTCGATGACGGCATCAGTGAATACCTTTGGATGTTCCGAGGCGCGGTCTGCATGCACGTTGACTCGAAAATCGATCACATCCTGCTTCTTTTTCGACAGGATGGAGATCACATCCATGGCAGTACACCCGGCAAGCCCGATGGCAAGAAATTCCATCGGACGCGCCCCGCTGTTATCCCCGCCAACTGACACATCAGAATCAAGTCTCTGAACGAAACCCGACTCCCCCGCCCCTTCAAATGCCATCCTGCCCTTCCAATTCAAAGCAATTTCCATTATCTACTCCATGATGATTTTTGGTACGTGCGCTTCAAGATTCTTCTTTGAGATACCGCCGATCCACATCAACCGCACCTGCCCATCCCGGTCGATGACGTAGGAACTGGGAAGGTTCATGGTCGCAAACTCGCTACCTGCCACGCTGCCCGCATCAAGCCAGACGGGAAACGTAAGTTTGAATTCTTCAATGAACGGTTCAACCAGTTCTTTTGTCTCTCCCTGATCGATGCCGATCAGCACAAAGCCTTTTGACCTATATTTTTCGTAGAATGCAAGCAGGGTCGGCATTTCCTCCCTGCAGGGCGGGCACCAGGTTGCCCATAAATTAACCAGCACCACCTGCCCGCGATAGTCGGCGAAGGATACCGTCTCACCGTCCATGCCGGTCAGATTCAGTTCGGGGGCGGCAAAGTCAACGGTCACAGGGACCGTCGAAAAGTCCTGGGTGGTGGCGTATGCTGAATTTTCCTGCGCCAACAGGAGGAACATGATCCCAAGAGCGAGAAGTCCGAATCCGATCATTGTCATGGCCAGAAATTTGCCGGTTGAAAGATGTTGAGATTTTGTCATAGTTTTTAAAAGATCCGCACGGGATCAGCAGAAGGCTATCAGGTACAGCCTCCGCCTTCTGCATTCACAAACCCGCAGGCAGGACATTCCAGTTGCAGTAGACCGTTATAGTCCAGCAGGGCGGCATTGCATTGCGGACAGGGCTCGCCCTTTTTCAAAGGCGGGATATTTTGCATAAGTACCGGCTGTTCAATTCCTAGCAAAAGTTTTTCCAGCGAAGATAATTTGCTTGTTTCTTTTTCCATCAGGGGTTTGAAAATTCGAAATGCATATTAATTATATGGCTATCACAGTATAACCGATGAAAAAGATGTCCTAAAATTAATAGGAGGAATGTCATTGACAATGGGAAGGATGATACTGGAATCTTGTTCCGGCGTTGATTACCATGTTTCAAATGCTGGATACCCTCCCGATCATCCCGCTCTTTCAAGGTTTGACAACCATCGAAACGGATCTGCTGAAGCCGCTCTTCAAAGCTTTCTCTTGCCGCGCAGATACGGACATCTTCGGACAAGGGGATCCCGCATTATATCTGTATCTCATTTTGAACGGGGCTGTGATCATCCGCTATAAACCGTATGACGGCGCAGCGATGACTCTCACACGCCTGCGAAACGGAGATGTTTTCGGCTGGTCAGCGGTCATCGGCAGAAAAAGGTATACTTCAAGTGTAATCAGCGAGACAGCACTTGAATCCCTCCGCATCCGAAGGGAAGATCTATGGTTCCTGGTCGAGGAGCATCCTGAGATCGGTAAGACGATCATTGACCGGCTGGCACGCATGGTCTCGCCGCGATGGACCAACGCGCACACCCAGATCGAGCTGCTTCTGGATTCCCACACCAAGAACAAAGGAAGGAAGCCATGACCGCACCTGAAATAAACACTCTGGAAATGCAGATCCGCCGCCTATTGGATAACATCAGCGCTTACATCGAACAATTCCATGGCGGCACTGTGGAATTCGTATCCCTCAAAGGCAATGACTTGAAGGTCAGGTTGGGAGGCGCGTGCCTGAACTGCCCCCTGCTGCCTTCCACCCTGCACGGCTGGGTGGAGGGAACTGTCCATCAGTTCTTCCCGGATATCCGGGTGGTTGCTGAGAACAATTGAAGTAAAAAAATCCGCCCCCGTGAATTCACGGGGGCGGATCTGATCTATGCCCGTTTCGAAAAGTACCGGAAAAGCAGGAACATCCCGGCGGCGATCAAAGCTGCTGCCCAAATGTAATTAGCAAAATCCATCAGGGAGGCAATGCCGAGAAAACCCATGATCCCCAGCGCCAGCGCGGGCCAGTATGCCCACTGCATCCGAGCCAACAGCGCCACCAACAGGAAGGTCGCTGCGAGACCGAGGAAGAAGAACCCGGCGGTCTGAAATTCACCAAAGCGTTCTGCGGCGATAGTCATGCCTGCCAGCGTTGACAACACACCACCGGGGATGAGCGCCCACCAGCGCTCCGCGGGGCTGGTGAGATACACGATAAAGAACGTGACCCCGATGCCACCCAGAACGATCGCGCCGGAATATTCATCAAAATACTCAGAAGCAAGGATCAACAACGCCAGCGCGGTCAACACGCCGCCAGGGATGATCGCCCACCAACGCTCCACACGGCTGGTCATGTACACGTACCAGAACGAGAGCGCAATTCCACCGAGGAAGATCGCGCCGCCCAGGTCTTCAAGCGAGTCGGGCAGAAGGATCAAGACACCCAATGCCGCAAGGGTGAACCCCGGAAAGGCTGCCCACCAATGCCCGCCAAGCAGCAGGGAGAGAAAGGCAAGCCCCGCCGCCAGAAATATTCCGCCCCAGAATAGATCGGAAGCATTTTCGAGATAGCCCATTGTCTGTGCAAGCGCAAGCCCACCCCCGGCGATGAGCAGGACACCTAAGATAATTCTTGGATCAAATCGTTTCATAATGAATTCTCCAATTATTTAATCCTGACGGAACATGCTCCGCCTTTGACGTTGATATCCACTGCGTTCGCTGCCGTTTCAAAATCGGGCGACACATTATGCGGGAAGCGCGACCTGTCTACGCTGATATCGCCAGCGCCGATGGCAGAACGCACGCGGATCGAAACGCCGTCGGGGACGATCAAGGTCAACGAAGCGGCACCAATCTCAAAGTCAGCTTTGTGGCGACCGGAGGAAGGAAGAGTCACCGTCGTCTCACTGGCTCCCGATTTAAGTCTGATATCGGTCACGCTCATATCACGCAAATTGATGGTGGACTTGTTCGCGCCGAGGTTCATATCCAGCGTTAACGGCACCGATGCATTGAAAGCTGCATCCCAATCCAATTGTTGACGATAACCGAAGAAGGGGAATTCCATAAAATCCTTCGCCGGTTCCATACGGACATCGAGCCTGTCACCGATCAAAGATGACTTGTGCTCCAGCCCGCCTATGAACGAGCCATGCAGAAGTTCATTACCTGAAGCGCCACTGTGGAGGTTCAGTTCACCCGCACCGTGGTTGATGCGAACCGCGGCATCACGCGCACCTTGCATATCGATGCTGGCAGTTTCCGTTTCGATGGTGCCGCGCATGAACACGCCAAGCAAAACCCAACCGCCAAACCCGATCAGAAGAATGGGCCAGAACAGGCTCATCAACGAATTCCCGTTCGGAAGGTCGACGCCCATGGCATCGAGGAGCATCAAACCGCCGACGAGGAGCAGAACCGCACCCCAGAATAGTTGATTGCGGCGCATGTTATTCTTCCTTCCTGCGATATGAACGATACAATCCGCTGCCGAGAACCCATAGACCCAGCAGGATCAAAAGCACCGCCGGTCCATAATTGCCGAGAATGTCCAAGCCTCCGAGGAAGGATGCGAATACAAGGAACAGCACGGCGCTGATCACCATGAGGTTAAGCCCGTGCTTGAGATTGCGGGCAGTATTATCACCGAGCAAACCAGCCAGAACTGTGCCAACGCCGACAAATCCCGGGATGAGCGCCCACATATAAGACCAGGAGTCGTAGCTTTCCGTCATTTCCTGATAATAGAAAATGCCGCCGATACCGGCGACGATGGCGGCAGGCACAGCCATACCGGGGGAACCCGTGACGAGCCCGATGATCAGAATACCCGCGCCGATTAAAAGCATATTGGCGGGCCACTGGGTATACGGTTCAAAGAACTCACGGAAGGACGGCATGGTCTGGTTGAGCAGGAACCAGCCACCCACGAGAATGAGGATCACGCCAAGCGCAAGCTGGGAACGACCTTGTTTGTTCATAATACACTCTCCTGTGTTGAAGTATCAAAAATAGTTTATAACGTTTTGAAGAAAATTGAAAGTACAGATACATATACGCAAGGGAATACGGCTCGGTTGCAAACTTTTCTCATTTCAAGGCTTCGCAAACGGCTTCAAAAAGGACTCCTAAATTGCCTTGAGAACGTCTCAAGTCGGTGGACATGCGCCAGACCCCGCCCGAAAGCTGGTCTGCGATGGCAAAGGCGGCAAAGGCGGGCAGCCCGTAGGCACTCGCCACACCCAGCATACCCGCCGCTTCCATGTCCACGGCGAGCACGCCGCGCTGCTGATATGCCAGCACATCCCGCCGAAGCTCGCGGAAAGGTGCGTCGGTCGTCCAGGTGATGCCGGAAGAAAACGTCACTCTTTTATTTAATAGGATGTCTGCGACTCGCCCGCACATTTCTTCCGACGTCGCGACCATCTCCGCCTGAGGAAGGTAGTGACGCGTCGTCCCCTCGCCGCGAATGACTCTCGTTGAGAGAACTACATCCCCCGCTGACAGGTTTTCCTGCAACCCGCCCGCCATGCCGATCAGCGCAAATCGCTTCACACCCAGCGCGGCAAACTCATCCGTCAGCCCGGCAATGACCGGGGAGCCGATCCCAAAGCCGGTGGAGAGAGCGACCTTCCCAGCGGATTTTTTCAGCAGATAAAACTCGCCCAAAAATCCTTTGACTGGTTTGACCCAGTATTTGCGGCGGACATAACTGGCTAGGCTTCTCTGCGGCGCAAAGATGACAGTCTCTGGGACGGGGAAATCCTGCAAGGCTCCGGTCTTACGGCGGTAGGCGAGTAATTCCTGCGGGGTTAGGATGGGTTCATTTGGATTCATAATCGCTCACGGTTACAAATGAAGGCTTGGATTGAAAATAGAATTTGCCGAAAACAATTCCCTGCAAACATTCACCGAACAAAGCCGCCCACACTGCGCCGGTCAGACCATGAGTTGGAATCAGCCAAAGGTAAAGGGCAAGATAAATTATCAATGAAACCAGCGCGGATTTCACGACGAGGTTTTCAAATCCACGCGCGATGAGGTCGTATGAAACAAAGGATGAAACCGTGTAAGGCAGGAGACTCCATCCCAGCCGGGCGAGCGGTTGAATTGCCTGGGTAAATTCGTCTCCGTACAAAATCAGGATGATGGTTCTGGCAAGCACGAGAAGAACGAAGGCAAACCCAAAACTGACGATGAGTATGAAACCAAATGCCTTGCGAAAATTACGCCACGAGTCAGCACCTCCGCGGGAGAGGGCGGGGAGTAATGCGCCGAGGATGGCGTAATGCCCGAGCTTGAGCCCGTCCACAATGCGGGTGATGGAGGAGAAAATACCAGTCGCGGAGTCGCCGAGGAAGGCGGAGACGGTCAGAATACCCAGACGCTGGATCAGGACGAGGAGAATGGTCAGCGCGGCGAAGGGCAGAATCAACTTGAAGATAGGAGAAAATTTTTTAAGTGGGAACAGTCTAAATGTCGGGAGAGAGGCGCGGCACATAAAGTAGGAAAAGCTCGAGAGGAGGATCTGCCCAAAGAGCAGGAAAAGGCAGAGGGTGTAAACATCCGAAGAAAAAATTGCGGCGAGAATTTGGATCACGCCGTTCAACAGACTCAGCAGCCAAAACAAATCCATACGGTTCAAGGCGCGGAGCAAGGCATTGTTGACCGAGAAAATGGTGAGCGGGAAAAGCGCGAGTGAATAAAGAAATAGCGGCGTGTTGCGAAAGGCAAGCATGGCAAGAGAATACAACGCTGAGAGGAGCAACTGCAATGCAAGCGACCGCGCGGCGATATCGGTCACTTGGTCCACGCGCGCCGTCTCGCGGACGAGAAATGTGTCGGTACCGAAGTTCGTGAACGTGTTACCCACAAAAAGAAGCGATGCGATAAAGGCAAATTCACCAAATCCATCCACACCGAGTTTGCGCGCGATGATGACAGTGAAGAGGATCGCAAGCGCCTGCGCGGTGAGACGAGCGAGCAGCAGCCAGATGGAGTTGCGGCGGAGGGAGGTCATGGTGGAAAGTGGAAAGTGGGTGGTGGACAGTGGAAAGTAGATAGTGAACAGTAATCAGTGATCAGTAGCGGTTTATTTTCTGTTCAAGGAGACGATGGTGAAATCACCCCAATACTTGAATGGGAAGCGCGGCGCAAGGGAGTCGTCCAGTTTGCTGAGCAGATCGAACAATTTCGGGCGTTTGAGCGCGAAGTCTTTGTTGGTGGCAGGCGGTGTGATGACCGAGAGCGCCTCAAAAGATTCGAGTCGGAAGTCATTCCCCCATGCATCCGCGACTTGTTTGGGCGTGTAATAGTAAACGGGGTAATTCAAGCCTTCCTTGAATACTGTGGACCTGCCCGCAAAGCGGCGCGTGGCAAGTTTGAACTTCCCACGCAAGAGCATGGCGGATTCCCATAAGCAGAACGGCGGCATGAGTGCCCAAATGACGCGCGCGCCCGGATTGAGCAATGGACGCACGCTATCGGCGACCAGTTTCATATCTGCCACACAGTTCAAGCCGCCGAAGTTGGAGAAGGTCAGATCGAACTTGCCGATGTCCGCATCTTTCAGATCGGTGTAAGACAAATGCTCGAAGGAAAGTCGGTCTTGAAGATTTAGAGTCTTCGCCTTTTCCCTGGCACGGTCTAGCATTTCGTTGGAAATATCCACGCCAAAAACGGAGTAGCCATGCCGGGCAAACCAGACCGCGTCCGTGCCGGTGCCACACGCGAGGTCAAGAATACGGGACCCTTGCGGCAGGCGTGTGGTTACAAATTTATACACGCGCTGACGCATGCGCATCAGGTTGGGATTGTTTTCGATGAACTCGTCGTATTTATCCGCGTTGCGGTTGTAGGCTTCGGCGACGATCTCGAAGGCGGGGTTGAGGTTAGTTTTGTTCATGGAACTCCATTAATGAGTGGTCTCGATACGGGCAGAAAACATCCGCCCTACTCGACCACCGAGTTTCTAATTTTCTTTAGCCGCATTTCGCTCCTCAGCATCCCAAGCAGGTAGTACGGCGTGCGGACAATGCCGCGTGTATCGTGTTTTTTCCAGGCGCGGCGCAGGCGGAATTCGTGGTGGACTCGTCCGTGCAGAACGCGATAGAACTCCTGCGGGAACGGTCCACGGTAGAGCATGGCGAGGTCGTCAGAGTCAACCCAGTTTTGTTTTTCGCCCAGTTCCATTTTGACGCGTTCGAAGAACTTTGTGCCGGGCAGCGGATACGAGACCGAGATCCCAATGTCATCGGGCATACACTCGCGCACCATCTTCAAGGTTTTTTGCACATCGCCCCACGTCTCGCCGGGATAGCCGAATTGCAGGAAGAACCCGACTTCAATGCCATTTTTGTGCAGCAACTCAGCGGCGCGATAAATATCTTCGACCTTATCGCCCTTGTCCATTGCATCCAAAATTTTCTGCGAGCCAGACTCTGCACCGACCCAAACGGTCTTACACCCTGCCTTCGCCAACGCAGATGCGGTTTTCTCAGTCACAAGATCCGCGCGCTTCAAACATTTAAACGGGATGACCGAATCAGTTTCGTTCAGCAGGTCAGAAAACGGCTCGACCCAATTTGGCTTTAATCCGAAAATATCATCTGCAAACCAGATGTGATCAGGCGCGAAATTCTCTTTGAGCCATTTCATTTCCGATGCAACGTTCTCGGGCGAGCGCGAGTTGTAGCGCTGTCCCCAGATCGGCTTGGCACACCAGTTGCAGTGATACGGGCATCCGCGCGTGGTGACCATGTTCATCGAAAAATAGCCGTGACGCTCGTACCAGAGCGTTTTGTATTTTGCGATGTCGATCAGATCCCAGGCTGGGAATGGGAGGGAATCGAGGTCTTTGATGTCGGGGCGGCGGGAAGGATGAAGTGTGAAGCGTGAAGCATGACCGACGACGTCATGCGCGTCGTTCCCAGCCGATAGCTGATCTAAAAGTTCCCCGAGGGTTTCCTCCCCTTCGCCAAGCAGACAATAGTCCGCGCCGCACTCGAGGTATTGAGCATAATGGTCGGTGGCATCCGCTCCGCAGAGGATAACGGTGCATCCGCGTTCCTTTGCCATGGAGATCATCGTAAAAGCGGCTTCGCGCATCCGCAGCAGGCACATCTTGGAAAGATAATTGAAATTGTCTTCGTAGATGACCGCGTATTGTGGTTTGTGTTCGTCAAGCGCCTGCGCCCATTCGTCTTCGGATTCGGCGAGCATGGCGTCGAAGAGCGCCACGTCATATCCGTGCTGACGGATGTAGCTGGCGGCGTACAATGTCCCAAGCGGCGGATAGGGCATCATCGCATCCCACAGCTTGGGGTCGAAGCGCAGGTAATAGGACTGTCCGAAAAGGATTTTAGTCATAATTCCCTCACCCTGCCCTCTCCCACAGGGAGAGGATTCGTAATCTATCTTCATACATCTTCATCGCCCATTGACCGTGATGATCGAAGTTACCCTGACAAACATCGGCGGAGAAGTTGGTTTCGACCCCGTAGCCTTTTTGGGATTTGAGACGGGCGATCTTGCGGGTCATTTCCCATGTTTCGAAGCGGGCGGCGAGTTTGTTGGAAAGGAAGTACTCTGAAAAGGTTTGAACCTTATTTCTTGTGTAGGGATTCTTCGCTTCGCTCAGAATGACATATGCATAATGATTCGGGAGAATTTCATTGACCCATTGATTGGCGGCGAGGAGTTGGTGAAAAACATCCATCCCGCTGATGGGGATCATTTGGGCGAACTCGCGGGCAGAGTAGAGATTCCTTGCTTCCCAAGCAAGCTTTCGTTCTGAGACGATGACATTCGGGCAGATGACATCTCCAAACAGACGCGCCATCCTGCCGAACGCAAGTGCAAACGCGCGCGCTGTCCACACGTGACCCGGCTTGGCAACGAGCATGAAGTCCATGTCGTGATTTTTGGAGAGGTTGAGCATAGCGAGAGAACCGGTCAACGCTACCATGCGGATGAAGGGCAGGCTGCCGATGATACGTCCGTAAAACATGGCACGCTTGTATGCTTTGTACGAGTTGACTTCGCGTACCTGACGGATGACTACGATCTCTGGGCGGTCTGCGAGGAAATAATAGCCATCCTTGAAACGGACGTTCGTCATGCTAGATATGCAAGCTGTGATTTCTTCCTTCGCGGCTGGGACGATGAGAAACCTGTGCAGCTCATCCAATGTCAGCGGATGGTCGAAGATGTCTGAGTAAGCCAGTGCGGCGAGGATGGCATGTTCGAGGGAGGAAATACCAGTCTGCGTGGAGGGTTGGGAGACAAAGGTCACGGTCACGATAGACCTCCATGGTCAGAGGCAGGCTCGGGGCGGGTAACGAAGCGCGCAGAAACGGATTGAGCGAGTGTCAAGCCTGAGCAGTAGAACAAGCCCAAAGCGAAGAAACAGGCATACATCATCATCAAATAATAACCGAGTTGAAACGCGAGTACTGCGGTGAAGAGGTTGAATGCACCCAGTAGAATCTCAAAGATGACCAACACATCCACGTTCAATTGATAGCGATTGCCGCGCCAGGATTGCGCGCGATGTGTAATGCCGAACTTCGGTGTGCGCTCGAACGGAGTGATGCGTTTTTGCGCAATATGCAAAATGGCGCGGAGAGTGTTGAGCGCCATGCCCGAAGCAAGCAGGGTCATCAACGCGATAAGCGGAAATGTCTTGAGCCAGCGCCGATGCAGTAGATACTGACCGGTCGAAAAATAAAATGCGGGGATGAGCGCAAGGATGTTGAGCATCAAGCCGAAACCAACCGGTTCGAGCAGGGTCGGGAATTGATTTGCAAACATCAACAACAGCGGATAGATCAACATGAGTGCAACCGTGAATAAATGCATCAAATAACTGGTGAGATGAATGGTCGCATGCATTTTGCGCCCAAGTGAAAAATCGGAACTCCAAATGATGGGAATATATTTGATGGCACATTCCAAAATACCGCGCGCCCAACGGTATTGCTGGCGGCGATAAGCAGTGATGCTGACGGGAAGTTCGGCGGGCGCATTCACATCACTCGCAAAACGGGCAGACCAACCGCGCAGGAAGGCGCGATAGGATAAGTCCATATCTTCGGTGAGCGTATCGGCTTTCCAACCGCCCGCATCAAGGATCGCGGATTTGCGCCACACACCTGCCGTGCCATTGAAGTTGAACACAAGATCTTCGTTGGCACGCACAGGCTGGTCGATCGCGAAATGTGAATCGAGCGAGAGCGATTGCAAAAGAGTGAGCAGGGAATAATCGCGGTTCAAATGTTCCCAACGTGCTTGAACGAATGCCACGCGGTCATGGTCGAAGTGCGGCAGAATGCGGCGCAGAAAATCTTTCGGCGGGACAAAGTCCGCATCGAAGATAGCAATGAACTCGCCGCGCGCGGAAGTTAATCCATTGGCGAGCGCACCCGCTTTGAATCCCTCGCGGTTCGTGCGATGGATGTGAACGATATTGACCCCATCGGCTTGCAGGCGCTGGACGGTGTCTGCAACGATCTCCACCGTGTCATCGGTCGAATCGTCGAGCGCCTGGATCTCCAGCAGCTCATGCGGATAATCCAACTCGGCGCAGGCTTTCAATAATCGTTCCGCCACATAGCGTTCGTTATAAATTGGAAGCTGTACGGTCACGAATGGAAGCTCGCTGAACTCAACAGGTTGATATTCCTTCAATCGTTTCCCGCGTATCAAACCCGTCACAGCGAGATAGGTCATGTTGATAATGTAAATCACCAGCGCCGTCATGATCATCACATAAACGATCAGGACAGGCGCGAATAAAAACGCCGAAAAATTCATGCCATCTCCCTCAACCCTGCGGAAAATAAACCCCACGCCAGCCATTGCCACAATCGTCCCGGCGCATACGACCAAGTGTAGTAATCAAATAGACCGACCACGAACAAAGCAAGCATCAATGCAAAGGTCGCAAGCACCTGCGGCTTTTCGATAAAAATTTTCCACCGAAACATAAACATCACAGCGGGCGCGATCAACAGGAACAAATAGAACATGCCGCCGACTACGCCGACTTCCATCGCGACAGTCAACATAGCAAAATGCGGCGGCTGATAATCCAATGGAAAATATTCGAACCGGTTTCGCAGCGCGACCGGTGCAGCGCCCAAACCGACGCCGATCACAGAGTGCTCCACGAACAATGTATTTCCCGCCCCAAGCAGATACGTGCGCTCCTTCATCTGGTCATCCTGAGTCACGTTCCCTGAATTCACGCGTGTTTCAAACACCCCCAAATTTTGGATGAGGAATGGCGACACAACAAGCAGACTCGCCGTCCCAAGTATGAATATCCGTTTGACCGAATCCCATCTACGGGCAAGCGCCTCACACGCGACGAGGAAACTGACAGCCACCATCAAGCTCACCCAAGCTGAACGCGAGAACGTCATCACTAAAGCGGGAAATACCACCAGAAATCCAGCCGAGGTAATCAGCGGCTGACGTTCTTTTCCATACAAGACAACCGCCAGTAACAAGATGAGTCCGAACGCGAGACAGCCGCCGAGGATGTTCGGGTGGTCGCTCAAGCCATACGCACGCAGGAAGCGCACCTCCGCCACGGGGACAATGCTCACGCCGGACTGAGCCGGGTCGAGGGTATGTTCACCGAGGAAGCCAAGTCCCAGAGACGATTGCGCGAGAGATTGTCCGATGGCGATGAATGATTGAAGCAGGACTTGAATCCCAACAGGAATGACCACCCACTTCGGTGATGGAATTTCGTTGACGATGTAAAGGTAAAAGAAGAGCAGGAAAACAAAGCGAACAGCATGATAGGCTGACAGGATGTAGTCTTCGCTGCCCAAAATGGAAACCCAACCGGAGAGAGTCAGACCAAGCAAGCTAACCCATATGAACCAATGCCCTGTTTTGAGTTTACGCGGATTGAGGATGAGCGAAACAAGCCAGAACGCCAACGTGAACAACAAGGCGATGTCGCTTGCGAACAAAAGGAAATCTGTGTAATCGGAATAAAGGGGATAGAAGGGACGAGACAAAATTTCCATTCGCCAGCGGAACGGGGCGAGGATGATCGTCAGCGCGAAGGATAGACGCGCACAAAAGGCAGTGCATAGCCGATAAGAAAACAAATCCATTAATAAGACTCGAGTTGTCAGATTTCTTATTATAATCGCTGAATGACTCAATCGCTTGCCATCAACGCCCGATATCGACATCGGCGAATCACGGGTGTGGAGCGATATGCGCACGAAATCACAAAGCGACTAGGTTTCCCCAAACGATTTCTTCAACCGAACCGCTCCCTGGGACAAATCACAGGGCACGCGTGGGAACAAATCATCCTGCCGAATTTGATATCCAAAAACGAATTGCTTTGGTCACCCGCCAATGCCGGTCCGTGGAATGTGAGCGATCAAGTCATCACCATCCATGATGCCAGCGTGTTCGACCACCCCGAATGGTTCCGTCCCACCTTCGCGGCATGGACAAGGCTCTCATGGAAGATCCTTGCAAAGAGAGTCAGGGCGATCATCACAGTCTCGGAGTTTTCAAAGGCAAGGCTGAAACACCACCTTGGACTGCCGGGTGAAAAGATCTGTGTGGTGTACAACGGGGTTGGCGAGCCGTTCAAGCCGCAGTCCACAAATTGTGTTGAGGAAGTGAAAGAAAAGCTGGGTATCAGGAAGCCGTATTTTCTATTCGTTGGGACGTTGGAGCCGAGGAAGAATTTGAATACGTTGCTGGAAGCGTGGTCAATAGCGGGGTTGGATACACATGAATTGTTTATTTCGGGGAAGGGCGGGAAAGTTTTTGCAAGCCAGGTAGGTCACGCTTCAAGTGAGACCTACATCTCGGACAACGATCTACCCGCTTTGTACTCAGGCTCATCGGCATTTGTCTTCCCGTCGTTGTACGAAGGATTTGGTTTACCTGTCCTTGAAGCGATGGCTTGTGGGACACCAGTCATCACATCCAATTCAACAGCTTTGGAAGAGGTGTTTGGCGATGCGGCAATGCTTATCTCGCCGGAAAAGCCTGAGGACATCGCGCGTGCCATGCAAGCCATTGTCGAAGACAAATCACTTGCTATGAAATTACGCGAAGATGGATTGAAGAAATCCAGCGAGTTGACCTGGGAAAAGTCCGCGCGAGAAACAGAAGTCATTCTCAGAAAGGCATCAACATGAAACTTGCGATCGTCCATGAATGGCTGAATATTTTCGGCGGGTCGGAGCGGCTGCTTGCCGAGATATTGAAAATACAGCCGGGGGCGCAAGTCCATGCGCTCATCCACAACAAGCAGAATCTGCGTGGCACACCGCTGGAAGGGATGCAAGTAAAAACTTCTTTCCTGCAACACATCCCGCGCGTGGAGCATCTCTACCGCGGATTGCTTCCGCTCATGCCGTTCGCCATCGAAAGGCTGAACGTCCGCGATTTCGACCTGGTGCTTTCGATCTCACATGCAGTGGCACATGGAATAAAGACGCACAAGGATCAAACCCACATTTCATATGTTTGCACGCCGATGCGATATGCCTGGCATTTGCAGGATGATTATTTGCACTTGCATCACCTGGATAAGCCGCTCATCGGTGCCGCCGCGCGCCTGACCTTGAGCCTGCTGCGCCGGTGGGATAGGGAATCCGCCCTGCGAGCGGATCACCTGCTCGCCATCTCAAATTGGACGGCGCAAAAAATTAAACAGGCATGGGGCAGAGACTCGCAGGTCATCCATCCGCCTGTGGAAGTGGAGCGGTTCTCCCCCGCAAACGAGCGGGAGGACTTCTACATCCACGTCTCGCGGCTGGTTCCATACAAGATGACATCCGAGATCATCAAAGCCTTCAACGAGTTGAAACTCCCGCTTGTCATCATCGGGGATGGACCTGAAATGCCACACCTGCAAAAACTGGCGAGGGAAAATATTAAATTGCTCGGCTTTCAAACCGATGAAGTTGTGGCAAATCTGCTCAGCCGAGCGAAAGCATTTATTTATATGGCAACCGAGGATTTTGGGATCGCAATGGTCGAGGCGCAGGCGGCGGGATGTCCCGTTATTGCATATGGCAAAGGCGGCGCGACTGAAATTGTGCGGGATGCAGAAACAGGCTTGCTGTTTCAGGAACAATCGGCTCATTGTTTGAGCGAGGCGGTACTTCGATTTCAATCCATAAAATTAAACAGCACAGCCGCGTATGAAAACGCGGCTCGCTTTTCAACGAAAAGATTTGGAGAAGAATTTTACGCTTATTTGGCGGGGATTGCTTCGTCGGGAAGAACACCCTCCTCGCATTGACGGAAATCTATAAAACTGCTTTCGCCAAGGATTCCAATCCAGCGAGATCATCCAAGTCCAACCACTGCAACATGATACGCTCAAGCCCGGCAGATTCAAGTTTCTGCAACTGTTCCTTGACCATGCCCGGTGTGCCCGCGACAATTCCGCGTTGGTGAAGGTCTTCGAGGGTGCGATTTCGCGCTGCCAGTTTCTGTTTCAAGTCATCGTCATCCATGGCGAAGATACAGCCGGTCATCATCGAACGGCGGACGGATTTCAAATTGCGATCAACCTTCTTCAATGCTTCATCCAGCCGCGCGTTGGACTCTTTGAATTGCTCAGGCGGTTGGAACATCGAATTCCATTCGTCCGCGTAGCGAGAAACCAGATTCGGGGTACGATTCTTCCCAGTCCCGCCGATCAGGATCCGGGGTCCGCCTGACCGAAGCGGTCGAGGAAGGAGAGTCGCTTCGCGGAGTTGATAATATTTTCCATCGAAAGAAGTCGGCGAGTCGCTTTTCAATAATTGTGTGATGACCTGCAAGCCTCCTTCGAAACGGTCAAAACGAGACGTTGCATCCAGCAGCTCAAAACCGAAGACTTGATGCTCGCGCTCCTGCCAGCCCGCACCAAGACCGAGGGTGAGCCGCCCGTTCGAGAGATCATCCACTGCGGCTGCCATGCGGGCGGTTTGAACGGGATGCCGGAACGAAACCGGCGAGACCAGCGGACCGAACTCGATGCGCTTCGTGTTGCATGCCAGCCAGGTTAGCGAGGTCCACAACTCGAGCGAGTCTTTGTCGGGTGGTTTCATGTTGGTGAAGTGGTCCGAGCGATAGAGACCGACAAAGCCCAACTCTTCAACAAGGCGGACGATATTCTGCCAGCGAGTCCAATTCAGTCCGTTCTGACCTTCGAGCATGATCGCAATTTCAAGCATATGCGACTCCTTTTTTGCCTGAGTCTACTGCAAAAAAGTGATTGAAAGCTATTGCGCGTCGGGGTAATTCTTGCACCACTCGATGGTGGCTTTCATGGCTTTCGTGAGCGATGTGCCTTTCCAGCCAAACGCCTTTTCAGCTTTGCTCGAATCCATGATGAAGGGCTTGCCCCATTCGTAGAGCATTTCCACAGATTCGCGTAAGGTGGGCATGAACAAACCCAACATGCTCAACATCGTTTTTCCCGCAGCTGCAAATTTCACTTTTCGACCCAACTCATCTTCCATCAACTTGACCAATTCAACTTGCGTGACAGGCGCGGGCGATGGCGTGAACCAGATCTGTCCGAGGGTGTCTTCACGAGTGCCGAGAGTTGCCAGAAGTTTACCGAAATCTGCGATGTAGGAAAAAGTGTGCGGCTGATCTGTTTTGCCAAGCAAGTTGACAGCTTTGCCAGCGAGCGCGGGTCGAATGGCATAGGAAGTTACGGCGTTATCATCGGGTCCGAAAAAGTTAGAGGCGCGCCCAATCGCCGCGCGGATCTTGCCTGCACGATGCGCTTCCATCACAGCGTTCGCCATCTCTCCGCGAACCTTGCCTTTTTTGGTATGAGGCTGATAGGGCATATCCTCACGGATGGGCTGTCCATTGGTATCGCCATACATGTAGAGATTATCGCCAACGATGAATTTTGCGCCATTCGCCGCAACCGCATCAAGGATGGCTTTTTGCATGGACGGGAATTTCATAGCCCACTCGTGATATTGCGGCTTAGCACATTGATACACCGCCGCAGCGCCTTTGGTGACTTCGATATTTTTGTTCACATCATAGGCGTCGCCTTTGACCACTTCCACACCGGCAGGGATGCGGGAATCCGTTTTGCCTGAATGACTGACCATGCGGACGGGTTTGCCCAATTTGACCAACTCGCGGGCTGTCCATTTGGCGAGTGCGCCCGTTCCAAAAATTACGTGCAATTCATTTTGAGACATGATGATTTTCCTTTTGATTTAGATGCTTTGAGTTTGAGGGCTGGTTTGCCCTGTTGATGAAATATTCTGAGACGTTCGGCGGCGTTGGATCATCATTTCAGCGATGATGATATTGGGAACCCAGCATAGCCACATCACCACGCGATAGGCTTCGACAAAAAGCGCATCAAAGTCGCCTGCATACTTGGTCTGCAAAAACGGCACTTGTGTCGCTATAAGGATGCCGAGCCAGAGACGAAGCGTGGCAGCGGCAAAGGTCAATGCAAAACTGCGGATCATCCACTCACGGTGAGATTTGATATCTCCCTTGCGGATGCTGCTGTATGCATTCCAACCTGTCCATAGCCAGAGAACGGCAAGGGACAACAAACCAACTTCGCCGACGAGTCCCGAGATCATGCCAGGGGCGATGATAAATGCCGATAGTCCGCCGATCAGGATCGATACGAGATAGAGGCGTCCCATCCAGCGATGGACAATGGGTCTGCGTTTGCGAAATCCATCCAGAAATTGAAACGGACCAATGAGCAAGGCAAGTCCGCCCGCAAAAGCGTGGACAAATAATCCGACATATCGCAATGTAGATTCTGTTGTATAGCGGGCGGTCGCATTGTTGAAGTTTTCAGAATTGAAGGTGATGTACGGCGCAAGCGCAGCGATTGTTACACCAATGGCAAGAAAAGCCATCAGCCCCCAGAGGAAATTCTTTTTGATTGAGTTCGTTTTGTTCATAATTCTCTCCATATTTTTGACAGCATTTGAGCACCAGATGTGATGTGCGGCATCACCTGGGTTGAATAAGTTGGATGAAGATATTGAAATTACAGGTATTGAATTAAGATGTTTTCAATTTCATGGCGGAAGAGTTCACCGGGATCGGTAATAACAGGCGGGACGTGATGCCCGATCTCAAGCATGACCAATCCATGCACGCGGCTCCAGATGACTACGGTCAGATACAACACCTCGACTTCAGCGTCACCACCGAAATTTTTCCACGCTTCGAGCATGGACACCAACTCAGGCTTCATCGGGAAGTGACGTTCCACCTTCAACTGCCCTTTGGAATATAAAGCCTGCAACGTATTTCTTAGTGGCACAATGGCGCAGGCGGCGGCAGGCATGGTGATCTCGGCTGGAGCCAAATAGTTCGGGATGGGCGTGCCAAAGATGAGCAGATAGCGTTGGGGATATGTGATCGCCCATTCGCGATACGCCAACCCAAGCGCATGTAGACGCGCCTTGTGATCGTCTGCGGGCAGGGCGTCAATTGCGGCTTGCTGGGACTCACCCAACGAGGTGTACGCATCCACAATGAGAGCTGTGACGAGCGCATCACGGTCTGGATGGTAGTTATATATGGCGGGCGCTGTAATGCCCAATTCACGGGCAATGGAGCGCAGGGACAGGGTTGCTGCACCCGTCTCGGCGATCTGCTTCCACGCCGTTTCCTTGATGGCTTCCTGAAGGTTTGGCACTTGTTGTTTTTTACTGGGTCTGACCATTTTGGCTCCATAAAGCGGACAAAATGAATTTTGTCCTACTCTTATTTACAGCGTAAATATACAGTGTTTATTTACGGGTGTCAAGGGGGGAATTTTTCCAAAATATCTGTCTGTAAACCCGTTAGTACAGAAAAATCCTCGGGGTTTAGAAAATTATGTAAAAAGGTATTGACTTAATGTAAGTTATAGATTACATTAAGTATACTAAAACATACAGGAGCGTAATATGTCCTACCAAGAAAAAAACATCACTGTGTCCCTGGTCAGTTATTTGTTCATCCTGACCTATTATTTGGCTAACCTATTCCCCATCATCCAATCGGGCGAGTGGGTTGCGAATGAACTGTACGCGTTGTGGGCGATCGTGATCGGCGCCACCATTTTCGTTAACATCATCGGCAGCATCCTGACGAACATCCTCCTCACCATTGTGGAAGCGATCCGTTCGCAAAAGTATGAAGATCCGCGCTTCATCACTGATGAACGCGACAATCTCATCGAACTGAAAGGCAGCCGTGTTTCATACATTACGTATTCACTTGGTGTGCTGGTTTCCATCTTCGCTTTCATCTTCGGTCAGCCGCCGTTGATGATGATCAGCCTGATCTTTGTCTTTGGCATCGTTGCCGAGATCGCCGGAGATATTGCCCAGATCACCCTTTATCGCCGGGGGATGTGACATGGAGAAGCGACAAGTCCGCAACAACATCCGCAAATTGCGTTTTCAAAACAACGAAATGACCCAGGAGCAGTTGGCAGAGAAGGTCGGTGTGACCCGCCAGACCATCATCGCCCTCGAAGGCGGCAAGTACGCCCCCTCTTTGGAATTAGCGTTCCGCATCGCCCTCGCATTCGGCGTACCACTGCAAGAAGTATTTTCATATGAACTCGAAGGAGATGAAAAATGAACGCGAACAAAAAGACCGCTGTAACTGTGGGAGCATTATTTCTCACCGCGATGGTGGCGAGTCTTGTCGGCGGCGGTTTGGTGGAATCCGTTTTATCTGCCCCCGATACCTTCACTGCGATTTCCGAACATGAAACCCTATTGGTCGCCGGTGTGCTGCTTGAACTGGTCAATGCCACTGCGGTGATTGGAATCGGGGTTCTGATGTTTAAGATCTTGAAGCGGCACAATGAAATCTTGGCAACCGGCTATCTCAGCCTAAGGATCGTGGAAGCTGTATTTTGCAGTCTGATCGTCATCAGCCCGTTATCCTTGATCAGATTAAGTCAGGAATATTCAACACCGGGGGCAAATGCCATCGATATTCAAATGGCGAGGGCGTTATCCATGGCGGAACGCACAAGTGCGACAAGCCTGTTGATTCCCGTCTTCTTTTGTTTTGGCGCATTTTTACTCTACTTTCTACTGTATCAATCGAAACTCCTGCCACGATTTATATCGATTTGGGGCGGCGTCGCCGTCGTGTTGATATTGACGTTGAATATTCTTTCAACATTTGGTTTGGAAGTCGGCTTGGGAGTAAGTATGATTTTCGCCCTTCCCATTATTTTGAATGAGATTTTCATGGGGATTTGGCTGATCGTTAAAGGCTTCAATCTGTCCACAAGTTCATCAAGTCCAGTATAAGGAAAACACAATGAAAGCCATTACCTACACTAAATATGGTTCTCCAGACGTTCTGCAATTGCGAGAGATCGCAAAGCCGGAGCCAAAAGACAACGAAATTTTGATCCGCATACGCGCAACGAGGGTTAACTATGGGGATATGCTGGCGCGTCGTTTCGGGAACGTAACATTGAAGGAGTTCAACATGCCGGGCATTCTGCTGATCCCCGTCCGGCTGGAATTAGGCATCCGCAAGCCGAAAAAGTTCATTCTCGGCAGCGAATTCTCCGGCGTGATCGAAGCCGCCGGTAAAGAAGTAAAACGCTTCAAAGCGGGCGATGCGGTATTTGGTTATCGCGGATCGTCCTTCGGTGCATATGCTGAATATCTCTGTATGCCTGAAAGCGGATTGGTCACCCACAAGCCAGCGAACATGAGTTTTGAAGAAGCTACGCTTATCCCGTACGGCGCTTTGACTGCGCTTAGTCACTTCAAAAAAGTGAACATTCAACCCGGGCAGAAGGTACTGGTCAACGGCGCATCCGGTGGGATCGGATCGGCGGGAGTACAGCTCGCCAAATACTTCAGCGCAGAAGTGACCGGTGTCTGCGGCACACCGCGGCTGGGTTTCGTCAAAGCCCTCGGCGCGGATAAGGTCATTGATTACACCAGAGAGGATTTCACTAAAAATGGCGAAGCCTATGACCTGATCTATGACATTCTCGGCAAAAGCTCGTTCGAAACTTGTCAATCCTCGCTCACACCAACTGGCATCATTCTCTATGCCAGTTTCAAAGCCAGGCACCTGCTTCAAATGATGAAGACCTCCAAGTCGACTGGCAGAAAGGTGATCTGCGCGCTGTCCTCTGAAAACCTCGAGGACTTGAATTTCATCAAAGAACTTGTTGAGGCTGGCAAATTCAGAACAGTGATCGATAAACGCTTTTCATTGGAAGAAATTGCCGAAGCGCATCGCTATTATGAATCAGGAAACAACACCGGGAATGTGGTGATTTCGGTTGGTTAGAAAAAGAGTTTGGAGGCATCGAAACCTCCGAACTTTTCTCATAATACTTCTTTCACTGTCACCCACTCCCCGCTGACCTTTGGATGCTCCGCCAAAACCAATTTGCCAATCTCCACCAATTTACCGACCACCCTCTTCACCACCTCATTCCCCCAGCCGAACAACTTCTGCGCATCCCGCATCTGTGCCGCGCCGACCATCTCGAAGTACAACTCCAGTAATTTCGCGCGCGCCTGCGATTCGGTGATCGTCCGCGCCTGTTCGGCAAGGTTTGGAAAATGATTGGTCGTAATCGCATAAATGTGCGAATACTTCCACGCGCCCGCCTGCGCCACACCGACAGGCAATATCTTGAAATCTTTTTGCAAATATTCGAGCGCCTTGTTGAATTCGGAATCCTTGGCGTTGGAAAGTTTTGCTTCTTTACGCAAGTCAATGGTGTGCATCGCGCCTTTATCGAGCAGGGCTTCGTACACCTGCTTCGCAGATTGCGGCAAACGTCCCTCACGGTAAGCGATGAGATAATCTTCTTCCGGCTCGCCATAATTTTCGGAAAGCGCGTAGAAATACGGCGCGACCTCCAGCGAGATCATTGTTGCCTTTCCGCGTAATATTTTGCCGTAATACCATATCTTTTTATCGAGAGCGCCATCCTTCCAACCCCATGTGATGTGACCCGGGTCATCGTGCGCATCGGCAACGGGTCGGTCACCGGCGACAGCTGTCCACAGCGAAGGCAGGTCCACGCCTTTGATGGGCCAGAAATAAATGAAGCCGCGTTTGTTGACGAAGGTCAATGCCCCGGCGGGAGATGTCACTCTTTTTTGCGGCGGCAGGTTGAAGGTCCGCGTGCGATGCGCTAGAAGCTTTTTGAGATTTATCTGAGTCATCGGTCAGATTTTAGTCCACTTGGGATACAATCGGCAAGTTATGATCATCAAAACTTTTAGTGGAATCGAAGAATTAAGCCAAAGTGCCGCGAGAAACTTTATCGAACTCGCAAACCAAGCCATCGCCGAACGCGGACGATTTCTCGTCTCGCTTTCCGGCGGCGGCACGCCGATGAAACTTTACGAGCGGCTTGCGGTTGAAAAAATGGATTGGAGCCGGGTGCATTTCTTTTGGGGTGATGAGCGTTGTGTGCCTGTGGATGATCCGGGCAACACGTATGGGCAGACGAAAAAAATTCTCTTCGACAAAATTGGGCGGACGAATATCCACCGCGTCAGATCTGAACTTGAGCCCGAATCTGCTTCGGCAGATTACGCCCAGGCATTGAGCGGATTCGCTGACGCGCCGTTCGATTTTCCTCGGTTTGATCTGGTGCTGCTCGGCATAGGCGACGACGGTCATACCGCATCCCTCTTCCCCAACTCCCCCGTGGACGTACCCACCCCGACTCTCGCTGTCACAGCCCACTATCAAGACCGACCCGCAAACCGTGTCACATTGACGCCGCGAGTGTTTAATCAAGCCAGAGAGATCTGGTTTTTGGTGACCGGCGCAGGCAAGGCAGAAATACTGCATCACGTTATAAAAAGCGAACGCAACCCGAAGCTTTACCCCGCGCAGAGAATCCAACCTATTAATGGGAATCTGGTTTGGATGATCGACGAGGCGGCGGGGAGCCTTTTGTAAAAAGTCAATTGTAGGTCAGGCTATGTGTAGGAAATACAGCCTGAAGCTTTCGAAAACTTTATGAATGGCAGGTTGAAAACCTGCCCTACGAAACACCAAAGGAGTCTTATCAACATGGAATTAGCATTGATCGGTTTAGGCAAAATGGGGTTGAACATGGCAAAACGCCTTAAAAAAGGCGGACATCGCGTCATCGGGTATGCCCGCACAAAAGAGACCGTTGACAACGCCGTCAAAGAAGGCATTGAAGGCGCTTACTCGGTGGATGAAGCCGTCGGCAAGTTATCTTCTTCGCCCAAAGCTGTTTGGGTCATGGTTCCAGCCGGGGCGACCACCACCGAGACGATACAGAAAGCCGCGGCTTTATTGAAACCCGGCGACATCATCATCGACGGCGGGAATTCCAATTACAAAGACACCATCAAACACGCCGAAATGCTTGCCGCCAAAGGCATAGACTTTGTCGACTGCGGCACGAGCGGGGGTATTTGGGGACTGACCGAAGGCTACAGCCTGATGATCGGCGGCAAACTCGAAGTGACCGAAAAACTGCGTCCCATTTTTGAAACCCTGGCTCCCGGCAAAGACCTCGGCTGGGGGCGTGTCGGTCCGCATGGCTCGGGGCATTATGTGAAGATGATCCACAACGGCATCGAATACGGCATGATGCAAGCCTTTGCCGAGGGATTCGGAATCCTCAAAGGCAAAAAGGAATTCGGTCTCGATCTCGCGCAGATCTCGCATATCTGGCAGAACGGAAGCGTTGTCCGCTCGTGGCTGTTGGACCTCGCCGCCAATGCCCTTGACGAAGACCACGACCTCAGCGAAGTCAAGCCCTGGGTGGCTGATTCGGGTGAGGGTCGTTGGACCGTTTTCGAATCCATAGACCTGGACGTGCCCGCCCCAGTCATCACGCTCGCGCTGCAAATGCGTTTCGCCAGCCGTGATGAAGAGAATTATCCCGCCCGCATGTTAGCCGCGCTCCGCAACCAATTCGGCGGACATGCGATCAAGAAAGCAGAATAATATATTAAGACCTGACAGGTTTTAAAAACCTGTCAGGTCTAACAAACCTTATGAACACACCACTTTATAACGGACTCCTCACCACCATCATCATCTTCGGCGCGTCGGGCGACCTGACCCAGCGCAAGCTGATCCCTTCGCTGTTCAACCTCTTCCGCAAACGCCGCACGCCGAAGAAATTTCACATCGTCGGTTTCGGCGGCACGGATTTTACCGATGAACAGTTCCGAGACCATTTATACAAAGGTATGAAGGAATTCGCCGGGTACGAATTCAGCGATGAGGAATGGAATATCTTCGCGCCTAATCTTAGGTATTTGAAAGGCAAATACTCTGAAGCAGGCGACTTCCAAAAATTAGCAGAACAACTCACCGCCTCCGAAGAAGGAGATGCAAATCGCCTCTTCTACATGGCATTACCTCCCACCCTCTTCCCCGCCATCATCGACAACCTGGATGCAACCGGTCAACTGCACGAGAACGGCGGCTGGCGGCGCGTGGTGCTCGAAAAACCATTCGGCACAGACCTCGCCTCGGCAGTCAAACTCAACTCACAGGTTCACAAGGCATTGCACGAGAACCAGATCTACCGCATCGATCACTACCTCGGCAAGGAAACCGTGCAGAACATCCTGTTCACGCGTTTCGCCAACACCATCTTCGAACCCATCTGGAATCGCAACTACATCGATCATGTCCAGATTACGGTGTCGGAAAAAGTCGGGCTGGAACACCGCGCGAAATTCTATGACGGCGTCGGCATCCTGCGCGATATGTTCCAAAATCACATCTTGCAATTGCTGACCCTGGTCGCAATGGAACCTCCGGCATCTTTCAGTGCGAGCCACCTGCGCAACGAAAAGGTAAAAGTCCTCAGCGCGATCCAGCCGATGACGCCCGAACAGGTCTCGGTTAATACGGTGCGGGCGCAATACAAAGGGTATCGCAAAGAAGAAGCGGTCAATCCAAATTCCACTACGCCGACCTACGCTGCACTCCGTTTTTACATCAACAACTGGCGCTGGAAGGGCGTGCCCTTCTATTTGCGCTCAGGCAAGAATCTTACCGAAAAACAAACGCAGATCATCATTCAATTCAAAGAGCCGCCCACCACCATGTTCCCCATGCAGACGATGAAGCCGAACATGCTCGTGCTGTACCTCCAGCCCGATGAAGGTGTACACCTGCGCTTCGAAGCCAAAGCGCCGGATACGGTCAACGAGACCCGCTCGGTGGATATGGAATTCCATTACGAGTCTGCCTTTGGGAAATCAGCCATCCCGGAGTCGTATGAACGTCTCTTGCTTGATGCGCTTCAAGGCGACGCCTCGCTCTTCACCCGCGCCGATGAAGTGGAGACAGCCTGGTCGCTGATCGACCCCATCCTCAAGACGTGGGAAACGCATCAGACTCCGCCTTTGGCTGCGTACAAGCCAGGGAGTTGGGGACCACCCGAAGGCTACGATCTGCTCGCCCGCGATGGTCGCAGATGGCTGAACGAAGAAGCCAGCATGAT
Organism: uncultured Anaerolinea sp.; assembly: GCA_964372045.1. Classification (GTDB taxonomy): domain Bacteria; phylum Chloroflexota; class Anaerolineae; order Anaerolineales; family Villigracilaceae; genus Villigracilis. The sequence continues at coordinate 67,565 of CAYJPO010000008.1, forward strand.
GCTGGAAAAGTAAAGTGACAACAGAAGGAACAGGAGCCATCCTGTTCCTTCTTGTTTCGACTGCAACCAATCCCAAAATACTGCGTAATTAAACCGATACTGTTTCATCTGAACTGTTCCATCGAAACAATTTCCCAACACAACTGTCCAAGCTATTAACAATTATCGAAAAGGAAATACGCCATGAAATTCATAAAAATCCTTATCCCGATCCTGCTTGCCGTATCGATTGCAGCCTGCGGAACCGCAGCCCCCACCCCGGAGGCAACCCCCATCCCCACAGTCGAAGCGGACGATACCATCCTTTCAGAAGGCAGACTGGAACCCGTCCAATACACGGAACTTTCCCTGAATGCCAGCGGATTGGTTACCGAGGTTTTCTTTAAAGAAGGCGACACGGTCACCGCGGGCGATGTCATTGCCATCATCAATTCAAGTGAAGCCAAAACTCTTGAGGACGCTCAAGCCGCCGCTTCGAAGGAACTCACCGAAGCCTACCAGGAATTCCGCGACACCCAAAGCCGCCTGGACGATTTCGATGTACCCGCGAAATTCAGCGGCATGACCCCCACCGAAGCCGTCGCTGCCATGCTGGTGGACTTAAACAAAGCCCGCACAGATTTCGAACCGTTCAAATATCTCGATGACAAATTGGTCAACTACGTCGAGCCGGACGTGGACACCTCACAAATGAGCCCTGAAGAGCTCGAAATCCATTTTGAGATGATGGAACGCGACAAGTACAAGGATCGCCCGGTCACCGGTGAGCCAAGGGTCAAAAAGAAGGCTTTGGATAATGCCTGGGCGTTATATCGTGTGGCGATCCTCTGGATGGAACGGGAGACCGAATTCCTGAACGCGCAAGCCCGCCTGACCAACGCGCAACAGGATTACGATGCGTTATTCGACCCCAATTTTTCGATGGACACAGCAGGCATCCGCTCGATCCTCGCCAATGCGGAATTACGCGCCTCCTACTCCGGCACGATCACCAACCTTGACCTCAAAGCGGGTGAATTCGCAAATTCGAACCAACCCGTTATCACCATTGCGGATACGTCAAAATGGGTCGTGAAGACCAAGGACCTGACCGAGATCGACGTGGTCAATATTCAGGAAGGTCAGCTCGTAAGCGTCAAACTGGATGCCCTGCCGGGCATAGAATTCAATGGCAACGTGCTCTCCATCAGCCAGGAATACAGCGAGAATCAGGGCGATGTGGTATACGAAGTCACCCTTCTGCTCACAGACGTTGACCCTGCCATGCGCTGGGGTATGACCGCCGTCGTTACATTTGAGTAATACGTAAGGCGAGATAGTATCTCGCTTACATGGAATAATCTTATGGCTATCTCTTTTTTCAAACCAAAAGCGGATGAAAATGTTGAAAGCCGTGCCATTATCGACCTGCGCGGCGTCAACAAAAATTACAAGACGGCGGTCGGCGATTATCACGCGCTCAAGAACGTTGACCTGCAGATCGAAGCTGGCGAATTCGTCAGCATCATCGGCAAATCGGGCAGCGGCAAAACCACCCTGCTGAACATGATCACCGGTATCGACCGTCCCACGAATGGCGAAGTCTGGGTCAACAGCACGGGTGTGCATGGACTGAACGAAAACCAGATGGCGCGCTGGCGCGGCAAGAACCTCGGAGTCGTCTTTCAATTCTTTCAACTCCTGCCGATGATCTCGGTCATCGAGAACATCATGCTGCCGATGGATTTCTGCCGAACATATCCGATCAACGAACGCCGCAAACGCGCGATGGATCTGCTCGAACTCGTCGAGTTGGCGGAACACGCGCACAAACTTCCCACCGCCCTCTCCGGCGGACAGCAGCAGCGCGTCGCCATTGCACGCGCGCTGGCGAATGACCCACCCGTCGTCATCGCGGATGAACCGACCGGCAACCTCGACTCAAGGACAGCTGAATCGGTTTTTGCGCTGTTCAACGACCTGGTCGCCAAAGGCAAGACCATCATCATCGTCACACACGACAGCGGACTGGCAAAGCGCACTCATCGCACCGCGCTCATAGCAGACGGTGAGATCGTCAACGAATATGTGGCGAAGGCAATGCCCACGCTTAGTCACGGTCAACTGTTGCTGGCGACCAAGTCCGCCAAGAAGCTGAACTTCAACGCGGGCGCGATGATCCTCTCCGAAGGCACGAATGCGGATACGTTCTACATCGTCACCGAAGGGACTGTGGAAGTCATCCTGCCGCGCCCGAATCAATCGGATGTGATCGCGCTTCAACTCGGACCCGGAAAAGTCTTCGGCGAAATGGAATTCTTCCACGAGACGAAGCATCGCGCTTCCATCCGCGCCTCGGAGTCATCTGCGGTGGAAGTCCTCGCCATCGGGTACGACGACCTATCAGAAATACTGGACCAGTCTGAGGTCACGCGTGAGGCGCTTCATCAGATGGCGAACAAACACAACGGTGAGAATCTGTCGTGGAGGGGAGTCTCATCATGATCGCCAGCCGTTGGAAAAAAGTCTGGGCTGATTTTTGGAGCAACCGTGGACGCACATTCCTGACCATCATCACGATCGCGGTCGGCGCATTGGCGGTCGGCTTCAACAGCAACCTGGGCTTGTACATGAACGAAAGCATGGACGGCGATTATCTTTCCGCCAACCCTTCTGAAGCCGAGGTGTACGCCTACCCGTTGAACGATGACCTCGTGAAAGCGGCGAAAGAAATTCCCGGCGTGGACACGGTGGAAGGATATTCAGCGGTCGGCGCGCGCATCGTCCGCGACGATGGGACGTACGTGGAGATCAGCTTCACCGCCGTCGAAGACCCGAATCAATTATCGCTGAACCTGCTCAAGCCTTCGCTCGGTGAAACAAGCCTGCCAAAGTACGAAAACAAGGAAACCATCCTCGATGCGAGCGCGATGTCACTTGGATACAAGCCAGGTGATACGATCGTCATCGAGTTATCGAACGGTAAACGGCGCGAGATCACACTGACAGGGTACATCCATGCCGTCACCGGCTTTCCATACAACCTCGCGCAACAAGTCAACGCGTATGTGACACTAGATACGCTCGAGTGGTTGGGCGGCGATATCGAAAATTACGGCAGGCTTTCGATCAGCGTGCTTGAAAAACAAACGGACGCAGCGCACGTAACCGAAGTGGCGCAAGCCGTGGCGGATATGCTCGAACGCGCCGGGTCGACGGTTTACTTTGTAAGCGTGTACGAGCCGGGTCATCACTTTGCGTACAGCATCACGCAAGGTGTGTTCTTTGTGCTGGCTATCCTCGGCTATCTCACCGTGCTCTTGAGCGGATTTCTGATCGTCAATACGATCACCGCGCTGATGACCCAGCACACGCGTCAGATCGGGATCATGAAAGCCACGGGCGGCAGTACGATACAAATATTCGGAATGTATCTCGTATTGATCTTCGCCTTTGGACTCGGATCGCTGTTGATCGCGGTTCCACTTGGAAATGTAGCCGCTCAAACCATCGGCGGCGGCATGGCGCAGTGGTTGAACTTTTATGCCGCGCCTTATAAAGGCTACACTTCGACGTTGATCCAGCAGATCATTGTCGCCATCGTTGTACCATTATTGGCGGCGATCCTGCCGATCTACAACAGCGTGAGAGTCACCGTCCGCGAAGCGTTAAGCGATTATGGTCTGGGCGGCAACGCGAAGGTGAAGGAAGAATCGGTCAACAAGAATTCTGTATTGATACCGCGTCCGATCCGCATTTCACTGCGCAACACGTTCCGGCGCAAGACAAGGCTGGGATTAACCCTGTTCACGCTCGTGCTGGGCGGCGCGGTCTTTATCGCTGTGTATAACCTGTGGGCTTCGTTCGACCAGACCATCGAGGATATTCAAGGCTACTTCCTCGCGGACATCAACATCGCGTTCGATCGCGGTTATCGCTACGACAAAGTTGCCAATATCGCCATGAGCATCCCCGGCGTGGAAGGCGCGGAAGGCTGGCTGGAATACACCGGCACGCTCGAAATGGATGATGAAGAAGCGGGTACGCAAATTCTGTTCGTCGCACCGCCTTCGACCTCCATTTTGATCGACCCCATCATCACATCCGGGCGCTGGCTGGAGCCGGGCGATGAAAATGCCATTGTCATCGGCAACCATCTCTTGAACATATTCCCAGATCTAAAAGTTGGTGACCACTTAACCATCGACATCGACGGCAAGAAAACGGATTGGCTCATCGTCGGGACGTACAGCATCACTGGCAACGTCAGCCCGCCGTTGTTGTATGTGAACTATGAATACCTAAGCGTGCTCGTCGGTGAACCGGAGATGGCGTACTCCCTGCGCATCGTCACAGACCAGCACGACTCGGCCACGCAGCGACGCATCAATGACCAGATCCAGGCGGCGTTCGAGGAGCGTGGGATTCAGATCAGTTCCACGCAGTTAGGCGCGGACTTCATCCGCGACCAGAAAGCACAGACAGATGTCCTCGTGTACTTCATGTTGGTCATGGCGACCCTGATTGCCATCGTCGGCGGATTGGGCCTGATGGGCACGATGAGCATCAATGTGCTGGAACGCACCCGCGAGATCGGCGTGATGCGCGCCATCGGCGCGAGCAACGGTGACATTCAAGCCATCGTCATCACTGAAGGCATGGTCATTGGCATTCTGAGTTGGCTCATCAGCATTTTCATCTCCATCCCCATTACGAACGTTTTGTGCTACGGGGTGGGAATGGCGATCCTGACCGCGCCCATGCCGCCGGTCTTCGGCGCGACGGGAATCCTCGCCTGGCTGATCTTCACCATCGTGCTTGGAACTCTGGCTAGCGCACTCCCCGCGAGGCGGGCATCGAGGTTGACAGTGAGGGACACGTTGGCATATGAATAACAGACGATGGACGATGGGCGATAGACAGTAGACCATAAAACCATCGTCCATCGTCTACGGTCTATCGTCCTTTCACACAACTTCTACACATTTCCTCCATTCCCTTGAAACAAGGTTATGTAACAATATCATGAAGTTTACAAATGGAGGTAAACATGAAAAACACAAAATGGATCTGGCGGATTCTCGCCGTTTTGCTTGCTTTAGTGGTGGTGGCAGGTGTTGGTTTCACCGGTTTTCGCATTGGCATGATGCAAAGTGTGAATCTCCCCGACGGGATGAACTTTGGCTGGCACTCGTTCGATGGTAACTTCCCGCATGGAGACAACTCCGATATGCGCGGCTTCGACCACGGGCATGATTTTGGTGGTCACGGTTCCAATCGCGGTGGTCGGGATGGCTTCTCGTTCTTCTCCCCCATTTTCGGGTTGATCCGGCTCGTGGTACTCGGCGGCTTGATCTGGCTGGGATACACCCTTGTCAAACGCAGCGGCTGGCGGCTGGTGAAGGTCAATGCGACTCAAGCGGCGGCGACACCGGCTGAGGATGTAGTGGAGGAAACTCCGTCTGCGGAAGTTGATGAAAAAAAGGATGAGGCGTAGTCGCAAGCCCATAAAGTAGAACCACGCACCCGTCTTGTAATGAGGCGGGTGTTCCTTTTCCACATAATTTCCTCACAACATTTATGGGATAATTAATCCATGCCGCAAACCATTCTCATCGTAGACGACGAACGACGCATGGTCTCGCTCCTGCAAAGTTATCTGGCGCAGGAGGGCTATCGCGTTGTGACTGCATTTAACGGGCGCGAGGCGTTGGATGTGGCACGCAAGGAAAACCCAGACCTCGTGGTGCTCGACATCATGATGCCGGAAATGAACGGCTATGATTTCATGCATGCCCACCGCGCCGAACGCGATACACCCATCATCATGCTGACCGCCAAGGTGGAGGACGACGATAAGATCATCGGGCTGGAACTCGGCGCTGACGATTACGTGACCAAACCGTTCAAGCCGCGTGAGTTGATGGCGCGCGTGCGCAATGTGCTGAGGCGTATCGGGAAGAACAAGCCGACCGGCGAAAGCCTCAAAGTACTCGATATTTCACTCGACCGCGAAACCCGCGAAGTGTTGGTCGGGGACTCCGCGGCAGACCTGACCCCATCTGAGTTTGACCTGCTGGCTGCGCTCATGTCGACTCCCGGAAAAGTTTTCTCGCGCCTCGATCTATTGGATGTCATTCAAGGCGTGCGCTATGAAGGCTATGAGCGCACGATCGACACACACATCAAAAACCTGCGTTCGAAGATCGAAGCCGACCCGCGCAAGCCAAGATATGTCGAAACCGTGTATGGCGTGGGGTATCGGCTAAAGAAAGCGTAAAAGACGGTAGACAATGGACGGTAAAAACCATCGTCCACGGTCCATGGTCAACGGTCTCCAAATGAAACTCTCCACCAAGCTCATCCTCGCGTTTTTAATGATCAGCTCGTTCAGCACGTGCATCATCGTGATGTTCACGCGCGCGCTGA
>CAYJPO010000008.1:74072-76540 GCA_964372045.1 uncultured Anaerolinea sp.
TTAATGATCAGCTCGTTCAGCACGTGCATCATCGTGATGTTCACGCGCGCGCTGACAGGTCGCGAGTTTGACCGTTTCATCAGCGACCGCTACGAAACCGAACTCGCCGAAGACCTTGCCCGGTACTACAGCCGCAACCAAAGCTGGGATGGCGTGGAATATGAATTCAAACAGTACAACCACGAACCGGGTGGTCCCGGCGAAACACATCCACTTTATTTTTCCATCGCAGACGAACAGGGGACGATCGTGGTGGCAGGCGCGGATCGCAAAGTGGGTGAACCATGCAGTCAGGAAGAATTCAAAGAAGGGCTGCCAATCGATGTGGACGGTGATACCGTCGGCGTTCTTTTGCTGCCAACTGCACCAGACCGCAATCCGCTCGATTATGAATTCCTGCGCCGCCTGAATGGCTCGATATTTTTCAGCGCAGTTGCCACGATCATCCTGGCATTGTTTCTCGGCATCCTTCTTTCCCGCAGCATTTCACGTCCCATTCAAGAACTGACCAAAGCCACGCACAACATGACAGACGGAAATCTCGGTCAGCAGGTGCCTGTGCGCTCGCGGGATGAGATCGGTGAACTCGCGCAATCCTTCAACAAAATGAGCGCCGACCTCGCACGTTCCTTCAACCTGCGTAAGCAGATGACCGCCGACATCGCCCATGAACTGCGCACGCCGCTCAGCCTCATCCTCGGTCATGCCGAGGGTGTGCATGACGGCGTCCTTGAACCCACGCGCGAAAATTTCGAGATCATTCGCGAAGAAGCCGAACGGCTCGAAAACCTCGTCAACGACCTGCGGACATTGTCGCTCGCTGATGCCGGTGAACTTTCTGTGGAATTCCAACCCGTGAACGTCAACGACTTAATGAGCGATGTCCACGCCCATTATTTGACTCTGTTTAATCAGAAGCGCATCACACTGGACCTGGAGCTTGCTCCGGTTATCCTGAAAGCGGATCTCGACCCGGGGCGGTTCACGCAAGTCCTCAACAATATTTTGGATAACGCGCTGCGTCATACCCCCGAAAGCGGACGGGTGGAATTGAAAACCCAACTCACAGAAAACCACATCCAGCTATCCGTTAAAGACAGCGGCGAAGGCGTATCCGCTGAAGAAGCCCGGCATCTTTTCGACCGCTTCTATCGCGTGGACGAGTCCCGCACGCGCGATGACGGCGGCTCCGGCTTGGGTCTCGCCATTGCTAAATCCATCGTTGAAATGCATAAGGGACGCATCTGGGCGGAAAGTGAAAAAGGCAAGGGATTGAAGGTTGTGATCGAATTGCCGGTGGGATGAAAGAAGAAAGAGGAAAGAAAAAGACGCGCTCATTGTGGCGCGTCTTTTTTGTATACCAGTTCAGTCTAACTTGTGGCTGGCTGTTTGGCTTTCTTCCCCGCCCACACAATGGCAGAGTAGATCCCACCCGCAATGGACATTAGAACCAGCGCTTTAAGCACCCCGCCGGGGAAGCCGAAGCCACCGCGGTCTCCGTGCTCGTCGCGTCCGCCTTCGGGGCGAAACTCACCACCTTCAGGACGGAAGCCATCCCCATCGTCATCCCCTTCCGGACGGAATTGAGCGCCATCAGGCGATTGCGGGCGACCTTCCTCGAAGGAAGGCGCATCCGATGAACTGGAAGCATTCACTCCGACATACATCAAGCCGCCGATGATCGTGGCAACGACTAAAATGATCAAGATGCGAAACAGCGTTTTCATGACTGCGCCTCCGGTTCCGCCGTCACTGTGACTTGTTTCTTCCCCCCACTGAAGAACACCCGCTTGAACGTGGTCACGATCCAGTTCCAGTGCATGGCGAGATGCAAGCCCATAATGAGCAGCGCCAGGTTCGCGGAAATATCATGTAATTGACGCCACGCGAAACCCATCGGCAGGGTAAACCCCAACGCCGGTACGACAGCCTCCGAGATCATGATGCCCGAAAGCATGATGAGGATGCCATCAATAAAGAGCAGCCAGTTGAGCACAAAATTGACGCGCGCGCCGTTCGTCGAAGCGACGAAGAAACGCCTGGTCACCTTCACGATCCACGACCAGCTCAACAGCAAATGCACAATGACCGTCGCCGCCGCAGCGATCGAAAGCCATTCATGGACGGCAAGCCCGCTGAAGCGCGGGTCCATCGTGATCAGGAACGCCAGAAACAGCGCAATATCCAATAGTAATTTTGTTCGGTTTGAGTTCGACATTTTCTCTCCAATATTCAAGTGACAGTCACCTTGTAGGTGACTGTCACTTATTTTATGGAAACCGTCTTTTTTCAGGTGGGAAAAATGCGGATGAATCATGAAGAAGTTGTAAAATATTGATAAAGGAACTTATGACAACTCCCCTCACCTCCATCCTCCCAGCTTCCCGCATTCGTGACCGTCTGATTGACCGCATCGCGTACGCCAACGACGCCTCGTATTTTCGGCTGGTGCCGCAGGCGGTGGTGCA
>CAYJPO010000009.1:0-76338 GCA_964372045.1 uncultured Anaerolinea sp.
TGTCGTTCAAGATCCAACTGGAAGCAGCATTGCGTATCTGGCAGGTTCTATGGGGGTATCGGGAAATGAGAAGAGCAGGTAGAACCGCAAGGGTATAAAGCCGTAATCATTGGGATAACCATATTTAGCAGCCCTTTGAGGCTTCCTTAGTCAATGAAAATCTGATAAAATACCGCCCGCAAGCCGAACAAAATATCCCTCGGCATATCTGTCGGGGGTTTTTGTGTGTTTATATAATCGTAGGGGCACGGCAGATTGAGAAACAGTCAAAGTCTTGGATAGCTTGCTGTGACCTATCAAAAGGAATTAAATGATAATCGAACGAACTGAACTAAGAAATATCGCCATCATCGCGCACGTTGACCACGGCAAGACCACCCTCGTGGATGGTCTCCTGCGCCAGTCGCACACATTTCGCGAGAACCAGCAGGTTGCCGAGCGCGTGATGGATTCGAACGACCTGGAGCGCGAACGCGGCATTACCATCCTTGCCAAGAACACCGCCATCACATTGGATGACCCGGCCACGAAACAGACCGTCAAGATCAACATCGTGGATACGCCCGGTCACGCCGACTTCGGCGGAGAGGTCGAGCGCGTCATGAACATGGTGGACGGCGTGCTGCTCCTTGTGGATGCCGCTGAAGGTCCCATGCCGCAGACGCGCTTTGTTTTGAAGAAGGCGCTCGCAATGGGGCACAAAGCCATTGTGGTTATCAACAAGGTGGACCGCAAAGATGCGGAACCCTCCCGTGTGTTGAATGAGACTTTCGATCTTTTCATCGAACTTGGCGCATCGGAAGACCAGGCTGACTTTCCTGTCATTTACGCGCAGGGATCTGCCGGTAGGGCTGGGTTTACCCCTGACCTTAGCTCTGACTTGCAGCCCTTGTTCGATGTGATCCTTAAGCATATCCCTGCTCCCAAAGTGGACCCCGATGCGCCTTTGCAATTGCTCGTGACCATGCTTGGATATGACGATTATCGCGGTGTGACTGCCATTGGACGCGTGTTTGCTGGAACCATCAAAGCGGGTCAAAAAATGGCGCGTATGAAGTTGGACGGAACGATCGTGCCTGAGAGTGCGCGTTATCTGTATACTTTCAAAGGCTTGAACAAGGTCGAAATTGATGCAGTTAAAGCCGGTGACATTATTTCGCTGGCAGGCTTGGAAGGGATTGCCATCGGTGAGACCCTTGCCGACCCTGCGTCGCCTGTTGCCCTCCCAACCATCAAAGTGGAAGAGCCGACTGTTCGAATGACATTTGGTGTGAACACGTCTCCGTTCACAGGCAGGGAGGGGACATGGGGTACTTCTCGAAAATTACGCGAGCGGTTGTTCGAAGAATTGCGCACCAATGTTTCCCTGCGGGTGGAAGAGACTGAATCTGCGGAGAACTTCCTCGTCTCAGGGCGCGGTGAATTGCACCTCGGCATTTTGATCGAAACCATGCGGCGTGAAGGCTATGAATTCCAGGTTTCCCGCCCGGAGGTCATTTATCACAAAGCGGATGACGGCGCGTTGCTTGAACCGTACGAAGAAGTTCACATCGAGACCAGCGCTGAGACCGTCGGTGTTGTCGTGGAAATGCTTGGAAGTAGACGCGGCAGAATGATGGAGATGCAGGATTCGGGTCAGGGGATGACTCGCATGGTTTACATCGTCCCAACGCGCGGCCTGCTTGGCTTCCGTTATCAATTTCTGACATCGACACGCGGCGCCGGTATCATGCATACGATCTTCAATGGATATGATGAAATGGGCGGATCCATTGCTTCACGCTCGCGTGGTTCTCTTGTGGCATGGGAGGCGGGTACCACTACGGCTTACTCGCTCAAGAGTGCGGAGGAACGCGGACAATTATTTATCGGTCCGGGTGTAGAGGTTTATGAAGGTATGGTGGTTGGAGAAAATGCGCGCGGAAGCGACCTATCGGTTAATGTTTGTAAAAAGAAACACCTGACCAATATGCGCGCATCTGGCGGTGACATGGAGATCCGCCTCACCCCGCCCCGCCAAATGTCACTCGACGAGGCGATCGAATACCTCTCTGACGACGAGCTGCTTGAGGTTACCCCTGAATCGTTTAGGATCCGAAAGCGCATTTTGAACACGGAAGATCGTGGCAAGCTGACAAAGAAGGCAAAGGAACAGTTCGAAGCCTAACGGTAAAAAAATCATATACTGCCCACGGCTGATATTTGCGCCGGGTATGGTTTCCCCAATTTGTTTTGGAAGTAGATAAACGCTGATCTATGCCGAAAAATGGCATAAGGTCAGCGTTTTTCTGCGTTTAATTTCGTTGTGAATGATGTTACTGTTTTTATGGGCAGGCAAAGCTTGCCGTATTGCTGGTGGATTCTCCAGCCGAGTTGAACGCTTGAATTTGGTAGCCAACGCTTTGCCCGGACGAAAGCGTGATGACCTCGCTGAAGGTGGTGGAGTTGGCTGGTAGGTCGGCGATTTTTTCTCCGTTGCGGAGGACACGATAGCCGGATTCCGTATCGGAGCGGTCGTTCCAATTCAACGTGACTTCTGTCTGACCATCGTCCCGACAGAAATAATTCCAGCCGTTATCGGTGAAGGTTGGCGCATCAGGAGAGCCGCCGGTGGGGGTGGGCGGTGCGGTGACGGTGGGCACAGCCGAGTAGCTACCGGCTGGTGTTACAAATTCGCCTGACACCCAGCATGGACCTTCATCCGTTTCGACGATCCAATAATTCGGCGGGAAAAATCCGACGATCTTGACAGATACGGCAGGCAGGATCTGTGTGACGCGTTCATAGCTTGTGCCGGGACCGGTGCGGCAGTTGGTCACATCCTCGAAACTTGCCAATGGTTGAGAATACGTTGGGGTGACTTCAGCCGTACTTGAGGCTGATTGATTTGACGATGCGGCGGTGGGACTTGCCAGCGGTGTGGCGTTGTTGAGCGCGGCTTCAACGGTCAGCGCGGCAGCGGTGGCGATATCCGGTTCCGTGGCTTCTGAGGCGGGCATGTTGCAAGACGATACGACCATCCCTGCAACAAGCATCAGAATGGCGATTCTCTTCATTGCTTTGTTTTCCTCCATAATCGGTTGATTTGTAACCCAGATATTTTACTCGCCGTCACCTTCCAGCCAGGTTTCCATGTAGGGCTTTTCCATTTCGAGCGCTTGTTTGGTCAGGTGCAGCGGATGGAAGGTATCCACCATGACGGCGAGTTCCTGCGTTTCAGTTTTGCCGATGCTGGCTTCGGTCATGCCGGGCTGCGGACCGTGCGGCAACCCGAAGGGATGCAGGCTGATGTCGGAACGGTCGATGCCTTTGCGGCTCATGAAGTTACCTTCGGCGTAATAAATCACCTCGTCCGACTGGATGTTGGAATGGTTATACGGCGCGGGAATGCCTTCGGGGTGGTAATCGAACAACCGGGGGACGAAGGAGCAGACGACAAAGTTCCAGCCTTCGAAGGTTTGGTGAACCGGCGGCGGCTGATGGATACGCCCGGTGATCGGTTCAAAATCTTCGATGTTGAAGATCCACGGATAGAGATAACCGTCCCAGCCGACGACATCATGTGGATGGTAATCGAGGATGTGCTGTGTGATGCGGTCACGTACCTTCACGCGCACATCGAACTCGCCGCGTTCGGTGTGGGTCTCCAACTCAGTCGGTACACGGATATCGCGTTCACAGTACGGTGCGTGTTCGAGCAATTGACCATACGGATTGCGGTAACGTTTGGGCGGTTCGATCTGGCTGGGGTTTTCGATGGTGAAGAATTTGGTTTCTTCGTTCAGTTCCATCATCCATGTCGTACCGAAGGGGATGACGATGTAATCGCCTTTGCGGAAGGGCAGGTTGCCAAATTGCGATTTCAATGTGCCGCTGCCATCATGGACCCACCAGGTCTCATAGGCTTGCGAGTTGCGGTAGAAATAGCTCATCGAACCTTTGGGCGCGCGCGAGATACCGAGGATCACATCGCTGTTTCCGAGCAGTGGGATTCTCGCAGAAACAGGATCCGCTCCGAGCGGAGTCTGAGCCGTAGCCAGCGCGCGATGGCGGATCGGTCCGAAGTCCACATATTCCGGCTTGGCGGGTCCGCAATCCACTGCCTTCACCACACGCGGCGGAAGGAAGTTGTGGTAAAGGATGGATTGAAGCGAGGAAAATCCTTCCAGCCCCATCAGTTCCTCGCGGTAAAGTTTGCCATCCGGTTTTTTAAATTGCGTATGACGTTTGTGAGGGATCTGTCCGAGCTTGTGATAGTACGGCATGTTATCTCCTTATTTTTCTAAAACGATAACAGACGCAACCAATTCGTCCAAAGCAATAAGAGACGGGGAGAACTGGTCGCCGCCCGTTGTGTCCACGAGGGTATTGACGTTTTGGTAATAGGTTTCAAATTCCTCGGCGGTGGTCAGCGGCTGACCGATGAACTCGGCGAGGAACGGCGCATCCACATTCATGATGAAAGAGACAAAATATTTTTCATCGCTGGTGACGCCCTGATACATATAGGTGATGGTTGTGCTGCTCAACGGGTCAGCGGAAAATGATTTGGTGAGCAGGTAGCGATACCCGTTGCCGTTCTTGAACGATAACGGTTTAAGCTGTGCGTCGATGACACTGCCTGCGCCAGCCAGACGCGGGAAATCGTTGTGATGGTCGGCTTGCTCTTCGAGCACGGCATTCAAGCTCTCGATCACGCCAGCTTCCAACGCATTGATCTCGTCCACGCGAAAGATGCGCAGACCGGCTGAGAGCGGGGTCTCGAAGCCGTCTGTGTATGCTGTGAAGAGGACGCGCGCATGCGCAGGATATGGCAGTTCGAACGGCGCTTGCGACTCATAGTTTTGAATATACGCGGTGTTGACAGATTGCTCGATGCCTTCTGGATAATCGAAACCGACTGCGATTCCCATTTCGTCAAAAGTGAAGACATTCTCCGCCTCGATCTGGGACTGTGAAGCGGGTGCCGTTTCTGTGGGCCGTACCTCAACCGACGGCTGTGCGGATGGCACGGTACTTGGTTCCATGGTGGGCGTTACGCGAGGGGTGCAGCCGATCAGGATCATCAAGGAAAGAGTTGCTGCAAATGCGGATATTCGGTTTTTCATTTATCACCTGTGCTATTTGTCTTGCACATCATAAACTACAACACTTTCCTGCTCGTTGGGGTCGTTGCGCGCAACCACAGCGATGAGCTGTTCCGTGTCGCTCAAATTGACCGGCTGATGAGGCAAATTCGGCGGGATGAAAATAAAATCCCCCGCCTCGTTCAGGCAGGACTGTTCCAGCCCATGCCCGAAGCGGGTTTCGGCTTTGCCTTGAATGATATAGATCACGGTTTCGTAGCCGTCATGATAATGGGCGACGGCTTTTCCGCCCGGCGGGATGATGACCAGATGCATGCACAGGTGTTTAGAACCGGCTGTGTTAGCTGATATCCCTTCGAAATAGGGAAGCTGCTGTTTGGTAATATGAGTTCCCTGCGGGCGGACGGTGATCACTTTATCGGTCATGCTGCTCCTATTGAATAAGAATGGACTGGACGAGCGCATCCAGCGTGGTAATGGATGGTGTGAACTGGTCTGTCGCTGCCTGTGAAAGTTTGTCGTTGACGGCTTGATAATACTGATCATACTCCGGGCTGTCAAAATCAAGGATGGCGGGAAACGCCACACCGCCTTCGGGAACGACGGGAGTTGGCGTTGTGGCATTGGGATCAGGGTTGTAGGATTCATCTACCAGAACCGACGCGCGGATCGGCGCAATGACCGAAACGTAATACTTCCCGTCGTTGGTGATCCCTTGAAAACTATAGATCAAATAGTCGTTGGTGATGGGAACCGGCGCCTGGTGATATTCCTGGATCGAGCGGATGCCGCTTCCATTCGGGAAATCAACTTTGGCTTGTTGCGCTTCAATGACAAGTGCGGCGTTGAAGGGCGGCAGAACCAGCACTTCTCGAAAGTCGCCGCCCGCCAGCTTTTGCTGCAGGAGCAGAATCCGTTCAGCGGCAACCTCTGCCATTTGCTTATATTCTTCAGCCGGGATGATGGCGATGCGCATGTCGAAATTATTGACGAAGGTATCGACGCGCGAGAGCGTAAACATTGTGTGTTCCGGGTAGGTCTCCCAATACGGCATGTCATCTGACGATTCGCTGCGCGGGACGATCTCGGATTGTGCGCCGGTGGCGAGTCCATCCGGGATGGTGAAGCTGACATTTTGGAAGGAAACCGAGATTCCGCTCGGTTGAGTAGGAACGTTCGCTGCCTCCTGTGTCACTGCCTGCAAAGTTGCGGCGACCATCGTTTCCAATTGAGCTTGATCCGGCGCGGAAGTGGGAGCTGTCCCACCGCATGCAAGTGTAAGGATGACCAACCCCGCCAAAAGTAAGATCGCGATATTTCTTTTCATTATGCCCTTCCCGTCCATTCGATTGAGGATGTTGTCAAAGGGTTTGGGCTTTTCATCGCCAAACCCTTTGCAGCATCCGAGTGTAATGTGGGTGGGGGATTTCGTCATCCCGCCCAAAGATACTAATCGGAGTGAACAGGGATGGAATGGGAAGTCGAACCGCTTCACACTGACGGGTTGATGCGGCTTCCAGAAACGGGAGCAGGCGTCGGGTCAGAATGAAGCGGTTTTGAGATCCCGGGCTAGAGATTGCCGCGGCGTTCCTGTTCCATTTCAAGCGATTCGAACAAGGCTTTGAAGTTGCCTTTGCCGAATCCCTGCGCGCCGTGGCGCTGGATGATCTCGACGAACATCGTCGGGCGGTCTTGAATAGGACGCGAGAAAATTTGAAGGAGGTAGCCTTCATCGTCGCGGTCCACGAGAATGCCGAGATCGTGGATGGCTTTCATATCCTCTTTGATCGTGCCGACGCGTTCGGGCAGTACTTCGTAGTAGGTATCGGGCACGCGCAAAAATTCCACGCCATTGCTGCGGAGCTTGTCCACGGTTTCGAGGATATCCCCGGTGATGATGGCGATGTGCTGTGCGCCGGGCGACAGGTAGTAATCGAGATACTCTTCAATTTGACTCTTGCGTTTGCCTTCCGCTGGTTCGTTGATCGGGAACTTGACGCGCCCGTTGCCGTTCTGCATCACTTTGGACATAAGCGCGGAATATTCGGTGGAGATGTCTTTGTCGTCGAAGTGCATGAGCTGACGGAAGCCCATCACCTGATGATAGAAGTTGACCCAGTGATTCATCTTGCCAAGCTGCACGTTGCCGACGATGTGATCGATGGCGGCAAGACCGGTAGATTCGTGTTCGTACTTGATGGGTTTGTATGTCGGAGCGAACGTACCTTTGTAATCGCCGCGATCTACAAAGACGTGCAGGGTTTCGCCGTAAGTGTAAATGGCGGAGGTGCGGTAAATGCCGAAGTCGTCTTTTTCTTCACGCGGCGTCCAGCCGGATTTTCCGCCGCGGGACGTGGTTTCCTTCCACGCCTTTTCAACGTCATCCACTTCGAGTGCAATGACCTTCACGCCATCACCATGCACCATATGATGCGAGGCAAGCGGGCTGGAGGGGGAATAGGGCGCAGAAACAACGAACCGCGCCTGCCCCGATTCAAGCACATACGAAGCAAATTCGCGGTTCCCGGTCTCGAGCCCTGAGTAGGCAACAGGTTTGAAGCCGAACGCCTTCCACCAGTAATACATGGCGTGCTTGGCGTTGCCCACGTAAAAATGGACGTGGTCCACAGATTTGATCTGGAGGAAGTCCGCTTCCTCGGTCATGGGGCGCGACGCGTTTGCAGGTTTTTCTTTCGTTACCATTTTCTCTCCTTTGTCGTTTTTGTCATTTTACGACAAAGGTTGTCCGATTGCAAACATAAATTACGGCTTCGGATGCGCCTCGAAAAATTGCCAAATGATCTGTGACGCGGAAATGGCATGAGTCGGTTCATCGCCTCCAACCCAGCCGGGACCGTTGCTGCCGGGCCAGGCGTGCCTGCCGCCGATGATGGTGTACAGTTCAACGGATGCAGTTCCCGCGCATCCATCCCAGACTTGGTGCTGGATCTCACCTACAGAGTCGGTGCGCGGCTGAGGGTTACAGCCATCTATCGAAACCCACGCCTCGAGCGAATCTTGCACCGAAACAAAATCCACACCGACAAGCGATTCCGCACCGACGCCGCCGTTGTAGGGGAGATGCTGGTCATCTGTCCCGTGAAAGTGAAGGACCGAAACCTCCTGGCTTGGTTCGCATGGTGAGAAATTAAGTGTGCCAGAGACCGGCGCGATGGCGGCAAACATATCCGCTGCTTCACACGCCAGCCGGTACGACATGATCCCGCCGTTGGACATGCCGGTTGCGTAGACTCGTTTCATGTCGATATCTGCGATGGTTTGCAGGTCACTCACTATCGCGCGGACAAAACCGACATCGTCAATATTGTTTTCCTGTGCAAAGCCGCAGCATGTCCCGCCGTTCCAGGTGAGCAGCTTTTCGTCAAGTCGTCCCGAGCCGTTCGGGTAGACAACGAGAAAACCTTTCTCGTCAGCGATATCATTGAACCCACTCATGCGCATCATGATGTCCGCATTACCGCCGCCGCCGTGAAAGACGAACACCACCGCCGCAGGCTGGGATGCGGCAAAGTCCGTTGGCACATACAGGTTGTAGTTTCGTTCCTCCCCTGTGTAAATTAGGTTGCGCGTAGTCAATCCAGCAAATGGTGAGATTTTTATTGATGTGGTTCGTCCGCAAGCTAACACAAAAAACATTACAACAGAGACAAGTATGAAAAAATTTGTCCTCAACAGGCTTCTCCTTTTTTATTGATTTTAATTTCTTGTAGTCAAATGGCAATTATCTGCCGGTAAACAGATTGTAAAAAAACTGCCCAACCGAATGGCTGAGCAGTTTGTCTTGAAGTAGTTCAATTGTTACGCCGCTTGTGTTTTGGTGGATGCCAGCCAGTCCTTGATGAGAAATGGGATGTAGAGGATGAACAGCATGACGAATGCCAGGATCTCCAATTGCGGAATGTACCAGGGCCACGGCGAAAGCGCGTCCATCAGAGTGGGTGACGGTGGCTTTTCCGCGATGAAAAGATAGTTACTGCCAATGACGCGGTTGAGGAAAAAGATGGCGACCATGTAAATGTTCGTCCAGATAAAGATGCGTTTGAACGACGCCAATGTAGGGCGGAACCCTTCCACCACGGTCATGAAAATGGGGATCGTGATCAATAAACCGTGAGCAATGAGCGTCTGCATGATACGGAAATGAGGGATGTCGTACATCGCACCATCCGCCGGAGTGAGAAACGCCTGCAGCGCCCCTGCAATGCCGAGGAAGTAGGCGAATTCATACAAATTGCGGTTTTTGGTCAGGGCAGTGTAAACAGTAACCCAAACCATCACACTGCATAGGTGAAGCGGCAGGGTGGTTTTAATGTTCCAGATCCCCCAGTATGCCCACCAAATATGAATGCTGATTTCTGAAACGGCAAGCATGATCGCCAGAGTCACCCGGATCGTGTTGATCTGTTTTTCATTCCATACGTTTCGGAAATAGAAAAGGGAAAGCCATATCAAAACAAAAATGGCGACCACGGTCAGGTGTTTGGGACCAAATAATTGAAGGGGGACTTTTGTAAATTCAACAGAAAAGAATTCAGACATACCTGCCTCCTGATGCAAAACAAAGTTTTCATGAATTTTATCTTATATCGCATTCGGTCACAAATTGCGCTTTTTTAGAAGGTGGAAAGCGCAATTTGTGACCGTGGGTATTATATGCGCTGAAAACTTTGTTGGTTAATATCCGGCTGTATTCTCTTCCATGAACTTCTCCCAGGCTGGGAAATCTTCCGGGTTCCACATCTTGTTCATGACAACGTAGGCATCCTCTTTTTTCCAGCCCAGTCGTTGAATGCGATACAGCGAGATGAATGCCGTGGCGCGATAATTCGCCTGACAATGAACGAAGATATCATCGTCCTTGTGGGTTTCCATGGCGGCGAAAAACTCGGCAAGATTTTCGGCTGTGGGGTTATTCCACTCCACTGGGATATGGATGTATTTCATCCCAAGCGCGGTCACGAGTTCATCCTCGTTGGGAATGGCACCCTCGGATTTCGCAGTGGCGAGATTGATAACTACTTTCTTGCCTGCCTTGGCGATCTCTTTCACCTGCTCAGGCGTTGGCATACCACTGCTTGAAAGTTTTTCGTTTAGATACAAATAATTGAATATATCCTTCATTTCACCGTTACGATCTTTCCGTTCGTCATTTTCTGCAGGTCTTCCGTCTTCAATTCAAAGATGGCTTTGGGAGTGCCAGCCGCCGCCCAGATGGTTTGAAATTGCAGGAAGTCCTCATCGAGATACGTTTCCATCAGCTCGACATGACCCAGCGGAGGCACGCCGCCGATGGCGAACCCGGTCACAGCGCGGACAAAATCCGCATCCGCTTTTCCGATGGGTTCACCGGCGTACTCGCTGATCCGTTTTTCATCCACGCGGTTCGGACCGGATGTGAGCACGAGGATCGGCTTGCCGCTGGTCTTGCCGCGAAAGATCAATGACTTGACGATCTGCCCAAGCTGACAGCCCGCCCGGTCGGCGGCTTCCTGCGCGGTGCGAGTCGATTCGGTGTGTTCGATCACGGTGTAGTTGTAACCGAGCGAGTTGAGCAGGTCTTGAATTTTTTGGGCAGTGGGGGAAAGGTTGAACATCCGCCCATTATATTAGATTCTCTGTCATTGCGAGAAAGGTTTTTGAGTAGGATGCCTGTAGAGCGAGATATTATCTCGCTTTACAAAGTCGCTGCCCCAAAAAACTCTGTATGCTTTTTAGTCTCTGTGGTGACGGTTCTTATTTTATTCTTGTGTATTTAATTTGCCACTTCACCTGCCACGTTTTCCCGCCGTCATCGGAGCGTTCCCAGTTCCAATCGAATTGCTCGGGCTCGATGTTATACCAAACCATCCTCTGTTTGCATTTCTCACCTTTTACAATGGCATCGCGCACGAGGATCATTTTCCCATCTTCGAACCTGCCGGTGAAATCCAGATAACTGCCCGAGTTGTCCACCCAGGTCTGACACCACAGTCCACGCTCCGCGTCGTAGCATGAGACGCTCATACCGATCAAGTCTGGCGCTGTGAAATTTTCCTGCACCACTTTCCCGTCGAAGGTTATCTCGACGTGGTTTGTCCCTTTTCCATCATCTGCCCATGCTGCGTCCCATTCGCCGAGCCAGAAATCGAATTGCTTTTCAGGTTGCATACGTTTTTCTCCTTTGGTTTGAGACAGAATAGCACAGCCGTCTTTTCATGAAACCATGCCACGGGACTGTTTTATGTATAATTATTGGATGCCTACTCATGAAGAAATCTACAAAACGGAAGGGGATAAATACGAGGCGTTGATCGCCCGCGAGGACTATCAGGGGAATATTCTCAAGACCCTGCGCGACATCACGCCTCTCGAGGACCGCCTCGTTCTGGACCTTGGGGCTGGTACCGGACGATTAGCCTGTTTACTCGGTCCGCATGTGAGCCGCGTCCGCGCCTTTGACATCTCCGAGGAGATGCTGAGAGTCTGCCGCGAAAAATTCGTCGCCAGCGGACTGACCAACTGGCAGGTGGATGTCGCTGACCATCGCAAACTGCCGGTCGAAGACCATTCGGCAAATTTAGCTGTCTCCGGTTGGAGCCTGAGCTATCTCGCCGTGTGGAATCCCAAAACCTGGCGGGCTGAACTGGAAACATGGATGACCGAAATGAAACGCGTCCTCCAAGCGGGCAGTTTCATTGTGCTGTATGAATCATTGGGAACCGGCAACGAATCGCCGATCAAACTGGAGCATCTGAAGGATTTTTATCCCTGGTTGGATGAAGTCGGATTCCAGCACAGATGGATCCGCACCGACTACAAATTCGAATCACTGGCAGAAGCCGAGGAACTCTCCCGCTTTTTCTTCGGCGAGGAATTGAGGGATAAGGTCGTTCAAAATAGTTGGACGATCCTGCCGGAGTGTACCGGTGTTTGGCGGTTAAAAGTGTGATCGGAGGAAAAATGCAAGAATATTTAAAGTCTCGGCTCGACCGAGCATTTCAACTCACGCACGATCTTGTCGTTCATCTTGACGAAGTTTCTTTGGGCGTTGATCTGCCAGATCTGCCATCCAACCGAATCGCTGGTCAACTTTGGTGTGTGGTCGGCGCGCGAGAGAGCTATATGAACGCCATTGTAAAGGGTGGATGGCAGGGATTTTCATGCAGTTTGAATACACCGCGCGTCAAAGAATCTGTATTGACAGTCTTGGAAGCGACGCATGAGCGCTTAAACCAGGTGGATTTCACAGATCTGAATGACGCTCAAATAAGCCTGGCGTTTGATCTGCTTGAACACGAGATCCAACATCATGGACAATTGATCCGTTTTGTGTACGGAAACAAGCTGACCTTCCCGGCAAGCTGGAATAAACGGTATACGGTCTAGGCTTGCTTTTTGAATCTATTTTTGATCGCCATCACCAAGCCGAACAATATCAGTAAAATGCTCGCTCCGGCGAACAGCCATTTGATCGTGGTCAGCAGAAATAACAACCAGGCAAGTGCAGTAGGTTTGGCGGGGTACATTGAGAGCATGGTCACGATGTTGAGATTTTCGAGCAAGTCGAAGAACCACGCGCCGAGCGGCATGACATTGAGCTTGCGCATGGAACTTGTAAAGGCGAGTCCGCGTTGGAACAGCCACGAGATCGCCAGCCCAAAGAAAAATAGATACACGATCGGGTAGAGGATATCTACAGTCAATTCTACGTTGAGGTAGAACGGACGCCCGAATTCACCGTATTGCTCGATCATCCCGAAGATCTTGTCCGGCGTGGCGAACAGCATCAAATCCAACGGCATGATGCCGCCCTGTCCGCCCTGCATTATGCCCTGGATGAGCGGCAGTAGAAAACCAGCAAAGAACATGTCCAATACCATCAGGACAAGCACCAGCCAGCCCTTTGCCCAACTGTAAAAACGATCCGAAAGATTTTTCAACATTGTGCCTCCACATATAAAGTTTGAATCAAAAACACGCCGACCTGAAAATGGTGGCGTGTTTTGCATCGTACTTTAGTACCGGTGGACATCCGGCTAATTTCACAACATCACCGCATTACGGCATCTCCGCCGCGCATGGCATCTTCGACCCGCAGTTGGTGGTTCGCATGGATCTGCATGGAGCCCATGTCTTTGAGCGTGAACCAGCCGAAGGCGGTTGTTTCATCGCTCAAGCCGAGTTCGCCTTCCACTATTTCCACTTCAAAATTTAGTACCACGAAAAATGCCTTGGTCCCGTCCTTATAAATGACCAGCTGGTCTGGGTTGCTGTACACGCCCAGCAGCCGCGTCGTGCGAACCTTCAAGCCGGTCTCCTCCCAAACTTCGCGTTCGCACGCTTCCGCGGCGCTTTCACCGGATTCCATGTGCCCGCCGGGCAGGCACCAGCGACCATTGTCCGTACGTTGGGTGAGTAACACTTTTTCGCGTTTCTCGTCGAAGATGGTCGCACTGCACCCAACCCGCAGTTGTCCTTCCTTTCCCAAGCGTGGACCGTATAAGATTTGAGTCATTCCCGTCTCCCATGCAAAAAAAATTGGGCGAGTTATCTCGCCCAATAAGTTTACTTGATAAACGTTCCGTTACGCAATTCTTCGAGTGTCTGTTGGATTTCCTCGCGTGTGTTCATGACGAATGGACCATAAGGTACGATCGGCTCTTTGAACGGTGCGCCCGCAATGAGCATGAACTGCACGCCCCTGCCTGCGGCGTCGGTCCTGACCTCGATCCCGTCGCCATCATCCTTGAACACTACCATGCTGACAGATTCAACGACATTGTCTGCGAATTCACCCGTGCCGTGGAAAACGTAGACGAGGGCGGTATGTCCGCTCGGGATGGGGTAACTGAATCGGGCACCAGGTGCCAGCTTCACGTCCATGTAAAGAGGCGCGGCGGAAATTTCGGTCACGGGTCCGCGGACGCCATCCACTTCTCCAGCCACGAGTCGGATGGTCACCCCATCCTTTTCAATGACCGGGATACCGCTTTCGTTGACTTCCTGATAGCGTGGCTGACTCATCTTTTGCGCCGCTGGCAGGTTGACCCACAGCTGAAAACCATAAATGTTTCCGTTTTCACTGCGGCGCGGCATTTCTTCATGCAGGATGCCGCGCCCACTGGTCATCCACTGCACGTCACCTTCGCCATGGTGCCCGCATTGCCGAGGCTGTCGTGGTGGCGGACGGTGCCTTCGAGCATATAGGTAACGGTCTCGATGCCGCGATGCGGGTGGGTGGGGAACCCGCGGATGGGTCCCTCGATGGGGTTGTTGAAAGCGAAATGGTCGAAAAGCAGAAATGGGTCGAATTTGTTGGTCGCATGCGGACCAAAGGAACGCCTGAGCAATACGCCCGCGCCTTCGACGACAAGTTGGGGTTCGATTATGTAGGAGATACTTCTAAAGTTTGTCATGCGGTATAGATGATCTATCGCACGGCAAACTTACGGAGTTAGCGTTTGCTACCTGATCTTGCGGAGATAAGATACGCCCTTCAGGCTGATCACGAATGCCGACACGATCAGGGTTACTCTTGAATAGAGAAAAAGCTCACCTGACATTGACTGCAAACTGATACTGATCCCTAGCAAGACGATTGCGACGGTTATTAGAGATACAAAAGCGCTCAGGGGGGTTCTGATTATCCTCATATATACTCCCGTTATCCTGTTTTTATTTTTGGTTGTGAAAATAAAGTTTGGTCTGTCAACATCCCGCTTATAAAATAATTAGAGGTCATTATAATGCGGTCAATATTGAATTCAAGTGACAAAAATCATGTGCTGTGTAACCTAATTTTGCCGGATATATTTTTAAATGGGATTAAAAACATATTTTCTTGAGTTGCTGTTGTATCTTACTTCCATCACGCCGTTCAACGATTTCGCCGGTGATTGGGATTTGAACAGTTCATACTTGAGTTAGAATAAGTTTGCAGATCATACGCACGTACAGAACTCAGGTCAACACTACCCCTGTAAATCTTATGAAACTTGTAACTGTCTCTCAAATGCGCGCCATCGAAAAAGAAGCCGATTCCAAAGGCGTATCCTATGCCATGTTGATGGAGAATGCCGGGCTCGGCTTGGCGGAGATCGTCTATGCTCTCGGGCAGGAAAACGGCTGGAATACCGTCATCGGGCTGGTCGGTTCGGGCAACAACGGCGGCGACGCCCTCGTTGCTCTCTCATGGCTTGCGCAGGCGGGATGGCACACCCATCCTTTTCAATGACCGGGATACCGCTTTCGTTGACTTCCTGATAGCGTGGCTGACTCATCTTTTGCGCCGCTGGCAGGTTGACCCACAGCTGAAAACCATAAATGTTTCCGTTTTCACTGCGGCGCGGCATTTCTTCATGCAGGATGCCGCGCCCACTGGTCATCCACTGCACGTCACCTTCGCCATGGTGCCCGCATTGCCGAGGCTGTCGTGGTGGCGGACGGTGCCTTCGAGCATATAGGTAACGGTCTCGATGCCGCGATGCGGATAGGTGGGGAACCCGCGGATGGGACCTTCGATGGGATTGTTGAAAGCGAAATGGTCAAACAGAAGGAACGGGTCAAATTTATTGCTCGCATGCGGACCGAAGGAGCGCCTGAGCAATACGCCCGCGCCCTCGATCACCAGGTTGGGTTCGATAATTTTGTTGAGGATTTGAATGTTGTGGCTATTGATAACATCTGACCTTCATCACGCCGTCGAACGAGTTTATTTTTGTGAAAAATTCAGCCAGGTCCGTTGTATATGAGCTTTTGAACTCAGTGAAAGGATAAGGTAAAGTCTCGAGCATCCATTCATTTCGCAAGTGGTATAAGACGCAACTTCCCTGTTTGGGTTTGGGATGATCGGTTATGGTCACTGGGATCTCATTTGGATTATCTGACAAAGATCCATAAAACTGCATATTTGCGTATGTAATTCGTGGTTCATTCACGAAAATGATCTCTGTAGGATTTTGATCTATTGCAGTCTGGAGTGATGTTTTGAAATTAAAACTCCCCATTGCCTCCATGCTGCGGGCTGGGTAGGCGAGGAAATAATCAAGCTCATATCTTGCAGCTTCTGCGAACAGGATGATAAATATGCAAGTCAGGGCTGCCTGCCTGAGACGCAAATTCCCAATGGTTGTGATGAACTCCAACCCATAGAATGATAAAAGCAGGATGTAATATGCCAATAACATACTTCGCAATGCATGAGGCGTACCTTCTGATGTTGCCACCGCAGCTATTGGTGATAGAAGCAGATTGCCAAGTAGAAAGATCGTGAACTTGGTTGGCTTGTTTCTGAAAACCGTAATTGCAATGCCGCCGATGAAAAGCAGCAATGTTGTGATATAGATGACACCGCCATACCCGGTTGAATGACGCAAGTTCGGGTCGCCGTGAAAGATCAAATAATCCGGTGACCAATACACGCCGAGGTTATGGATGAATAGTTTTCCCTTATCCAGGATCGATATCGGGTCGTCAAGATATGACAACTCGAAGAAACGCGAGGTAACAGCACTGTTATTTGTAAGGGTGAAGTAAATGAAGGGGATCAAGCCAGCGAGGAATGCTGACGAAATTGTGATCAGGTGACGAATATTTTCTTTGTTGAAATAAACCACCCAAAGGACAAGCAGTGAAAAAATGGATAAGAGCCGTGCCGTGGTATAGGTATATATGGACGTGCCCATGACCAATCCGCAAAAAAGCAATTTTGGAATGGTGAATATTTTTTTGTTTTTATCGTGGAAAATGAACCAGATGCAAAGAGTTTGTACCGACACCCAGGCTAATTGAGTAATGACTTCAAAGGATAATCGTGAGATCGTAAAGAATAATGGTAGAAATCCGAAGGCGAGAAGCGCATAGGCAGGAACTGCACGATTTGCCTGAAACATTCTGGATGCCAGGAACACGGTTGCGCTCATGGCGATTACGAAGAAGTAGACACTGGTCAGGCGCAGTGTGAATTCTGAAGCGCCGAATAATTTGAAGATCAAAGCAACAGCGTAAATGTAGATCGGATTTTTGTAATCTCCAACCGATTCAAAGAAGATCGGAAAACGCACCCCGTGCTCGTCTACTCCGGTTTGCAGGATGGTGATCGCATTATACCCAATTGAGGTTTCGTCCAAAAACAGACCAACCGGTATTTGGTCTATCCGGAAGGTGTGGATTGCTATGATCAAAATATATCCTATTGAGAGTGGGATAAGAAAATTATTCTTGTGTTCTCTTGCCGTACCTTGCGTATTTAATCCCATGATTAGTTCTTCCTCTCATTGAGTCTGCTATCGATGTTTTTTTCAATCCTCATTATTCTACTATGACGAAATAATAATATGCGCCGCCAACCGTTTCCCCCTTTTCTTTTTCCATCGTCTGTGGATAATTAACGATTATGAAACTTGTAACTGTCTCTCAAATGCGCGCCATCGAAAAAGAAGCCGATTCCAAAGGCGTATCCTATGCCATGTTGATGGAGAATGCCGGGCTCGGCTTGGCGGAGATCGTCCATGCCCTCGGGCAGGAAAACGGCTGGGATACCGTCATCGGGCTGGTAGGTTCGGGTAACAATGGCGGTGACACCCTCGTTGCGCTCTCATGGCTTGCACAGGCGGGATGGCGTACCCATGCCTATCTCGTCAACCGCAAGACTGGCGAAGACCCGCTTATCGCTCGTTATCTCGATGCGGGCGGGGAGTTGTCCCAATCCGCAGGCGATTTGGATTTCGCATCGCTTCAATCCTCGCTGGACGAATCTGATGTGCTGTTGGATGGTCTGCTAGGCACTGGGATAAAACTTCCGCTCAAGCAGGAGGTGGCGCTTGTCCTTGCCGCGTTGGGTATCTTCATGTCCGACATGGAAGAACCTCCCATTGTCATCGCGGTCGATTGTCCTTCCGGTGTGGATTGCGATTCCGGCGCAGCGGCAGAGGAGACGCTTCCTGCTGATCTCACGATCACGATGGCGGCTGTCAAGCAGGGCTTGCTGAGACTCCCTGCCTACGAATTTACAGGCGCGTTGGAAGTTGTGGACATCGGCTTGCCTGATAAATTGGAATCATGGTCCGCGTTGCATACGGACGTAGCAGATTGGGAAATGGTCTCGGCGCTTTTGCCCGAAAGGTCACCCGCATCACACAAAGGGACATTTGGTACGGCATTCGTGATAGCTGGGTCAACATCCTATACCGGGGCTGCCTTGCTGGCAGGCAATGCAGCCTACCGCGTGGGAGCAGGCTTGGTGACGATGGCGGTCCCTGAACCGCTGCATGCCGCGCTCGCCGGTCACATCCCTGAAGCGACCTGGGTGCCGCTCCCGCACGAAAACGGATTCGTCTCTGAACGGGCGGTCTCAAAGGTTATAGAGAATTTGAATCGCGCAACCGCAGTCCTAGTAGGTCCCGGGTTTGGAGGCCATCCATCCACCAAAACATTTGTCGAAAAATTATTGCCATCCATCGCTGTGCCTTTGGTTGTCGATGCGGATGGCTTACGGCTTCTGACGCAGATCCAGGGCTGGCATAAAAAATTATCGGTCAGTGCCGTTCTCACGCCGCATCCCGGCGAGATGTCCGCGATGACGGGTGTATCCCGCGAAGAAATTCAAGCAACCCGCGAAGCCATTGCAGAAAAATTTGCGCGCGAATGGGGGCATGTCGTCATTCTGAAAGGCGCGTTCACAGTTGTCGCCTCGCCAGACGGACGGAAGACCATCATCCCTGTTGCCACGCCCGCCCTTGCCCGCGCCGGAACAGGCGATGTCCTGGCAGGGCTGATCGTCGGTCTACTTGCGCAGGGATTGGACCATTATGATGCCGCCGTTGCCGGAGCTTTTATCCATGCTCAGGCGGGGCTCCACGCCGCGGACGCTCTTGGCACCACCGCCTCCGTCCTAGCCAGTGATGTGTTGGATGCCATCCCCGAAGTCATTGCCGAACTCGAATAGACTAAAAAAGAGGCTCTCCAACCGGAGAGCCTCTTTTATCTTGTTACTTTTCTCTTTCAACCTAACTATTCATGAACGACTCAAGGTTATCCTTGCTGATGCGGAATGCCTTGCCGACCTTTTTGGCTTTCAGGCTGCCGTCCTTGATGGCTTCGAGGATGTCATCCTCCGTTACCTTCATGAACTGAGCCGCTTCAGCGGGGGTCATGATATCGGGCATCTTGCCGCCGCCAGAGGGAGCGCCGCCCGGCGCCTGGTATCCGCCTTGCAAAGCCTGCCCCATGATATTGCCGATACCCATCCCTGCGCCGATGCCAGCTGTAAGACCTGCGCCGCCGCCTTCGTTCTGTGCAGCATCGCGCATTGCATCTGCGGCTTGCAGTTGGGTGTAGGTTGCCATGTCGAGCATGCCCATGTCGCGCAGTTCCTGGGCGGATTTATCACTCGGTTTGAGGTTGCCGATGTAGAACGTCTTGAGCGTCAGACCGATGGCTTCAAAATCGTCCTTTGATTTTGCGCGCACAGCCGCGCCGATCTCTTCGGTCAGACCGATCATTTCCGGCACGGAATTCTTCGCGCCGGTCTCGCCGAGCACATCCTGCAACTTGGAGAGCAGCATGGTGCGCAGGCGTTCTTCGATCTCGCTCGTGCGGTAAGTATGCTGTACGCCCACAATCTGGGTCACGAACTGCTGCGGGTCTTTCACCTGGAAGGAGTAGGTTCCGAAGCCTTGCAGAAGCGCCACGCCCAATCCCATACCCGGGTTGCGGACGATGATCGGCTGGGGCGTGCCCCATTTCTTGTTCGCGAATTCTTTCTTCGAAACGAAATATACTTCCGCGGGGAAGGGGGTGCGGTCATTGAATGCTTTGCCGATGAAGTCGATCAGCATCGGGACGTTGGCAGTCGCAATGGTGTGGCGTCCCGCCTTGAAGACATCGAGCGCGTTGCCGTCGCGGAAGAAGACCGCGTTCTGGCTTTCACGCACGATCACCTGTGAACCGATGCGGAAATCGCCGATGCCTTCCTCGGGAAAGCGATGGACGATCTCGTCGTTCATTTCATTTGCATATTCAATGACATCAAAAATTCTAGCCATGTTTTCTCTCCTTGTGATGATAACGATATGATTATAGTCCAACTGATGGGCAGGAACAAGAACCGTTTTTCCTATATATCTACGTCCTCTGGTGCTATTCGTTGCAGTCTCGGCCTGCTATCCGTTGACCAGGCGGGTCCCGCATGCCTGGCAGAAGAGCGCATCTGAAGTATGCCCGCGCTTGCATTTTGGGCAGACTCGCGGCAGGTCAACGGGTAAAGCTCCACCGCAGGATGTGCAAGATTCAAGGTCGGGGTCGTTTGCCGTCCCGCAGAACTCGCAGACTTTGGGGTTTCCCGGCGCATTTTGTTCGCCAGCCAATGAGCGCGTCAAAGCGCACAGGTCATTGATGGTGTCCCAAACCTTCGGGGCGATATTTTCCTGCGACATTTCGCCGATGATATCGGGGATCATCGTCAACAGCGAAAGCGGATTGCTCGCCGCGCGCTCCATCATCTCACTCGAGTCTGCAACTTTATCGAGCCAGTTGCGGTCGCGGCTCATCGTCACCAGCACGCCGCCTTCCGTATCCGCGATGTGTATCGTGAGAGGCGTGCCGTGCTTTGACCCGATCTGCACCAGCGACGTATCGCCTTGTGATTGAACTTTGACGTGTCTCTGCCGGTCGTTAAATCTCGCTGCCAGTTGGTCAGACAGCGCCGCGGCGCGAATGCCGCCGTGGAACATGCGTTGGTTGGCTGGGAGCGTCATTTGAAATTACGCCCCTTTCATTTGTTTGCCAGATCCTTTATCCCGGACCATCAAGACTTCCGCCATGATGCTTACGGCGATCTCTTCCGGGGTTTCGGCTTGTAATTCCAATCCCATCGGGGAATGGACCTTTTTGATCAACTCGTCCTCAATGCCGTTTTCCTTCAGTGCCTTGACCGTTGTCGCCCACCTGCGCCGTGACCCGATGACGCCGATGTATGCCGCGTCTGACTTGAGCAGGTTGGGCAGCCCCAGCGCATCCACATTGGACCCGCGGCTGGTAATGACCAGATAGGTTCGTTTTGTGATCTTGAGTTGTTCTGCCAGTTTCCCCATCTCGACGGGAAAATATTCATCCGCGCCGGGTGTGGCTTCGGGAGTGCAAAATCCCTCGCGGTCATCGTTGACCGCCACGCGGAATCCCAGCCACTTTGCCAGATGTACAACTGCCTTGCCCACGTGCCCTGCGCCGATGACGACCAGGGTTGGGGGAGGAAGGATCGGTTCCACAAACACCTCCACCTGACCACCACACACGCCGGGATCGCCGCGGGAGGGGTCAGTCATGTTGTAATGTAGATAACGCGGCTCACCGTCGCTGAGCGCCATCCAGGCTTCGTCGAGCACGCGGTGTTCCAGGTCTCCGCCGCCGACCGTGCCAATGAAGGAACCATCCGGGTAGACGAGCATCTTGCTGCCCACATGTCGCGGCGTGGAACCTTCACTTTTAATCACCGTGCAAAGCGCGGCAGAGCCGTTGTTCTTTTCGAGTTCGGAAAGTGCCTGGTAAAGAGATAGTGTCATGATAAATAGGCATCCCTGAGCAGGATGCGATTAGGGTGATTCTGATTTAAGACAAGGGTGACTTCTTTTTCATGTATGTAGTGTTTTGTCTGACGCGTGATGACCTGGTCGATGGACTTTTCCACACTTTGCCCTTGAAAGCCATACAGCAGGGTGAGTTTCAGGTTGGCTCTATAGATCTTGGTTGACACGACCTGCGCCTTTACTTCCACGCCGTTTTCGAAAATATCCCGGACATATCTAACCCGCAGGGGGATGAAGATCAGTGCGATGAGAAAGAAAACACCTGTTATCAAAATGTATTGCTTGATGTCCGATAATTCCACGCCGGTTATCCAATTGACGATTTGAACGATTGCAGTAATTGCGACCAAAAAAATGAATGATCCAATGGTTGGCGTAACCCAAGAATCGTTTTGTGCAATTTTGAAGAGGCTTGGCTGTTGGATCATGGTTACCGTTCCAGCAAACCTAAAACTGCGGGTAGTAATTGCTTCTTTCTCGAAACCACGCCCGGTGCATCGCGCGTGCCATCGGGCAGCGGCGGATAGGGCAAATCTTCTAGGATCGGCGGCGCGGATGATGAAATGAGCAAGCGGCTAGTGCCGCGCACCACATCGGTGACGAGCAGCATGGCAAAGTCGAGTCCGCGTTTGTCGCGCAGGTCGTCGAGCGCTTTGGTCAGCGGCGCGAGATGTTCCGAAAGTTGCATGATGTCGGTCACTTCAGCCTGTGCCACAGCGAATTTAAACCCGCCGCCTTCGAACGGCTTGATGTCTGTGCTGACCACTTCTTCCGGCTTGCGGTTGGACAAGCCCGCTCCGGCGGAGAGAACGGCTTTGCCAAAAGATTCAATGGTTTCGCCCGTCAGCGGACTTCCGCCCACGAATGCCCAGCGAGCCAGACGCTCGGCGGCGGTTTTGTCACGCGCTGTCGTGGTGGGAGAGGTCAGGATCAACGTATCAGATAAAAGTCCAGAAAGAAGCGCTCCGGCGATGGCGGGCGGGGCAGACAGACCGGCTTCGGCAGCTTGTTCGGTCACGAGCGTCGAGGTCGATCCCACCACATCCACCGTGAAGCGGATGGGCTGATGGGTGTACGGGTTGCCGAGACGGTGGTGGTCGAGGATCTCCAGCAGTTCGGCTTCTTCCAGCGCCGCAATGGATTGGCGCGGCTCGTTGTGGTCAACAAGGATGATCTTGAGCCGCGGTGGGTTGAGAAGGTTCTTTTGACGGGCAATGCCGAGGTAATGCCCCTTTTCATCCACGACCCAGTAATCGTCGATCTCATCGCGCAGGATGCGGTTGAGCGAATCGCGGATGTGCGCATTGGCTTGGAATTTCGGCACGTTGGTATTCGCCGCATCCTTGCACGGCGCGGACATCATCTCGCGTACGGTCGTATCGCCCGGGCGCGGACCGAGCACAGCCGAAAAATATTGGAAGAGGCTCAACCCGTTGATGATGCCGTACGGTGTGCCATCCTCGTTGACGACGGGGGCAAGACCGCCAGTGCGGCTGGCGAGAGTCCATGCCATGCCGAGATGGGCATCGGGGCGCAGGCTGTCGAGCCTTTGCATGACGGAATCAAAACGGGGAGATGCGTCGGTGAGCAGGGTGGGGGCGTCGAGCCCAAGCGTTTTCAATACCCACGAGGTTTGCGCGTTCAAGGCTCCGGCGCGCGCGGCGATGGTGTTGACGCCGTCACGTTCGCGCAGCAGCCAGGCATATCCCATTGCGGATGCGATGGAATCAGTATCGGGGTTAATGTGTCCTACAACGTAAATTTGATCGGGCATTCGTTCGATCTCTCCAGGGTTGCCTTCTTGGTGTCCGGGTGATTATATCTCGCCTTTTTCGACCATGAGCAGAAATATCTTGGCGATCATGGGATCGAAATGTTTTCCGGTCTGTTCGACGAAATATTCGATGATCTTCTCACGTGCCCAGGCTTTATTGTATGGGCGGTCGTGGCTGAGTGCGTCCCACACATCGGCGACAGCGAAGATGCGCGCAGAGAGTGGAATCTCCTCGCCTTTCAAGCCGCGCGGATAGCCGGTCCCATCCCATTTTTCGTGATGGGAATAGGGAATTTCCAGCGCCTTGTTCAACACCGGGATCGGAGATAACAACTTGTAGGCGGTCTCTGGGTGCGTTTCGATGATGCGGCGCTCATCCGGTGTCAGACTGCTTTTCTTGTGCAGGATCTCATCCGGGATGCTGATCTTTCCAATATCATGCAAGATTGAGCCGCTGCGAATATCTTCGAGCGCAATACCGGAGATACCCATATTCTGGGCGATCTTGAGCGTATGTTCGGTCACGCGGCGCGAGTGACCTTCGGTTTCCTTGTCTCTTAATTCCAGTGCCCGCGCGAATCCTTCCAGCATGGATTCATAGGCTTCGGAAAGTTCTTTTGTGCGCGCCTGAACGCGATCCTCCAGTTTGGTGTTCAGCTTGCGGAGTTCGCCTTCCAATTCCTTCAACGCGGTAATGTCGTGACAGATATAGACCCGCCCGGTCATTTCCTTGTTGGCGTTGTAGAGCGGCCACACTGTCAATTCGTAATGGATCTCCGTGTGACTCATTTGAAAGGAGGCTTCTGTGCGCGCATAGGAAACGTGTGTGTATGCCTTGATCGGAATGGGAAAGGTTTCAAAGACCTGCTTGGCAGGCTGACCGATGACCTGATTGGCGGTTCTATCCAAAAGTGCCAGCATTGAAGCGTTGATATCCACGACGAGGTTTTGCTTGTTCAGGATCACGACCGGGTCGACCAGCGCTTCGAAGACCTTGTCGCGGGCGATGGGTATCACTTCGAAAATTCGAAAACGCAATAATCCCCACGCAACGACAATATTTCCCAGCGCTGCGGTGAGCGGCATGGCGTCTCGTAGCGGCGCGATCTGAATTCCGATCAGGGAAAAGAACGTCCCAAAGATCGGGATCGAAAACCCCAGGATGATGACAAGCAATTGGGCACGGTACAAACCATGAGGTCGAATGAGGTAGCGAAAGAGGATGGAAAGTCCCCAAAGGATGATGACGTAACTGTAAATCGCATATCCATAGACGATGGGTGTGAACGGATAAAGCAATTCGGCGAATGGCTCAGCGGTGGAAAGGGTCGGGTTCTGATAGATCCAATGATGGAACCCATCGGTTATCAGCAAAACTGAGAACAGAAATGGTACAACGAGGGATAAAAAGAAAAGCTTTCTTGGCTCGTGCAGTTTATGGTCTGTGAACTGAACGGCGAAGACCGGCATCGCCAGCAGGATCAAGTGTCCGCTCAGCCACTGAAACCCGTCCCAAAGAACCTTGTCCTCGAGGCTGCTGCTGGTCAACTCGAGGATGAACCCTGCGATCCACAGAGTCTGCCCGATCACATACCATCCAAACGCAAAAATCCCCTGCGAGTTCTTTTTGCTCCAAACAAAGAACAGGATCGCCAGAGACAATAAAAGAGAAAAGAGATAGGGAAACAGATAGGTAAGCTCGGCGGATGACATTGGTAGGGGCGGGATATCCGGCTGGATTCTATTTACTATTTCAGGTTGGAAGAATGTGTGTATTGTAAATCAAAAGGATTTTGCCGGGGGAAAGTTGTAAAAAAAAGACGCAGCCCGTTCAACGGGCCGCGTCTTTCTGGACCTTGAACCTGATTCTGTTTACTGGCGCTTAATCTCCCTCCAGACCCTTTCCGGCGTGGTCGGGTTGACATCCACATTGACGCCAATGGCATCCAGGATCGCATTGCCAACAGCAGGCGCGACGCCATCCATTG
Source organism: uncultured Anaerolinea sp. (assembly GCA_964372045.1). Taxonomy (GTDB): domain Bacteria; phylum Chloroflexota; class Anaerolineae; order Anaerolineales; family Villigracilaceae; genus Villigracilis. The sequence goes on from CAYJPO010000009.1 coordinate 25,433, forward strand.
GAATCTCAGCCACAGCCTTCACCCCGAATGGATGGCTCGGCTCGAACGTTTCCACAAAGATCGTTTCCAACTCGGGCATTTCATCCGCGCGGAAGAGGTGATAGCGGTCAAAGTCGCGTTCGTAGGCAACGCCTTTTTCATCGTAGCGCATCTCTTCGCAGACGGCGTACCCGAGCGCTTGCGTCATGCCGCCTTCGATCTGCCCCGAAGCTGTCAGCGGGTTGACTATCACACCCGAATCGACTGCCATGACCAGCTTGTCCACCGTGACCTGACCCGTTTCCGTATCCACGGTCACTTCGGCGAACTGTGCCGCGAACGGAGGAGGTGACACCGGCGAGACGTAACTTGCCACGCCCATGATCTGTTCCTGGTTGCTCTTGTGCAAGGTATCGAGCGCGATCTCAGCCAGTGTAACGGATTTCCCGTTCGGCGCATGGGCTTGGCGGTCTTTCAATTGAATGCTGTTTGGGTCGTCCACATTGAGCATCTTTGCCGCGCGGATCTTGATCCGCTCTGCCACGATCTGCGCCGCCTTCGTTGCCGCGGTACCAGAAATGTACGTCGTCGAAGACGCATAGGCGCCTTTATCGAACGGTGTGAAATCTGTATCGGATGAATAGGTGATCATATCCTCCACGGGCACGCCAAGCACTTCCGCCGCCATCTGTGCGAGGACGGTGTCCGAGCCGGTTCCCAAGTCCGTAGCGCCGACGAGCAGGTTGAACGAACCATCGTCATTCATCTTGATGGATGCGCCGCCCATATCGAGATAAGGGATGGCGGTTCCCTGCATCACCATCGCAACACCAATGCCTTTTTTCTTGTGGGGCAAGTTGGTAACTTGCCGCCACGCCTGATTTCCAAACTTCTGATCCCAACCGATCGCAGCCTTGCCCTGCACGACGCAGGATTCCAACCCAACCGTATGGATGATCTCCGGGCGCGGCTCGCGTCCTTCGTTCCACGCTGTCGAGAAGGGATGATACTCGCCGGGGTGAATCGCATTCTTCAAACGGAATTCGATCGGGTCGAAGCCCATCGCGCGCGAGATCTTTTCCATGTGACGGTCGAGGGGCCAGTAACCCTGCGGCACGCCGTACCCGCGGAACGCGCCTGCGGGCGGAGTGTTGGTGTAAACCACATCTGCATAGAAACGAATGTTGGGAGATTTACGGTATTCGCCATCGCCGACATACAGCGCCATGGATTTATGACCCGTGTTGCCGGTCACGGTCAGTGCGTGACAGCCGTATGCGCCCGTGTCAGACAGCGCGTACATTTCGTTGGCAGTGATGGTGCCATCTTTCTTCACGCCTGTCTTCATCCTGACACGCATGGGATGGCGTGAACGCGCGGCGATGAATTCTTCTTCGCGGGAGTATTCATAGATGACTGGACGTCTGGTGGCGATGGTTAAGTGCGCCGCCACGTCTTCCATTAACACTTCCTGTTTTCCGCCAAACCCGCCGCCGATACGCGGTTTGATAACGCGGATTCGTTTTACTGGCAACCCGAGCACAGGCGCGAGCATTCTGCGCACGTGGAACGGAACCTGTGTGGATGTGCGAATGACCAATCTGTCATCCTCATCCCAATACGTCACGCAGACATGCGGCTCGATGTGCGCCTGCTGAACTTTCGGCACTTCGTATTCAGCTTCGAAGATTCTGTCAGCTTCGGCGAAGCCCTTGTTCACATCCCCAATGTCAATGCGAATTTCTGCGGCGAGGTTTTTATCTGGATTGGAATCCGCAAAGTTGACAAACTCAGGCTCATCGTGAAGTTTGATCGCATCCGTCTTCATGGAGTCGCGTGAGTCCAAAATCGCGGGCAGGATTTCATAATCCACATCAATCAGCGCAAGCGCTTGCTCCGCAATTTCAGGAGTCTCCGCGGCGACAAATGCCACACGGTCACCCACGAAGCGAACCTTATGATCCAGCGAAAACGAATCCAGCGGACCCGGGATCGGGTCAGATTGACCCGCTGTGGAATAGACCACGCGCGGAATGTCTTTCCATGTCAACACTGAAACGACACCCTTCAATGCCAGGGCTTTGGTCGCATCGATGCGTGTGATCTTTGCATGCGCATGCGGCGAGCGCAACACTTTCGCGTACAACATGCCGCGCATGTCCATATCCGCGGTGAAGGCGGGTTTACCCTGCACCAGTTTGATAGCGTCCACTTTCTTTTCCGGCTTGCCGACGGTTTGCCAGGTCTGGCTTTCAGGTGTGACGACAACCTTGGGCTTGGTCATGACATTGGTAAACTGGTCGCTTGGTAAATTGGGCGTTTCCGGTCGGTTGCCCCAATTTCCCAAGTCCCAATTGATCGCTACTCCATCTCCTGGTTCCTCGCCGCGCATCACCGCGGCAGCTTTCAAAATCGCTTGAACGGGTTTGAGGTATCCGGTGCAGCGGCATAACACACCAGAGATCGCCTCGCGCACTTCCGCCTCGCTCGGATTTGGATTTTTTTCCAACAAGCACTTTGCCGCAAGGATCTGCGCAGGCGTGCAATATCCGCATTGGATCGCACCGGTCTCAACAAAAGCCTTTTGCAGTGGATGAAGTCCATCGGTCTTTCTCCAGCCTTGGTCTGGGTGCTCGCCCAAAGCTTCGATGGTGGCGACAGCGTGTCCTTCCGCCTGCGCCGCCAGCATGGACCCAGCGTTAACGGGGTTGCCATCCAGCAGAACCGTATCTGCGCCAGTGAGCCCTTGCTCATCGCCAAACTTCACGCCGTTAAAACCCAGTCCGCGCAACGCGGCAAGCAGGGTCGTGGACGCGGGCGCGTCGATGATTTGTTCAATTCCGTTGATCTTGAGTGTGATGTTCATGTATTGCTCCTCGTAGAACAAGTCTATAGACTTGTTCTACAGCAAATTGGGGTTGACGTAAGTATAAGACCAGTCTTGCCATTTCTCAACCAACCCAGCTTTGACTGGGTTATTGACAATGTAATCAAGGATTCTTGTAAATTCTCTTTCATCTCTTACAACATGATCGTAACTTTCATGCTGCCAGAACGCGCCTTTGCGCCCCAGTAATTTTGCGCAGGTATACCCTGTTCGACCTTTGAGTAGGCGCATGGCATGACTCAAGGATGTGTAGTGCTTCCCGTCAATAGGTAATGGTGGTTCCTGAATGTCTTGTTGATTAATAAGCAAATGGCAGTGATTGGGCATTAGACAATATGAGTGTAAATTGTAATGTTCGGGGTGCAACGTATGAAGCTCGCGTTGAACGATGTCTGCAAATTGAGGCTCTGCCAGCCAGCGCGGACTTCCTTCATCGTTTTCAAGCAAAGCGTCAAAACGGGCAAAATGACGTTTTTGCAAGTTATACCGTTCTTCTTGTAATTTAGCTCCTGAATGTCTTGTTGCCAGATTTCTTTTTTCTTGCTCGTACTCTTCCTTCAAGTTCTTCCAAATCTCCACTGGTAGACTTCCTGCCAGGCGAAAAGTAATGAAATATGTGGCATTTGGTAGATGATAATGCGGGAGGTTGCGTTGAAAGAAATCTGCCATTGTTTGAGACTCGTAGAACAAGTCTATAGACTTGTTCTACTGTTACGCAACCTTCGTCACCTTCAACCCAGACTTCGACCCCTCCAACGCGGACTGTGCCCCTACCACCACAACAGCATCTAAGTGGGCTACTTTCTCAAGGGCTTCACCGAATGCGAGGAAATCTTCGCCGTTGGTGGAGAGCACTTGATCACGATACTTCTGGCGGATCTCATCGGTGCGCCCGGTGATATAGCGCATCATGGAGGTGTAGCCTTTGGCGTCGGGCAGTTGGTATGAGTCCAGGTCGCCGATTGCGGAGATGATGGATTTCTTCAGTTCGTTGTCGTTCAAGCGTGACGCATCAAGACCTTTTAAAAACGCGGCGGAACTGTCGTAGCTGGCGATGGTGTTATCCACGTTCGGGTCACGGTAGGAGAGGAAGGTGAACACACCCGTCGTGTCGTCGAACTGGGCGAATGCGCCATACGCCCCGCCTTGCACGCGGATCTTTTCCCACAAGTGGGTCATGCCGAGGTAGCCAACAACTACAGATGAAGAACCATCCAGCTCGTAGCCGTGGTCATACAAGTTTGCGCCCTTCGCCACATAGTTGACCTGCGCGGGAATCGCCAAGCCTTCCTTCATTGTCGAAGGTTTAAAGTCAAAAGTCGAAAGTGCAACATCCTTCACAGGCATGGCGAAGATGAAATTCTCAAGATGCGGTTGGAAGGTTTTCCAATTGTGAGCATCGAGCGTCACATTGCAGAGCAGGGTCTTGCTGTTGATCAACGTCTCGCGGATGGTCTCCAGCTTTTTCAGCACGTTAGCCCATTTTTTATCGATCTCGGTCGCGAGTTCTCGCAAAGCAAACAGATAGCCAATGCCTTTGGTCTGGTCGTTGATGTAGCCCGTGCCGCCAAACTGCGAGCGCAGGCGCATGTTCGCAAAGCGATGTCCCGCGGGCGCCAACCCAGATTCCAAGCCCGCCTTCTCTTCCATCACAATTTGCTTGAGGCGATCCTTGTTGTCGAATTTCACGGTCAGGAGGACATCGCGCAGGATGCTCAACATCTCATTGGCTTGACTCATCGTGGACTTGCCGCGGATGGTGAGATATGCGCGGCTCTCTCTTGACCCTTGCGTGGTCGCTGTGACCGACGAGCCGTAGATTCCGCCGGTGCTTTTTCCGATCCGCTGCAACAGTTTGACATAGTCTTCAGTTTCAGTGCCCACTTCGAATAATGCGCGTGCGAAGACTTCCGTCAGCGGCAGGAGTTCCTGCGGCATGGCGCGCATGTCGAAAGCGAGGTCGAGATAGACGATGCCATTGGTGAAGATGTCGTGATACAAGACCTTTGAGTCTTGTACCTGAATTTCTTCGATCGGAATGGTACGGACTTGCTTATCGAGGTCTTCCAAATCCAACACGGGGAGTTTGGCAACGTCTTCGGGATTATCAGGAGTCTCCTGGCGAATCTTCAACTTCTCGGTGTTCTCAATATGCTTGCGGATGTCGTCATCGTTCATGGTCTTTCTGGCAGAATCCAGCCTGAGCGTTTCCTCCGCTTCAAGGCGTTGAGCCAGTTCCACGTCTGGTGTGAGGCGAATGACTGTGCGGTGGACGTTATCCAGCAGGTGAGTCTGAATCATCTTTTCAAAGTAGCGTGAGTCGGCGGCAAGTCGATTCTTGATCTCGGCGAGCGGGGCTTCGAAGGCGAGGGATTTGAAAACGTCGTCATCGTAGAGCCAGGTGCTGAGGGCGCGCAGCATGGTGACGATGCCGCGCGGGAAGCCGCCCGTGTTGTTTTCGCGCATGGAGAATTCGAGTGTGTTGATGGATGCGGCGATGGTGTCGGGGTCGATGCCTTCGTTGATGAGTTTTTGTAAAGTATCGAAGATGAGCGTTTCGATCTTTTTGGCGTTGCGGGCTTTGGTGCCTTTGAGACCGGTGGAGAAGATCATCTCGCGCAGGTCGCTTTCGAGACCGAGACCCGCCAGGTCTTCACCAAGACCGGAGTCGGTGAGTGCTTTGTATAGCGGGGAAGCGGGCGTGCCAATGAGGGCGTGTATGAGGATGCGGAAACTCATCGCCTGCACGGGGTCGGAGGCATCGGGCAGCTTCCAGTTGACGGTGAGGAAATGTTTTTTGTCGAGGTCTTCGCCTTCTGTGGCGAGATAGGAGAAATCGAGTTTCTTTGGTTTCTTGAACGGCTTGGCAAGCGGCACTGCCGATTTGACCTTCTTCTTTTTGAACGGCTTGAGATAACCATCCATCAGTTTGAGGCGGGTATCGGGGTCATCATTGCCGTAGAAGAAAATGAACGAGTTAGATGGGTGGTAATACGTCTCCCAAAATGCGAAGAAGTTTTCATAGGTTAAGTTTGTGATCTCTGCCGGGTTACCGCCAGAGTCCACGCCGTAGATGTGCTTGGGGAACAGCGACTCGATGATGACCTTGGCGAGGTAATTATCGGGTGAGGAATACGCGCCTTTCATTTCGTTGAAGACTACGCCTTTGTACGTCAGCGGCGCAGACGGGTCATCGATCTCGTAATGCCAGCCTTCCTGCATGAGAGTCTGTTCGCTGAGGATGGGATTGAACACCGCGTCGATGTAGACATCGATGAGGTTGTAGAAATCTTTTTCGTTCTGACTCGCCACAGGATAACAAGTTTTGTCGGGGAAAGTAAAAGCGTTGACGAAGGTCGCCAGTGAGCCTTTGAGCAATTCCACGAACGGTTCTTTGACCGGGTATTTTTCTGAGCCGTTCAATACGGAGTGTTCGAGGATGTGTGCCACACCGGTTGAGTCCTTGGGCGTGGTGCGAAAGTTGATGCTGAATACTTTATTTTCGTCGTCGTTGATGACCGAGAGCAGGCGCGCGCCGGTCCGTTTGTGTTCCCACAGTTGCACGAGTGAGTTGATCTCGGGAATTTGTTGTTCTTTAATAAGGGTAAAAGACTTCGACATAGTTCTCCTAGTAGGTCAAAGGTCTAAGGTCAAAGGTCTAAGGTCGTGACTTTCGACCTTTGACTTTTGACTCTCTAAATTTTTCTCGTAGTTCATTGATCGGCTTAAGTGTACCGCGTTCTGAATAAAGCCACATTTCCCAGCCGTTGGCGGGCGCGTTGGATAACTCGCGCGCAACGGTGTGGATCGAGCCGGTGAGCTTGCCGCATTTGAGATGTCCGCTGGCGAGGATGGTGGCTTCGCGTTTGCCTTTGGCGTAGTGGAGTTTTTGCCCCGGCTTGAGATAACCATGCTCCAACAGCGCTCCGAACGGAATTCGAGCCTGGTTGCGCCTCTCAGGCAGGTCCAACGCCTCAGCCGGTGCGGACTGAATCGCGGCGATGCGTTTTTGCGCGACCTTGATGTATTTCTTGTCGCGTTCAATGCCGATGAAGTTACGTCCAAGCATCTTTGCGACCGCGCCTGTTGTGCCGCTGCCGAAAAATGGATCGAGCACCACGTCACCGGGATTCGTGCTGGATAGCAAGACTCGGTATAAGAGGGCTTCCGGTTTCTGGGTGGGGTGAGCCTTCGTCCCGTTGGTTTTGAGGCGTTCTTTTCCCGTCGCCAAGGGAATGACCCAATCACTGCGCATTTGCAGGTCATCGTTAAGTGCTTTCATCGCCTTGTGGTTGAAGGTGTATTTTGCGCCTTGTTCCTTTTGCGCCCAGAGCATGGTTTCGTGAGCATTGGTGAAGCGCACGCCTCGGAAGTTCGGCATGGGATTCGTCTTGAGCCAGACCACATCGTTGAGGATCCAAAAGTTCAGGTCTTGCATCACCGCGCCGACGCGATAGATGTTGTGATACGAGCCAATAACCCAGATGGTGCCGGAATCTTTCAAGACCCGCCTTGCTGCGCGTAGCCAATTTAGGGTGAATTCATCGTATTTGGAGAAACTGGAGAATTTGTCCCAACCGTTATTGACCGCATCCACTTTGCTGAGGTCGGGGCGGAAGAGGTCATTTTGCAGTTGCAAGTTGTATGGCGGGTCGGCAAAGATCAAATCCACTGACTTTTCAGGCAGGGAGTTGAGGACGTCAATGCAATCGCCTTGCAGGATCTGGTTGAGGGGCAGGGTGGGCACGGAGTCTATTATCCCATCAATTTTTTCAGGTCTGCCAAATAATCATCAATGCTTGTGGGTGGAGGTAATTTGTTTTGGTTATCGAGATTATCCCTGTCTACATTCCAATTGATGGGATTGTCAATGATATATTGGCGAATGGCTTTCAATTCCTTGTCGTTGCGGACGATGTGTTCGTAATAATTTGTTTGCCAAAATGTTGCTTTGCGCGATGGAGCGTTTGCCTCAATCCAATTCAAATATACCCTGAATACCAATGATTTGAATGCTCCAACAACATCTCCTAATTTGGGATTCGGGTTTGTTTTTTCCGGCATAGGAATTTCGTAGGGACGGGGCTTGCCCCTGTCCTGATCTTGGGAATTTTGGATACCCGCGAGGGATGTCCCTACATTCTGGATGCCCGTAAGGGGCATCCCTACGCCTAACCAAATCACAAAATGGATATGATTTGGCATTATGACAAATTCATCCAATTCAATTGTTTGAAACCAAAGGGGCAATGCTTGCCAAACATCAAGGACAATTGAACTTACGATCATGTCATCCAATATGCATTCGCGGTTTTTTGTGCAGATCGTAATGAAATATGCCCCTGCGTTGTGATAATCGTATCCCTTTAATCGAATGGATTTTCGGTGATGTTTGTTGGGATCGTATTTCATATGAGATCCAAAACGATTTTCCAGAATTTTCGATCCGGTTCTGGGAGGACTTCATTACCCCAACGCCTGACCCAATGAGCGATTTTCTCGCTTGAATATGTTTTAAACAGCCACTTGATCTCCGCGCGATTTCCAAATTGTAAGACACGTTCAATGATCGTGTGTGCATCTTTTTCAGGGGTTAGTTTAGTGATGTCATATTCCTGAAAGAATGGAGCGAGGGAGTGGGGGATGGTTTTCATGGGAAAGGGCTGCGTGTAGAGAAATGGGCGTTCTCTATAGACCAATCCAATCGCCTAGCAGGTTTTGGTTGAGGGAGAGAGTGGGCACTCCCAAATTATACCCGCCAGCGACTCCCTTCAACATCCCCATTAATCGGCTACAATTCGCGCTCATGAAATCATTCACGAGGTTCTGGTAATGGCATTGATCAGCGTTCAGGATGTCTCCATCGGCTTTGGCGGGCATCTTTTATTGGAAGGCGTTAGTTTTCAGATCGAACGCGGCGAGCGTGTCGGTCTGCTGGGACGCAATGGCATGGGCAAGTCCACGCTGTTGAAGATGCTCAACGATGACTTCATGCCGCACGATGGGGTCATTGCCCGCCAACAAAACGTCCGCACGGCGTATCTCCCGCAGGAAGTGCCGCAGGACTTGGAAGGGCGCATCGAAGATATCATTGCTTCGGGCTTGGTCGATTCCGATTTTGCCGATGATGAACATCACTGGAAGCGTGCCAATCAAGTTCAGAAGACCATCTCGCTGATGGAACTTGACGGCGATGCACGATTCGAGACTCTCTCCGCCGGGATGAAGCGCCGCGTCATCCTCGCTCGCGGCTTGGTCAGCAACCCAGACCTTTTGCTGCTCGACGAGCCCACCAACCACCTCGATATCCAAGCCATTGACTGGCTCGAAGATTTCCTCAAACGCTGGGGCGGCACACTTTTATTCGTCACGCATGACCGCGTCTTTTTGCAGAAACTCACCACCCGCATCATTGAACTTGACCGCGGCAGTGTCTACGATTGGGCATGCGATTACCCGACCTTCCTCGAACGCAAGGAAGCCATGCTCGAATCTGAACAAACCCAAAACGCGCTCTTTGATAAAAAACTCGCACAGGAAGAAGTTTGGATCCGCAAAGGTATCGAAGCACGTCGTACCCGCAACGAAGGGCGTGTGCTCGCTTTGAAAAAATTACGTCAGCAGCGATCCGAGCGGCGTGAATTGCTTGGCAAAGTGAAAATGCAAATTGGCACTGAGAAGCGTTCAGGCAGGCTGGTGGTTGAAACCGAGAACATCAGTTATTCATACATTGCTCAAGGCGGCGGGAGCAGGACGATAATCCGCAACTTCACTACTACCATTCAACGCGGCGATAAGATCGGCATCGTCGGCGCGAATGGTTCGGGGAAGACCACGCTGCTCAAACTGCTGATAGGGCAACTCCAGCCGCAGACGGGCGAAGTTCGTCATGGCACCAATCTTGAAATTGTTTATTTCGACCAACTTCGTACCAAACTTGACGAAACCAAGTCCGTGCTCGATAACGTTGGGCAGGGACGCGATACCGTCACTATCAACGGGCGCACGCGCAACCTGATGGGTTATCTCGAAGATTTTCTGTTCACGCGTGACCGGGTCCGCGCGCCGATCACTGCACTTTCGGGCGGCGAGCGTAACCGTCTTTTGCTGGCACGTCTCTTTGCCATGCCCGCCAATCTGCTCATCCTCGATGAGCCCACCAACGATCTCGATATCGAAACGCTCGAAATCCTCGAAGACCTTTTGCTTGATTACGAAGGCACGCTTTTGCTCGTCAGTCACGACCGCGCTTTTCTCAACAACATTGTCACCAGCACGTTGATCCTGGACGGTTCTGGCGATGTGAAAGAGTTCGTCGGCGGATATGAAGATTGGCAGAAGCAATTGGATGAAGTTCCCGCTTCCAAACCAACGAAGCCTGTTCAATCGTCCCAAACAGAATCCAGGGCTGACGGTAAACCCGCTGCCCGCAAGTTGAGCTACAACGAGAAACGCGAGCTCGAAGAACTTCCCAAACGGATAGAAAAGCTCGAAGAAGAACAGAAACAGCTTACCGTTAAGATGGAAGCGCCCTCCTTTTATCAACAGGAAGGCGCGCTCATCACTCAAGCCGTCGAGCGGCTGGAGCAGATCCACAAAGAACTCGCGCAGGCATACGAGCGCTGGGGCGAGTTGGACAGTTAAGTTTTATCCGCTCATCACGCTCAGATAAACGGTGTTGCTGCGGTTGCTATACCCAGCCCAGATCAACTTCTCATTATTTGGCATTTTGAGTTAATAGTTTTTGCAGTTCTGTTTCCGCCTCGTGCGGCAGGATGGAAAATATGAAACTCCATTCTCCGATCAAGGTTTTTTGAGTACGCCTCATCATGTCGCTGTCGTACTCGCTCCATGAGCGGTGCCTGCGGTGAGCAGCCAGGTCGCGGATGACCCTGCACAGGGATTCGGCGCTGCCGTCCTTGAGCATATCCGACAGGTATTGGTTTCGCTGACGCCGGTCGGTCGGGAGCTCTTCCGGCTTGCTGGACAGGGTGATGAATAATTTCTTGAAGCCGTCCACGTTGATGGGGCGTCTCAGCCGTTTGCCCAAATTTTCATCGGAAGGGACCCAAATGGTCAGGTCTCCAATTTGGACCATGTAGAACATCGCGGTATATTTGTCGAAGGACCTTTCTTCGACAGAAACTACCTTCCCCAATCCGTGCGAGCAGTGGACGACCCAATCGCCTGGTGAAAATTCCATATTCGTCTCCTTGTCAGATATAGGGAAAGAAATAAAAAAGCCGGTCCGGCAAAAGGACTGGCGCTTGGACACGGTCAATCTTTTATATATGAATGATTATATCACCGATACCGTGTCTCTTTTGATGCTTACGACCTCTGGAAGCTGCCTTGTCTTGCGATAATTTCCAAAAGCCGCGTTTCGATCGCCCGCCATGGGGCGGACAGATCCACGCTTTCGATGCGGATGGACATATCCTGTAATTGGACCTTTTGCGATAGCGCGTTATTGTCGACGGTCGGATACAACAATATCCCTTGTGCCTGACGATGTCTTTCTGACAGGTGTTCCTGTGTTTTCAGGTAGGCATACAGTTGATACAAATGCGAAGAGTCGAATTCCTGTTTGCCCCATTGGTTTTGAACGATGCTTTGTGCCGTGAACTTTGTGTCGATGACTAAAATTCGTCCCGAGGGTATTTCCTCAAGGAAAAGGTCCGGGCGCATGATGGGCAGGAGGTCGGACGCAGCAGCCTCATGCCAGTGTAAATGCTTCTGAGCAGAGACAGACCAACCCTTAAGATGGAGGCGATAGAAGTTCGCGACGAATCGTTCGTAGATGGAATGTAATGTCAGCGCATCATGATCCAGGGTGGGCTGACGTCGATCTCCCGGTGAGTCGACTGGCATCTGACGTTGTGCGATGAGTTCGCAAATTGCCAGCATAAGCCGATAATCGCGATCGTGATGTTCAAGCAATTGCCTGCGGATTGGGTCGGGGGTGAGTTCGACCAGGTCAATGCCATCGAGCGAGCGAAATAGAATTTGCAGATGATGGCGCAGTTCGTTCGCCTGTGTGCGGTCGGCGCCAAAATTCCCGGATCGGATCAGGTATTGCAACGTACTGCGGATGATCTGATTCTTGAGGATATTTTGGCTGTAGGGCTGAAACTCACAAAAGGCTTGACCCTGCTCGAAGGCATGGCGCTTCAAGCTCTCCGTGAAGTTGATGCGCCCGCGAATGGCATGGATCATCTGTTGTTCGGTGGTGTAGTCTCGTCCCAGCCCAATGCGCAGGCGTTGACGAAGCAGTTTCGTCAGCATGAGCGCAAGCAAAGCATCCAGAGTCGGAGATTTATCAACGTCTCCAAGACCGGTATATTTCAGGTCGGGGAGTTCATTCCACGCATACTGCAGCATATACCAGAGGTTACGGATGGGAATTCCGTATTCTGTGACAAAGGTAGGTGGGTTGCTGATCGTGGAAGTCATGTTTGGAAGGCATGTCAACGTGAGCAGAGCGAGGAGTCCTTAGCCTGATGTAGAGACTCTTCGTTATCGCTCAGAGCGACAATCCTTATGTGACCAAGGCTCTTTCGGCGTCGTCCACTTTTTTCGGGTTATCGAACCAGTATTCTTTTAGCAGAGGAATTATCTCTGTCCGCACGATGGTTCGATACCAAGCTTTATCCAGCCCGGAGAAATGCTCGCCTTTGGGGCAGAAGAAGCTGTGACCGATCTGATAATTTTCCCCAAGCAGCGGGTCTTCTTTGATGGTTTGGTTGAGCGCGGTCATCCGTTTGACGATCAAGTCCACAAGCTGGATATTCATATTTCCATCCAACAGCCATTGGCGGAAAATGTCGCTCTCGTATTGCGGACGCAAGGTAAAGAATGCAAAACGCCGTCGCAGGGCGTAATCCACCATGGCGAGCGAGCGGTCTGCCAGATTCATCAACCCGATGAGATACAGATTCGATGGGATGTAAAACCGCGCTTCATCTTTGGCGTGATACACCAATTGGACAGAATTCTCCGCGCCGCGCTTGTCGTCTTCGATGAGCATGAGCAGCTCGCCGAAGATCTGACTCAAATTTCCGCGATTGATCTCGTCTATGATGAAGACATATTCGCGCTTGGGGTCACTGGCGGCACGATTGCAGAATTCGTAGAAGACACCGTTCTGCAAGCCGAATGTCCCCGGCTGACCGGTCAATGGGCGATAGCCGCGCACAAAGTCATCATACGAATAGGATTGATGGAATTGAACCATCTCACAGCGTTCGGGGTCGATCTCTTCCATGAGCGCGTAAGCGAGTTTCCGGGCAAGGAAGGTTTTCCCTACGCCGGGTGCCCCTTGAAGGATCAGCGCTTTCTTGGCTTGCAAGCGTTCAATAATTTCTATGACGTGTTCCTCTGTCAAAAATACGCCATCTGAAATTAATTTCTCGATGCTGTACGGCTGGCTGACGGTCCGTGTGCGATAGGCGCGTTTCGGTTCTGCGACCATCTTTGATCTCGCATTCTGATAACCCCAGGCTTCAAGTGAGATTTCGGGGAAGGATTTTTTCTTTGAGTCAAAACGCTTGATTGTTTCTGCGTAAAATTTTGCGTTCAAGCCATCTGCAGGCAGTTTGATCCCCAGGTGGGCGCGGTTGGTTTCATCCAAATTCAGGAAGGCATGAGGATTGATCCAAAACAAGCCCATCGTCAGGTTGACGTTCGCGCCGTTGATGGCGGCGGCATGATCAAATGCCTTGATAAACTCCTTGCTTTTCAATGGCGACTTTTTGAGTGCCAACTGAAAAACATTCCACAAGTGGGGAATGTCGCTGGTTTCTCGTTTGGCTTTGATGGCGAAAAACCAGGACTTGCGGTTATCCAGGATGGGCAAGCCGTTCAGATCTTCAGGCAGGTCGCTTTTGAGCTTGAAATATTGTTTGATGCGGGCAAGGATGTGGATGCGTTGGTCGTATTGGATGCGGCGGTTGAAAACGCCGAAGAAGGTGAATGGGTCAATTTCTTTCAGCGGGTAGCGGATGCCGGCCTTGTTCTTGTCATTCAGCGGTGTGATGACGAATCCATCCCGGCGCAGGGTTTCCAGGAATGCGATCAGTTCCCCCTGGCGGGTTTGCCAATTTGCCAGTTCTTTGGCGAGTTCCTGATAGATGGGGATCCATGTAAATTGGTTGGTCACATACCGCGCTTTGGGGGAGGGTTTCAAGGTGGGTAAATCCTTTTGTAGGGCGGGTCGAAGACCCGCCCTGTGCCAAGTGTCAGGAGAATGTCAGGCTGAATACCCTATGGACACATAGGCTGACCTTTAGTTGGCGTTAGCTAATAAATGTCCTCTTCGTCTTCCAATTTGGGCGGCGGAGAGCCGAGGGCGTAATCCCACACGCCGCTCTCCTTCATTGCCGAAGCGACATCGTACGGCGTGGGGATGAATTCGTAATTCTGTTTTTCCACAAATTCAAGGATCAACTTGTGGGGCGGTCTTTCCAACTTGAAACTTTTCTGAACGTGGTTCAGAAAATATTTGGCGCTTTCCTTTGAGATCTGAAAGATCGACGCGATCTGTTCAAATGGTTTGACTTTATCTGGTTTGTCCATTGAGTTACTTCATGCCTTCGAGGGCGCGTTTTGCCAGCACTGCGGCTACGTCCATGCGGTATTCGGCGGATGCCCACTCGTCATTGGCTTCGTGGTAGGCGTTCTTTGCGGCGGTATCGAGACCGTCGGCTTCGGTACCATCCATCGCCAAAAGCGGAGTTTTGCCGTATCCACCAAGGGATAGGCGCGTGCGTCCCGAATTCCACTGCGCGAGCGCGGCACAGACCACCGGCTTGTCGGCTGGAGTCTTGGAGACGAATTCAAATCCGGTCTTAACGTTGAGCGGAATGGTGATCGAGGTGATGAGTCCGCTGGGGCGGGTGAGGAGGTATTCTCCGCAATTGACGATCTTTGATTGACGATTTGCGTTGATATCGATTTTCGCATCCATTGCCAACAGCATGGCAGCAAAGGGTGAACGTCCATCACTGGCTACGAGCGTGCCTGCAACGGTAGCAGTATTACGGATGTTGAGCGGGGCTTCGAGTTTGATGGCGGTTTTCAAGGTTGCCGGGCAGTTGTCGGATTCGAGCAAGGATTGCAACGTGCAGGTCGCGCCGATCTGCAGATCGTTGCCGCTGACGCGGAGCGAATCCAGCCCGAGGGCTTGGAGATCGACAACGGAAACAGAATCAACTGTCGTGTGGGAAAGAAGCGTTCCGCCGCCGAGGGGAACGGTATTGGGTCGGGAGAGCAGGTTCAGGGCTTCATCCAAGGTTTGCGGGCGTAAATATTCTGAGATCATGTTGGCTCCTGCCCGTATTATACCCAGCGCGGTCACAAATTGCGCTTTTGTTGGAAAGTGAAAAGCGCAATTTGTGACCGTGGGCATGCTATACAGTCAGCAGACGAAAAACGCCCCGACTTTTCGGTCAGGGCGTTTCGTTAGGTCAGGGTTGTTCGTACGTGCGGGTGGGAAGCAGATATTCGTCCTGTAGCGCCTGCAATAGGAATTCAAATGCAACGCCATTGCTGTAGTGCCCGGAAAACCGCCAGACCGGTTGGATATAGGGCGGCTCCGGGACAAAGCCGATGTCACCGTAGCGCTGGTCTGGCGTGTAGTAGATCAGGTCCACTTTTTCGACGGTGATGGTGTAGTTCTCGGAGAGCGACGAATTATCCATCATGATGTTGATCTCGTTCGCCATGACGGTGTATTCGATGGGCTCGCCAGTGTTAGGGTCAACCAGGGGGCCATAGCTATACATTCTCAGCGCGGGGTACTCGTCATATGTTTCTCCGGGGATGATGATCGCTTCGAAGACAACTTGGTCCACTTCATTGCTCACCAGAGAGACGCCGGGTGTGCCGTCCAAATATAGAGCGACGTATTTCGTGCCATCTTCTGCGGTGAAAAAGGTAATGGGTTCCCCGTCAATTTCTCCGATGGATTGGACGCCGGTGAGCAATTGGAAGTCAAGTTCTGGATATGGAATCTCGTAGCGCTCCACCTGGATGATGGGCAGATCATTGATGGTGCTTTCACGTGGCGTGCCCCAAATTTTTACAGGTCGGTTTTGGTAGGTTTCCAGTTCTTGCAGGTTTTCGCCTTCGAGCTTGAAGTAGGTTGCGCCGCCTGGGTAGTCTGTGCTTGCGAGCGAGAAAATATATTCTCTGCGCTGTGAGCCGTCTTCCTTCTCGAAGATATTGATGGACAATATACCTTGAGCGCCTTCAAAGGCAGCCATGGAAAGCGGATTTGGAGTGGAGGTGGGAGCCAGAGTCGGGAGCGGAATGGGCGTGCCGCTCAAGTTGAGTTTAAAGAACCCGCCCCCACCGCCTCCACCGCCGCCGCCGCTCATCGGACCGTTGTAGATGGTGCGCCAATTGAAAGTTTCACCCTGGGTGACGCCGGTGACGTAAACATCAGTCGCGGGCAGGACCAGGTCGGCTGGGAGATCGGTCAGTATTAGCCTCGCTCCATCCTGTGTGGTGAACGTGAACGTATCACCTTCCGCTTCGATCGTACCGATGTACCCTTCTTCACTGTCCGGGTATTCCTGCCAGGATTCCATCACGAAGGTCCGCGTCCCATTTTCTTCGTGGAATTGACCGATAGCTTCGATAAAAGCTCCCGGATAGTTTTCACTGATCCCATCTGTCTTGCCGGTGACAGGATAGTCATTCAACGAGATGTATGGCGCACCGCCAGTCACTGACCTTTTACTGGAGACGAGCCAACCGTAATAGGTGATGGTTTCATCGAGCGGTTGTTCACGGACCCAGGTTGTGTAATTGTTGGGAACGGAGGTCGTTTTCAAAATTGGGTCATACATCGGTACGGCGGCGATCAAACGGTCGAACGCCTCCTCCGGGCTGATAATGGCGGCGGTGGTAATGGGGTCATATCCCAAAATACTGACATTGACACTGACGATGCCGCTTCGGTTGAACCGGAACATGAGCCCGTTCTCAAGGGTATTGCCGTGATGGATCACGTATCCATCGGGGGTGATGGGAAGCGCAAAGAAGGTGAAGTCGTTTGCGGGCTCCAGATGGTAATCTCCGTCAAAGCCGTACGACTGTAAAAATTCCTGCACCAAAGATTCGGCGTTCGGGTGGTCTTGAGGAGTCGACGAAGTGACGTATTCGACATAATCGGGATAGTAGATGTAGTACCTATCTGAACGGACACGCAACTGGCGATTTCCATCTATCACGAGATAGTCTATTGTCTCTGGAAGTTCACCGGGGACTTCGTAAATTTCGCCGTTCATTTGGAAGCGTTCTGCCAGCACGCGGACATCATCCACTGTGGCGCGGACTTCATCGCGGGCAAGGTATATGCTCATTTCCACAGATTGGTCAGGCATCGCGGCGTTGAGATACAGCGGCGTGCCATTCCATGTGTATCCAGCTTCCTGCTGCGATTCCTCTTGTGGTTCAGGTGTGCTCTGTTCCGGGGCAGGCATCTTTTCATCGAAGACAACCTCCGTCACAAAGGTCAGGGATGATTCGCCGACGCGCGCGGTCACTTCCCAGCAGCCGGTGGTGGGGAAGATCAGCCCGGTCACTTGGAAGCCTGTGTCACCGTAGCCATCGGGAATCTCCGCTCGCAAGGGTTCTGCATCCGCATCGATGCGATGACCCTCAACGGTCAAAGGACCGGTTACACCGCGCACGAAGCCCCACTTCATCGAGAACGAACCGTCAGCTTCCTGATTATGCGCCTCCATGTACACTTTTCCATCGCGCCACAAGGATGTCCACAGTTCGCCATTGCCATGGTAGTAAATTGAGTTGACCGTCTCGCCCGGCGGCAGGCTGCCGTTCGGCTGGGTGACCGGGCAGGCAAAGTCATCTCCCGGCGTGTGTTGCAGGTCGAGCGATCTGAACAGCCAAATCATGAAGAACGTCAGCGCGCCCAGCACGGCAAGACTGGTCACGGCCGGGACAAATCCGTGGAAGGAGAACGATATGCGTTTGCGCGGTTTGTGCGCCTTGCGCAGTTTCTCCTCCAACTCGGCTTTGAACATCACGTTGGGTTGAACCCCTTCGGCTGTTTCTTGAATTGTTTTTTCGATCGGGTCATTATAAAATTCGTTCATTCTTCCACCTCCATCCGCAGGGAGGTACGCTCGCGCAGGTCTTGCAACCCGCGTGAGACGAGCATTTTCACCGAAGCCTCGCTCTTGTTCATCACTCCAGAAGCTTCGCTGTTTGATAATCCGCCGAAGTAAACCAGGACGATCGCCTCGGCTCGTTCAGGGGAAATTTGCCTGAGCGCATGGGCAATGGACTCAAGCCTCAGGCGTTGCATCGCCGCTTTGTCGGTGGGCAGGCTTGGGTTGGGATATTGAAGCGCATCCTCCAGCGGGACCTCGTGCCTGTTCCCGCGAAAGAACATGAATCTCTTCTTTGAAGCGATTCCCATGATCCATGCCGCAAAAGAGCCGCTCCCGCGATACGAGCGGATACCCTCCAGCGCCGCCATGAACGTCTGCGACGTCAGGTCTTCGGCATCTTTCACGTTGCCGAGATGTGCCATGTGATACCGATAGACACGGGTCACATTCATGCGGTAGAGTTCAGCGAATGCATCGACATCCGCCACCGCCAATTGTGCCAGTTCGGCTTCGTCGATCTGTTTGGTGTGAGTTGACATAAGGGAAACCATGGACCTCCTATAGTGCGCGCGTTAATATGTTGCAGGAGGCTGCGAAACGTAACAGGCAATCTGCGCGAATTTTCGTGCAGATCAGCGTAGAGTAGCCGAAAAATTAATATCCCCGTCTTGCGACGCGTATCTTCTGAATGGCGGGCAATAAGAACCCGATCAGCAAAAATAAGATCAACACGCCGATCCCTGCACCGGGTAAAACGCTTTGCGAAACCGGAACGGGTGTAGGTGTTGAAGTAAGTGTCAGCGTGGGCGTTACCGAGGGCGTCGCCGTATCTGGAATGAAAGTCGCTGTAGAGGTAGGGGAGGCTGTCGGCGTTTTTGAAGGCGTGCTGGTGGATGTTTCTGTCGGTGTGTGAGTGAAGGTGGGCGGCACCGGAGTGGCTGTTTTCTTCGGAACGCGGCCACCCTCCTGCTCACCGCCCGATTCTGGCGGGCAGGGCGTGACTGCGCCAGTCGAATCCGGTACGCCGCAATCCTGGGCAGATACCGACCGACTCGGCACGAAGCTCGCTCCCATCCAGATGGCGATCAACAACAAAAGACCGGGCAGTATGCGGCGCTTCAAAAGGACATCCTTTAATCGGGGTAAACCTTCCAACCCAACTCATCCAATTTATTCATATCGAATTTATCCGAAGGCACATTGATGTGCATCCCCGTCCCTTCGGCGTACAGTTCATCCGTCTCGGCATCGTAAATGCCGCCCCAAGCCCTGGCAATGCGCCCCTTATTCTCAAGCACCCTGCCAACGATCTTCAAGCGCCGACCGATGGGCACGTTCTTGCGGTATTTGATCTCCAGCTTGCCCGTGAACATGAAGCGCGGATTCGCCGGGTCGTTGCCCATGTACGCCCGTCCCGAAACTTCATCAATGAGCGCCGCGACAATTCCGCCATGTAGAACGCCGGGAAAGCCTTCAAAATGTTCGGGCGCAGTATATTCGGTTTCGATCACACCCGGTTCGGTCTCATAAAAATGTAAATGCAACCCAACGGGATTTTCCACCCCGCAGATGAAACAATATCGGGAATTGGCTTGTTTGATTTTTGGCATGCGCGGATTATACTCTGGACATGACTCCGTTAAAAATTTTCATCACCCGCCTCATCCCTGACTTTGGACTGGACCTCGTCAAGCAGCATTACCCCACGCTGGAAGTTTGGACTCACGATCTCCCGCCGACCCGTGAGCAACTGCTCGAAAAAGTCCGTGGTGTGGACGGTTTACTCTGCCTGCTGACCGAACGCATCGACGCCGAATTGATGGACGCCATCGGCTCGCAGGTCAAGGTCATTAGCAGCATGTCCGTCGGCGTGGATCACGTCGACCTCGCCGAAGCCACCAGGCGCGGAATCCCCATCGGCAACACGCCCGGCGTGCTGACAGACGCCACCGCCGACCAAGCCTTCGCGTTGTTGCTCGCCGCTGCACGCCGCATCACTGAGGCGGAACGTTTCCTCCGTGCGGGCAAGTGGGTGACATGGAGCCCATCATTACTGCTCGGCGCAGACATGGTCGGCTCAACGTTGGGCATCGTCGGTTTTGGGCGCATCGGTCAAGCCGTTGCCAAACGCGCGCAGGGTTTCGATATGCGGGTCATCTATCACGACCCGACGGCAGAACCCGCCTACGGCGCGGAACACGTGGACTTGGATACGCTCTTGCATGAATCCGATTTTGTGTCCATTCATGTCCCGCTCACAAAAGACACACGTCATCTTGTCAACACGGACTTTCTCTCGAAGATGAAGCCGACCGCCATATTGGTCAACACCGCGCGTGGCGGCGTGCTCGATCAAGTCGCTTTATACAATGCATTGAAATCCAATCAAATCTTCGCCGCCGCGCTGGATGTCACCGACCCCGAACCATTGCCCATGAATTCCCCCCTGCTTGAGTTGGAGAATTGCCTTATTGTCCCGCATCTTGGCAGTGCCAGCAAACGCACCCGCGACCAAATGTCTCTGCTCGCTGCCCAAAACCTGATCGCAGGCTTGAACGGTGAGCGCCTGCCGCATTGCGCCAACTTAGAAGTTTATAAAAAGTGACAGTCACCTGAAAGGTAACTGTCACTTGACCTGCTTTTACTTTTCTCCCCAGTGAATGGCAATCGTCCCGAACATCAGCCGTTTGAATTGAACCCTCTTGAACCCCACCGCCACCATGCGCACGGAGAGTTCTTCCGCGGTCAGAAATCCTTCGGTGGTGTCGGGTAGGTATTGATACGCGTCGCGCATGCCGGAAAGCAATCCGCCTATGGTGGGGATGATGACGTGCATGTGAAATTTTATGAACGGGGAAAGCAGATTTTTCTTCGGACGTGTGGTGTCGAGTACGACGATCCGCCCGCCGGGTTTGAGTGCCCGGAATTGTTCCTTTAAGCCTTGCTGGACATCGGTCACATTGCGCATCAAAAAGCCGGAGACGACCGCGTCGAAGGTCTTGTCTTTGAAGGGTAAATTAAGCGCATCTGCCGATGAGAAATTCAGGTCGCCGTTCTTTTTCCCCACACACATCATTTCGAGGGTAAAGTCAGCCGCGGTCACGCGGACTTGCGGGAACTGCCTCAGCGCCTCACGGGCCAGATCACCGGTGCCAGTTCCAAGGTCCAGTAAAGAGGCGTTGGGAGTGAGCCGCGCCAGGTGGATGACATCCTTTCGCCAGCGGATGTCCTGCCCGCCCGTCATCAGTCTGTTCATTAGATCGTAGCGATGTGCGATCTTCGTGAACATGGATTGAACGTAATGGGCGCGTTCCCGCCCGGTCAGTTGGGTCATAAGGTCTCCTGAAAGTCGAATTATACACAGAAGGAAATTTCTGCACGGTATAATCACGAAATGCTCAATAAAACCTATCCGTTCACTCGCGAAAGTCAATTGGCAATTGATCAAGCGCGGCAACATGCCGAAAAAGATCATCGGTCTTTTGTGGATTCATTGATGATCTTGCTCGCGCTGCTGCGTTTAAAGAATTCACGAATGCAGGCAGTGTTGAGGTCCCTGAACGTAAAAGTGGAAAACCTGGCAGCGCGGATCGAAGCGACCATCAAACTTGAAGCAGAAACACCGATGCCGAATTCGAAGGCGATGCCTGCGGATCTAACCCCTGAAAGTGAAACCGTTCTGATTGCTTCGTTCGGTGAAATGCAGCAGTCTGGTCAAGCGGTTATGGATGAATACAGTTTGTTGTTGGGCATGTTGCAAAGCCCTGAAAGCAAAGCCGGTCAAATTTTGATGCAGTATGCCGTGACTGCGGAGCAGGTCCGCGAGCAGATGAAGATCATTAAAAATACGCCTGCCACCCGAAGTTCTGTATTGAACAGGAGCGGCTTTTTGAGAAAAGCCTTGCGACACGGCATCAGCCCGATCTTCATTAGTCTGTTTTTATTTACCATTCTAATGGCTGCCTTCTTATGGTTGGGGATCGGTAATAATCCGAGGGCGTTTCTGATCGCTTTTATCATGGGTGGTTGGATCGTCTCGGTCGCGTTGCATGAATTTGGTCATGCAATCACCGCATTTTGGGGCGGCGATGAAAGTGTGGAAGATAAAGGCTACCTCACGCTCAATCCGCTAAAGTATTCGAATCCCGTTTTGAGCATCATCATCCCGGTGGTGATGCTCCTTTTGGGTGGAATTGGCTTTCCGGGTGGGGCGGTGTATATCAACGTGCATGCTTTACGAAAGCCCGCTTATCGCAGTCTTGTTTCAGCGGCTGGACCTCTTGCGAACCTGTTAGTTGTATTTTTGCTGGCTTTGCCGTTCGACAATATCCCATTCATGTTGTTTTTCGGGTATGCGCCTGAAATATTTCTGATGGCGATCGCGTTTCTGGCATTTTTGCAAATTACTGCCATTCTGATCAACCTGTTGCCGATCCCGGGATTGGATGGGTTCGGCATCCTTGAGCCTTATCTGCCGCAAGAATTCGTTGGGATTGCCGGTTTCATTCGTCCGTTCGGATTCTTTATTCTTTATTTTTTTGTCTTTGTGGATTCACCGATCTCAGAAATGTTTTGGACCAGCGTCTGGAATATTACTGATTTTTTTGTTCCCAATCTGGCATATTACGCGAATGAAGGGCTGAAACTGTTCTTGAATCTGTAACAGCATTCTTTAAGATGAATCACAAACCAAACTCTCTTCAAATTTGGTGGCTTGCCATTCGCCCGCGGACGTTGCCTGCCGCGGCTTCGGGCGTGGCGATGGGCAGCGCGTTGGCTTGGTACGACGGGGCGTTCCAATGGCTCCCCGCGCTGGCGGCGTTGATGGTTGCCCTGCTTCTACAAATAGCAAGCAACGTGGCGAACGATGTCTTCGATTTCGAGCGCGGCGCGGATACTGCTGAGCGGATGGGACCTGTGCGCGTAACGCAGGCGGGATTGCTTACGCCGGGTCAGGTCAAGC
This sequence comes from uncultured Anaerolinea sp., assembly GCA_964372045.1. Classification (GTDB taxonomy): domain Bacteria; phylum Chloroflexota; class Anaerolineae; order Anaerolineales; family Villigracilaceae; genus Villigracilis. The sequence continues at coordinate 48,402 of CAYJPO010000009.1, forward strand.
GCGGCTTGCTTGTCATCATCAGCTTGGCGGTGTTATGCGGGTTGTATCTCGCGTCTCTGCGCGGTTGGGTGGTGATCGGGCTGGGCGCAACGGCGATCCTCTGCGCGGTGGCTTATACAGGTGGTCCGTTCCCGCTTGGCTATCACGGCTTGGGCGATATTTTTGTCTTTATCTTCTTCGGTCTCGCCGCCGTCGCGGGGACGTATTTTGTGCAAGTTGGTTCGGTCAGCACAGCGGCGTGGTGGATGGCGGTTCCAATTGGACTCATCGTGACTGCGATCCTGGTCGTGAATAATTTGCGTGACCTCGAAAATGACCGCAAGGCTGGTAAGTATACGCTGGCAGTCCGCCTCGGTGAACGAGGTGCAAAAGCCGAATACATTATGTGTCTGGGGATTTCTTATTTGATTGTCCCAGCCCTGGTGGTGATGAAAATTGTCCCCATCGGCGCATTGCTGGCATGGTTATCTTTGCCGCTTGCCATTCGTACACTGCGGGTTGTCTTCACCCAACAAGGGCGTCCGCTCAATGCCGCATTGGCTGGCACAGGTCAGACCGCTTTGTTATTCAGCTTGTTCTTTTGGCTGGGTCTATTATTTTCCTGATCATCCATCAATCACATAGCTACAAAACTACAAAACTACTAAACTACCCCACAAACTTCCACTTACACCATTTGCGCTCCAACCAATCCACCGTGAAGTACATCCCAAGTCCCAGCAGGCTCATGGCGATTACTCCGGCATACATGGATGGATAATCCAGCAGGGTGCTGCCTTTGTAGTAGATGTAATATCCCAATCCATATCTGGTGGCGGAGAGTTCGGTGATGTACAGCACCGCAACCGCCGTGCCGATCGATTGTCTCAGGGCGGTAAGGATGGCGGGCAGACTTGCAGGGAAATAAATGAACCGGAACAGCGCGCGCCTTCCCGCGCCGAGGCTTTGCAGGCTTTGGATCAACTGCGGAGCGATCCCGCTCGCCTGGTCGCGGACGAGCACCACGATCTGAAAGAACAGGATCAGAAACATGATGATGATTTTTGCCGTGTCGCCGATCCCCAGGAACAGGATGACAACCGGCACAAAGACCACTTTGGGGATCGGGTACAGCAAATAGATGATGGGGGAAAACAAGCGGTTCAACCTGACGGACCCGCCAATTGCCAGCCCAGCCGGAGCCGCCACCAACACCGATAACAACATCCCCGCCGTGACGCGCCACAGGCTGACCGCGAAGTGGGTCAATAATCCGTTTTGCATTTCCTTGAAGAAGACCATGAACACGGTCAGAGGCGCGGGCAAAATGGGAAGCTGGACGATCATCGCCAGAATCTGCCAAATTACGATTAACGCCAATGCCGCGAGCAGAACATCACGTCGTTTCATGCCGGGATATTCCGTTTCTGCATCTCGCTCCACAGTCGTTCACACATTGCATGGAATTCGGCGCTGTTGCGGTATCCGCTTGACCCGGCATTGGGATTCTCGAAAACGCTCGCGGTTTGATTCGGCGGCGCGTCGAGCAGGAGGATCTTTTTTCCCAGCATGGCAGCTTCTTCGATGGCGTGGGTCACGATGACGAGTGTGATGTTCTGTTCTTCGCAGAGGGAGAGGGTCAGGTTCTGCAGGTCTTCGCGCGTGATGGCATCGAGCGAGGAGAATGGCTCGTCCATCAAAAGCAGGTCCGGTTCGAGAGCGAGAGTGCGCGCGATGGCGGTGCGCTGACGCTGTCCACCGGAAAGCTGACCGGGGAATTTATCTGCCACTTCGCTTAAGCCGAGGCGTTGGATCCAACTTTCGATATTATCTTTAGGGAAGAAATTATCCGGCGTGTGTTTGCCGTCCGGTCCGTAAAAATTGCGGACGTTCACGCCTAATTCCACGTTCTCGCGCACGGTTGACCACGGCAGTAAACCGTAATCCTGCAAGATCAAGCCGCTGTGCGGGCGCGGGCGGGTGATCTGCTCATCGTCGATTTGCACTTCACCGGAGTTTGGGAGTTTCAACCCCGCCAGCAAATACAGCAGAGTCGTCTTGCCGCAACCCGATGGACCGAGGATCGCCCAGGTCTCGCCGCGCGAAACCGTCCAGTTGAAGTTCTGGAAGAGCGGCGCGTGGTGCGCATATTCGAACGTAAGCGATCGAATGGCTATCATTGGTTTATCGTGATAGTAAAGTAGTCCGCTTTAGCGGGCTTTGTAAAAATAGCACGGGGGTTTATCCCCGTGCGAGTGCGGCGAACAAAGGCATAATTTTTTGACACGGAAAATAAGATCGAGTCTACCCAAAGATAAACTCAATGTTGATTATAACGGTAGCAGCTATCGGCTACTATCGCAACCAGTTTAAATTGTATGGTCGTAATCATATTTTTCTCTTGAAATGAAACGATGTCTCCTACATCAAAGGAAGTTGCGGCACTAGGGCAGAAGCGAGCCGTTGACCGAATCCGTGTAACTCACATCTACGGTCAGCATCCCCTTTTCCGTTGCCCAAGCCAGTGCATCGTCCCATTCTTCTTCTGTGGGCACGGCTTGATCGGGGAACGGCGGAACTTCAAAGGTTTCGAGCAATGGCGGCGGGACGAGTCCCTTGTCGCTCAACAGAGTGGTGTATTGGGTTGCGTCCTGATTGATTAAATCTGACGCTTCTTCGATGGCGGCGAGGAATGCCTTGACCGCTTCGGGATTCGTGTCGATGGCTTCCTTGCGGAACGAGTAAATACTGAAACCGTATTCAGGGTGATTTGAGTCATCGAGCACGTTCACTGCGCCCTGGCTGATCGCTAGCGAAGCGAGCGGGTCGGGCAGCACACCGGCGGCGAGTTCACCCGAGCCGAGCAATGCCATGCGGTCGGGGATCTTCGGCACGGCTATCGTCATGATCTCATCGGCGGTGAGACCTTCGGCTTGCAGCAAGCGTTCGGTGACGTACTCGATCACGGTTCCTTGTGAGATCCCAATCTCTACGCCTTTGAGTCCCTGCGCGTCAGTGATGCCGCTCTTGCCTGATGCAAGGATAAAGAAATGTCCATAGCCTTCCACGGGGCGCAGGGCATAACGCACAGCTTGCATCTGCACAACGTCTTTGTTGAAGAGCATCACCGCCAGCGTTTCGTTAATGGTGCCATCCGCCTGACCGGCTGCGAGCAACTGGTCGCGTTCCGGCGCGGAGGCAACGGGAATGAGTTCAACGGTCACGCCATGTTTGGCAAACAGACCTTCGGCTTCGGCAACGTACATGGGAAGTGTGTCAATGATGGGCAGGACGGCGATCTTGAGCGTGCCGGTATTTGCGGGCGTTGGTGTCCCGCACGCAGAAAGGAGGATGGTAAAAAATATCACGAGCGATAGGATTCGTACCTTCATTCCAGGGCTCCTTGAAATTACTATCTTCATGCAAAGAGCCGCGTCAAGAGGACACGGCTCCTGCATGTCAGATATAAATCGATACAGGTTTAGTTTTGCGCGAAAGTGTCGATCAGCAGTTTGAAGTTCCCGCCGACGGGGTAGAGGATCGGGCAGGTGCATCCGCGCTTGGTGTACTCTTCCACTTTGGCTATGGCTTCCGAGGGCGTGCCGGAGGCGGTGATCTTGTGGACGAGTTCATCGGGCACGAGGTCTTTCGCCTTCATCACCTGTTCCTTGGTGGCGGGCCAGCCGAGAATGGACTGGATCTGGTGAACTACATCATCCGAAACGTTCGACGCCTTGGCGATATGCGGCTGTTGGGCGATGTACTGACAGAGCAGCATCTTGCTGTAGTTGATGGCTTTGTCGTGGTCTTCATCCACCGAGCAGACGATCAACTGTGGGCGGTCGAAGTCTTCCATCTTGCGTCCCGACTTTTTCAAGCCGTTGTTCAACAGTTCCATCGCGTTATCGTTGTACTCGGGGGCGACGCAGTAATTGAGCACTGCGCCGTCGGCAACTTCACCAGTCAGTTCCATCATTTTGTCGCCGGTGGCACCGATCATGATCGGGACATTGCGCGGTTCGCGGCGTCCGTACACCACATCCAATTCGATGTCTTTGACATGAATGAATTCGCCGTCAAAGCTCACACGTTCCAGGTTGAGCAGTTTTCGCATGACCTGTACCGTTTCTTTCATGGCGGTCAACGGCTTCTTGCGGTCGATGCCCACATTGGCGGCTAGCGGGTCCCACCATGCGCCCAATCCACAGATAACGCGGTTTGGAGCGAGATCGTCAAGGGTGAGGAATGTCGCCGCAAGCAAACCGATATTGCGGGTCCAGTTGTTGATCACGCCGGAGCCGACTTTGATCTTGTTCGTCACGGCGGCGTAGGCAGCCATCGGCACGATCGCATCGCGGACAAGGCGGCTCTCCGCCTGCCACACGGCTTCGAACCCTTTTTCTTCCGCATACTTGGCATAGTCCAACCCATCACGCAGATCATGTGAATCTTGCAGGTAAAGTGCGACACGCTTGTGCCCTTCAGGGTGCAGTTTAGTCATGACATTCTCCTTGAATGTGAAGTGAAAGATATTTGGTGTCTGTAGTTTTCAAAACTTCTAAGTGATTGTCTGACAATTAATAAAAATTTTGCCACAGGTTTCGCAAATTTCATAGGGTTTGCGGACAAGTGGCAAATTGAATGTCTATACTTTTGTTGCTTCCAACCGGCGGATGAGTTCCAAGTCTTCGGGGTCATCCAGGTCCAAGCCGAGTGATGGAAGATCGACTACTTCCAACCTTGCTCCTGATTCAATCGCCCGCTCGCAATGCCGTTGGAACGATCCCTCGCCGAATTCATATTCGATCTGACCGGCAGGGACCATCAACAGAGCGTTCGTTCCTCTGTGATGCCTGTCAGGTGCGATGACCACAACAGGCGGCTTGGCTGCGCGGTCTATCAATGAAATGACATCATCCGTGGTCAACAAGGGAAGGTCCACGGGAAGGACGAGTACGCCCTGCGTGGCATGGACCTGCGCCACGACCGTTGCCCGCGTGAGGGCGGTGTTCAGGTGCGGCTGTCCATCCTCCCGGACGGTCTTTGCACCGTGATTGCGCGCGATCGTCAACGCATGCGGATCGCGGCTTACGACCAACACCTGATCCACCTCCTTCAAGGTGGAAAGTGTTTTGAGAGTCCGTTCCAGTAATTCCTCGTTCAGTGCTGCGCGCTCTTCTTCAGTGAGCGCTCCGGCAAGGCGGGATTTCCCGCGCCGTAATGGTTTGACAGGGACGATCGCCCAAAGTGACATTTCTATAAGCTCCGGGTAAAGTTTAGCACATCGTCAGCAAGGCGGGTACGTTCTGTAAGGTGATTCATAAGTGTGTCCGTAACGAGAGTCCTGACGTTCAAACTTATTATTTCTTTTTCAATGGCTGCATCTGCATTGTCTAACACGAATCCTGTGAGGATGGTTCTATAATGCTTTGCAACCGCCAATGCCGAGGGCGTGATGCCCAATTCAGAATACATTTTTGCGGCTGGACCTTTTACGGTCTTCCCGCCGATTATGGGGGAAACTGCCACAACCGGTTTGTTGACCTTTTTGATGACGCGCAGAATGGGGTCAATGCTTACCCAGGGATTGGATGGGCAGAAGATGATGGCGTCCGCCGCGTCGAGCGCATCGAGCGCGCCGGGAGCGGGTTCTGCCGCCTCGACCCCATCGAACCTGAAGCCTTTGACTTTCGGCTCGCACAGTCTGTGAACAAAATACTCCTGAAATGCCAGTTCGCCTTCATCCGTATCCACCATGGTCCGCACCGGTGAATCGGACATGGGCAATATGGTGTGCTGAATCCCCCATGCTTTGCAGAAATCGCGGGTGACCTGAGTGAGAGTCTGCCCCGCCTTCAGCCTTCTTGTCCGCTCGAAATGGGTGGCAATATCCTGGTCGCCGAGCCGGAACCATGTCGGACCGCCAAGCTTTTCCACGTTGGTGAACGTGTTCCACGTCTCATTGACCCGTCCCCAGCCGGTTTCCGGGTTGGCAAGTCCGCCGAGCGTGTAGCACACCGTATCAAGATCGGGGGAAATCGAAAGACCTAAATGCTCGAAATCATCGCCGGTATTGACGATAATGGTCAGTTCTTCAGGTGACAGCAACTGTGAAAGTCCATGCACCAGCTTCGCCCCGCCCACCCCGCCTGCGAATGCGACGATTCTCACCATAACCGTATGGCGACATTTATGTCGCCGCCTCCTAGGCAATTGTGTAATTTCACCATGCTCCCAACTCCGGATTGATATAAGTGAATTTCCATGAATTCCAGTCTTTAACTAGACCTGCTTTGACCGGATTATTCAGGATATACAAGATGATCCTCTCCAGTTCTTCATTGTCTCTGACGTAATGGTCATAACTTTCGCGGTGCCAGAACTGACCTGTGCGCCCAAGCTTTAAATTACATTCTCTTGCTGTACTTCCTTTTATTAATCGCAGGATATCTGCAACCGGATATTTCAGAGTTGTACCTCGATGTTCAATGTCTTTTTCAAGGTATGGATTAATAAGCAGGTGAATATGGTTTGGCATGATGCAGTATGCGATCAACTCATAGTACTCATTTTTCATTGACTGAAGTTTTGCCGCAACAAATCCGGCAATGCCTTCATCAGCAAGCCAGGCTTTTCCATCCTCGCAGCGATCCAGCCATTCGTCGAACCTGCCAAAATATCTGTTTTGTGCCTTGTAGTGCTCTTCAGAATTTTCAGGGAGTGCCGATAGCTCTTTGTCGCGTTGAGTTTTCAATTCTTCGATTATTCGAACAGGCAATGAATTTGCCAAATTGAAAGTAATAAATAACGGCTTCCCTTCCGGGTGGATGTGCGGAAGCTTGCGGCGGTAGTAGATGTCGTGGGGACTCCTGTTCATTGGTTTTTATTGGGCTGCGACATGAATGTCGCAGTACTGATTTACCTGATTGATATCAGTCAAAGTAGATCGTTACTTTCTCCAGCGGCTTTCTCTCTCTCACAGGCGGATTTTCATCCGCATACCCGATTAAGAACATGGCTTGCGGTTCCCAGGTCGTTGTGAGGTTCAGTGCAGTTTGTACGGTCTCCTGCGCAAAAACCGGACTGCATACCCAAACTCCGCCAAGTCCTTCGGCGTGGGCGGCGAGAAGCAGCTGCATCCCGGCATTGGCAACGGATTGGGAAGCGATGAAGTGTTCGGCTTGATTGCGTCTATCGTCAGGATAAGTGTCCATCTCGGACATGTCCATGCAGAGGATGACGACCACGGGCGCGGAGGTGATCCGTTCGCGGGAGCGGTTGACTCGTTTTGTGATGCCTTCGGTGGGGAGGTGGTCTTGTTCCAGGTCGCGTTGAAAATCCGCTGCCATGGATTCGGCGAGGCGTGTTTTTGCCGCTGGATCGGTCAGGACAATGAAACGCCAGGGTTGACGGTTGTGTGCGGACGGGGCGAAGGTAGCTGTGTGGAGAATATCCCTGATAACAGAATCGGGCACCGGGTCCGGTTTGAAGCGGCGGATCGAGCGGCGTGACCGCAAAAAATCGCGCAGGTTAGTGTTCGTCAAAGTGAGTCGGCTGGATTTTGAAGATGATCCGCTTTTGACCTTCGCGGTATGTCCAGGGTCTGCCGTAATATCTCAGTGAGAGTTTGTTGATGTGTTCATCCGCGCCTTCAGTGGTGGCGGCGACCACTTTGCCGCGCACGCCCAAATAGCGATACGGGTCAGTCGGGTCCTGGATCACCATTGCGACATCAGGATGTTCCTTCATGTTGCGGTCTTTGGCGCGTCCTTCATTGGTGTTGATGAGAATATGGTCCCCATCCACATCGAACCAGACCGGCGTGACCTGCGGGCTGCCTTTGGCATTGACAGTGGCGAGGAAAAGAAATGCCCTGGTTTCTTCTTTGAACAGGTCTTCGAATTTTTCGGGGAAGGTCATTATGACTCCAATGGATTTTGATGCAGGCAGTTTATATCAAGCCTAAATTAGATTTGCGTTAGATTTGTTGTACGGATAACCAACTCTACACCACTGATACATATTAACGGAACATGTCAGACTCTTTTGGTCTTATGAGTTCTTTGAGAGTGCCTTCGCCGAGCGGATAGGGAAATCCGCGCACGTGTACGGCGGGCGTTCCTTCGGCGGCTTGACCCATTACCAACGAAGCGGCGGCGGCGAGTTCATCTGCCACAGCGACAATGGTGGCTTTGAGGGTATAACCGAACAGATCTGTCCAGCCGCGCTCATCCACAAGGGTGGGGATGCCGCTCAAGCCGATGCAAATGCCGACCGTTCCATTGCGCCAGGCGCGCCCGTGCGAGTCGATGATCATGATGCCGAGACGTTTCCCCGTCTTTTGTTCGAGCTGTTCGCGCAGTCGCTTCGCGGATGCATCGGGGTCCTGCGGCAGGAGCAGGACAAATTCACCGCTCTCGCCGCCTTCGCCCATTACGTTGGAATGGTCGATGCCTGCGTTGGCGCAGACGAATCCAAGTTTGTGTTCGACCACGATCACACCCTTGCGGGAGCGCAGGACCTCATTGCTTTCCTGAAGCATCAACTCCACGATGCGCGGGTCTTTTTCAGATTCTTCACCGAGGTCGATCGCGCGTTGCGACGGCTGGACGCTGTCGAGGTTGACCATGCGCCCTTCCGCCTTGCTGACGATCTTTTGGGCGAGGACGAGAATATCATCGTCTTGAAACTCCAAACCGGTTTCGCGGGACGACTTAAGAAGAATATCCGCCAAGATGTCGTCTCGGCGGATGAGAGGGATATTTTGAAGCGAAGTGAGAGTGAGAGGCATTGTACGGGATTCGTGATGCGTAATCCGTAATAAATTACGCATCACACCTTACTGATTATTTCGGAGTGTTCGCCGCCCCTGTGATCTTGATCCCGGCATGGGTGGAGCCGTATCTTTTATTGATGCCGATCAACACGCTGGTGAGCCCTTCGACCACCACGGAATTCTCGATCGGTCCGGCATCCCAGCCTTTCAGCCCGGCGGCTTGCACGAGCTTGATCGTCTCTGCGCGGGCATCCTTGCTCGTGCCGGTGACAAGCACATCACATTCCACATCGGCATCGTCCAGCAGGTGTTCGTGCGAAATATTCTGGAACGCGGCGCAGACTTCCACACCTTCACCGACAATGTTTTTTGCTTCCTGCGCAGCAGATCCGGCAGGGGGCATTTGCACAGTGCCGACCTTCGGCGGTACGAGCGGCACGGTCACATCGACCAGGATCTTTCCCTTGAGTTCCTCCTTGACGGCTTCGAGGGTATCTTTATGTGCGGAATAGGGAACGGTCAATACGACAATGTTCGCTTCCTTCGCCGCCTGAGGATTTCCCAACCCGACGACTGAGGTTCCATCCCCAAGCATTTCCTGAATTTCTTTTGCAGCAGCCACAGCTTTTTCTTCCGAGCGGGAGCCGATAAACACATGATAGCCCGCGCGCGCCCAACGATAGGCGAGTCCTTTGCCTTCCTTGCCGGTGCCGCCCAGAACTGCTATGGATAATAACAAATGGTCTTCGTTCATGAATTCTCCGGATTAATAAGATTTGATTTCAAAAAGTGGGCGGACTACCTACATGACCTTTGCCACTTCTTCTTCATACCTTTTCCAGACGCGCGGTGCGATTTCTCTTGCATGCGCGGCGATCTCGGCTTCATCGAGCGTGAGCAATTCGCGGTCTTTCATCAAATACTTCCCGGCGACCATGGTGCTGGCGACCATACTTTGCTGGAAACCAAAAATAATGTGCCAGGGCAGGTTTCCGTCAGTCAGTGGCGTGAAGGGATGGTAGTCCACAAAGATCAGGTCCGCGACGGCTCCGGGGACGATCTGCCCGATGGGCGCGGAGGGGAAGAAAACGCTCGCAAGTGCTGAGTTGTTGTAGATCGCCATTTGTTGAACATCGTATCCGCCCATGCGGCGCGGGTCATGGTGTTCAACTTTGTGGAGCAGGTAGGCGGTCTTCCATTCATCCCACATGGAATTGGTGAAGCCATCATTCCCCAAACAGACTTTAATACCCAGGCGCATCATGGATTCGATCTGCGCCACGCCTACACCGTTGTTCATGTTCGAACGTGGTTGGTGCGAAAGCCATGTGCCGGTCTCGTTGAGGAGTTCCATCTCGCGCGCATCGAAGTGGACGCCGTGCGCGGTGATGGTGTTCGGTCCGAGGATGTTGTGCTTGTACAGCCGGTCGATGACGCGCATGTTCGATTTTTGCAGGCTGTCATATTCATCCGACTCGTGCTCGGCGGTGTGGACGTGGAAGCCGGTCCCTTCAGGAACGGCGGCGCGGCAGGCTTGCAGGGTCGCGCCGGAAAGCGTCAGGCTTGCATGCAAGCCAAAGGTCCCGGCGAGGCGTGGATGCGGGTTTGAAGCGAGGCGTTTGAGGAAGCGCACATTTTCGCTGATGCCCGCGCTGGCTTTTTCGCTGCCGTCCCGGTCGGTCACTTCGTAGCAAAGCACGCCGCGCAGTCCGCTTTTATCCACAGCATCGGCGATGATATCCAGCGAGCCGTCAATGTAATTGGGGGAGGCGTGATGGTCGATGAGCGTGGTCGTGCCGTGCTTGATCGCATCCACCTGGCAGACGAGCGCGGAATAACGAACGGCTTCCGCATCGAGTGAACGGTCAAGCGGCCACCATAATTTTTTCAGGATCTCGGGGAAGTCCTTGGGCGCCGGTCCGGAGATCGCCATGCCGCGCGCGAAGGCGCCGTAGAAATGCGTGTGGGCGCAGATCCCCCCGGGCATCACGTACTGTCCGTTCACGTCTGTGGTTTTTGCCTTGGGATATTTGGCTGTCAGCGATTTCGTGGTCCCAACGTCTTTGATGTGCCCGCCTTCGATGTAGATCGCATGGTTGGCGAGGACGCGGTTTGGGGATTCCCAGGTAATGAGATTTGCGTTTGTGATCAACATATTTAATTTATTCCATACTGGCTGGGATGCGGAAGCTTGACGCCGGAAGCGCCGATCTCCCATAGAACGTTATATGCGGCTTCGCGAAATTCAGGATCATCCTGATACATCGAATGATAGATCTCCGCGAGTACCCCGTCGCTGGGGGTGAATTTCAAATAAGGCAGGGCAGCCAGGCGTGCATCGGGGTCCTGGTCTTTCAGGGCGAGCATGAGCACTTCCGTGGCGGGGACGCCGGGGGAAATTCCCATGCCTTTTTTGGCGGCGAATTCGAGCAGCCAAGGCGATTCGTGCGGCGCTTTGAGGCGGGTAGGCGCGAGGGTGGTCATATTTGTTTTCGCGTCCAACACCTCGGTGGCGGCGTTGCGGACGACCCATTGATCGTCTTCGATCTGGGCTTTCTTCAGCATTTCAATTGCCCACGGTTCGCGGATACGTCCCAAGCCGTACACAACCGCGCGGCGCAGCAGGATGTCGTTGATGGTGATGCCATCCTTCAGCATGGCGTGACCTTCATGCGGGTCATTTGCCAGCGCTTCCCCGGCGGCTCGACGGATATCCTCGTCACCGCTCAGAAGTGTTTTCGCGACAGCTTCAAGCGACTCGTTCGTGCCGATGGCTACGAGCGCCATACATGCGGCGCGCCGGACGGAAAGACTCGGTGCATGTAATGCCCCTTCGAGGACGTTGATCGCTTTGGTGTCGTGGATCGCGCCTGAACCAAGGATGGCAAGGTGGACAAGCTCGAATGCTGTAGTAGTTGAGAACTGACGGAACAATGTAGCGGCGCTGGGATCGTTGCTGTACGCAAAGGCAGCCATGGCTTGTCCGCGCAGGCTGAGGGGAATGTTTTCGGTTTGGAGGATGGCTGCCAGCGTGCCGAATAATTTTCCGCGCCAGGCGGCGTTGCGGGGAGCGTCCCTGAGCCAGCGTGCGGCGGCAAACAAAGGACGGTGCATGGGCAGGCGCGAAAATTCCAACAACGATTGAACCAGTTTGCTTGCGTCACCATGAGCAGCGAAGTAGCGCAGCGCTATATATTTGCCGGACCAGTCCGGCTGGTTGAGGACTGTTTCCTCAACGTTGTAATACGTAAGCGCATGACCGGCGAGATACCCAGCCAAAACCGGGTGTGCAAATCTCATCCGGTTGTTGGGATAGGAGATCAATAATCCGCTGGTTGCCATCTTGCCGAGCAATCCGCTGGAGGGCGTGGATACCTTTTCGACCTTCTTCCCATCCTTCTTGCCCCTCTTCGGTTTGGTTTCTTCCTTTGCCTCTTCGCCTGTCTCCGCAGCGGATTCATCCTGCGGGGTCGTTTCATCGGCTACTTCGAAAGATTTGACCCAGGCGCGCGCCTTGCGCGGATCGAACACCGGTTGCGTGCTGACGATCACCTGCATGGCAAGTGTTTCCAACGCCGCCAAGGGAGTGTTGGCTGGTGCGAGCCGTCGGATGTGCGTGGCGATCAACTCCAGCACATGCGGACCGAGGCTGTCACCGGCATATGCGCCCCAGGCTTTGAGAGTCACCTCAAGGGGTGATAAATTTATATTATCGGAACCAAGCCAAATGTTGAGAAGAAGCGGATCCACTTGTCCATTGGAATTCTGCGCCCAAGATTCCATGGCGATGGTTTGCGACCATAATTGTCCCCAGCGTTCGATGAAAGCCTGGGTTTGGCGTAGATTCCAGGTGCAAACCGCAAGCGGCGCGAACCCGAGCGGGATGAGCCCATCCAAATATTCCGGCGCGCCGGTGGTGACGATGCGCGTGCGGGGATAGGTTTGCAGAACGAGTTTGAAATATTCGGCGACGCGACTCTGTTCTTCCGGCGTGATCTCGTCGTACCCATCCACAAGCAGGAGGGCTTTGTCGTTCTTGAATGTGAGTTGGATGAAGGTTGTCAGCCTGTTGAAGTCGAAAATGGAAGCGTGATTGGATGCCGCGTCGATGAATGGATTGAGGACATTCTTCGGGTCTTTCACCGGAATATTCAAGTCGGCGACATGCACGAGGAAGGGAACAAGCTCCTGCATCGCGCCCAATGATTCGCTGCGGTTCGCGGCGAGACTGGCAAGATGCGCCAGCGCGACAGTCTTCCCGGAGCCAGGTTGACCGATGATGACGATATTCATGTCTCCAGCGATCGCCTGCGGAAGGGTCAAGGTTTGCGGCTCGTAGGCGGCGGCGATCTCGGGCCAGGTGGGCAGATAAGGCAGGGTTTGGGTTACCGCATCTTCGAACTTTGGAGGGACGCCGGGTTCCACCCTGTTCGGCGGCGCAAGCAGAAGCGGTTCTTGAAGGATCTCATCCAGTGAGAATAATTGAGCGGAGAGGTGCATGCCCTGAGCGCGGCGCAAGGTGGCGCGCCGGTGATTCTCTTCGACCGAGCTTGCCCTGCGGGCTTGCGCGTCCTCCTGTCTTTCTTTCCATGAGGTGCGCATGTCCTCGATGAGCGGGCGTGCGCGCGTGACGATGACCCAGAAGATGATCGCCGCTGCGAAGCCGAGAAAGAAAGAGAAGGGGTCCAGGGAGAATTGGAACATTGCGAAGGGTTATCTTGCGAAAAGAATGCGCCCGCAGGAAGGGCAGTGGACCAATTGTTTTTGAGAGTGGGCGTTTTGCTGAAGCGCCGCGTTGATGGTCGTGCCGCACGAGGCACATGCATCCTCTTCGACCTCGACGACAGCGATGCCGCGCTTTTGGCGGCGAAGATCTTCATATGTGGCAAGCAGGTCAGCTGCGATCGGCGTAACGGCGGCTTCCCGTTCCTGGGCGAGGCTTTCCAACTGCTTGATCAGGTCAGATTGTTCCGCGATCAATTTTTGATGCTCCATCCCAAGCCGGGACTTGACGAGTTCAAGGTCGGTCCGCGCGTGATCCCGTTTCATTCCGGTGTTTTCCGCATCCATCATCGCTTCGAGCTGCCGCTCCTCCAGCGTGGAGAGATGCCTTTTCAGCGAGGCGACATCCTTTTGCAGGTCTTGTAATTCCTTGGGGTTCTTCACGCTGCCGCCGTACAGGCTGGATTCCGTTTGCTCGATCTTGATCTTTTGCGAGTCCACTTCAGCTTCTGCGAAATTCATGCTGTGAAGGGCGCGTAAATTTTCCGATTGTGATTCATCGAAGCGGGTGAACGCTGATTTAAGTTCCGAATCGTTTTCGAGGATGCTGCGAATGGACGCCAGCCGTGCTCGCGCGCGGTCAATTTGGCGGTCCACTTGTTGGAGGCGATAGAGTCCCAATGATGCGCTCATGGGTCGAATTATATACGAAGTGGGAAAAAATAACCCGTTTTCGAAGGAAAACGGGTTGAATGGTTATTGGGTTGTAATGTTGAAGTAGTTGTAGACTGCCTGGGTCATGTCCACGAATAGGGGATTTGTGATATCCCAGATGTTCTGGACCGGATGATACGTGTAGATGGAGAGCACGAAGTTTCCGCCCGGCGAGTAGACGATGCCGACATCGCTTGTGTCGTGCAGGACGCCATCGCGAGAGAGCACGTAGCCGTGTTTATGCGGCACGAGCGTGCCATCCGGGACGCCGCCTTGGATGAGTGACCCGAGTTTATCCTGCGCCATGAAGTCGATCAGCAGTTGACAGGTGGCGGGTGTGACCTTGTCGGGGAATGCGGCAGCCAGTGCGCCGCCGCCGTTCTGGGCGCATTGATAGATGTCTGCCAGCAGAACGCCCATTTCGGAAGGTGTGGTCTGTGAATAGGGGTCCGGGTCGGCGAACACATCAGTTCGGGTGTTTCCGGGAGTGGTATGCCCGGGCAGGAGATTTGGCGCGCCGAGGAAGAACATGCCGCCGAGGAAGGTGCTGTTCAGCCCAAGCGTTTGCATGTTTTGCGTGACGATAAGCGGACCATTGTTCGGGTCGATGCGCTCGAGGATCAAGTCGGTTGCCGAGTTATCGGATTTGCCCAACACGCGCGAGATGATGTCTGCCGTTGTCGTGTCCAGTTCGCTTCCGCGGTTGATAAGATACGATGTGACCACCGGCACCTTGATGGTGCTGGAGGCGGTAAAGGCGATATCCGGCTCGGTGGTGATCTCCTGCTTGTTGTTCATTGCAAAATGGATCTCCTGACCGGTCTGCAGGTCCATCATGTAAAAGCCGATCAGCCCATCGAAGTTCGAGGTCGTGACGATCTGCTTGAGCAGGATCTCAAGATTGTCGACCGTCGGGCGCGCCGCTGTCGTCTGGTTGAACGTCAGCGCAACGGAACGGTTGCTGGGTGAGCGCAGGGCATTCGTCAGAATGAGCACAGCGCGGTCGAGGTCAAGAGTCTGTCCGGGTGCGCCGGGCACGAAAGAGGTCCCGCCGGGGATCGGTTGTGCGGGGGCTGGCGGCTGGTCGTAACGGGATGCGATCTCATTCTGCAGGAATTCGCGCAAGCGTTCCTCTGAAACTGTCGCGCTGAGAGGGATATCCGATGCGGGCGGCGTGCGATTCCACAGGAAGTCCCAAAATCCACCCCAGAACGAGCCGCCGGTGCGGGTGAGATCCGCGGCAGCGAGCATCGTTTCCACATCAACCTGAAATCCAACAGCACCAGGGTCAATGTGGAAGATTGCCCCGTTATATTGAGCTTCGATTGGGGATGTGTACACTTCGAGCAGGCGCTGTGAGGCTTCGGCGGGCGATAATCCATCCACTGGCACACCGGCAATGGTCATCCCGGTGGGATAGTTATTGCGCTGACGGCTGTACGTGATCAGGGAAACGACGGTCAGAACGAACGCAACGAGCAGAAAAAGGATGGAAATACCCCGCAGGATCGTATTGGTATTGCGGTTTCTCACGTTATCTTGCCTCCAAAAACAGGACGAAAATCACTGAAAAAGTATAACATACCGAAACAAGTGGCTTGTGCTAGAATTAGTCAGCATTAATATAATACCCACGATCACAGATTGTCCTTTCAGCCTTCTAAAAAAGAGCAATCTGTGACCGAGTGCGGTATGAATTCCCACCTCACAACAAGGATGGATAATGCTACGCTCTTTCTTCATTTACCTTTCCAAAGCCGCCTGGGCACAGAATTTGATCACGAGTTGGGGATTTGCCTGGCGCACCGCCTCCCGTTTCATTGCAGGTATAAAACTTGAAGACGCTTTACGCGTCATGCGAGAATTGAACGCAAAGGGGATCAACGCCACGCTTGACCACCTCGGTGAGCACACCAGCACACCCGAAGAAGCTCAACAGGCAACTGACGATATTTACGCCACGCTCGATGCGCTTGGTGCGGAACCATCCCTGCGCGGGAATGTCTCCATTAAATTGACGCAGATCGGTCTGGGGCTGGACGAGGTGCTGTGTGCTGAAAACCTCGAGCGGATCGTCGCCCGGGCGCATCAGAACCATACCTTTATCCGCGTCGACATCGAAGACACTCCCTACACCGACAAGACCATCAACATGTATTATGCCATGCGCGGAAAGGGCTACGAGAACGTCGGTATGGCGGTTCAGTCCTATTTGTACCGCGCCGAAGCAGACGTGCGCCGCATGATGCAGGACGCGACCCGCATCCGACTTGTCAAAGGTGCGTACCGTGAACCGCCGGATAAAGCCTTCCCCAAAAAGGCAGACGTAGACGCGAACTACGACCTGCTCACAAAAATTTTGATCGACACGGCGCTTGCTACAAAATCTGCCCTGAGCGAAGACGGACGCAGACCGCCCATCCCTGCCATTGCCACGCATGACGAAAAACGTATCGCTTTCGCAAAGAGTTATGCGCAAAAGGTCGGCTTGCCCAAAAGCGGACTTGAGTTCCAAATGCTGTATGGCATCCGCCGTGACTTGCAGGAACAGTTGGTTAAGGACGGCTACCCTGTGCGCGTGTACGTTCCCTTTGGAACGCACTGGTATCCATACTTCATGCGCCGCCTCGCGGAACGACCCGCCAATATCTGGTTCTTCATTTCGAATTTCTTTAGGGGATAATCAATTAAAGTACGGCGAAATTCATTTCTCCACCTGTCACTTTGATTGCATCACGATATAAGCGACCAATCCTATAACTGTCAACGCAATTCCAGCGATCCCCAGAACACCGGGGATCGCTCCGTTTAAAAGCAGGATCTCACCGATCAGCGAGAAGACCACCTCCATGGATTGGGTCGCATCGACGGCGGCGATCTCGTAGGGATGTTTGCTCAAGTGGCGGGCGTAGAGGAATAAAGTAGTTGCGACCACGCCTGAGAGTAAAGCCACCAACGCGGTGCTGATCAACTGTCCCGAAGTAGGAGGCGGGGGATTTATCGCGATGAGAAGAACGATCCAGAACGGGACTGATCCAATAGTTAGCAAAAGAACCCGCGCAAATCCATTCTCCAAAATGGGATGTTGAATATGCGGGATGCGTTTCCGCTCGCCGTGACGCGCCTCCCAGACCATCTGATTGCCGATGGGGTAGGCGAAGGCGGCGACGAGCACTGGCGCAGCGCTGAGTAAAACCGTTTGCAAGTTGATAGTGGTCGCCTGTTCAACATTGACAAGTACGATGCCTGCGAAGATAAGCGCCGTCAACAAAATCCCTTTGGTGGGGACTTGTCTATGAAAAAATCTCAGCACAATCGGTGTTGCGAGAATCGTAAGCTGCCACGTGGTGGCGATGACCCAACCTGCCGCATACGTGGCGCTGAACGTGATGAGCGAATAAAAGACCCCGAAGCCGATGGCGCCAGCAATGGTCCAGAAAACCCAGTACTGGCGGAAGACTTCCAAAACTTGTGCTAGAGCTTTTTTGCCCTGCGTGACCAATAGAATGAGCGCGAGAAAAACGAGCATGTATCCAAAACGCAGGCTGGACGTCCACGCCCAATGACCGCCAGCGAGACTCATTCCGCGGTTGAGGATGAAGGTGCTGGAAAAGAAAAGCGAGGCGAGCACGCCGATGGTGATAAGACGAGACAAGTGATTCTCCAGTGTGAAAAAATTCAATACCAAAGGGTCACAAAGATTTTTCCTTCGTGACCCTTTGCCTGCACCGCGCAGCAGGCACGCGTGTGATACTTTGTGGTTTGACGAATTTTATGAATCAGGAAACAGAACCGACCAACTTGCTTCATCCCCCGCCAGCAGACCCAACCCGCTTCTCGCCGGTCTTTGACATGCTTCTGCGTCGAAGAGCTGAGCCACCCCTGAAGCGGACGGTGAGAAATATGCGATCACCTCGCAGTGAAGCCTCCCCTCCGATTCGTGTCGTTTGAAGACCGCCATATCCGCAGGCTTGCCAGCAGACTTGAACGCCGCCTGAAACGCAATGCGAATTTCTTCAGACGGTTCGTCTGCCATCGCCGAGGGGGAGGGAATACCAGGTTTGGGTCATCAGTCGTGATAATCTCCTGCGCAATAAACTGAAATTATAAAGCAGGATTCCCCTGGGAAATATTCGTTGAAAATTCAGACATCAGAGATTCGAGAGCCAGCCGACAAAGCCGACGATCAGATTGAAGCCACCATAAGCGACCAACCCGTAGAAAATGACAGCCTTCCCGCCGAGTTCGTCAGCGAACATAACGGTCACCGCAGTGATGGCGATCCCGACCACAGCCATGACGCAGCCATTTGCCATCCGTTTTTGATGCTTCTGGCGGTGGCTCTTTTTGACGATGGATTTCCCCTCTGCCGCGAGTTTTTTTGCATCGTTGGCTGGAACTCCCCGCTGGACCAAAAGTCTCTCGACATCCCGCAGCGGTTTGCCGTTGGCAAGTTCAACGACCGCAAATTCAAAAAAGCCTGAGTAATCCTGCTGGCTCCTTCTGTTTTCCGGCTCTGAGTTTCTTTGTCGATCCACTTCAGGGGAAGCCATTTTTTTGGAGGAGTCTGCGCTTGGCTGCTGGCTGTAAACCAAAGAGGAGGGTGATTCGTTGGACGATCGGTTCTGGGTGACGGGATTGTTGAATGCCGGTCTTTGTGGCTGATTGGGAACTCCCGGTTCGACGACCTGAAAATCCGGCATGGCGGGCTGGATCCCTTTTTGACGGAGGATGGCCGAGCCTTTTTTCGCGTTCCCATTTTGCGGGTTAATGCGCAGCACTCTTTCGATGCAATACAGCCGCTCGGCATCGTCATTGACGACACTGGACATCCATAACCACGCCATTTCAGCGGATTCCGGGATCTGGGTGGCGTGCATCAACATATCAAGGGCAAGTTGTTTGTTGCCTGCTTTTACCGCTGTGATCCCCTGTTCGAGTTCAGTATTCATAAGACCCAATCCTTGATGTGATCTGATCACTCCACTCTGCTGTGATCGCGCCTATGATACGCTCCTTGCCGGGTGCAATCAAGCGTTTTCGTTTACAATCTTGTATATGAAATTAGCCCTTGTGACCGGGTCCGCCCACCGGCTCGGCAAAGCCTTTGCCCTGACCCTTGCCCGCATGGGATATGCCATCGCCTTGCATTATCGCGGCTCGGTGGATGAAGCCGAGCACACCGTCGCGGAAATTCGTGCCCTCAGTGTGGACTGTCTGCCCATCCGCGCCGACCTGACCGTGCCGGAGAAGATCGATTTCCTTTTTTCGATGGTGGATGAATTCCATGCTCCACTGAAAGTTGTGGTCAACTCGGCGGCGGTGATGCTGGTGGGAAGTCCGCGTGAGATGGAACTTCGCGATTGGGATTCCACGCTCGATCTAAATCTGCGTGCGCCGTTCCTCATTGCCCAGCAAGCCGCCAAACGCATGACCGATGGCGGGATGATCGTCAACATCACCGATATCGGCGCGCAAAAAGCATGGAGCCGCTATCCGTCCTACACCGTCAGCAAAGCGGGGTTGGAGTCGCTCACCAAAATGCTTGCCCGCGCCCTCGCACCGACGATTCGTGTCAACGCTATTGCGCCGGGGCTCGTGCTTCCATCGGATGTAGTTACAGAAGAGCAATGGCAAAAGCTTGTCGAGAAACTTCCTCTCAAACGCGCCGCCACGCTGGACGAGGTTACATCCGCTCTCGAATTTCTCATCAAAAACGAGTATATTACGGGGCAAACCATCGTCGTGGATGGTGGGTATTCTTTGATATAGAAATGCTCCGGTGGTTTCGATACGTGCCGACGAACACGGCACTACTCAACCACCGTGTACATAAATAACCAATGACCTCCAAAAAAC
The DNA here is from genome assembly GCA_964372045.1 of uncultured Anaerolinea sp. Lineage (GTDB taxonomy): Bacteria > Chloroflexota > Anaerolineae > Anaerolineales > Villigracilaceae > Villigracilis. The sequence continues at coordinate 68,452 of CAYJPO010000009.1, forward strand.
TCCTCCCCGATTTTCTCATTTCCCTGCTCTTACTATTCTCCATCCTCTATTATTCTTTCACATTTATCGACTTCACCATACCGCCGTTTGAAGATGCCGCGATGATCATGCGCTACGCCCAGCATCTCGCGGGCGGTCATGGCATCGTTTGGAACATCGGCGAAGCGCCCGTAGATGGTGCCACCGACTTTCTCTTCATGGTTGCATCCGCCGCGCTGATCAAACTTGGGTTCACGGTCGGTCAAGCCGTGCGCGGAATTGGCTTCGCGGCGCACCTGTTCACCGTCCTCCTAGTCTATTGGACGAACCGCCGCATCCACGATGGGAATATTGCCCTTTCTTTATTAAGCGGACTTTATCTCGCCGTTGGAACGGGACTCTCCTATGTGTCCGCGTACTTCGGGACACCTTTCTTTGCTCTCGCCGCCGCATCCACCTGGACCTTGGGGCTGCTTCTGATGAAGGAAGAGAATCCACGCTGGTGGCTTTCTCTCGCCTTCGCCCTCAGCGGACTCGTCACCGGACTCATCCGCCCTGAGGGAGTCATCCTCGCTTCGTTGATCCTGCTCGCCATCATCTTCATGCGCGGACTGAAAAACTCGATCTCGATCATCGTTATCTTCGGAGTTGTCTTTCTCACACTTGGTGGCGCATATTTTATCTGGCGCTGGAATTATTTCGGTTACCCGCTGCCCAATCCGTTCTACAAAAAAGGCGAAGGCGGCTGGAGTTGGGATACCTTCAACAAATCGATGTTGAATGAGTTGCGTCTGGCGTTGCCTGTGGTCTTTGCCTTCATCCTCGGTTTTCGCTCCGATAAAACTGTCAAACAAACGGTGGCATATCTTATCCCCATCCTCGGCTTTGCCGCTGCCTTCGGCTTGATCTCTGATGAAATGAATTACGGCGCGCGCTTCCAATATGCTGTTGTGCCGATTGCGCTCATGTCGTGGATCCCACTTCTGGGTGTTGGTCGAGTAGAGGCGGGTGATCGCTCCGCCTCGTATCGAGACCCATTGCTCGAAGCGCTGAATCAGCTTTCGGTTAAAGATAGACGCGTGTACCTCGTTGCGGGAGTCGCGCTGTTTGCGAGTCTCGTTTATTATTCATGGTTTCAAAATTGCTTCCTTGCTTTATACCAACAATCTTGTGATCGTCCCTACGAACGCGATGGGCGTTTGGAAATGGCGCAGATGCTGGCGGATTATCGCGGCAAGGGCTATGTCATCGCGACGACCGAGGCAGGGTTGATCCCGTATTATTCGGGCTGGGATGCAATTGATACGTGGGGCTTGAACGACCAGTTCATCGCGCATAATGGTTCGATCACAGTGGAGTATTTGGATAAGTACAAGCCCGAGATCATTATGTTCCATGATTATTATTCGCCGCTCGTGCCACCCAAGTTGACCGAAGCCAATCTTGCTCAACGTTGGTTCAGCATGACGATCCTGCTGAAAACATACGCGGAAGAAAACGGCTATGTTCTCGCGGCAGTTTTTGGTGACAGTCCGTACGATACTCATTATTATTACGTCCGTTCCGATTTCGAAGACAGCGAACGCCTCGTGGAACGCATCTCAGAATTCCGCGATTATTTCTATCCGACGACGGGCAAGCGTTCGATCAATTACGCAATTTATGACAATGGACAATAGACCGTAGACCACGGTTTTACCGTCCATCGTCCACGATCTATCGTCAGCCATTAATTTATTGAGAACTGGAGACTCCACGATGTCCGAACCCACCGAACTTGCCGAAAAACTCAAGACCGAAGGCGAACGCATGGCGGCATTTTTTGCCGAGATGACAGACGATCAATGGACGCACGAAGTCTACACCGAAGGCACGACGTGGAGTATTCGCAATGTGCTCGCGCATTTCGTCACCTCCGAGCGCGGATTGGTCAAGCTCTTCGAGCGCATCCGCACCACCGGCGAAGGCGCCGCGGACGATTTCTCCATTGACCGTTACAACGCCGCCCAGCAGGAAAGGACCAAAGACCTTGCGCCCACTGAATTGCTTGAGCAGTACAAACAAATCCGCGCGGAGTCGGTCAAGTGGGTGGCTGGCTTGAAGGACGAAGAGCTCGAGATCAAAGGACGTCATCCCTTCCTCGGCGAAACCATCATCCGCGAGATGATAAAAATGTTATACCTGCATAATCAATTGCATTATCGTGATGTGAAGCGAGCCTTGAAATAGTTCTTTACGTTTTACGTTTCACGAATCACATAATCCGTAAAACGTGATGACTGACAACTGTCCACTGATTACTGATTACTGATTACTGGAGACCTACCCCATGCTCCTCCCTCCCTTTAAACTCGAACGCTTTTTCGCCAAACACGAATTCAATACCGAATTCCTGCTCTGTTCCTCCGATTGTGAAGCCATGTCCATTGCAGATCTACTCGCCTGTGAAGAAGGCGCAGCGGATAAATTCCAAAACATATGGCTTGGGTACACGGAGTCTTTGGGTAGCCTGTCTTTGCGGAAGGAAATTGCGGGCATCTATTCCACGACTCAACCCGAAGATGTGCTGGTTTTCTCTGGCGCGAATGAAGCCATCTATCTCTTCATGCTGGCGGCGTTGAAAGAGAATGACCACATCATCGTCCACTCGCCGCATTATCAATCTCTAAGCGAAGTCGCCAAGGGGATCGGATGTGAAGTCAGCCCGTGGCGCGCGCGCGAAGAGAACGGCTGGGCATTGGATATGGACGAACTGCGTCATCTCATGCGTTCATCCACCAAGGCGGTTGTGGTCAATGTGCCGCACAACCCGACCGGCTACCTCATGTCCCGCGCGGACTTTGACGAACTCAACAAGTTCACGCAGGAAAATAACCTGCTGCTCTTCTCGGATGAGGTCTACCGTGAATCTGAGTACAACCCCGCGGACCGTCTCCCCGCCGCCGTGGACTATGGCGCACACGCTGTCTCGCTCGGCGTGACCTCAAAGACTTACGGCTTGGCAGGTCTGCGCATCGGTTGGGTCGCCACCAAGAATCGTGACCTGTACAACAGGATGGCATCACTGAAAGACTACACCACCATCTGCAATTCTGCACCCAGCGAATTCCTCGCCGAAGTCGCCATGCGTTACCGTGTACAACTTGCCAATCGCAATCTTGAGATCATCAAACACAACCTCACCATCATCGATGACCTCTTCACTCGTTACTCATCCCTCTTTACCTGGACTCGTCCCAAAGCAGGTTCGATGTGCTTTCCAAAACTAATCAAAGGCAGTGTTGAATCTTTCTGCGATGACCTTGTCAAAAAGGCGGGCGTGCTCCTGCTCCCCGGCTCGGTCTATGACGACGCACACAACCACTTCCGCATGGGGTTGGGACGCAAGAATCTTCCACAAGCGGTGGAGCGGCTGGAGAGCTATCTAGCTCAAACGAAAATCGTCTAATTATAAATTTCCCTGTGCTACAATTATTGACAAGCAAGGAGATATATATGTTGGAAACCACCCTTAATCTTCGTATTCCAAACGACCTACTTAATTTAGGCTTGTCGCAAGATGAGATTCAGCGACGTGTCTCTGAGTGGCTTGTCTTTTCTTTGTTTTCGGAAGGGAAAATATCATCTGGAAAAGCTGGAAAATTGTTGGGGATTTCCCGTTTGGAATTTATAAAACTCCTTCAATCGCGGGGAATTTCCTTCATCAACTTTTCCGAGGAAGAATTGACCGAGGAAATATCAGCAGCAAAGAAAATTTCACCAAAGCATAAGAAATGATGGTTGTTGCCGACACGACCCCGCTCATCGGTCTTGCTACTATTGGCAGGCTTGGAGTTTTACAGGAACTTTTTGAAGAAGTATTTATTCCGCAGGCAGTTTATGATGAAACAGTTACTCATGGCAGAATAGATGGACGCGCGCGGCATGAGGTTGAAAAGGCTTCATGGATACGCGTTATTCAGGTAAAAGACCGTCTCGCTGTCGATTTATTGCTGGATGAAATGGATTTGGGGGAAGTGGAAACGATCGTTCTGGCAGTCGAAATGAAAGCTGACTGGGTATTGATGGATGAGAGAAAAGGAAGGCGGAAGCTTACCCAGTTGAGCATCCCAAAGATCGGCACATTGGGCATTTTACTTCGGGCAAAAGAATTGGGAATGATCCAAAATCTGGAAAAAGAAATTGCCGAATTGCAGAAAACCGGCTTTGTCATATCCCAATCGGTCATTGATGAAATCCTCAAAGCGGCGGGTGAATAATATATTTCTTATAGTGGGTTGATACAATCCCGTCATGAATTCTTTCATAAAACTCTCCCGCCCCCTCCACCTTCTCCTCGCCGCGCTGACCTATCTTCTTGGTGCGAGCATCCCTGCTTATTTAGGCAAGCCATTCCTGCTTGTACCTTTTATCTTCGGCTTCGCTGGCGTTCTGCTCGCGCAGACCAGCATGGCGTTCCTGCGCGAAGTCTTCCGTCCGCACAATGAGCCGCTCGTTGTTGGGGAGACTCCCAAACAAAAAGAGACCCTTCGCAGTAATCTGCTCTACATCTCCGTTGGCATGATCGGCGTAGTTACCGTCATTGCCTTTATTGTTCATCTAAATTTCACGCTAACTCTTCCTACTTTCCTCTTTCTTCTTTCTTCCCTTATTCTTGTCCTTGCCTATTCCATCCCGCCTTTCCATCTCGTCAATCACGGCTTCGGCGAATTAATTCTCGCTCTTCACATTGCCTACGTCGTTCCGTCCATCGGCTTTCTATTTCAAGCCGGAGAAAATTCGCGCCTGCTGACCATCCTGCTCATCCCGCTTACCGTTCTGGCGCTGACGTATTTTCTCATCATCAACTTCATCACCTTCCCCGATGACCAAAAATATGAACGCGGCACGCTTCTCCGTCGTCTCACCTGGGAGCGCGCTGTCCCGTTGCATCATAGCCTCATCGCATTCGCCTATTTAATGTTTGCCCTTGTCCCACTGTTTGGATACTCTTTCAATCTCATCGCGCCTGCATTTCTGACTCTGCCCTTCGCGATCTTTCAGATATTCCAACTCCGCGCTATCGCCAGCGGCAATCCGCCCAACTGGCGACTGCTCACATCCACAGCGCTGGCAGTTTTTGGATTGACAACCTATTTTCTGACGCTTACTTTTTGGCTGCGGTAAATTGAGTAACGAGTAACAAGACTCGCGGCTCACATCTCGTTACTCATGACTCTTAACTCGGAACTATCACCATGCCTGAATTTTTGACTCTCCTCCCACCCGATGAAGCGCGAAAAAAACTCCTCTCGCATCTTTCCACGGCGACAGTTGATTCTGAACCCCTAGCCGTAGACTCCGCTGTGGGCAGAGTCACTGCCGTGGATGTTGTCGCGCCGCACCCGTTGCCCGAATTTCCCCGCACCACCGTGGATGGATACGCTGTCCGCGCGCGCGATACGTTTGGCGCAACCGACTCACTGCCGACCTATCTCAACCTCATTGGCGAAGTCCCGATGGGGGATGAGCCGTTGTTCGAGATTGGCGCAGGTCAATGTGCTTTGATCCACACCGGTGGGATGCTCCCCAAAGGCGCGGATGCGGTTGTGATGTTGGAATATTCACAATCCGTAGGGGCGGGTCTTCCCGAATCACCAAACGGCGTTGCGAATCAAAATAGACCCGCCCCAACACAAATAGAGATCGAGATTTTCAAATCCGTCGCGGATGGGGAGAACGTCATCCGCATTGGCGAGGATGTGGCGAAAGACCAGGTCGTTATTCCGAGCAGCACGACCCTTCGACCCGCTGAAATTGGCGGATTGATGGCGTTGGGCATTACATCTTTGCGTGTAGCCAGAAAACCGAGAGTGGGGCTGATCTCGACGGGTGATGAAGTCATCGAGCCGAGTCAACATCCGCGACCGGGACAGGTGCGTGACATCAACTCGTACACGCTGGGCGCGCTCGTAGAAAAAAGCGGCGGGGAGGCAGTCCGCTATGGGATCTTTGGCGACCAGTTTTCGGTGTTGAAAGAAGCGGCGGCGAAGGCGCTCATCGAGTGTGACGTGGTCATCATCACCGCCGGGTCATCCGCATCCACCCGCGACATGACCGTCGACGTGATCCGTGAGTTGGGCGAGCCGGGCGTGCTCGTGCATGGCATCAACACACGACCAGGCAAGCCGACCATCCTCGGCGTGTGCAATGGAAAAGCCGTGATCGGTTTGCCGGGCAATCCCGTCAGTGCCTTGGTGAATGGATATTTATTTGTCGCGCCGGTCATCGAAAGATTACTGGGCGCAATTCCCAAACCCAAAGCGACCGTGCAAGCCCAACTCACTGTCAACCTCCCATCGCAGGCGGGACGTGAAGACTGGTGGGCGGTGAAGCTGTCCCCCTCGCCGTCGGGGAGAGGGGCTTGGGGTGAGGGGTATCTTGCTGAGCCGATTTTCGGAAAATCCAACCTCATCTTCACTCTTGCCGCCGCGGATGGACTATTGAAAATTCATCCCGACGCCACCGGCTTGAGCGCGGGTGAAACCGTGGAAGTGGTGCTGATCTAAGATGGAATTCAAACGTGATCGCTTTGTCATTTCAGATGATCCGGCAAAATTAGACCTCGCCGCCATTTGTGATTTTCTATCTCGTGCCTACTGGGCGGAGACACGCCCGCGCGATCTGATCGAAAAGTCCATACAGTTTTCGTTGAACTTCGGCATATATGACGGCGAAAGGCAGATAGGCTTTGCACGTGTCGTGAGTGACCGCGCCATCTTTGCCTATCTCTGCGATGTCTTTATCCACGAAGATTATCGCGGACAAACTCTCGGCAAATGGATGATGGACTGTGTGATGTCACACCCCGACTTGCAAGGCCTGAAGCGCTGGTGTCTGCTGACGCGAGACGCTCACGGATTGTACAGTCAATTCGGCTTTACGGAATTAAATGATCCCTCCCGTTGGATGGAAAAACTCGACCCCACCAAAAACTGATCACTGCTTACTGATCACTGATAACTGCTTACTGACCACTAATTACTGATGACTGGACCCTCATGACCTTCCTCTCCGCTCTCTCCCGACCCTACAAACTCATTCTCGATGGCGCAACTGGAACCGAACTTAACCGCCGCGGTGTGGATACCGGCTTGCCGCTCTGGTCTGCCAACGCGCTGATGAACGAACGCGATACGAAAATCCTTCAGCAGATCCACGAGGATTATCTCCGCGCAGGCGCAGACATCATTACCACCAATACATTCCGCACCCATCACCGCGCGCTTGCCCCCAGCGGAAATGCCCACCGTGCGCTCGAGCTGACCCGCCGGGCGGTGGATACGGCTCGGGCAGCGCTGGCAGCCGTCCCGTCGGAGAGGATGCGCTTTGTCGCCGGTTCCATTTCCACGCTGGAAGATTGCTATCGTCCCGACCTTGTCCCATCCGATGACTCGCTCCGTGCCGAACACTCCGAGCGGATTCATCATCTCATCGAATGCGGCGTGGATTTGATCTTGATCGAAACCATCAACACCATCCGCGAGGCATTCATCATGGCGAAGCTGGCGACCATCACCGGCACGCCAGTAGTCGTGAGCTTTGTTTGTGGCGTGAATGGAAAACTACTCTCCGGCGAAACGCTGACCGATGCCGCACGCGAGTTGCTGCCGTTGGGAATCTCTGCAATCGGCGTCAACTGCGGACCGACGCCTTTGCTGCACGATCCATTGGAAGAATTGCGCGCCGCTTGTGGGAAGGATTTCCCGCTCATTGCTTATGGAAATATCGGATATGCTGATGAAAAGGTGGGATGGATCAACACCGATGCCGAAAACCCGGCGGCATACTGCACCCACGCCGCACACTGGGACGCTAAGATAATTGGGGGATGCTGCGGCACTACCCCCGAACACATTGCTGCATTAA
>CAYJPO010000010.1:0-68754 GCA_964372045.1 uncultured Anaerolinea sp.
CAGAAGATCACATTCGGCTGTGATGCAATCGCCAGCGCCTTGTCGATCAACTCCAGTGGAGTCACACACACCGGGCAGCCAGGACCATGCACCAGTTCAATTTCAGGCGGCAGCAACTGGTCGATGCCGTGACGCACGATCGCATGAGTCTGCCCGCCGCAAATTTCCATCATCGTCCACGGGCGCGTCACGGTGCGGCGGATCTCTTCGATCACACCCTTAACCAGCGCCGCGTCACGGTATTCAGTCACATACTTCATGCTGGCGTCTCGGGTCCCAACTCTTCTTCGAATGCCCCGATCTGCCGCAGCAACTCCAGCGTTTCCATCGCTTCGGATTCGCTCAAAATGCTGATCGCAAAACCCACATGGATGATGCAATACTCGCCGACTTTCGCTTCGGGCACATAGCTCAGGCAGGCTTCGCGGAAGATTCCGCCGAAGTCCACTCTTGCCATATCCAGTCCGCCCTTTTCATAACGTTCAACAATTTTTCCAGGTACGCCTAAACACATTTCAACCTCTCAATCTGAATGCCGCAATCGCGGCTTGTCCCAACGAGAGTCCGCCATCGTTCGTCGGAACCTCTCGATGTATGTATACTTTAAATCCGTCTTTCCTTAATAGTGCCAAAGTTCGTCCTAATAGTGTGATATTCTGCCAGACTCCGCCCGACAAGACGACGGACCGAAGCGATGTTTCACCGCTGATTTTTTGAACCGTCTCCTGCACCGACTCAGCCAAGCCATTGTGGAAGCGGGCGGATATTTTTTGGATGGGGACTCCCGCCACTGCATCGTTGACCAACGCCTCGACAACGCTTCTGACTCCGACCCGACCTGATTCCACACCAAAGGCATAGTGCCCCGCCTCAGCCGGATCTGCCATTGCCTCGAATTCGATCGCCGCCTGCCCTTCATAGTTGACCTTTTGCCGCACACCCGCCAACGCCGCCGCCGCATCGAACAGACGTCCCATCGATGAAGTCATCGGCGTATTGATTTTTTTCTCCAACTGCACGTGCAGCGTCACCTGGTCTTCGGCGCAAAACTCTTTGACCGATTCAAGCCGGTCATCCCATTCCAAGCCGAGGCTCCAAAGCAAAGCCAGCGCTGTCCGCGCAGGTTTCTTGATCGCCGCATCCCCGCCAGGCAATGGGAAATATTCCAGATGCGCCGCGCGTTGATAGGATTTGTAATCTGCCACCAAAAATTCCCCGCCCCAGATCGCACCGTCGTCGCCGTAGCCCGTCCCATCAAACGACACGCCGATGACAGGTTCATTCAGTCCGTGCTCTGCCATGCAAGCCGCGACGTGTGCGTGATGATGCTGAATGTCGAAGGTTGGAAGGTTTTCCCGTTCGGCACGTTCCAGCGCGTACCTCGTCGCAAGATAATTCGGATGCATATCGCAGGCAATCGCAACCGGTTTGACTCGGAACAACCGCTCGAAATGCTCAACGCCCTGCTCAAAGGATTGCAGCGTCTCGTAATTTTCCATATCTCCGATGTGATGGCTGAGGAAGGCATAATTTCCGTTTGTGATGCAGAAGGTATTCTTCAGTTCAGAGCCCGTTGCAAGGAGTTGGGGAACCTGGAAGGGAAGTTTTACGGGAAAAGGCGAGTAGCCGCGGGAACGACGGATTGGGTAAATCGAGTAACGAGAACCGAGTAACGAGTTTTCCTCGTTTCTCGTCATCTCGTCACTCATTACTCTCACCACCGAATCATCACACCTCACATGAATATCCCTGTCATGCATCAAAAACGCATCCGCAAGTTTAGAGAGACGCTCGCGGGCTTCATCGTTATCTGTTGCAATTGGTTCTTCAGATAAGTTCCCGCTGGTAAGCACAAGAGCAGTGAGTAGTGAATAGTGGTCAGTGAACAGTAAATAGTGAAGCGGTGTGTAGGGAAGCATTATGCCGAGCCAGTCTTGTTTGGGCGAAACTTCTTCTACGATGGCTGATTCGGGTCTGCGTTTGAGCAAAATGATCGGGCGGGCGGTGGATTGGAGCAGTTCGCGTTCCGCGTCGCTGACGAAGCAATGCTGTTCGATGGTTTCAAGATCGGGCATCATCAGCGCAAAGGGTTTGTCCACGCGCAGTTTGCGGGTTCGCAATTCAGTTACAGCTTTTGCATTCGTCGCGTCACACGCAAGATGAAATCCGCCCAAGCCTTTGATAGCGACGATCTTGCCATTTGCAAGAAGACGTTGGGTTTCGGTGATGGCTTCGTCGGAGGCGAGAGATGAGTAACGAGTAATAAGGGCCGAGTGTTCCTCGTTACTCATCTCTCGTTTCTCATTACTTACTTCTATCCAAACAGAGGGTCCACATACTGGGCACGCTACAGGTTGCGCATGAAAACGCCGATTCGTCGGATCCTTGTATTCGCGCTCGCAATCGGGACATAGATCGAATCCCGCCATTGTGGTTTTGGGTCTGTCGTAGGGGATGTCTTTGATGATCGTGAAACGCGGTCCGCAGTTGGTGCAGTTGATGAAGGGATAGTGATAGCGGCGGTCAGACGGGTCGAAGAGTTCGCGCAGACAGTCGTCGCAGATAGCAACATCCGGTGAGATGGGCTGGAACGCGCCGTCCACACTTTCAGAGTGGATAATGTCAAATTGGGTGAACCCGTTACCGGGTCCAAAGGAAGCGTTGAAGTCGTCAATGCGGGAAAGCGGCGGGGCGTCATCACGCAGCGCGCGGATGAAATCATCCAGAATATTTTGTTCCCCATCCACTTCGATATCCACACCGGCGGAGGTGTTCTTAACCCAGCCTTTGAGCGCGAGACGCGTGGCAAGGTTATAAACAAAAGGTCGGAAGCCGACCCCTTGTACAATGCCGGAGATGTGAACTTTTGCGCCAGGCATGGTAATTGGTAATTAGTAATTGGTGATTTGTAATTACCAATTACTAATTACTTTTAAGCCTTTCTGGAATTTTCGATCAGCCAATCTGCCCACGCTTGCAACCCTTCGCCGGTGCGGCAGGAGGTTTGGAAGGTGGTGACGTTGGGGTTGAGGACTTGCACGCCCTGCTGGAAATAATCCATGCGGAAGTCGACATAGGGCAGCAGATCGATCTTGTTGATGACGAGCACGTCCACGCCGCGATATGTGCCGGGATATTTGTAGGGTTTATCGTCGCCTTCGGGTACAGACGCTACGAGAATGGTTTTATGCGTGCCGAGTTTGAAGTTCGCCGGGCAAACGAGATTGCCGACATTCTCGACGATGAGCAGATCGAACTGGGTGAGGTCAAGTTGTTCGAGCGCACCATGCAGCATGACCGCGTCGAGATGACAATCGCCGCCGGTGTTGATCTGCACGGCAGCGCCTGCGCCCGCGGCAGCGGCTCGGTCTGAGTCGATGGATGTGGCGATGTCACCGTCCACTGCGGCGACGCGTAATTTGCCTTTGAGCAGGGGCAGGGTCTTTTCTATCAGCGAGGTTTTGCCCGCGCCGGGGGAGGCGAGGATGTTGATGGAAAATACACCAGCCGCATCGATACGCGCGCGGTTGGTCTGCGCCAGCTTATCATTTGCGTTGAGGATGTTTTCTACGATGGGGATGTTTTGGGTCATGGGACTCCTTACGTTTTACGAATTACGGATCACGTAAGGCGTGAAGCGTAAAACGTGATGCGTGATTTCTACTCCACGTCGATGGATTCGAGCGCGAACTCTTCACCGGCGATGATCTTTGCGCCGACACCTTTACATTTTGGGCAGATGAGTTCTTTGTCGGTGGGATGGTATTTTTCGAAGCAGGTCATGCACTGCAATTCTGCGGGCACGCGGCGGAAGTGGAGGATGGCTTTCTCGGCGATGGTGTCTTTGGCGATGACCTCCCAGTAGAACTGGATCGAGTCATCCACCATGCTGGAGAGTTCGCCCATTACGATGTTCAACGCGGTGATCTGTTTGGCGTTTGCCTTTTCGGCGTGATCGAGGGCTATTTTTAAAAGGGATTGGGTTACCGGTAATTCATGCATGGGGATTAAGACTTGTTTTCCTTTTCTCCGCTCATTCCTTCACGAAATGTGCGGATACTCGAACCGATCTCATTTGCGATCTTGCTGATGCGTCCCACACCGAATAGCAGGACGACGATGGCGAGCAGCACTAATAGTTCAGTTGTGCCAAAATGTATCATGTCTCATTCCTTTCGCACAGTTGAAAAACTCCCCTTTTCCTATGATAGAAGTCCCCAATCCGATAGTACACGCTCGGCGCGTTTGATGATCTCCGGCATGATTGCTTCGATCTCGGGGCTGATGCCGTAGCCGATGGACATGTCCACAGGTTGCGCGCCGACGAGGTGCAGGTGTTCGGGGAATTTATCGCGGAACTTTGCCAGCCCGAGCACTTCTTGAAAGGTGATCTGGTGGTCGGACATCTTGATGTTGCGGTAGAGCGGAATTTCATCCTTCGCCAGTTCCATCACCTGACCGGGGACGGAGAAACGCGAGACCATCGAATCCAGCACGAGCAGGTGAGAGGCATCCTCCACCCAGGGCAGGAGATTCAACCCAAGCGCGCCGCCGTCGATGAATTCCACTTCGGAGTCGCTTCCCAGTTTTTCTTTCAAATGGGCTTCGAGAGCGCTGACCGCAAAGACCCCCAAGCCTTCATCTTTATTCAGCGTGTTCCCCAATCCAAGCACGATCTTACGGTTAATAGTGTCTGTCATGTAAGCATCCAGTATTCATTATTTTGTCGGTCTTGACGTTTGTAATTTTACGCGTCGAACCTGATAACTGCCTGATAATTTTTGAAAGATCTCTTGCAATAATTTCAGAAAAACATTGTCCCCTTTTCGCCGTCCCTGCTGCTCCCCTCCCTATTCGAGAGGGGAGCGCAAAGGAGAATGTTTGCGGAGAAAGATCAGCCCTAATCCCTCTCTGCAAATGTACCAAATCTGTCCCAGATGTCAGCAGCATCTGGGACAGTGCTTCACTAGCTGATGCAGACGTTCAGACCGGTGGCGACTTCGGCGACATCGTTGCCGTCCGCGTCCACCATGTGGATGGCGCACGCCATGCAGGGATCGAACGAGTGGATGGTGCGCAGGATCTCGAGCGGTTCGTTCGGCTTGGCGAGCGGAGTACCGACCAGCGACATTTCATAGGCGCCAGCCTGTTCTTTATGGTCGCGGGGCGAAGCATTCCAGGTGGTCGGGACGACCATCTGGTAGTTAGAGAGCTTGCCGTTGTCGATCACACACCAGTGACCGAGAGCGCCGCGCGGAGCTTCCATGTAGCCGAAGCCTTCGGCGTGAGAGGGCCAGGAGGTCGGCTCCCATTTGTCGCCGTTGAAGGTGTCGGTGTCGCCCGCTTTGATGGCGTCGATCAAACCGTTGTAGGTGTCGAGCATGTAATCGGCGAAGACCTTGGTCTCGATGCCGCGAGCGGCGGTGCGTCCGAGGGTCGAGAAGACCGCTTCGATGGGCGCGCCGAGAGTCTTGAGCACGAAGTTGGTGAGGTCCTGGGTCTGCTTGTGACCACCGGCATACATGGCTAGCACACGCGCAAGCGGACCGACTTCCATCGGGGCTTCCGCCCAACGCGGAGACTTGAGCCAGGAGTATTTCTGTTCCACTTCCAACTGTTCGTAGGGCGGTTTGGGACCGGTGAAGTTGAACTTGGTCTCGCCTTCGAACGGATGCAGACCGGCTTCATCGCCAACTGACTGTTCGTACCAGGAGTGAGCCACGAATTCCTTCATCAGTTCGAAGTCTTTCGGGTTCGGTTCTTCGATGTGGGAGAGATCGCGGTTCATGATGACGGCGCGCGGCACGAGGAAACCGGCGGTATCGCGGTTGTCGGTGCCGGGGAACTCGCCCCAGGTGAGGAAGTTTCCGAGACCTTCGCCCAAACCGGCATACTCCAAATAGTAAGGAGCGATCGCGAGCAGGTCGGGGATGTAGACCTGGTCCACGAATTGGATCATGCGGTCGATGCTGTCTTTGATGATGGACAGGCGTTCAGCGTTGAGAGCCGTGTCGCTGTTCGGGTCGATGGGCATCGGAACGCCGCCGACGACAAAGTTCGGGTGCGGGTTCTTGCCGCCGAAGATGGTGTGGATCTTGGTGAAGGTCTTCTGGGCATCGAGCGCTTCGAGATAATGCGCCACTGCCAGCAGGTTGACTTCAGCGGGAAGTTTGTAGGCGGGGTGTCCCCAGTAGGCATTGGCAAAGATGGAGAGCTGTCCGCTGTCCACAATTCCCTTCACCTTGTTCTTCACATCCTTGAAGTAGGCGGGTGAAGCATTGGGCCACGGGGAGATGGCTTTCTGGATGTCGGCAGTCGCTGTCGGGTCGGCTTGAAGCGCGTTCACTACATCCACCCAATCCAACGCGTGCAGGTGATAGAAGTGCATCACATGGTCGTGGACGTATTGCTGGGCGATCATCAAATTACGGATGAGGTTCGCCGCATTGGGGATCTGGATGTCGAGCGCATCTTCGACGGAGCGGATGGATGCGAAAGAATGGACGGTGGTGCAGACGCCGCAAGTGCGCTGGGCAAATGCCCAGGCTTCGCGCGGGTCGCGCCCTGTGAGGATCTGTTCGATTCCGCGCACCATGGTGCCGGATGAATAAGCCTGCTTGATCGTGCCGTTCGAATCCAACTCGGCTTCGATACGCAGGTGTCCTTCGATACGGGTAATTGGGTCAACAACGATTCGTTGTGCCATTAGAAGTCTCCTATTCGACCAGGGCGTCAGCTACCATTTGAGCCAGCCCGGTCACTTTCCAGTCGAGTTTGAAATGATCGACGCCATCGACGAATTGCAGGCGGCAGTTCGAGCAGGTCATGGTGACCGTCTTCGCGCCGACCGTATTCACCTGGTCGATCTTCAGTTGGAACGCAGCATAGCGCGGTTCATCCGCCGCTTTGACCGCGATTACGCCACCGCCGCCGCCGCAGCATACGGATTCTTCGCGGTTGGGGGTCATCTCTTTGAAGGAGGTAGGCGCGAGCACTTTGAGGATGTCGCGCGGCTCCTGGATATGACCACCCTTGCGCTGGATCTTGCATGCGTCGTGGAAGGTGATGGTTCCGTTGCCGTCGAAGGCGCCGGGTTTGAGTTTGATGCGTCCGCTGCCGACGAGTTCGCCGAGCACACCCGTGATGTGGATGATCTCGAAGTCGTTGGCTTCGGGCAGCCAGTTCGCGCCGTGCCAGCGCAGGGCATCGTAGGCATGTCCGCATTCGGTCACGACGATGCGCTTGACGCCGAGTTCCTTCGCGCCTTCGAGTACACGGGTCAGGAACAGTTTGGTGTTCTCTTCACTGCCCTGGTAGAAGCCGAAGTTGACGATCTCGCGCGCCTTGCTGCTGACCGTCCATTTTTCGCCAGCTTTGTTGAGCACTTTGGCGATGGCGGCGACGTTGGTCGGGAACTTCATCACTTCGATGGAGGAGAAGACGACCATGGTGTCGGCGCCCTTCACATCGCGCGGAATTTCCACTTCCCATTCGTCGGCGACCCATTCGAGGCGCTGATCCCAGACGGTATCGGTCATGCCGAGCGGGCTGCCTTCAGCAACCTGCTTGTTGACCGCAGCCATCAAATCGGCGGGAAGAACTTCCGCAGCCGCGAGACCTGCGCGCATTCCATGCAGCAGGGAGCCGAGGTCGATACCCATCGGGCAGACCATCGAGCATTTATTACAGACGGTGCAGGCTTGGTAGTTCAGTTCGCTCCAGTGCGCGAGGTCTTCATCGGTGATGGCTTTTTCAAGACCGATCATCTTCTTGAAGCCGCCCACCAGGGTGAAGCGTTGTTCGTAGGCGCGGCGCAGGAGTTCGACTTTCCAGACCGGCGCGTATTCGGGGTTGCCGGTTGCCTGGTAGAAGTGACAGGCTTCGGCGCACATGCCGCAGCGCGTGCAGGCTTCCAACTGTGAAGCCACCCAGCCGCCCGTCTCATGGACAAAAGTTTCGTAAGCGTTATTTACAGCAGTCATGTCGTCCTCCTACACCGCAACGCCGCGCTTGCCGAATTCCGCGCCGTGGATCGTGCGGGCGAAGAAGTAGAAGACGAAGTGAGAGATGCGGCTCAAGGGGATCCAGATCATCATCACATCGACGGACATCATGTGCAGGACGTAGAGGTTTTGATACGGCAGCCACAGGTGATGGGTCATCATGTACCCGGTTACCATCGGCAGGAAAACGAACAGCCAGGAGAGAAACTCTGCGGGTCCGGAGATGAGCCGAAGCACGGGGTTGATGCGGCGGTTGACGAGCAGCATGATCATGGCGATGATGCCGACCGCAGCGGTCCAATCCACGATGGGAAGGGGCAGGGTTGCCCAGCTCAATCCGCTCAGGCTTTTCCAGACCAGCATGTGCGGCGTGCCGAGAATGACCACCACGAACAGGGACAGATGGAACAAGCCGCCGCCGATGTAAATGAGTGGGTTGCGGTTGAATGTGTTTTTCACCCAGGGGATGAAGGGCCAGATGAGCAGCGCCTTCAAATAGGTTTTGAACACGCCCGCGCCTTTGCTGCCTTTATCTGGGACGCGGTCCTTGCTCCAGCCGAGAGCGATCACGGTGACGACGCGATATGCCAACCCGAAGATCATGAAAAGCAATGCAGCGTAGAAGAATGGTCCGCGCGCAAATTCGAGCATTGCCTGTGGATTCATTATGCTTTTCCTTTCGCCTGCTTCTTGGCTTTGTTAACCAGCGCTGTCCCGATACCAAGCACGGCACCGGCGCCGAGCGCTGCGCCAACAGCGGCAGCCGTCGGGCGATCCAGCGGGGCAGATTGACCCTGATAGAAGCCGCCGCCGTCCCAGAAGTTCGGTTCGGTGCAGCCCAGGCAGGGGTGACCAGATTGAATGGGGAAGGACAGACCCTGATCCCATTTGATCGTGGCGCAGGCGCTGTGAGTGGTGGGACCTTTGCAGCCCAGTTTGTACAAGCACCAGCCTTTTTTCGCGCCTTCATCATCGAAGGAGAGGGCGAATTTACCGGCTTCGTAGAAAGCGCGGCGCTGGCAGCGGTCATGCACGGTCTGACCGTAGAAGGTCATGGGGCGATGCAAACCATCGAGTTCGGGCAGTGCGCCGAAGATGGCGAAGTGAGCAATGGTTCCGGCGGTGGCTTCAGGGATGGCAGGGCAGCCGGGGATGTTGACCACGGGCTTGTCGGTAATGAGTTCCCAAACGCCCTTGGCATCGGTCGGATTCGGGTTGGCTTTGGGCAGACCACCGAAGGAGGCGCAGCTACCGACAGCGATGATCGCTGCCGCGCCGGCTGCGGTTTCCTTCAAAATGTCGATGGCAGTGCGTCCGCCGATGACGCAGTACGCGCCGTCATTTGCCAGCGGGATGCTGCCTTCGACCACGAGCACATACTGACCGGCGTACTTTTCCATCGCCTGTCTCTTGGCTTCTTCCACCTGAAAACCGGATGCCGCCGAGAGAGTCTCGTGGTATTCGATGGTCAGCGTGTTGAGCACAAGATTGGTCAGGCTGGGAGAGACGCTGCGCGAAAGGGCTTCGGTGCAGCCGGTGCAATCCTGGAAGTTCAGCCAGATGACGGGCAGGCGCTGCTTGGTTTCCAACGCGCGCGCAACCACCATTTGAGCAGGCTCGATCCCCTGGCCCAAATGAAGGGGAAGCCCGCTCTCTTCCAACGGGGGGACAGCTGTGAAGCCCATGGCAGTCGCCACGAGTCCGCTCAGCTTAAGGAAATCCCGCCGTGTCACCCCTTTGCCTTGCATTTTGTTGTTTCCATTTTCTTCAGGCATTTCTTTCTCCTCGGAAAAAATTTCCGCCGAGTAACTCAGCGGTTAGCATGAAATGTTGTCAGCTTCGAGTTTGGCTTTGTAGGCGGCAATGCCTTCTGCGCCAGTGGCGAGATTGCCCTTATCGGCGTCCCAGTTGGCGGGCTTGAGTTCTGCGATCCAGCCTTCGCCGTACGGGTCGCGTGAAACGACATTGGGATCGGCAGCCAGTTTTTCATTTCCGCGCAGGAGCACACCCGCCACGGGAGCGGGGACCGGACCGACGAACTTGCTGCTCTCGACGGTTGCCATGCTCTTGCCCTGCGCGATCTCCTGACCGATGTTCTTGGCTTTGACGGTCACACCCGCCAGGTTGGACCCGGCAAGTTTGGCAGCCACAGCGGTCATCCCAACGCGAAGCGTTCCATCTTCCATCGGCTTCGCCCAAACATGCTTATCAATGAGGTAATACAGTTCCTCGGGGAGGTTACATCCACGAACGTCTGACATGATCGGCTCCTTTAGAATGTGAGGGTCTTGCTGTCTTCAGCCATCTGCCACATGGCAGCGCCGCCGACCATCTTGACGCCGTCCATCAGATCTTCGATCTTGATGTCGTGCAGTTCGGTCGAGGCGGTGCAGGCGGTAAGTTTCACGCCCGCATCAACGGCATCCTGAATAAATGCGCTGACGGGTTTTCCACCCTCTTTGGGGAATACGGTTTCCGCCATGCCCTTCTTGAGCAGCAGCGTGCCGTCGATGGTGAAGAACATGGTGACTTCATAATCCATTGCCGCCGCAAGGGTGGCAAAAAAGAATGGGGTGGCGCAGCGGCGCGGGGTGTCCGGTCCGCTGGTCATGACGATCAAAACTTTATCCATACGAATTCTCCTTGTGGATTTATTGACGATTAGAACGAGAGCGCGATGGCGTCATCGCTGGCGTATTGCAGGAAGGCAGCCGCACCGGCGACTTCGACACCGTCGATGAGTTCTTCTTTTTTGATGCCCATCACATCCATCGACATCTGGCAGGCGATGATGCGGACATCCATTTCCTGAGCCATACTGAGCAATTCGCTCAGCTTGGCGACATTGGCTTTCTTCATCCAGCTATTCATCATGCCGGTGGCGACGGCGGTCATGCCGGGCAGTACACCGATGATGTTCGGCACGGAAATACCGCGGATGGGCTGGGGCATGGCAGGGTTGGCGATGGGGGATACTTGCAGCTTATCGGCGTTGCCCTTCTTGATGATCTCGAGACCGTAGAAGGTGAAGAAGATCGCCGCTTCCATATCCATGGCGATGGCGGCAGTGGCGAGGATCAAGGGGGGATAAGCGGCATCCAAACTGCCGTGGGTTGAAATAAGGGCAAGACGTTTTGACATGGGAAATCTCCTTGTTGGTTAGTAGACGAGAACGTTGGTGGCTTCAGCGCACTCTTTGACGAACGTGGCGGCATTCACCACCATGGCGCCTGCAATGAATTCTTTTTCAGGGTCGATCTGGCGTGACTTGACGCAAGGTCCGCAGACTAAAAATTTTCCGCCGCTTTCAAGGTAAATATCGAGCAATTCCTTGAGGGGCGGGAAACCGGAGGCAAAGACATGTTCGGCAATGCCCTTGGTGATGAGCATGACCCCGTTCGCCTGGAACCCAAGCACAACTTCCACATCTGAAGCTTGCGCGGCGGTCGCCATCACAAACGGGATGGTGGCGCGTTCGGGGTCTTCGGGTCCATGGGTACACATGAGAATAAGTTTTTCAGACATATTTATTCCTTCTTTTTAGAAACCGGACAAATTAAGCCGTATCTGGATGGATTACACAGGAATAAAAAAAGTCTGCCGTTTGGCAGACTTTTTTTATTTGGTCTTCTTTATGTAGAAGGTGAACTTGGGACCGTCTTGTTCGTGTCCGAGTAGTTCCTGACCAGTCTTGGATGTCCAGGCTTCCATATCGGGTACGGCACCGGGGTCGGTGGCAATCATCTTAAGTACCTGCCCCATTTGCAAAGCGTCCACAGCCTTTTTGGTCTTCAGAATGGGCATCGGGCAGGCGAGTCCGCTGCAATCGAGTTCCTGATCGAATTGGAATGACATATTAATCTCCTTTATGATTGTGTATTGTCAAATACGCTCATTTCGGCAATTTGCCGTAAACGACTCATGAGACCGGCGCGTTCGGTGCTGATCTGCTCGAAGGTGTGTGCCACTTTTTCGAGCCAGGTCCCGATCTGGGAGACCTTGCGGTCATCCAGCACTGATATTTTTTGCGCAGCCTGCTTCAACAGGCTTTCATCGATATGATAGGTTGTGGAAAGGGCATGGATACTCTGCGCTTCTTCCTCCGGGTCTGGGGCTTCAGCATAGAACTGCCCAGCGACCAGCAAAGCGATCAATTCGCCGTTGACTTCGATGCGGGCACGGGTATATTGCAAACCCGCATGACAGGGGGTGAATTCCGGCGACTTATCATCTTTTTCGGTTAATTCAGTCCACGACCGGACGCAAGCCTCACGTCCGTTGTCACTGCCGAGGATCAGCTTGCAGAAATCGCAGGAGTTGCTGATGCTGGTGAGCGGCTTTCCATCCTGGTCTGTGGTGACTGCGCCGACTTCGGCGATCTCGGCAAAAACATCCTGCACAGGCTGCATACAATGGAGAGGCAGGATTTCTGCCGAAACGGGGGATTCTGTATCTACCCGCGTATTTCCCGCCAGCATGTCATTTACTTCACGCGCGGAGAAACGCCAGTGTTGACCCACCTTCACGCCCGTCAAACGCCCATCCTTGAGCATTCGATAGATCGTGGTGCGGTCCACGTTGAGCATTTCTTGTACTTGCTTTGCAGTGAGAAGATTGTCCATGTTTGCAATAGTTTGCTATGGTTTGCAATAACTTGCTATAGTTTATTCCTGCGGACAAAACGATTCCAGTGCTATATATCAAAGAATACTGTGACAAAAGTCACAAACAAAAGGGCTGGGACGATCAAGTCCCAGCCCTGAATACGATTCTTGATGTGATCTACGGTCTGCCGCCGTTACCATTTCCATTTCCGCCTGCCCACAAAGGTTGACCCAGATCAGAACGGAAGGAAAAGACCTGTGCAGTGCTGTCGAGTGTAACGCTGATGGCGGTGTATAAGCCCTGGTCACCGGGGAAACCGACGATGGTGACGCCTTCACCGGTCAATGGCGCAAAGCCGATGGACTGGTTGTAGCGCGAGCTTCCAAGTTGAACGTAGAGAGCGGTTTCATCATCAAGGGTGATATTCAAGCCGCTCAAGTCATACCCGACCACCACACCGTGGACCGTGGTCGCACCGGCAACACTGGTCTGAGCCTGAACCTGCGGCACGCCATTGGTCGTGGACTGGGTCCCCGCATTGGCATTGCCCTGCCCGCCGTTGCTGTTCCCATTGCCATGCGTTCCTCCCTGATTGCCATTGTCGCTGCCGTTCCCGTTCGCGCTGGTGATGATCGTCTGATATTGCTCGGCGCTTAGGTATTGCGGCTGGTAGGTCTCACCGGTCTGTGAGAGGATGGCACTTGAAAAGGCTTTCAGATGATTGTAGGAACCGTTCATCAGGTTGTTGTAGACCTGTTGAATATCGGCGTTGTCGGTCTGGGCGACGCGGGTCTGAAGGTCAAGGATGTCGATCTCTTCGATGGCGCCGCCTACTTTCAAGGCCTCGGCAAGGGAGAGACTGCCCTGGGCGGTCAGTTGGGTGTACAAGGTCTGGAGGTTGGCGTCGCTGAATTGACCAGGACCAAGCGCCGGGTCGGTCAGACCGTAACGATCCAGCAGGAGCTTGAGCTCATCCATGTGCATCTGTTCGCTTGCGGCGATGCTTTGGAAGGTGGTGTTGCCCCAGGTGGTATAGAGGAAGTTGTAGACATCGCGGGCAAGTTTTTCCTCTTCGCGCATAAAGAGCAGCGCGGCGGCTTCCTCGGCGCTCAGGTCTGAGGCGGGGATATCGATCACGGATGTGCCCGTGCCGCTGCCGTTGCCATTTCCATTATCCGCTGTGACGACCTGCGGCTCGGCAGTGATCGGGTCGACGCCCGGGGCTGCCATGGCAGAGTATACGCTTGCGCCGATGGCGACAAGCAGGGTAGCGGCTAATATGCCAGCCAGAATGTTTTTGAATGTTTTTAACATGGTGTTTTACCTCGTTTGTTTTTTATGAAGTGGCTGCTTTCGTTCGCAACCTTGCCCGTATGGTAGCGCGGCAATGTAAAGGCTGTTTAAACTTCACAACAAGATTGTGCGAAAAAAAGCACATGCAAGGTGGAAATTTATTGTGCCCGGATCAAAATTCAAAAAAACAGCCTTTACCGAATCTTTATATTTTCTTTTTCCCCTCTGCAAACTAGCCGATTAAAACTGGGACAGTATCGTTTCTGGAGAACTTATGACCGACAAAAACACATCCTCTTCTTCTCTCTTTGACCGGATCCGTGCCCGCCTTGCGCCGAATAGCATGCCCAGCGATGACCGCGGCAGGATGCGCATGGTGGTCGACAGCTTGATCCTGCACCTGCATCCTACCAAAGTGGCAGTCACCTCCATGAACTGGACCTACAGTTGGGGCTTGGGCGGACTCGCTGGAATGTTGATGGCGATCCTCGCGCTGACAGGCGTCGTTCTGCAAAACAATTACACACCCGCCGCGCCGCAAGCCTATCTCGATATCCTCGAGATCAATTCGAACGTCTGGTTCGGCGAATTGATCCGCAACCTGCACCACTGGAGCGCCAACCTACTGATCGTGGTGGCAGTGCTTCATCTTATCCGTGTCTTCGTCACGGGTGCGTATCGTCCGCCGCGTGAGGTCAACTGGCTGATCGGTGTCGCCATGCTGCTGCTCACGTTGGGCGCGAACTTCACCGGCTATCTTCTGCCGTGGGATCAGCTCGCGTTCTGGGCGATCACGGTTGGCACAAGCATCATCAGCTACGTACCCATTGTCGGCGGCTGGATGAGTCAACTCATCCTCGGCGGACCCGAAGTGGGCGCGAACACATTGCTCAACTTTTACGCCATGCACATTTCGCTCATCCCGCTTTCGATCTTCGCGCTGATGTCCTATCACTTCTGGCGCGTCCGCAAAGACGGCGGATTGACCCTGCCGAAAAAACTGGATGACGTGGAGGAACCCAAGCCGGAGCGCGTGACGACGATCCCGCATCTCGTCCGCCGGGAGTTGGTCTTTGCACTGGGATGGTTTGCGGTGCTGTTGGTTTTTGCCATGCTCGTACCCGCGCCATTGGAAGGCATCGCCAACCCGGATATTTCTCCCAACCCCGCCAAGGCGCCGTGGTATTTCATGGGCTTGCAGGAATTATTACTGCACTTCCACCCGCTGGTGGGAGCGATCTTCCTGCCGGGGCTTGCCGTCCTCGCCATTTTTCTGCTGCCATTTTTCGACATCAACTTGAACAGCGTTGGCATTTACTTCCGTTCCCGCCGTGGACGTTCACTGACCCTGCTCGCCGTCGGTATTGCGATCGTCGCCACACCGCTCTGGGTGTTGATCGATGAATTCGTCCTGAATTGGAGCGCCTGGCTGCCGACATGGAACACACTCCTCTCGAACGGACTCATCCCGCTGGCGGTCATCCTCTTCCCGCTCATCCTGCTCGACGAGTTCGCGGTCAAATCCTTCCATGCGGATACGGAAGAGCGCGTGCTTTTCATCGCCACCTTCCTCTTCACTGCCTTCGTCATCCTCACCATCATCGGCATCTTCTTCCGCGGACCCGGCATGGCGCTTTTCTTCCCCTGGGATATGCCGGCGGCAGTTCATTAATCATCAGGTGATTAGTGAATAGGAAATAGCCGAATCGTTTTGTCCATTCATCTTCATCTTTCATCATTCATCCTTTTACTCACAGGAACCATCTTATGTCCGAAACCACATCCATCCCACCTTCCCGCCGTGACTTTCTAAAACTCGCCTGGGCATTCTTCGGCGGACTGGCTCTCGTGGAAACCGCGGGCGTCTTCATTGCCTATCTCCAACCGCGTCTTGCGGAAGGCGAATTCGGCTCGATCATCTCCGCCGGTCTGGTGGATGACTTTCCGCCCAATTCGGTGACGCACATTTCCAACGGACGTTTCTACGTGGTGCGCCTCGGCGACGGCAGCTTCATGGCTGTTTATCACCGCTGCACCCACCTCGGTTGTACCGTCCCGTGGGATCAGACCGTGCAGAAATTCATCTGCCCCTGTCACAACTCGCAGTTCGATCAGCAGGGCATCGTCGAAAACCCGCCCGCGCCGCGTCCGCTGGACCTGTTCTCCGTCAGCATCGAAAACGGCGAAGTCAAAGTGGACACGGGCAACCTCATGCAGCGTCAATCCTTTGAATCCGCACAGGTTGTTTATCCCTAAAAAGAAAACCTGACAGGTCTCCACATAGATTCGATCAATAGCAGCATGATGATGAGACCTGTCAGGTTTGAACAAGGAAATCACATGAACATCATTCCAAACCGAACCCGTCTATTTGAAATTCTGGCAGGGTTGCTGGCGACACAATTCATCGTGTTCGGGCTGGCGATCTACATGCTCAACGAACCGACACGCATTGTCGAAGCGCAGAACGAGACCCTCGCCATTCAACTCGACGACGCCATGACGCTCTACGCCGAAAACTGCGCGGTCTGCCACGGGCTGGCAGGCGAAGGCATCGGCGCGATACCCGCGCTCGACAGCGATGCCCTGCGCAGCATGGCGTATGACGATCTCTTCAAAACCATCGCCCGCGGACGGTACGACACCGCCATGCCTGCCTGGAGCAAGGAAGACGGCGGCGCGCTCAGCGATTATCAGATTTCGGAACTGGCAGCTCTGGTGCAATTCGGTGACTGGCAGGAGACGCAGGACCGCGTTGTCAATTTGGGACTTGCCCCGCTCGTCCCGTTCACATCGGACCCGGATCCTGCCCTGCTCGAAGCGGTGGCGAATCTACCCGATGGCGCGACCTTGCAAACCGGCATCCAGTTATTCGGGACGAACTGCGTAGCCTGTCACGGCGCGGACGGACTCGGTACCGGCATTGCGCCTGCATTGAACGATCCGCTCGTGCGCGAGAAGACCGCCGAAGAATTAAATCGCACCATCACCTTTGGCGTCTCCGGCACACTGATGGCAGGCTGGGACAATGTCCTGACCGTGGATGAAGTTAACGCGCTTGTGACGCTCATCAACCGCTGGGATGAAGTCCCCTCTGGAACCCTGCCCGCGCCGAATGTGCCCATCCCCGTTACTGAAGAGAGCCTTGCACTGGGCAGTACGCTCTACTCTGCCAACTGTTCGCGCTGTCACGGTCCCGAAGGACAGGGCACGCCGCGCGCGCCTGCGCTCAACGTCAAATCCTTTTTGACCGACACAAGCGACCTCGCCATTCAACAGATCGTGACTCTGGGCGTGCCGGGAACCGCCATGCCCGTTTGGGGTGACCGCATGACCGAGGCGGAGATCCAAGCCATCGTGGGCTTCATCCGGCAGTGGGAGCCGACCGCGCCTGAAGTTGCGGTGGCTACCCGTCCCGGTGGCGGTGGTCCGCCGTGGACGCGGAATACAACGACGACCGATGCCGCCGCGGGCACAACCACGACCGATACTCAAAGCGCTGCGCAGCAATCGAATGCCGGATCGCAATCTGAGACTCAAGGACAGGGGCAGGGAGCAGGTCAGCATGGGAACCAGACCACTACAACGCAGACGGAATGGTGGCAGACCCTTGACTGGCGCATCCTCTTGCTGGTCACCGGCGGACTCTCCGTTGCCTTCACGTTGATCTTCATGGGCTACGAAGCCTTGAAAAAGAACAAGCCTAAAGTGGAGTAAAAACCCAACGAAACCGAAAAAAGCCCAACGTCCGAATGGATGCGGCTTTTTTCCATATATATCCATATTTACTCATGAAGAATGACCGGTTGGATTGATTACTTTCCGCATAACGACTCATGGTACATTGGAAGTAGAAAAAACTTTTCAAGGAAGTAGACGCAATGAAACTCCTGCAAGACCTATTAAAAAATATGAATACGGATGCGCCCGTGCGCTCGGTGCTCATCGGCGCGCATTGGACGGTGGTTTGCACCCGTCACTGCGGCATGGCGGCGACGCTCATGTCTGACCATTTGCATGGAGATTCGCACGTTGCCGCGGCGGGGCATTTGCTTCAGAAAAGCGCGCGCGAACTGGCGGAACTTGCCCTTTCGGATGAGATGTTGGAAGCGAGCGTCGGGCTGGCAACCATCAACTCGCTGTTGGATGTGAACGAATCACTCGCGGTTGAGATCAATGCCGCAGAAGTGCTATCCAGCCGCGGGCGGGGAAAGAACGTGGCGATCATCGGGCATTTTCACTTCATCCCAAAACTGCGCGAATCCGCCGGTCAACTTTGGGTCATCGAAAAGAATCCAACCGGCGATGAATATCCCGCCGAAGCCGCCGCCGACCTTCTGCCCCGCGCCGACGTGGTCGCCATTACAGGCAGCGCCATCGCGAATCACACCATCGATGACCTGCTGGCTCATTGCTCTTCCACTGCGACCGTAATGGTTCTGGGACCCAGCACGCCGCTTTCTCCCATCCTCTACGATCACGGTGTGACCATCATCTCGGGAACCCGCGTGGTGGATGAAGCCGCCGTCCTGCGCACGGTTGGGCAGGGCGCAGCCTTCCGCCAGGTGGAAGGTGTAAAATTGCTCACCTTCCAAAGGGAATAATATTCGGAGCTTTCAATGAAACGAACTACATTCTTAACTTTCATCCTGCTGATCGGCTTGCTTCTCTTTCCGGCAACTCACGCATTGGCACAATCAGACCAGCCGGTGGTACGCGCCGTGCTTTTCTATTCGCCCACCTGCGGGCATTGCGAATTCGTCATCAATGAAACCATCCTGCCAATGATCGCGGAATATGGCGAAGACAGTCTCCAGATCATCGGCATCGACGTGACCCAGCCGCAGGGGCAGCAGCTTTTTCTCTCCGCGCTGGATGTGTTCAAACAAGAGGCGGGCGGCGTTCCCTTCCTTGTCATCGGAGACACATTCCTGGTCGGATCCGGAGATATCCCTGAAAAATTCCCCGGCATGGTCGAGAGTTATCTGGCAGCGGATGGCGTTGACTGGCCCGACATCCCCGGCTTGAAAGAGATCCTGCCGCCAGCCACCGAACCCGCCGCGCCTCAAACCGACCCGATACCTGCCACCGTTTCCCCATCCTCTTCCCCTCCGACGGCTGTCCCCGAATCGCTCGACCTGCCCACAGAAAATGGTTCGACCTGGCAGGAGCGCTTCGCCTATGACCCGAAAGGCAATACGCTGGCAGTCATCGTTTTGGCTGGCATGCTCGGAGCGGTTGCCTGGGCAGTGGTGCTTTTCCAAAGCAGTAAAGCAACCTCCCCGAGCGGACGTTTGACATGGCTGGTGCCACTTCTCAGTGTGATCGGTTTTGGCGTGGCGGGGTATCTCGCGTATGTCGAGGTCTCCCACGTCTCGGCTGTCTGCGGACCGGTCGGTGACTGCAACACCGTCCAGCAAAGCGAGTATGCGCGTCTGTTCGGCATCCTGCCCATCGGTGTGATGGGACTGGCTGGATACGTGGCGATCCTTCTCTCGTGGCTGGTCTCGCGTTTCGTAAATGGACCCTTCGTTGATATGGCTCTCATTGCGATTTTCGTGATGACCGCTTTCGGCACGCTCTTCTCGATCTACCTGACCTTCCTCGAACCCTTCGTCATTGGCGCGACCTGCGCCTGGTGCCTCACTTCCGCAATCCTGATGACCGCCCTGATGCTGATCTCCGTTGGACCGGCAAAACTGGCGCTTAGACGGGTGACTGGAAAATAATTGCATATTCGTAATTCCACATAAGTCGTTTAATCGTTCCTGCCGCAAAGAATGCGGCAGGAACTTTTTATCACCAGTTTTAGAAAAGGGTATAAATGGGCGTAAGAAATATTTGTACTTAGCGTCAAGTAAATTGCACGTATTCCAGGATCGCCCCAAAGGTGTCAATGTCCAATTCAACCCCATCCATTCTTCGTAACTTTGCTCCCGGCTGGTTTGCTTCGGTTATGGGAACCGCCGTCAGCGCGGTGGCTGTCTTCGTGTTCCGGGATGTCATCCCCTTTTCGACAGGTTTGCAGCTCTTCTTTTTGATCGCATCCACATTGTTGTTTCTGGCGTTGATCGTCCCGTGGACCTTGCGCTGGTTCCTGCATTTTGACGCGGTCAGCTCCGACCTGCGCCACCCGGTTTCCGCCTCATTCTTCCCCACCATGCCGATCTCCCTGCTCGTGATCGGCATCGCCCTCGAAAAGACGGGTCATCTCTTCCTTTCGGAACAGGCTTTGTTGAACACATTGCAGGGCTTGTGGCTGGTCGGGTCGGCGGGCATCCTGATCTTCTCGCTGGTGATCCTGAACACATTCTTCCATCACGATGAAATGAAATGGGAGGCTGCCAGCCTCGGCTGGCTGATCCCGCCGGTTTCAGCACTGCTGGTGCCTGTGCTGGGCGGAAGCCTGTCCATCGAGTTTGCCGGAAGCGCGTGGGGCGCGATAAACCTGATCGGTAGTCTCATCTTCCTGGGTATCGGCGGATTGCTGTTCATCATCGTAATGACCGTGGCGTTTGCCCGGTATATTTTCCATCCCCTGCCGCCTGCTCAACTGGCGCCCACTTTGTGGGTGGGCATTGCCCCAACCTCCATTCTGACCATCCTCGCCATCAAACTGGTCAAGCCTTTGTCGGTATTCTTCCAAGCCAGCCCGGAGATCGAAGCCATGCTGAATTTCCTTGCGCGCCCGGCGGCGATCGTGTTATGGGGCTTTGCCCTGTTCTGGCTTTTGCTGGCGTTCTTTGTCACCCTGAAAGTTCACCAAAAAAGTCCGCTGCCTTTTGCGCTCAGTTGGTGGGCGTTCGTCTTTCCGATGGGCGCATTCACGGTGGCGAGCGGCGTGTTATATCAAGCGGTCCCGGCAGCCTTCTTCCTGTGGATCGGTCTTGCCGCGTTGACCGCGCTTTTCGGGATCTGGCTGGTGGTCGCGTGGCGCACACTGCAAGGCGCATGGCAGGGAAGCATCTTCCATCCCCATCAAGTTAAACCATAAAAGGAAACCGGATCATGATAAAAATCGCATTCGCAACCGACGACCTCATCAACATCAGCGCTCATCTTGGGCGGGCAAAAAAGTTCCTCGTCTACACCATCCAAGACGGACACGTTACTTCAAAAGAGGAACGCGTCAAACCTGCCCACGACCATGCGCACGAGGAAGGGCACGACCACAACGATGGACATTTTCACAACAGCATGGTGGAGACGGTGAAGGATTGTCAGGTGGTCATTGCCCGCGGCATGGGAAAACCCGCCTTCGAAAATGTGGAGAGCGCGGGACTGCAAGCCATTGTCACCGGAATTTCCACCATCGAAGAAGCCCTGCAAGCCTACCGCGAGGGTAGTCTGCTGCATTTCCCCAATCGCATCCATCAGCACGGGACGCATTAAAGATACAAGATCGAAATAAAACAACTCACCCCGAAATCAAGAGTTCGCGGGTGAGTTGTTTTGTTTGGAAGACAAGGCGGCATGGTGCACGTGGGGGTCGTCCACGACAACACGCTGGATGAGGTCGTCAAACTGCGTAATTAAGATACTTTGATTACGCTTGTTGGTTCAATCGCTCGAGCACTTCCTTAACGCTTCCAGTTGCCATAGCTATACATGTATCTGCGGCTCCATAATAAATGCGGATCGTATCGCCATCGGGGGCAAGTGTGTACCCACATGGAAAAACGACCTTATCCACATCTCCATGTTGTTCATAAGGCTCTTCGGGACCAAATACCCATTCATCGCTGCGTTTCAGACAATGCTCCGGGTTGTCCAGATCAAATAATGCAAGTCCCAATCTGTAAATCGAACCGGAGGCGTTCTGTTTGACTCCATGATAGATCATCAGCCAGCCTTGCGGCGTCTCGATCAGCGGAGGAGAGAGACCGATCTTGTTTGCATCCCACCAGCCGCCGAGACGAGCTTCCAGTATCTTCTTATGACCGCCCCAGTTTTGCAGGTCTGAAGAATAGGAGATCCAGATATGCGCACTGGTCGGACCGACCGGGCGATGGATCAACGCCCAATGACCATCGATCCTGCGCGGCAAGAGCGCCGCATCTTTATCTTCCGGCTGCATGATCACGCCATACCGTTCGAATGAGCGAAAATCCTTTGTAAGCGCTAGTGCCACACCGGGTCCGCCGCTTGCATACGCAGTATATACGATCGCATATTGTCCCAACTCAGGGACGTAGGTGATGCGAGGGTCTTCGACTCCCCACAGCTCATCCGGGTAATGTTCCGGGTCCGCCATGAAGGTGGGCTTGGCATCGACCTGCCAGTTGTCGATGCCATTCAGGGAGCGGGCAGCACACAAATGCGAATGGCCGCGTCGATCCTCCACGCGGCATAAAAGCAGGGTGGTTCCGTCTTCAAGTAAAGTCGCGCCGGGATTAAATACGCTATTGACCTGATACGGCCAGTTTTCGGCTGTCAGGATGGGGTTGAGCTTGTGACGCTGAAAGAGTTGCGAGTTTGGATTGTTCAATGTGGGTGTCCTCGTTTGATATCATGATACTTTCTGCAAGTTTTAATTCAAGGAGTGATTGCAGAAAAGCCAGCGTGGACTCTGCCCCTTGATTTTCATTTGGGCGGTCGGGGTGCAGACCATCACGGCAGCCTCCCGTGGTGGGGTCATAGACTGGGAGATGCAGGTCGTTCCTTCCAAGGAACCATTCGAAGACTCGCCGGGCTTCCGTATGCCATTTTTTTTCTTTGGTAATTCGATAGGCTTCAAGACAGGCAGAGACCATCGCCTGCGCTTCCACCGGTTGCTGATCGAAGCGTGCCCGCTCGCCGCCTTGCGGATAAAATCCATTCGAGCCGATGGGCACGAAATGCCTGCTCTCGGCATCTGCATGTTGTAATTCAGTAAGCCAGGTGAGCGCCTCCAAACCTACAGCGGTCATTTCAGGGTTCGGTATGGACTCGCCGCATAACAGCATGGCGTGCGCCAGGGCTGCATTGCAATAGGTCAGCTTATCTTCAAACCAATTCCAACCTTCGGTTTTATTATCCTTATAAAGAGACAACAGCCTGCCTGCCAGTTCCTCCTGCACCTGACTCACACGACGGTCTCCTGCGAATAACAGTAAATATTCATGGATACCGATCAATGCGAATGCCCAGGCTCGCGGACTGGTCGTTTCAAGGATGGATAGCAGGGATTGCTGGAACATACGCCCTGCCATATTGTGCAAAGTGGGCGTGCTGGAATGCCCCATGACCACACCCAACGCCCATAAAGCACGTCCATGGCTATCGTCCGATCCGCTTTCTTCAAGCCAATTCCGTTGATAGTCCATGAAGTTTCGAAAGCGTTTTGTTTTTTCGTTAAAGGCGTGCCAGGTGAAGGCAAGATAACGGGTTGCAAGTTCGGGGGCTTCCTTGTTTCCCAGTTCTTCCAGAAGCACACTGACCATCAAGGCGCGGGCGTTATCGTCGGTTGTATATCCTTCGCGGTAATTGGGAATGGTGAAAATGGCGTGCTGGAATATGCCGGTGTCATCGGTAAGGTGGCGCATGTGATCCAGTTTTAGTGGAGGCAATTCGCCTGTGCGTTTATCCAATGCCTTGACCGCAAAATCTGCCTGGGCAAAATAGCGTCGTTCGGCGCGGGCGCGCTCAAACGTCTTCATGTAACGGCGGGCAACCTGGGGCCAGATCATATCCCTGCCGAAAAGATAAGCTCGTTTTCGCATGGCATGACGTTTTGATTCATTCTCCAAAAGGTCGATCACCTGCTCTGCCAGCGCTTGCGGGTCACTGAACGGAACCAATGCGCCGCGATCGTCAGCCAGCAGTTCCTCTGCATACCAGTATGGCGTGGAAATGACCGCCTTGCCCGCTCCGACTGTATACGCCAGCGTGCCGGATGTGATCTGTGCTGCGTCAAGATATGGGGTGATGTAAATATCCGAAGCGCTGATGAACTGGACCAGTTCCTCCAGGCTGACGAAGCGGTTGTAAAAGATCACATTCGCCTCGACGCCTTTCTCGCGTGCCAGCCATTGCAGGGACAGGCGATAGGTCTCGCCTTCGTTCTCGATCACATGCGGGTGGGTAGCGCCAACGATGATGTATACAACGTTTGGATTTTTTTCCAAAATGGCGGGGAGCGCCGCTATGACGTTCTCGATGCCCTTATTCGCTGAGAGTAGACCAAAACTAAGCAGGACACTTTTCCCCTCGACGCCGAATAAGTCCTTGTGAAAGCTTGGGTCCTCGAACGGGACATCGGGGATGCCGTGGGGGATCAAATCGATTTTTTCCGGGGGCACGTGGTAAACATCCTGCAGGAATTCAACGCCGCGTTCGCTCATGACCACGACGCGGTCTGACAATGAAATGATCTCCTCCAACACCCGGCGCTGATCCGGGTTCGGCTCGCGCAGGATCGTATGCAGGGTGGTGACGATCGGCATGCGCAATTCGCGCAGAAGCGTCAGAATATAACTGCCTGCCTTGCCGCCATAAATGCCATATTCATGCTGCAAAGAAACCATGTCCACATTGTTGATGTTCAGAAAATCCGCCGCGCGGCGGTACGATTCAATATCTTTTTCGGTTAACTCGAAGCGCACACGGGGTGGGTATTCATATCCTTCCTCCGTGTCGTTGACGGGCAGTGCGATGCAGGCAGTGCCTTTGTATTCATCCGCGATTGCCTCGCACAGATCCGTAGTGAACGTGGCAATACCGCATTGGCGCGGCTGGTAATTGCCGATAAAGGCAATACGTTTAATAATGGAGTGAGACGAATTTCCCATGATATTTTCCTTCAAATACCCTTTTGAATGCAGCTTTCTAATCATTTGAGAGCTGTAACGAAATCACCAAATGGTGAGGCTTGCTTTGCTTCCAGGATTTCTTTGAGCAGCGCAAGATTTTCCCTGATTTGTTTTTTCATCTTCTTTTCGAGAATGCCTTCGTTGATCTCCAGGGAGTTGACCATGACCAGCTGTGTAGAAACACTGATCTTTGTGCTACCATGGCTCATTTCGAAGATATACATCGTATGCGAATTTAAGGGTCCCGAAAGGGACTTAAACCCATATTTCTTAAGAGGTTCGTATTCCGTCACCTCGAAGGTGCTCAGGTTGCGACGCCCCATCAAATGCCCAACACTTCGAAAAAAGGAGCCGATCGAGTCGATCTTCGCAGACAGCCTGCTGGATGCCAGCGTTCCATACTGCCATTGAAAATCATTTTCGGGCACACTTACAAACTCAAAGACCTGCCGGATCGGCCGATAGATCAGCGTACTAATATTTATATCGATCATTTAACACGTTCCATTATTTCGAGCCCTCAAGTCTTGTGAACCGGGTCTTATATGCCGCGCTGTGCCCTTGGATGGACCAGGTGGACATTTAATTCATGGTCGATCAATGAAAAACCGTTGAACATATTCTCCGCTATATCGGCTTCGCTTTGCGCGCCCATGGTAATAAAGGCATAGCGCCTGGACTCACCGCTTTTGTGATCCATGATCAAGTTCGACTCGACCACTTCCCCGGCTCGCGAGAACAATCTATTCAGATCTTCCTCTGTTGTAAATCTTGACAGGTTCCCAACATATAATTGAATGTTCTTCATCTAAAGCTGCTCTCTCTCCGGCATGAAGCCATAATAGAACCGCCGCCAACCCATAAGAAGTTAGCGGTAGGGATGCCACAATAACTGCATTACTAAACTCTCGACACGAAATTCTCAACCTGCAAGGGGATTTTTGGGAGCAGGCCTAAGCTGGGCAAGGATCGCCGCCAGACCTGCGCCATCGGTCGGCTCCACGACCCAAAGAGTAACCTTATCATCCTTGACGGTCACCCGTGTCTTCGCCATTTTGACAGAGACAGGTTTGTTCGTAGCGGGGATCAAACCCATGTTCATATTCGACAGATCAAGGGTTGCCTGATGGGTCCCGCTCAACTGTGTGGTGGACCTGACAATATTCCCATCCGTGCCGATCACTTTGAAATGATAGTCCAGGTCTGGGAATGCGGTCTTTAGATTGATGCTCATGCTGAGCCAGTCTTTCCGGTTGATCGGTTCAGGAACCGAACCGCTGAACTGGAACTCATCTGCCAGCATGGAATTTGCGAGTTCAAATTCACCTTTCTGGAGCGAATCCATAAGGGATTGGACAATTTCTCTTTTATTCATGTGTACCTTTCAATACCTCTAAGTTGAGGGGAAGAACAAAACGGGCTTGGAAGTTAATGGATGCTCCCTATGGAACACCCTCCATTTTCCCCCAAATTGATAAACGTATTGTTTATTAAACGCCTATATCAGTGTAACACATTATTGGATTGAGAATTTTGCGATAAAACTGAAGGGTGGGTGATATATGAACAGCTGGATCGATTTTGAATATTTTTGACCTTTCGGACGCGTCATGATAGAACCAGCCTTGGGCAGAAAACTCATGATATCCCTTATATTTATTGCAGTAGAATGAATATAGGAATAGTCCCCGTACGTTTATAAGCAAGAGGCAACCGCCATGCAGGAAGGCTCGAACCAGTCACTCTCAGGAACAGAGGACGGCCAATATCGCAGTATTTTCAATGCTGCCGCAGATGGGATCATCATCAGCGATCTGGAAACGGGTCGTGTGGTCGATGCGAACCTGGCTGCTTCTGTCATACACGGCTATGCCCGTGATGAATTCGTGGGGCTGCCGCTGATGAGCTTCATTCACCCCGATAGCCAACAAGTATTCAGCGAATATGTACATGCGTTTCGGTCGGGCAGCACGTTTGATACACGGACATACCATGTACGGCGGGATGGCACAACCTTCCATGCCGAGTGGCGTGTGACCATATTTGATTTTCAGAACCGCCCATGTTTGCTGGGTGTCGTTCGGGATGTCAGCAAACGAATTCAGGCGGAACTGAGGCTCAATCAACGAGTGGAAACCCGCTCGCATGAACAAGCCACATTGTTGAATATCTCGCATACGTTGGCTTCCACCCTCGAACTTCAGCCGGGGTTGATCCTCGATCAATTGCGCGAGATCATTGAATACAACCATGCCGGGCTGTTCTCTCTGGAACATTCAACCTTTACGGCTCTGGCAATGCGCGGAACGCCGCAATTGGAACAAGCGCCTCCCATTCAGATTCACTTGACTGACCCCAAAGCCCTTAAGGAATTATTCAACGAACATCGCCCCATCCGTATCGCGGATGCATGGAGTGATGAACCCCAACCCAGTTCCCTGCGTTTGCTCTTAGCGGAAGGGGCGGCTGTGCTGCTTGAAGGGATGCAGTCGTGGATGTGGGTGCCGTTGGCGGTGCGAGGTCGCGTCATTGGCGGCGTGGGCGTGGCGCACCAGAAGCGGAATTTTTTCACCTCTCATCACGCGGACCTGGCGCTTAGCGTGGCAAACCAGGCTGCCATTACCATGATCAATGCGGAACTTTATGGGCACGCACAGGAATTGGCAGTGTTGGAAGAACGTCAGCGGTTGGCGCGTAATTTGCATGACGCCGTCAATCAATCCCTCTTTTCAGCAGGGTTGATCGCCGAAGTCCTGCCGCGTTTATGGGACCAGGACCAGGCAGAGGCACGGCATTCACTTGAAGATCTGCGCAAGTTGACGCGCGGCGCCATGGCTGAAATGCGTGCCTTGCTGGCTGAACTCCGCCCTTCGACACTGACCGATGCTGAACTGGGCGATTTGCTGCGCCTGTTGAGCAATTCGTTCATCGGGCGCACGAACATCCCTGCCACATTAACGGTGAAAGGTCAGGGCGTGTTACCGGCTGAGGTCCAGGTGGCAATTTACCGCTTATGTCAGGAGGCGTTGAACAATGTCGCGAAACATGCGGAAGCCAGCAGCGTGGAAATCGTTCTGAAGCAGGATGAGTCTTCCGTCGAATTAAACATCCGTGACAATGGCAAGGGCTTTGACCCGGAACAAATTGAATCGGGTCATTATGGGTTGAGCATGATGCACGAGCGCGCCGAAGCCGTGGGTGTGCAATTATCGATCATAAGCCAGCCCGGCAAAGGGACCGAACTGACCATCCATTGGAAAGACATTATAAAAAAGGAGAGCGTATGACCGACCCTATTCGCGTGATGGTGGTTGATGACCACACCATGGTTCGCAGAGGACTGGCGACCTTTCTGAAGATCTTTGATGATCTGAAATTGGTGGGCGAAGCGGAAAGCGGTGCGAATGCGATCAAACTATGTGCTGAAGCCCTACCGGATGTGGTGCTCATGGATATGGTCATGCCGGATATGGATGGAGCTACTGCAACAGCTCTGATCCGTCAAAAGTTTCCTCAGGTGCAGATCCTTGTGTTGACCAGCTTCAAAGAGGGTGAATTGATCAAGAAGGCTTTGGAAGCCGGGGCGATTGGATATCTGCTTAAGGATGTCGCTGCGGATGATCTTGCAAGAGCCATTCGTTCTGCTTACATTGGACGCGCCACCCTCTCACCCGAAGCGGCTCAGTCTTTAGTGGAGACCACCAACCTGCCGCCTGCTCCTGGTCTAGACCTGACCGAGCGCGAACGCGAGGTGCTTGCTTTGATGGTTGAAGGTTTGAGCAATACACAGATCGCAGCAAAGCTGGGTGTCAGCTCGTCGACCATCAAATCACATGTGAGTAATATTTTGTCAAAATTAGGAGTTGCCAGCCGCACCGAAGCAGTGTCTCTGGCATTGCGCAACCATATCGTCCCCTGATATTTTATTTAAAAGTGAAGGTAAAAAGTACTTCCCGCCAGGATGAGGGGGGCATCCTAACGGGAAGCAACTTTATAGTACCAGATAATCAATGATTGTTCCTCCCCCAAATGGCGGATAAATTGTACCTTCGCCATTGATCTTCTAAAAATTTACAATACGGGGGATTTGGCTACTCATCTTATACTTGCCATGAAGTAAAATTACCCACCTATGGCAAAACTCGAAGACCTCATCAAACAAATCCCTGACCCAAAACTTCGCGAGCAGATCGCGCGGGAAGCGGCGGCATTGAAAGCCAACAAGAAATTCGGCTTGGTCTTTGAAGACCATATTCCCGAACAGGTGCAGTTGCCGAACCTTGCCATTCAAGAAGGGACGCGGGTCATTAAACGCGGAAATAGCAAACAGACCTTTGAGGTACTTGAAGTAAAAGGCAAAACTGCCCGTATCGTTCCTGAACCACAGGGAGTAGAGGAAGTTGTAAATATTGAGGAAGTAGTGGGTGTAAAGAGTTTCGGGGAACCCATTTACCCCACACTTACGCCCCGCGAACGGGTGGAACGTGCCCCCGAAAAACCTTGGCATACCATCATCAATGCCGATAACTTCCATGCCTTGCAGCTTCTTTTATATTGTTATGAAGGCATGGTGGATGTGATTTATATTGACCCGCCTTACAACACCGGTGCAAGGGATTGGAAATACAACAACGATTACGTAGACACAAACGACCAATGGAAACATTCTAAATGGTTGAGCTTTATTCAAAAACGCCTAGTTTTAGCCAAAAAGCTACTTAATCCAGAAACTGGTGTGCTTATCGTTACCATTGACGAACATGAAGTTCATCACCTAGGTTTATTGCTTGAAAAAATATTTCCCGATTCTTACAGGCAAATGGTTACAGTTGTTATAAATCCCAAGGGAGTAACCCAAGGTAGATTTTCTAGAGTTGAAGAATATGTTTTATTCAGTTTTATGAAGAATGCCTTTGTCTTTGGACAAGGAGACGATTTATTATCACCAGAACCAGAAGACGAATCTGAAGTTATTGCTCCAAGATGGAAGGGCTTATTACGCTCAGGGACAAATGCAAAACGAGTAGACAGAAAGGGATTATTTTTTCCTGTCTTAGTTGACCCTGAGCGTGGAGCAGTAATTAGCGCAGGTGATCCATTACCATTCGAACAAGAACCTGACTTTGACACACTAATTGATGGTCTAGTACCAGTATGGCCAATAAGAACAGATAACTCATTAGGAAATTGGGGTGTTGGACCAACTACTCTTAAGCAGTTAATAAGCAAAGGATATGTAGCGTTAGGCGGTTACGATGACAAAAGGCGAACTTACGGTATCTCTTATTTAAGTAAGAAACTTCAAAATCAGATAGCAGCAGGCGTTATTGAAGTCACAAACTTTGATGAAAAAAGAAATGTTGTAAATGTTAAGTATGCGGGAATCGCAGAAAGACAAATAAAGTCTGTTTGGCACAGAACAACTCATGATGCTGGAGCGTATGGGTCTGACATAATAAAAAATATTTTTGGGCAAGCGAGAAAATTTGACTTTCCAAAATCGCTTTATGTAGTAAAAGACGCACTTAGTTCAGTAGTACTTAATCGTAAAAACGCGCTAATCCTTGATTTCTTTTCTGGCTCCGGCACAACACTACATGCTGCCGCATTGCTTAATGCCGAAGATGGTGGACAGCGCCGTTGTATTTTAGTTACTAACAATGAGGTCAACGAAAAAACCGCAAAGGAACTAAATGAACAAGGTATCTTTGCAGGTCAAAATGAATTTGAGCAATATGGTATTTGCGAATCAGTTACATGGCCACGAAGTAAATATGTAATCGCGGGAAAGCGCGATGATGGAACAGAATTGTCAGGTACTTACTTGAATGGGTTGGATTTAAGAGACGGTTTAGGCGAAAATGTAGAATTCTTCCGCCTTGATTTTCTCGACCCGCACGATGTAGCCGTTGGTGAGAAGTTTGAATCTATCCTGCCTATCTTATGGCTCATGGCAGGCGCACAGGGCAAACGCGAAGACGATAAAGGCGCTAAAGGTTGGTTTATCCCCAAGCACTCGCCTTTTGCCGTACTTATTGACGAACATGCCTTTACCCGATTCAAGAAAGCCATTGCCAAGCGTAATGACCTGAAGCACATCTTCCTTGTGACAGACAGCATCGAAGCCTATCGTAGAATGATCGCGCAATTGCCCGAAGGCATCCAAACAAAAATGCTTTACAAAAGTTATCTCGATAATTTCAAGATCAACATCGAGCAGAGTCTATGAACATTGAATTAAAAGGCTTTCAAGCTACAGCAGTTGATATTCTCCTCAAGTCCGTGAGCAAAGCGCGCCGTGATGCGTTAGACGGCGAACTTCAAGCCATTGTGCTTTCCTCCCCCACTGGTTCGGGGAAGACCGTCACTATCACTTCCTTGATGGAGCGTATTTACGAAGGCGACGATTCCTTTGCGCCTGATCGTGAAGCCGTCTTTTTATGGGTCAGTGATTCGCCCGAATTGAACGCGCAGAGCTACGATAAAATCCTCAAACAATCCAGCACCTTTTCCAAAAGCAGGCTGGTCAAGATCGAGCCGCCATTCAGTCAGGAACGTTTTGAGGCGGGCAAGATCTACTTCCTGAATACCCAAAAACTCGGCAAAGACAGCCTACTCACCAAAACCGGTGATGGGCGCGATTACACTATCTGGCAGACCATTCAAAATACAGCTACTGCCAAACCCGCCAGTTTTTACATAATCCTTGATGAAGCCCATCGCGGCATGAGCGAGAATAAACGCGAGCGAGACCAAGCCAACTCGCTTGTTCAACGCATCATCAAAGGCTACCCCGAAGTTGGCTTACAGCCTGTTAAACTCATCATTGGGATGTCTGCCACGCCTGAACGCTTTAGCCGTCTCATCGAAGGAACGGGACGCACCAAACGCGAATATTTGATCGACCCCGACTCCGTCCGTACCTCTGGCTTGCTCAAAGACGAAATCCTTTTAGCCTATCCTGATGAAAAACAACCATCGGATATGTCCCTGCTTGAATTGGCAGTCCGCCGCTGGCGTGACTTCAACAACGCTTGGGAAAAATACTGCACAACCCAAGAGATCGAAAACACCGTCAGACCTGTGATGGTCATCCAAGTGGAAGATGGCAGCGAAAAGAAATTATCCAACACAGACTTGAATCAACTTGTGCAGGTCGTCGAGCGCGTTACAGGGCGTTTGCCTGAAAACGCCTGGGCACATGCCTTTCAAGAAGATAACGATGTAGATGCGGGCGGGCAACGCATCCGCAAACTGGACGCCTCCAAGATCGAAGATGACCCTTATGTGCAGATCGTTCTTTTCAAGATGAGCCTGTCCACTGGCTGGGATTGTCCACGCGCCGAAGTTATGATGTCCTTCCGCAAAGCCAATGACCACACCTCCATTGCGCAATTGGTTGGCAGAATGGTACGAACTCCGCTGGCGCGTAAAGTGGAAGGGCAAGAGTTTCTCAATACCGTTTCTCTCTACCTGCCCCATTATGACCGTGACGGGCTAAAGTCTATTCTGGAAAAACTCAAGAACCCCGATGCTGATACAGGTATTGCGATAAATGTTACTGATGAAAAGGAATACATCACTCTTGAACGCGTGAAAGGTAAGGAGGAACTGTTTAAGACTCTTTCCACTTTGCCTACCTATCGAATTGACAAACAGGAAAAGACATCCAATGTCAAACGTCTGATTCGGCTGGCTCGCCAAATGACGATGTTCGATGATATTGATGCCGAAGCCCTGCCGAATGCCAAGTCTCTGATCGTGCAAGTATTGGATGATGAACTCGGTCAATTGCGCCGAAAGAAAGAATTCATCGGCAATATGGCGGCAAATCAAGAGATCGAAGTCCGCGAAGTTGCTGTCCAATACGGTGATTGGGTGGAACTGCCCGAAGGCAAAAAACTCAAGATCAAAGCCACTCCTGAGAACATCGAAGACCTTTTCAATCAATGCGGGCGCATCCTTGGCGAAGGTCTACACATGACCTTTTGGAAGGCAGGCGTGGATAGGAAAAATCCCTACCGCCGCCAATTGGAACTGTATGGCGTTTTGCAAGAACCAGAAACGGTTACCAAACTGGAACGGGCTTGCAAAAAATCTTTGGATGCTCTTTTTGAAAGGCGCAAGCTATCCATTGAAAAACTTCCATCCAGCAAGCAGGAAGAATATCGCCGCATTTACTACCGAATGCAAAAAGAGCCTGTCGCCGAGTCGCTTGTCCCTTCGATTGATTATCCGGGTCAAAAGACAGGCACACGACTGGAAAAGCATTTATATGCTAACGAAGATGGCTTGTTCTTCGAGAACTTTGAGAAAACTTCATGGGAACCCGATGTGCTTGCAGAAGAAATCCCGAAGACAGAAGTCCTGGGTTGGCTTCGAAATTTACCAAGAAAAGATTGGTCACTTTGCATCCCATATACCGAGGGTGAAACCATCAAGCCTGTGTATCCTGACTTCATTGTCTTTCGCAAAGTGAAAGGCAAAGTTGTTGCCGACATTTTAGACCCGCACAGCAGCAGCTACTCCGATGCAATTCCAAAAGCCAAAGGGTTGGCAAAGTATGCTGAGATACATGGTGAGCAATTTGGAAGAATTGAATTGATCCACAAGGTTAATGGTCACCTGAAGCGAATAGATTTAAAAGATAAAACGATAAGAGAGAAGGTTTTGAAAGTAACGGATAGACCAGATTTGGATAAATTATTCGATAATAGTTAGATGCTCTAATTTTTCTCCCCCAAGTGGCGGAGACACAAATTCCCCAGCCGACGGATGTGGCTGGGGAATTTGCATTCTATACTGATAGAGAATAATACGTAGTCTGAGATTCGCTTAAATCAAAAAGGAGTAATTCCATGTCAGTAGCAAAAGTAAGTGAGATCATTGCGTCTTCGCCAACCAGTTTTGACGATGCCATCAAGCAAGGCGTTGCGCGTGCGAATAAAACGCTGAAGAATGTTAGGTCTGCCTGGGTGGAGAATCAGCAGGTTAGCCTGGATGATAAGGGGCAAATTTCTGAATATCGCGTTCAGTTGAAGGTCACATTCGTCCTCGACGATTAATTAAAAGGATTTTACCGTGCCAAGGAGAAGAAAATGATCAATTTCATTGTGTGGCTTATTGTCGGGGCTGTGATCGGTTGGGTTGCCAGCGTCATCATGAAAACCAACAGCCGACAAGGGCTCATCGCCGATATGATCGTCGGCATCGTCGGCGCATTTCTGGCAGGTATCTTTTTGAGCCCACTCTTCGGCATTGGCACGATCAACGAAGGCGATTTTAGCATCCCTGCCTTGTTGGTGTCTCTGGGGGGTGCCATCATCCTGCTGGCGGTCTCCAAGCTGTTTCGCAATGTCGCCGGGTTCCTGACGGTCTTGGTCATCCTATTGTTGATCTACATCTATTTCAGCTGCTGGACGATGGAATCAACGTCTCTGTTTTGTGCAAGCGTCAGAGCCCTGCCCTTCGTGCAATAGATTCCATGCCAAGCTTGCCACAAGCGTATAAAAAAACATAGCGAGCGACGATTTTACAGCCGTTCGCGGGAGGTAGATCATGAAAGGGTTTGTACAAAATATCGAAGATATTGTCAACAAGAATAAAGAGTTTCGCAAAGTGCTTTACACTGCCGAAAGCATTCAGCTTGTTGTCATGTCTTTGAATCCCAAAGAAGAGATCGGTATGGAGTTGCATGAACTGGACCAGTTCTTCCGCGTGGAGGAGGGAACCGGGGAGGCACTGCTTGAGGGTCTGCGCACAGAGATCAGTGCGGGCTTTGCTGTGCTCGTTCCCGCTGGCACAAAGCACAACATCATCAATACCGGCAAGGTTCCTTTGAAACTTTATACACTTTATGCGCCGCCAAATCATCGTGATGGAGTGATTCACCGTACGCGCGCTGAAGCTGAAAGCGACACCGAACATTTTGACGGGAAAACAACCGAACAATAAGCTGGACGAAAAACGACCGTCTCCCCCAAGTGGCGGAGAGCAAAACTCCCCAACCGCAGGATGCGGTTGGGGAGTTTGTGTCTTAAGATGAATATATGACCCGCGTATATATTGCCGATGCAAAAACCGAAGAACGTTCTGCCCTGCGCCTGGTGCTGTTGGATCTAAAGATGACCATCGCTGGTGAGGCTGCCGATTGGCACACCACACTCGCGCAAGCACCGGTCAGCCGGACGGATATGTTGCTGATCGATTGGGAACTGCTCCCAAACTCACCAACATCGGCTCTGGACACACTCCGAAAAGCCTGCCCAGCCGCATTGGTCATTATTCTCATCAGCCATTTGGACGCCCGTCAGCAAGCTGCGCTTTCCGCTGGTGCCGATGCATTTATCAGCAAAGGCGATTCTCCTGAGCGGGTGGCTGAACGCCTGCGTTCTGTTGCCGAAGGCATTCGAATTCGCTGATACCAATGGTTTGATGAGAGTCTTGAAATCCGGCGCACCCACTGCTGTCTCGAGCGCCGGCGTACATTGAGACGGCATTTTCAAAT
The DNA here is from genome assembly GCA_964372045.1 of uncultured Anaerolinea sp. GTDB lineage: Bacteria > Chloroflexota > Anaerolineae > Anaerolineales > Villigracilaceae > Villigracilis. Next base: position 35,199 of record CAYJPO010000010.1, read on the forward strand.
GATCTGGAGGATCAACTTATGAACAAAGATATTCTGGAAGGCAAATGGAAACAAGTTCGCGGCGAGGCGAAAGTATGGTGGGGCAAACTCACCGATGATGACCTGGACCGCGCCGCTGGCAAGTTCGAAGTTCTGGCGGGCATCTTACAGGAAAAATATGGCTATACCCGCGAAGCCGCCGCCGATGAGATCGAAAAGCGCGTGACGGCGTATGAAGCCAGCCTGAAAAATAAGACACAGCCCACCGCCGCCAAATAATTGGATTCACCCATCCCTTTGAGATGGATGTGATGGATACGCATGACCGATCGTTTACACAAAAAAAGGAGAAGAATATGAATATTATTGTTTACCTGATCGCCGGAGCAATTGTTGGTTATATCGCCAGCAGGCTCATGCGCACGAACTCACAACAGGGTTTGCTGCTCGATATTGTCGTGGGCGTCGTGGGCGCGTTTCTGGCTGGCTACTTCATCAGCCCGTTGTTGGGGATCGGGACGATCAACGATGCGATCACCATCCCGACCATGCTCGTAACCCTTGTGGGTTCCGTCGTCCTGCTGTGGATCTTTAAACAGGTTCGCCGCTAACCACGGAATAACAAAAATGTACCGGGCAGAGATGTTATGAAATCCCTGCTCGGTAATTATCGGTATCTGGAAATGTTGCCAGTGAGGATGAACCTCATTTCGAGAGTCAATCTCGCCCATGGAAAGAAGCGTCAAAATGTCAAACGAAAACAGAGTGTCCGAGACCAGAACGTCACAAAGTGAACCAGAACGCGAACAGCGTATCTTCAGTTTCAAGGCGACGCAATTTATCTGGCTGGCGTTTGGAGCTCTTGAAGCTTTGTTCGCACTCCGCATCGGACTTAAGTTGATCGGTGCAAACCCTGCCAGCCCCATCGTTGCCCTGATCTATGGGTTTACCTATCTATTCCTTTTTCCCTTTGAAAACCTGGTCGCCTCTCCAGTGTTTGGCAACATGCTGCTTGAACTGTCTTCTTTGTTCGCCATGCTGATCTACGGATTGATCGGCTGGGGCATCGAGAGAGCAGTCTGGCTGATCTTTTACCGACCGCATGGACCCGTGGTGGCTGTTACAGAAACCAACACCAGCGAGAGCCATACCAACCGATAATCCGTGGACGTTTTATGAACGATACCTCTTTCCATCAACAAGAGACCGACATAAAGAAGCCGCTCGGCTTTTTAGCCATCCTGCATTGGTTGGCGCGTCTCATTCCGTTTACAGAAGAGGAACAGGAAGCTGCCGGTATTTATTTGGGCAACTTGTATGACGATGGCGATAAAAGTTAAAGAAAAGGATAAATCAAATGATCCGCGATAATCAAGAACTTCCCTACCGTAATAATAACGCCCTGGGTGTTTTCATAGGCATGCTGGTCGGTGGAATAGCCGGGGCTTTAACGATGCTGTTGCTGGCGCCGCAATCTGGAAAAGACACCCGCACGCAGATCCAGAAAAAGGGGTTCGAACTGCGCGATCGCACGACCGAGATGGTCGAAGACGCCATCTCGCAGGTACAGTCGAGCAGGGATAAATTGACCATGAGCGGGCGCGAGAAGCTCCAGGAATTGAAACATCAGGGTCAGGAGTTGGTGGTTGAGCAATTGGACCACGTAGCCGAAGCCGCACAAGCCGGAAAAAAAGCGATCAAAGGTTCCTGATTTCAAGGCTTCAACAGCGTAAGGGGTATCACCCGGCTGAGAAAGGCTGGGTGATACCCACTATAAAGAAGGCTTCTTTGCTAATGCTTTTGATCCTGGGGCTGACCATGCTTTGGGTCCATAGTTTCTTCGGAAACCCCACCTCTTCCAGTTTTTTTTACACCGGTAGCTTTATGAATATGTTGAGTGGCGTGATTATCGTTTTGATCATTGTTGGGTTCTTATCGTAGCCGAAGCTCCCGGGTTTGTCCGCGGAGATTTACAGTTAATGTGAGCCGGAGCGGGTTTTCACGCATATCTATTGATTTTGGCGCTACCGGCTTGAATAGGAGAAAATATGTTGAATGATCAGATCCCCAAGATCATCTCAAACCCGGTTTCGCGGTGCGACGAGCGGGTCTTGATCATGGAGTACGGTAAAGATCTTAGCCCGGTCGAAAAAAGGGATGTGGAATTAAAGCAAGAGATTACCAATGCCCTTTGGAAGGATAACGTCCTGCGGGCGTTGGATTATCACGAAATTGATGTCCGTGTGAAGAATGGGGTCGTTCATTTCAACGGTCATATCACGAACTCAAGCAGCCAGAGCCGGATAAAGAATGCCATTCAGGCAATTCCGGGCATTGTCGAGATCAGGAACAGCCTCGTTTTGGATGACAAACTAACGCTTGAGGTGGCAACCGCATTGGGTGTTTTGGAACGCACCTATCACTGCAAGTTTTTTACAGGCGCAATCTACGGGGTGATCTCCATCGGCGGCACTGTTAGTGACCGGAAGATCAGGTCGCTCGCGGAGAAATGCGCATCTGCCAACCCGAATACCCGTGGCGTGATCAATAATATTCAGGTATCCGGGAGCAAGGTGGAATTAAAAAATCTGCCGTTCTTGCAGCCCGCCATCGGTGAGACCATTTATTTTCTCGACTGGGTCCCCGGCGTTGTCAAAAAGGTGGTTGTGGATCCCAACAACCGGCGCGTGATCGCGATGCTCGTCCGGGGAAAATTTCCCGAACCGCCGAATGAACCTACGCCTCAAGCGCAGGGAGATCCTCCCATCCAGGAGCGGCTTATCGTCATTCCCATGAGCACCGTCCGCTATTTAACCAAGGTGTCGGGATTCTTGCATATTAAGAGCAGGGAGAGAAACCGGTATTCAGGTTTCGATCCCGGTCTGTTTATTGACCCTCCCATTGAATGGATACCCCCATATCCTTATTGCCCTGGTGATGTCTTGTTCCCCGTGGAAAACCATGAAAAAGATATTTAAATTGAGCGCAGATCTCGCCAGAGTCCATACGCGGCGGTATCGAACATTAGCCCACTTGGAAAGCAACTTCCCTCTGCGAGTGACCTGGGTGGATGGCAGGGTGAACGGTTCCCTCAGCCGCAGGCAGTCTTATGTATTTATGCGGCGCCATCCACGCGGGATCTCAAGAAGTGTTTTTATATTCACAAGACCCGGGTCCAAAAAAGCAAAGACCGATGCGGGCAGCATCCTGCGTTGGGAAGATGATGGTGGTGGGGCTCAGGGCATGGATCATCCCTCCCCCAGGTGGCGGAGTGCAAAACTCCCCGGCTGATGGATGTATATAACGTATATTGTTTGTATGATGAATTTGTAAGACAAACCAATTAAAGGAGAAATCTCATGCTCACCTGGATCATCGTAATACTTCTTATTCTCTGGCTGCTCGGCTATTTTGGTCCGAGTGTCTACTCTGGCTTTCCCCGTTCGGGAAATGTTGTTCATGTGCTGCTCATGATTGCGGTCATCCTCTTTATTTTGGATCTCCTCGGCGTTATCTAGGGCTCACCTATCTAACGATAAGACAGAGGAAAAACTGATGAAAAGATGCGATGAAGTAATGACAAAAAACCCTACAGCTTGCCTGCCAACCGATATGGTAGCAAAAGCTGCAGGGTTGATGAAGAGCGAGAATGTTGGTGCGATACCCATTATCGAAAGCGAACAGACCCGGGTGTTGGTTGGGATTGTGACCGATCGCGACCTGACCCTAAAGATCGTAGCCGCTGGGCTCGATACAAAATCCACGAAAGTGGAGTCGGTGATGACTCACCAAGTAGTGACCTGCCATGCAAAAGATGATCTCCAAACAGCGTTGGATTCGATGTCTAAGAATCAAGTTCGGCGTATTCCTGTCGTCAACAAGAAAAACAAAATTCTTGGGATTATCACCCAGGCCGATGTGGCGACGCGGATTAAGCATCCGAAGAGGGTTGCCAAAATGGTAAGGAATATCTCGCAGATTAATGGAAAGTAGCAGAATTTCACGTTCGGAAAACGGTTAAAGATGAAACCAATTGCCTGGAAACGCTCTCATTGGCTGAATAAAATAATCAGTTTGAATGCCAGCCCTCGATCCAATATACCTTTTATTTGGATGGTGCTTCTCGTACCGTTGATCATCAGCGCATGTGATGCCGGAGCACCGACTCCTTATGCTGCAAATGACAGCATGCTGATGGCAACACAGGTACCGATGACCGAGTACTGCGAATCATGCGCCCAGGCGACTTTGGCAGTTATTCTCACAATGGAGAAGGGGAATGCAGATTTTCAGGCAGCTGCCACCGCCGCGATCTTGCATGCCAATGCACAGGCAACCTTGAATTCCACAGTTGCGACATTAAGCGCAGCCCAAACCCAGGAACAAAACAATTCCAATATCATCGCCGCCCAAATAGCGGCAACTGCCGAGATCGTGCGCGCCAACGCGCAGGCAACATTGAATTCGGCGGGCGCAACGCAAATCGCTGCAATGACCCAGGCGCAGTACAACCTGCAAGCAACGGATTCAGCACAGGCACAGAGTGTCATCGCCATGCAAACTCAGCAAAATAAGGATGACCTTGCCGCCAGCACTCAGACGGCCATTGCCAATGCGATTACCACACAAACCCAGTCTGCTGTTGCCACATCACAATGGTATACCGACCAGGAACGCCAGCGCGAAGAAGAAAGACGGGGACCCATAGATTTCCTGTGGATGTGGTGTCTTCCAATTTTTCTTGTACTACTCGCGGGTCTGATCCTTTGGGGATTCAAACGCTGGCTCAGTATTCAGCAATCCAACCAGCGAATTCTTGCCAAGCCCGTCGAGACACTGCCGGTTCCGGCAGTGGTAATCAGACAACACCGATACGATGACCCAACGTCATACATTGAAAGTGACATGATCGACGGAGACAGCTATCAGGTCATAACGCCCGAGAATAAGGTGCATAAATGGCTTGATGAGGTAAAGGATGAATTATCCAATCGTGATGAGAAGGAAAACAATGATGATCCAGGAAATTGATCCGCGCCGTTTCACCCAAAAAGCCCGGCAAATAAAAGTTCAGGTGACGACTGTTCTTACAAGATGGGGGTTGATACCGAGATTTAAACTTTGGCGGCTGGCACAAGACCCGGAGACAGGAATGGTTGTCTTGTTCGGCGTTCTTAATAATAAATATATTGCCGAACATACCTCTATACCCTTCAGTAACTATTTTGACCCCCGCTTTCTGCATGACCTCGCGAATGAACTGCAAGTGCAGGTAGTGTCTTGTAACAGTGATGGTCTTCGCTATGCCTTTATTCTGGATCGCGGTAGTTTCGGAAGGTTGCCGACCCACATCGATTATCCATTTGTAGACAACGGTAAAGTGATGGTCAGGGTTGTTTTTGGCAACAGTGATCAACCCGTTCTGGTTCCATCTGCCGACGCCATCGTTTTGAACGATAACAGATTTATGAGGCAGGTTGCAGGAGCTTTCCTGAAAGTTTTTGAGGATATCAAGCTGCGAGATGATGCCACTCTGTTGCTTTCTGCTCAAAACCCGCCTGATATCACTATCATAAATGAAGTTGAATTTAAAAAGCGGGTAATGGAGCATGAGGTCAACCGGCAGAAAGTAAAACGCATCAAGGAATATTTTAATGAGAGAGAGGAAGAATGACGATGAGACTGATCTTGTTTTTTATCGCAATGGACCTGCTGACAATGTTGATATACCCGATCGTATATGCCCACGGTGTATTAAACCGACTTGCAAACGGAAAAGAAAAGATCGTGCTGCTAAATCCTTTATCCCCTGTGTTAGCCAGATCCGATTAATTCAATTTTGAAAGAAGGATAATCATGCGTACTCAAATGATCGACTTCGCTGACAGGAAAACACTTTGCGTCTTTCCCGAAAAGCGTTCAGATCTGGAACAGGCTTTATCTGAACTGAATCTCGGAAGTGACTTTTCAGTGATCGTATTGATCGGTGGGACGATCAATACATTGCAGTCCAAAGCGACCCTGAGAGCCATCCAGACCATTGCCAAACTGGCACAGGAAATGAACATCCTTGTCGTTTGCGGCGGGACTGACATGGGCGTTATGGCAAAGATCGGGCAGGTGCGTTCACAGAATAATTACACCTTTCCCCTGGTGGGGATAACAGTGGAAGCCCTGGTCACCTGGCCCGGCGGACCGCCGAGCACAAAGTTTTTGTGGTGGGGAATGGAACGCGTGCAGCTTGAGCCGCATTATCCATACTTTATCCTTACGCCCGGCAGCCAATTTGGAGATGAGTCCCCGTGGATCGTGGAAGCAGCAAGCATATTCTCAAAAGACAATCAGTCTGTGACGGTCTTGATCAATGGCGGTGAGATATCCAGAAAGGATATTCAATTGAGTTTGGAAGAGGGGCGTCCGGTCATTGCCTTGAGCCATACGGGGCGTCTTGCAGATGAGATATCGCAAGATTTTGAGCGCAATGGATTAATTACCGTTGTATCGGCGAATGCGGATGAACGAATTGCCGAAGTTATCCGATCCATTCTGCAGATCGATCAAGTTCATGCGGTGAATTGACCGATCACAAACGAAAGTTACACTCAGCTGTAAGATAAAAGAATAGGAGCAAGTCATGGGACGCAAAGGTACAAGTAAACGTAAGCCCAAGCAAATAAAACAAATCTCTACTGGCAATGTCCATGGTAATTCACTGGTACAAGCGCTCGTAAAAGATAAAGGGGTTCCTGTACAAAACGACAACCCGAAGGTATCTGGTGGAGGGAATAAGAAGAAAAAGAAGCATTAGGATTGAAAAAGCATCCTGCATGTTGTATGTCTGGTCAGTCTGTATTTTCCTCCCGCCATATGTTTTAGGCATAGTTAAAGTGGCTATTTTTGAACGCCATTTAATAAGGAGATCAAGAAGATGAACGAATTCAACAACAAAGTTGCACTTGTTACCGGAGCTGGCTCGGGCATTGGCAGGGCATGCGCTTTGGCGTTTGCAAAAGAAGGAGCAAAGCTCGTTGTTACGGATATTGCAGCGACGGGCGGAGAAGAGACCGTCTGCCTTATAAAAGCAGCAGGTGGTGAGGCTGTATTTGCGCCTTGTGATGTTTCGAAATCGAGTGAGGTTAACTCGGCTGTGGCAATGGCACTTGAAACCTATGGCAGGCTGGACTATGCCTGCAACAACGCAGGTGTTGACGGCGCACCCTTGCCCACGGGTGATTATCTTGAAGACAATAGTTATACAGCTATTGACATAAATCTTATCGGGGCATCGTTGTGTATGAAGTATGAGCTTGCTATTATGCAGAAACAAGGTGGTGGTGTCATAATCAATATGGCGTCTATTTTAGGGAATGCAGGCTTTTCAATTTCAACTCCCTCAGCTTATACGGCAGCCCAACATGGATTGATCGGCTTACGATTGATTGGTCTGACCCAGACAGTGGCGCTGGAATATGCTGCACAGAATATTCGCATCAATGCCGTTTGCCCGGGTTTCATTTACACCCCATTGCTGGAAAAAGCCGGTAAAAAAAACGGCACAGATTTCCATACCCGGATCCCAAATCTACACCCAGTGAAACGCATGGGCACATCTGAGGAAATCGCCAGTACAGTCACATGGCTTTGTTCAGATGCCGCCTCGTTCATTACTGGTCATGCCTTGATGGTGGATGGCGGCTACACAGCGCAGTAATGAAAACAAGGCAAGGATGGAAAGGAGTATCTATGAATACAAATGGAAGACACCACCGTTCTATTTTGCAGACCATTGCAAATAGAGTAATGATCCAACGCGGACTCCTTCCTGATTTTTCAAAAGAGGTGCTTGCCGAACTCGAAAGGCTTCGCCCACTTGTCGATAAACCCGCCAAAGATACACTTGCTGGAACTCGTGACATGCGAAACCTTCCATGGGCATCCATTGATAATGATGATTCGCTCGATCTGGACCAACTGACCGTTGCACAGGCAATGCCTGACGGCAGGGTCAGGGTCATGGTCGCCATCGCAGACGTAGACTCGCTCGTTCATAAAGGAACGGCGTTGGATAAACATGCTCAGCACAATACCACCTCTGTTTATACCGCTGCCAAAATCTACCCAATGATTCCGGATCTTCTTTCCACTAACCTGACCTCACTTAAACTCAACGAAGAACGTATGGCGCTTGTGATCGAAATGGAGATTGATGTTGACGGGTCGCTTTTGAAGACTGGCATTTATCGGGCAAGGGTCTACAATTATGCTCAACTGGCTTATAACAATATTGCCCCCTGGCTGGAGGGAAATGCTGCTGTTCCCGAAGCAGTTTCTTCCGTTCCTGGGTTGGCTGAAAATTTGCGCTTGCAGGATAAAGCTGCCCAAAGCCTGAAGAAACTTCGCCACGTCAATGGGGCGCTCACCTTGGAAACCCTTCAGGCGAAACCGATCTTTGATGGCGACCAGATCAAAACGCTTGAGACCGAAGAAAAGAATCGCGCCAAAGAGCTCATTGAAGATTTCATGATCGCCGCGAACGGAGTCACGGCGCGCTTTCTCTCCTCCAATGATTTTCCATCGATCCGCCGCGTGGTGCGCACCCCAAAACGCTGGGAGCGCATCGTCAAAATTGCCGGGGATCATCACTATGAACTCCCTTCCGAGCCGGATTCAAAAGCGCTGGAGGATTTTCTCATCCAAGCCAAAGCCGCGGATCCAATCCGCTTCCCAGACTTATCCCTGGCTGTCATTAAACTTCTGGGTTCAGGCGAATATGTAGCCGAGTCTTGCGATGAAAACGCGCCAGGGCACTTTGGGCTTGCCGTCAAAGATTATGCCCACTCCACGGCTCCGAATCGCCGCTATCCTGACTTAATTACCCAACGTCTAATAAAAGCCGCGCTTGAAGGAAAATCCATCCCTTATAAAAAAGAGGAATTGGATGAACTGGCAGTCCACTGCACCGAGGCGGAGGATTCAGCCACAAAGGTGGAACGACGCGTTGAAAAATCCGCTGCTGCCCTCATGCTTGAAGCCAGGATCGGAGAGAAATTTGACGCGATCGTTACTGGCGCTTCTGAAAAAGGGACATGGGTTCGGTTGCTGACGATCCCCGTGGAAGGCAAGCTTGAAGAAGGCTTTGAAGGGTTGGATGTCGGTGACCATCTTAAGGTGCAGTTGATATTGGTGGATGTGCAACAAGGATTTATTGATTTCAGAAAAGTGAATCCTTCCAGATAGGCACAAGGAGATTTTGATGAAAAAAGAAATTGGTTTATGGGTTGACCATCGCGAAGCGATCATCGTGATTCTTAACGATGGCGCGGAAGAGACGAAGCACATCGCCTCTACCAGCGGGAAATATATCCGCTATTCCGGCAGTTCGCATTCCAAAACGCCGCAAGGATTAAAAGAGATTACGGCGGAAGATCAGCGGGACAGAAAATTTACAAACACCCTCAATAAATTTTATGATGAGGTCATCGCTGTGATTCGAGATGCTGAGACCATTCAGATATTCGGTCCCGGAGAGGCAAAAGGCGAATTGGAAAAACGTCTGGAGCATGAAGGACTCAAAGCGCATATCCTGGCTGTTGAAGCGGCAGACAAGATGACCGACCGTCAGATCGCGGCGAAAGTCCGCGAGCGCTTTCCTGAGCAGAGCGTGCTATAAATTAATAACTGGATTTACGGATTATTTCAAAGCTTTAGGTGTGTCGCCAAGTGTCAATTAAGAGCTATCCCGTAAACCTTCCGTCAGTTGGCTTGTAGGAATCGCCTAAGGCAAACAACTCAATAGGGAGGCAATGGGGGATGTTATGAATATTGTAGAAAACTGTAAATTAGTGTGCGAGATTTCGTTATGAAAGGAGCATAACTATGAATGACAATCGACCCTGGGAATTTACCTGCAAAACATGCGGTGGTCATAAAATGACCGTTTATCGCGTTTGGAACATTCTTGCCGGACCTGACAGTGAAACCTGGCAGGAATGGGGAGCGCTTGAAGCGGATCATAAATGGGTTTTTAAATTCAAGGAAAAAGTTGAGCAAAATAACGACGATGAAGTTGAACGGGGGGACTTCGGTGATTTTGCAGAAGACGACTCTTCTTCCAAACCGGAAGATTATGAAGTTTTCGAGTCAGAAGATAACCCGGGTAACGACAAGTTTTACGTGAATTGCGCAGGCTGTGACCGCGAGATCGAATTTGGCTGGTCAGAATCCAACCGCGGCGGAGGCATATTTCCTGTTGAGTGTTCCGACTTCATTCCCGGAAAATATTGGCCCGAGCCCCGGTATTTGGATTCCTGGCAAAAGAAGGGTTGGCTCCCCCAAGGAGATAACCATGTCCGAAAATAAAAATGTAGTTGAGATTCATGGCTGTATCGTATGCGCCAAACTCTTCAATGTTCTGGCTGTGTATACCCCGCAAGGTACATTGCTAGATTGCACTGTGACCAGCCCCGGCGGTCATATCGTTCCGGATGAAAGTCGTCCGCTGGTTGCCTGTGACAGCCACACAAAAGTTGAAATTGAATCTGCATATAACAGAAGGCAGTCCTCAAAGGGTAAAGAGTCTGGTCTTGAACAAGAAGAGGATTGAGGAGTTGCCCAGTGGATTTTAAAGATTATTATGAAATCTTGGGTGTATCGCCGAACGCTGACAAGAAGGTCATTCAGCAAACTTTTCGTCAGTTGGCCCGCAAGCATCATCCCGATGTAAACCCGGGCAACAAAGACGCCGAAGAAAAATTCAAGACGATCAATGAGGCGTATCAGGTTCTGTCCGATGCGAAACAGCGCAAGAAATATGATGAACTGCGAGCGCAATACCAGCAATGGCAGAAAACGGGTGGTCAACAGCAACAGGATTTTGATTGGCAAAATTGGTCTTCACAACCTAATCAAGGAGCGCGGACTCAATATGCCAACGCCGAAGACCTCGAAGATCTTTTTGGAAACGCTTCGCCATATTCTGATTTCTTCTCGAATATTTTTGGCGGAGGTAGAGCTAGCAGTCCCAGCCCACGCCGTGGACGGGATGTGGAATACGAAATCGATCTGACGCTGGAAGAGGCATTTCATGGCACAGATCGTTCTTTGGAAATCGACGGGCGTCGCATCAAAGCCGGTATCCCAGTGGGTGTGCGAACCGGATCACGAGTTCGTCTGGCAGCTCAGGCAGAACCGGGGCAGAACGGCAGCCCGGCGGGTGACCTTTATTTGGTTATCAAAATTCTGCCGAATACCATCTTCGAGCGCGATGGAGATGACTTGCACATGGATGTGCCTCTTGATATTTTCACGGCGATTGCAGGAGGGGAAGTTCGTATACCCGCACTGGAGAAGCCGCTCACTCTTAAGATTCCATCCCGTACCAATGCCAATCAAAGTTTCCGTATACGTGGCAAAGGCATGCCGCGCCTTGGTGATGTGAAGACTCGCGGCGACCTGTTTGCCCGCATTAGATTGGTGTTGCCTGATGCGTTGACCGATCAGGAAGTCAACAGCATCAGCATGTTGGCATCCGCCCGGCAAAAACAAGCTTCACCAAATGAGGTCCAGTCATGATTCCTGAAAACCCTCCTCCAAAAAAATATTGGTATGGAACTTATGAAGGTTACGAGTTGCGCTGTCAGCGTCGTCTTCAAAAAGATTTAGGCGTTGACGAGGCTGCCGCCGAGACGATCCTGCACCTGCGTAGTCAGGTCGTTGAATTACAGTCTCACATTCGCCAGTTGGAATCCGAACTGACAGCGCACTATGACAGCCAGCAGTTACGTCTCGCTCGCTATCGAGAAACCTATTACGAGGCGACCTGGATTGAATTGGAAACTCAGGAATGAAGGAGAACAATTAATGGAAAAATCTGCGAAAATAAATCGCATGGCAATGATTAGTTTTGTAAACGGGCTTATTGTGATATCTCTGCTTGGTTTTGGCATGGTTTGGCAATCGTTTCCAGCCTCGCCAACATACGCCACTACCATTCGCACCATTCTGGATTTATCAGTCTCGGTACAATATCTTTGTGCGCCAGTGGCATTATTAACGGGCATTCTTGCGCTAAAGCAAATACAGAGAAAAGATGGAGCAGAGAAAGGCAAAGTATTTGCCTGGTTTGGCATCGTTCCTGGCGCGGGCTATATTCTCTTTGGATTGCTGGTCTTCATAATATTTTCGGCTCAGTTCCTGCTTTGAGCCTTTACCAGGAATGATAGAAAGAACGTCCCGAAGGTTTTGAAGAACGGCTGATTAGTTCAATTTAACCTTCGGGACGTTTACACCATAATAAGTACAGAGGAATTTATGAACCTTGAAAAGTACACCCAAAAATCGCAGGAGGCTTTGCTCGCCGCCCAACACCTGGCACAGGATCACCAGCATCAGGTGGTTGAGCCTATTCATTTGCTTCTGGTGCTTGTTCAACAACAGGATGGAATCGTGCGGGCGATCATTACCAAGGCGTCTGGCGGGACTCAAGCCATTGAAGATGAACTGAGAAACGAACTGGATAAAAAGCCAAAGGTTCAGGGCGCAAATTTGGATGTCAGCATGTCGCGCCAAACAGCGGATGTTTTATCTGCCGCCGAGCGTTACGCCAAAGGGATGCAAGATGACTACGTTTCCACCGAGCATATTTTGCTGGGGCTGGCTGATAGCAATGAAAGCACACGACTGGCGCAGTTCGGTCTGACCAAGGATGCGATTCTGTCCGCGTTGAAACAGGTGCGCGGCTCTCAACGTGTCACCTCGCAGAATCCCGAAGGAACTTTTCAATCGTTGGAAAAATATGGACGCGACCTGACTGCCATGGCGCGACAGGGAAAACTTGATCCAGTCATTGGGCGCGACGAAGAGATTCGCCGCACGATTCAGATTTTGTCCCGCCGCACCAAGAACAATCCCGCGTTGATTGGCGAACCTGGCGTCGGCAAAACTGCCATAGTCGAAGGGTTGGCACAGCGTATTATCAATGGCGATGTCCCCGAAGGACTTAAACACAAACGTCTTGTTCAATTGGATATGGGCGCTTTGGTGGCAGGCGCAAAATATCGCGGCGAATTTGAAGAACGCTTGAAAGCCGTCTTGAAAGAGATCACAGATTCGGAAGGGGAGGTCATTCTGTTTCTGGATGAAATGCACACCGTTGTCGGCGCGGGCGCGGCGGAGGGCGCGATGGATGCCAGTAACATGCTCAAGCCGATGCTGGCGCGTGGCGAGCTGCATTTAATCGGTGCGACCACGCTCGACGAGTATCACAAGCACATCGAGAAAGACCCAGCTCTGGAGCGCCGCTTCCAGCCTGTGGTGGTAGAAGAGCCAACTGTCGAAGACACGGTCAGCATCCTGCGAGGACTCAAGGAACGCTACGAAGTCCATCACGGCGTGCGGATTACCGACGCTGCGGTTCTTGCCGCTGCCACGCTTTCACAGCGTTACATCAGCGACCGCTTCCTGCCCGACAAAGCCATTGACCTGATTGACGAAGCTGCTGCCCGTCTGCGGACCGAGATCGATTCCAAGCCGCAGGCATTGGATATGGTTGACCGTCAGGTGATGCAACTTGAGATCGAACGTCAGGCGCTTAAGAAGGAAAAGGACAAGGCTTCCAAAGAGCGGCTTGGGAACATCGAAAAAGAACTTGCCAACCTGAAGGAGAAGTCTCGCGAACTCCAAACACGCTGGCAGTCTGAAAAAGAGGTGATTGCTGAGTTGCGTACCACCAAAGAGAAGATCGAACAAACGCGGCAGGAGATCGAACGTTTCGAACGGCAATCTGACCTCGAAAAAGTTGCCCGCCTGCGCTATGGGACTCTACCGGAGCTGGAAAAGAAATTTGCAGAAGGGGAACGACGCATGAAGGAATTGCAGGCACAAGGCGGCGCTTTGTTGAAAGAAGAAGTGGATGCCGAGGAGATCGCCCAGATCGTTTCGCGCTGGACTCACATTCCGATCTCGAAACTATTGGAAGGCGAAACTCTCAAACTTCTGCATATGGAAGATCGTTTGCGTGAAAGGGTCGTCGGGCAGGAGGATGCCCTGAAAGCTGTCGCGAATGCACTGCGTCGGGCACGAGCGGGGTTGCAGGATTCGAATCGTCCGCTTGGCTCGTTTATCTTTTTGGGTCCAACCGGGGTGGGCAAGACCGAACTGGCGCGTGCTCTGGCTGAATTCATGTTTGACGATGAACATGCCATGATCCGCATTGACATGAGCGAATATCAGGAGAAGCATACCGTCAGCCGTTTGATCGGAGCGCCGCCTGGATATATTGGCTATGAGGAAGGCGGACAGTTAACCGAAACGGTGCGACGACGTCCATATAGTGTGGTGTTGTTCGATGAGATCGAGAAGGCTCATCCGGATGTTTTCAACGTATTGCTGCAACTATTGGATGATGGACGCCTGACGGATGGCCAGGGACGCACGGTTGATTTTCGCAACACATTGGTCATCATGACCTCCAATCTTGGTGGTGAGTTGTGGATGGGCGGAAAGGGAAAAAATGTAACACGCGATGTGATCACGCGTGCTTTGCAGGAACATTTCCGACCCGAGTTCCTTAACCGCATCGACGAGATCATCATCTTTCATTCGCTTACCCGTGAAGACCTGGTGCATGTGGTCGAGATTCAACTTCGACATGTCTCTGCGTTATTGGCGGAGCGCGGCTATCGGCTCGACATCAGCCCAGAGGCGCGCGCCTATCTGGCGGAGGTCGGCTACGATGCTGATTATGGCGCACGTCCGCTCAAACGGGCGATCCAGCGCGAGTTGCAAGACCCACTCGCAGTTAAGATTCTGAGCGGCGATTTCCATGAAGGTGAGGTCATCCATGTGGAGCACGGAAAAGAAAAGCTGGAGTTCACTGCACAGAGCAAGAGCGACTAAAGTCGCCACTACCAAAAGGAGATCCATGCAAATAATCAATGACCAAATCCCTGCGACGGGAGCATTGCCTGAAAATTATCAAGAAGTCCTTTCGTGGAAAGTGACAGGGAAGCCCATACGGGTGATCGCATTAAATGTCTTCGGAGTAACTCTTTTTGTCATCTTTGGGATGGTCTTTTCTAGTATTACCATCCGTGTGGGAAAACTTCCATTTTATTCACAGGGCAAAATAGAAAGAACAAGAGCAAATCACCGGTACAGGCTTTCGTAAAAGATAAAGCTGCGCCGGCACAAAGCGACAATGCAAAGACATCTGGCGGATGGAATAAAAAGAAACGTTAGTTTTGCCCATCTACATACAATAGACATTATCGGCAATGAGAATTTGGACGCGGATGAGCGCGGATTGACGCTGAAAAGTTATTAAAAATCCGCGTTTTCAGCGTCAATCCGCGTCCCCATAATGGCTTTGAGCTATTACCGATAAAGCCTAATATAAAGTGTGACTTCTATGAGGATGGAAGTTTTTCTTCAATGCATAGGTGACAGCGGAAAGACTATTTATCCCAATATCTATCCAAACACCACCAAATCGAGCGGCTCAAGGGTGAGACTGTTCTTCGGCGAAACATGATTTCGCCCGTGCAATTTCTTCAAGCTGACAATGGAATACTGTTCCACGATGCGCGGCGCGATGGTCTGTTGGGATTCGGAGAAGTTGGCAAAGATCACCGCGCGCTTGCCGCTGTTTATGCGGGCAAAGCCGAGGATGTGCTCGTTTTCGGTCGGAATGACTTCAAGGTCGCCGCCGGAGAAAACTCCATTTCCTTTTCGCAGCTCGATCAAGGTGCGGAAACCGTTGTAGATGTGCCCCTCGATGCTGTGCAGGTTATTTCGCTTTTCATACTTTTCCCAATCCGCGCGCGGACGGTGAACCCAGCGGCTGTCGCGTTCGTGGGAGGGATCGTCGCGGTACGTGTAATCGTTGAGCGTGCCGATCTCATCACCAAGATAAATGAGCGGAATACCGCCCACGGTGAGGATGACTCCGTGGATCAGCAAAATGCGG
Source organism: uncultured Anaerolinea sp. (assembly GCA_964372045.1). Taxonomy (GTDB): domain Bacteria; phylum Chloroflexota; class Anaerolineae; order Anaerolineales; family Villigracilaceae; genus Villigracilis. The sequence goes on from CAYJPO010000010.1 coordinate 51,142, forward strand.
CGGATGGCAAGTTCCACTTCCTTTTCACCTTCTTCGTGCAGGGCTTTTTCCAAACCAGCCAGTGACGCGCACGTTCCGCTGATGCGGCAATCACCCGTGACCGGGTTTTCCTGGAACGGAAGCCCGCGCGCAAAACTACCTGGGAAACGTCCACGGTAGAACTCGTTGAGGAAGCGGCGATGATCGCCTCCATTCACCCCAAGGATGGCGGCATCTTCATCCGAGAAGGTCCAGCCGATATCATCATGCACACGGACGTAATTGACCCATGCCGTGCCGGGATTAAGTTTGAAACGTCTCGCCAGTGCCTGTGAAAGCAAACGGGTCTTGCGTGTGGCAAGCGAGTTCCACAACAACGCCATCAACAGCGGATTGTATGAGATCTGACATTCCTCCGGCGAGATGTACTTGACCACATCATCGGGATGTACGATGGCTTCAGATTTGAACGTCAGCGCAGGCGCGGCGATGCGCGTGACCGCATTAAAGGCTTTGATCAGCGTGTGTGCCTGCGGCAGGTTTTCGCAGTTGGTGCCAAGTTGCTTCCAGATGAAGGCAACTGCGTCGAGGCGCAACACCTCCACACCCTGATTGGCGAGGAAGAGCATCTCTTCCGCCATGCGGTTGAAGACCGACGGGTTCGAATAGTTCAAATCCCATTGATAGGAATGGAAGGTTGTCCACACCCAACCGCCGCGTCCGTTGTAAAGGGATGGGAAGAAGGTGAATGCGCCCGGGTGTTCGTCGGGAAAGATCTCGCGTAGATTAAGCTCGAATTGGTCGGGCAGGTTCCGATCCGGGTAGATACGATAGAAGTCCCTGAATTCTTCATCGCCCGCTTTGGCATGTTGCGCCCAGAGATGTTCATCAGAGGTGTGATTGAAGACCAGGTCCACGACAAGGCTGATACCCGCTGCGCGAAGATCACTGGCGAGCAAATTGAGTCCATCCATCGAACCGAGCACCGGATTTATTTCACGATAGCTGCTGACGGCATACCCACCATCGTTCTCGCCTTCGGGAGCTTTGAAGAGCGGCATGAGGTGCAGATACGTGATGCCGAATTCCTTGAAGTACGGGATCTTGGAACGAACCCCGTCGAGATCGTTCGCGAACAGATCCACATAGCAGACTGCGCCGAACATCTGATTCGATTCGAACCAGTGTGGATTCGATTCACGCACCAGGTCGAGCTGGCGCAGGTCCTGTGGGCGGTTGAACCACATGCGCGCAATGCTGACGATCAGGTCTTCCAAATGAAAGAAAAAATCATAACGGTCGCTATACACATCCGCATAGAGCGTGAACAACGCTGAAAAATTTTTATACAGCCGCGCTGAGAACTGCTTCCAGCCTTCGCGGTCATTTTTGATCTCAAACTTGAGAGTCGCTTCGACCCGCGGAAGGATGCGGCTCAGTGTAAGATGCACTTCGCGTTCGATGTTTTGGGTTTCGATCATAGAGATTTTTGAACTGCCTGTTCCGCCAGAGCGATCGCGCCCAACACACCGGAGCGATTCCCAAGCCCGGGATTGACGATAAAGGATTCGATATTTTCAAGAATGACGGAGGATTGGATGTAGCCGTTGATCAATTCACGCGTCCGCTTCTGGACCTTGGGCAGGAGATGCGCCACCGAGCCTACGCCACCGCCGACGATGATGCGCTGTGGCGAGAGGATCATTGAATAGTTAGCCAGGGCTTGCGCAATATATTCAGCTTCGAGGTCCCAGGCTTCATGGTCTGGTGTGAGCAACGTTCCGCTTATACCCCAGCGTTTTTCCATTGCCACACCCGAGGCAAGCCCCTCGAAGCAATCGCCGTGGAACGGGCAAACTCCTTCGAACGGATCTCGTTCCCAATCGTGCCGGATGAGGATATGCCCCATCTCCGGATGGATCAGCCCATGCAGGAGCTTTCCTTCCACGTACACGCCGCCGCCGATGCCCGTGCCGATGGTGAGATAGATGAAGGTTTGCAGTCCCTGTGCCTTGCCCCAGCGCCACTCGCCCAACGCCGCGCCGTTGACATCGGTATCGAAGGCGATGGGCACGTCGAACGAGTTGCGCAACATGCCGACGACATTCGCATTCGACCAACCCGGCTTGGGAGTCGGGAGGATGAAGCCATAGGTGGGCGAAACAGGATTCGGGTCGAGCGGACCGAAGCAGGCAAAGCCGATCGACTCGAGTTTGCCAAATATCGCTTCCTGCTTTCGGAAAAATTCGATGACATGCCCCATTGTTTCTTTGGGCGTGGTCGTTTCAAAACGCGCTTCAGCACGCAGGCGGTTGGGTCCCGAACCGACAGCACAGATGAATTTTGTCCCGCCGCCTTCGATGGCTCCGTAATTGACTTCCATACATCCTCCAGTAAATATATATTTTTTGCAGGGCAGGTTTATCACCTACCAGAACCTTTTTCAAAGAGTGTGTGACATCGTTGAAGACATTTTAGCGCCGGGCAATAAATAACGGTGGCATCTTAGGCGAAGCCTCTCTGCGTGTTGAAGTCGATGAAATTGCGTCGAAAAAGGGCTTGACAACTTTTTCATTGGTACTGAATTCGCTCAAAAAAGGTTGTGGTTTGGAGGTTTTGCCTAAGCGTGTGCGAAAAACATTCAAAAATTAGCTGGATGAATTTGCGCCAGAGATGAAAAAGGCGATTAAGTTTATTTCTGGAAGCCCTACGAGCTGGCAGTCAAAACTACACTGTCCCATGCCCGCATCGCAATGGGTCGTTTCCATAATTTGTTATTTGGCGTATCCTGAACCTAGGCTTTCATAAATGGCACACAAATCACAATACTGAATTCGAACTTTCTTGCCAAGCCACTTGTCGCAAGAGGTGTTCTGTACGAGGTTTTGATCAGGCTAATCATCGCCAATCACAACCGCACCTACAATCCCATCATGAATTGAAATGCCTGATCGTACCAGCCTGGCAATGTCTCGTGCGCAAAGTCGGGGTAGATCGCCATTTTCTTGGGAGAGGCGATCTTGTTATAGACAGCAAATTGTGTGGATGGCGGACAGATGGTATCCATTAATCCAATTCCCCAAAGTATTTCTGCCCGCACACGAGGAGCCAAGAATTGAATGTCAATATAGCCCAACTTTTCAAAGATATTTACTTCTTTTTGATGCATGGGATCTGCATGACGAAAAAAATCTTGAAGCTCTTTATAGGCATCTTTTGCCTGATCCATTTCCCAAACCCGAATGTAATCACTCAGGAAAGGATAGAGCGGCGCAGCAAGCTTGATACGGGGCTCCAAGGCAGCACAAGCCATGGTCAACGCCCCTCCCTGGCTGCCGCCCATGGCACCGACTCTATTGGCGTCGACATCGGGCATTTCCATAACAATCTTCGCAAGTTGAGCAGTATCCAGGAATATTTGACGAAAGAGCAATTTTTCCGGAGAACCCTGCAGCGCATCACCCAGGCCGCGGATGATATGTCCATGAAGGGTATTTCCAGTAACTCTTCCATGATCTTGCGATAACCCTGCCTGTCCGCGGCAATCCAGAGCGGCGACAGTAAAGCCAGCACTAACATAGCCAAGCTTATCGAACCAGTCACCAGCATCGCCTGTATAACCATGAAATAGCAGCACAGCAGGATGTGGAGATGGAGCATTCACAGGACGCAAAAATTTAGCATGTACGCGTGCATTTCCCACACCATTAAAAAACAAATGAAAACACTCAACATTTGGTGCCTGAAATTCAGCCTTTATCAATTCGACTTTAGGATCGATCGAGCGCATTTCAGCCAGCCCCTGATCCCAGAAAGAATCGAAATCAGATGGACACGGATTTTTTCCGCGATAAGTCTTTAGTTGTTCGATGGGTAGATCAAAGGTCAAGGGCATTTTCGGTTCCTACTCTGTTATGAAACCTATGGAATGTAATTCATTCAAATTATAGATGACAACACTGGCGTTACCTTATACGCCAGTAGTACTGCTAGTCAGCAACCATCCCATTGTTCATCCCTTGACCGAGCCTTGGAGCAGTGCTGTGATGATTTGGCGTTGGAATAACATGAAGATAACGAGAGTGGGTATTAGGATCAGTATTGTGCCAGCGCACAGCAGGGGAATGTCGGTCGCGTAATGACCTTGATACGCCCCCAGCGCACCAGCCATCGTTCGTTGCGTGGGGTCCTCGACGAGCACCAATGCAAGTAGGAACTGGTTCCAAGTCCAAATGGACATGAGAATCCCAAGTGACGCGATTGGCGCCTGTGCCAGCGGGACATGGATGTGCCAGAACAGATCCCAAGTGGTTGCGCCATCGACGCGGGCTGCTTCTGATATCTCGGCTGGCATGTTGACGAAGTGGGCACGCATCCAGAATACGGCAAAGGGCATATACAAGGCAATCAGTGGCAGCACGATTGCAAGCCGAGTATTGTAGATTCCCAGCGCTCGCTCCAGGAAGTAGATTGGAATGATAATTCCCGAAAATGGGAGTGTTAGCCCGAATACAAACAAAGAAAGGAGCACGCGCGAGCCGGGAATTTTCAGAAGCCCAATGGCAAATCCGGCCATCGTCGAGATGATAAGGGACACAGGGACTACAGCAAGTACTATGAACGTGCTTGACATTAGAAGTTTGGGCATCTCAGCGACCTTGAAAGCCTCGATGAAATTGCCCCATTGCGGGTCCGCAGGCCATTCGAGCCCGCGGGGAACAGTCCCTGACGGGTGCAACGCAGTGATGAAGATGCTTATGAAGGGCAAGATCGTGATTGCCATCAGTGCCAGGAGAAAGGCCCGGCCTGTCCAGAGCTCAGTGCGAGCAACTCTCATACTTTATTCTCCCTGCTTAACCACTGGATCGGTAGGATAACCACGATAACGAGGATCATGAGCATGACAGCCAGTGCAGATGCCAGACCAATAGCCCGCTGAGTAAAGGCAAGGATGTAAATCTGAATCCCAGGAACCGCTGTTGAGTTGCCAGGCCCGCCAGCGGTTGAAACGTAGACAATGTCAAATGCGGCGAGCGCGGCGATCACAGTGACAGTCAGGCATACCCCGATCTCATATCTAAGTAGGGGGACAGTAATCGCAAAAAACTCCCTGAACCAGCCGGCCCCATCGATCCTGGCAGACTCATAGAGGGCCGGGTCAACCTTTGTTATACCGGTCGACAACAGGACGATACAGAATCCCAGCAATACCCAGATTCCAATAATGCCGACGGACGACAGCGCCCAATCAAAGTCGCCGAGCCAAGCACGAGCAATCGTGCCCAGACCGACAGCTTTGAGAATTTGGTTGATCAAGCCTGGGAGGGATAGGAGCCAGCCCCAGATGATGCCAGCTGCGACGAGAGCTATAACTTGGGGCAAGAACAGAATAGTACGGGCTATCGATCCAAACCTACCAGTTGCTACGCGGTGCATCACGCTTGCGACTACAAGACCGAGACCCACCGGAATGAAGCTGAACCATATAACGAGCCAGAACGCGTTGCTGATCGTTCCGATCAGATCGGGAACCTGGAAGATCGTCACATAGTTATTCAATCCCACCCAAGTCTTTGGACCCACGCCATTCCATTTATAGAATGAGTAATGAATGGTGAGCACAAGAGGTTGGAGCACGAATAGCGCATATATTACGAGGGCTGGCAGGACAAACAGCCAGCCAATAATGGTCTTTCGGTGGATACTCTTATTCAGGAATATCCACCGAAAGAGCGAGGGAGCCACGGGGCGATCATCTGACGTCATTGTGTTTTCTCCATTGGTTTGGAAGGGATGGATATCGTCCCGTGCCTCACTCTAACTACTGACCTAATTCTAGTAGATACTGGGCTTGGACGGCTTTGAGCACACCGGCAGCATCTGTCTGACCACCGACCAGCTTTTGGAGCTCGGGAGTCCAGCCTTGGGCGAAGATCGAACTTGTCGCATTGGCGATGAAGTCCATTGAATTGCCAGCCTCGCCAACGACGGGTCCAGCAGCCAGTGTCTCGTTCGTAACCGAGCCTTCAGCAGCAGCAGGCATCGTAGCCCCTGATGGTCCGCCCGGATTCGAGCCGCCAATATTGACGTTGATTGTGCGAGCCACATCATTGGTGGCGACCCAGTTCAAGAAGAACGCAGCACAGTCTGCATTCTTGGCGTTTGCGGCAATGCCGAACGTCAGCGGAGCAGACATCGCAGCCGGGGCTCCACCAGCCTCAGCAGACGGGAACAGGAAGAACCCAACATTGCCGGGCATGGCAGCGTCGTAACCGGCATTCTGCCAGTCACCGTTGAAGGTGAAAACAGCCTCACCATTCGTGAACCGGGAAGCAGCATCAGTGTACTCTATGGCATTGATATCTGCTGGGAAGTAACCATTCTTAATCCACTCTTCGAGGTGTTGAGCGGCAATCAGGTTGGAAGGTGTGTCGATCGTTGCGCCGGGCTTCTGGAAGATCCAGTCATTGATCGGATCAACCGGGCCGTAGGCAGCCATCAGATTCTGGAGTGGGAATGCAAGCCCCATACCGCTCTTGGCGCTGCCCCACTGCATGATTGGCAAGAGTCCAGCAGCCTTGGCCTTAGCGAGTAAATCCTCAAACTCGGCGACTGTCTTGGGCGCCTCTGTCATACCAATCTGCGCAGCTAGTTCTTTATTATAGAACACGCCAGTCAGGCTATAGTTGAGTCCCATGGCATAGAGCGAACCTGAGCCACGAGTGCCGTCTTCGGCGATACGATTCTGGTTGAGTTGAGGTACAGGCCATTCGTCCCAACCGTAATTAGCAGCATAGCCATCCAGGTTCATCAGAAGCCCGTCTTTTGCAAATGAGACCATCGTGGGCAGGCGAAGAAGATCGGGTGGGTTGTCACTTGCAAGAACGAGTGGCGTTGTGGTGATGAGATTTGCAAACTGGTCTTGGCTGATGTCCCAAGTGACGTTCGGGTACTGCTTTGTGAATTCTTCGGTAAGCTTGAAGGGTATATCGAAGCCCGTTTCAAATGAGGCTTTCAACACAACAGGGTCCGGCCCGCAAGCGAGCTCTACAGCAGATGCTTCTGTTGCAGGAGCTTCCGTTGCTGCAGTTTCTTCAGTGGCGGCGGCTTCGGTTGCAGCAGCTTCTTCGGTAACAGCAGGGGCTTCAGCGCCCCCACCGCAAGCGGCGAGTAACAGGGATGCCAAAACGAACAGGCTCAAAAGGGTATAAAGGGATTTCTTATTCATTGTTCTCCTCACGAATTTACAAAAGATGGATACTGATATTGAGTTTGAAGGATTTCGTAATTTTGTAAAAACGCACCTCCTGAAAGTGTTATCCTGAAAGCACTTTCATTACACAATATAGCACTTTCAAAAGCTAGAGTCAAGAGGAATTTTCGGGTCTGAAATTTTTAGGAGTAGCCGCCCCCTACCGTAGATCAGGATGAAAGCCGATGAATCCACAAAACTTTGCTTTGAAGATCGTTCAATTCCACTTTCAGGCCAGACTCCATCCACGCCTACCCGGAACGGGCCTGCTCATAACCTTCGATGAATTACAAAGCTTCTGTGTCGAGTCCGCGCAGATGAAGCAAGGGGATGTTGAACGGGTCGTGGATATGTGGATGGGCATGAAAAACTCATAAGAATTTAGAATGATGAATTTCCAAGTTTTTCATCATTCGAAATTCTTCATTCATCCTCTATGTTGTTTGGCGCTCCATCAGCGTTAGTGGGAGGTAAATATGCTGTGTCGTGCGCGCTGGGTCGGCGATGCGCCCCAGGACCATTTCAGCAGAAAGCTTGCCCGACTCATCGAGATGCTGGCGGACGGTGGTCAGGTCTACGTAATCTGCCATATCAATGTCATCGAAACCGACCACAGCCACATCGTCTGGGATGCGCATGCTCAATTGACGCGCCACCTTCATAATGCTCAATGCCTGATTATCCGATGCGGCAAAGATGGCAGAGGGACGGTTTTGCATGGTCAACAGATCATGGGCGGCTTCGCGCGAGCTTTCATGCGCATAAAATGCCTGCTTGATCTTATTAGACGGCAACGCCAACCCGGCATCCTTCAATATGGATTGGAATCCCTCCAGGCGGGAACGCACTGGTTGAATGATATTCCGTTCGGGGGGTTCAATATCGCCAAGAAAACCAAACGACCCATATCCTTTTTTGATAAGGTGCTCTGCGACCATGCGTCCACCTTGAAAATCATCGATCAAGATACTGTTCAATTTTTCATGCGAGAACTCGATCAGCACGGTTTCCATTTTGTTGCTGATCAGGCGTTCCACATCGCGGCTCGCGACTGCAAGCGACATGATGATCAGCCCGTCCAAATTGCGCATGACGGGGATGGAGGAGAGATACCCTTGCTGTTGTTCTTCCGAATCGACCGGGTAAATGACCAGCTCATAATTCTCGCGAGAGAGTCTGCCTGCCACACCGCGCAACCGTTGAACAAAGGAAGGTGCTGTGAAGAAAGGGGTGATAACGCCAATTCGACCTGTATGTTGCATGGCGCGAGCACGCGCTTCGGCTTTGGGAATGAAGCCAAGTTTGTCGATCGCATTCATGACCAATTGACGGGTCTCTGGGTTGACTTTATCCGGCGCGTTTAAGACGCGCGAGATGGTGGAGATACTCACACCAGAAAGTTCGGCGACATCGTAAATAGTGGGGGTTTTCTTCGCGTTTGCCATAATGGTTGAAAGCAGGCTGAAAGCACTTTCAGTTTAACATGAAATCGGTGCGAATTCCAGACAATTGAGGCTTGGGTTATTTGGTTGTTTTGGAAAGCGGAGGAGTATTACCCGGACCCATCTTCGTGACTTCCACCCACAGCGACGCGGCAAGCTCATAGCCGATCAAATGATCCTGCGGCTTCATTTGCAGCCGCAAGGGACCTTTGAACGGTGCGCAGCTCAATAAATGGAACGGCGTGCCGGGGACGAGTCCCAGTTCACCGATGTAATGCAACTTATCCATGTCATGGGTGCGGACGCGGCTGATGACACAGTCTGACCCCGAAGGCACATTGATCAAAGGCGTATCAGAGACCACGGGCATCACGCCGTCTTTGGAGGGAATCGGTTCGCCATGCGGGCAGCGCGTGGGATGCCCGGCGAGTTCGTCCATGCGGTCTTCGATCTCGTCGTTGACACCCTTCTCAAAAACATCCGAAAGACCATGCGCGGATGCCCAGTCATACTTCATCACTTTGACGAGGAAGACTTCGGTTAGGCGGTGACGGCGCAGGGATGGCATGGCGATCTTCTCGCCGGTTTCAGTCAGGCGCACACCGCGATACGGTTCATGCACAAGATAGCCGAGTTTTTGCAAACGCTTGACCATGGTAGAGATCGCCTGTGCAGACGATTCCACGTGCGAACTGAGAAGCGAAAGCGGGACCTGTTCATGGTCTTGTTGTAATCGATAGATTTCAGCGGCATAGCGCTGCATGGTGGTGCTGGCGTTCATTGTAGTGAAACAAACTCCAAAGTTTCAACCAGGTTGAAAACCGATTGAAAAGGGATGTAAACAAAAAACACTATTTATATCTAGATTATAGTAATTATTCGGATTATAACATCGCTGCTGGGTATTCGAGCTAAACCATTTTTGCTGGATATACACGCTAAATCACTTTTTACGGAGTTTACCTACATGCTGCCAAGTTACCTGCTCTCTCTTCGCGAAGGGATCGAAGCCGCTTTGATCATCGGAATTCTTTTGGGGGCTGTCCGCCAGATAAAACGCCCCACCCTCGCCCCGGTCGTCTGGCTGGGTGCATTGAGCGCGGGGGTCCTTAGCATCCTGACCGCTGTGCTTTTGTCTTCACTCGGTCTTGAAATGAAAGACCCCGGTGAAGCCATCTTTGAAGGTTTTACCATGTTGATCGCAGCCGGTCTTCTGACCTGGATGATCTTTTGGATGAGCAGTCAGGCGCGTTCATTAAAAGCCAACCTCGAAGCTGAGATCCAACGCGCTTCACAGGTCGGACAACGCGCCATATTTTTTGTCGCCTTTATCGCTGTCCTGCGCGAAGGGATCGAACTGGCGCTTTTCCTTACAGCCTCGGTCTTTGTTTCCAATTCTCTGCAAACGCTGATTGGTGCCATTCTCGGGTTAGGCACTGCAGTTTTGCTTGGCTGGTCTATCTTTGCCAGCACTGTCCGCCTCGACCTACGCCGCTTCTTCCAGGTGACCAGCGTCCTGCTCGTGCTTTTTGCCGCAGGCTTGTTCGCACACGGCGTACATGAATTCATCGAGGTCGGCTGGCTGCCCGCCATCGTCGAGCATGTCTGGGATCTCAGTTCGGTCATTAGTAAGGAATCCCTCCCAGGGCAATTGCTCAGCGCGTTATTCGGATACAACCCCACCCCCGACCTGACCGAATTACTCGCCTACGTTGCGTATTTCATCGCGATCGGCATCGGATTGTGGGCGGGTCAAAGGACTTCAAAAGTAGTGCAAGCGACCGTTTAGTCATACTTACAAATATTTTTTATTGGAGAATCAACATGCTGCAAATGGACACTACCATCGATCATCAAATGATCCGTAATGCATTCAATGAAGACCGCTCGCAAATGACGATGATGCTGGCGCACAAATTGCGCATCCCCGAAGTGGAGATCATCCGCTCGCTCGAAGGGGATGTTGCTTATGAACTCGATTTCGCCCGCTGGGAAGAGATCATCCGCGCCTTCGAAGCGCTCGGGGATGTGACCGTCATCGTCTCGAACGGTGCGACCACCATTGAAGCCTTCGGTCAGTTCGGCGGCTTCTCAAATAAAGAAGGCTTCCTCAACGTCCGCAGCAAATCGCTGGATATGCACATTCGCGGCTGGGAGTTGGCAGCAGTCTTTGCCTTCCGCAAACCGAGTCACCTCGACAAGCACGAATCGCTTTCCTTCCAATTCTTCGACAAGCGCGGCAACTCCGCTTTCAAGGTCTTCCTCAACTTTGGCGGCAAAGACCCTGCGCCCGAATTGCTGGAAACTTACAACGCACTGATAGAAAAGTTTGCGAAGAAGTGAACAAGTAGACATGTATACAAGTAAACAAGTACACACGTTCTAACGTATCTACTTGTTTACCTGTTTACCTGTTTACTTCTTTTCTTGTCTACCTACTCCCCCTCACCAACCTCTAGTAAAATTCTACATAAATCTACATTGTATTTTTTGTCCTAAAAAGTACAATCTTTGCTTACCTATTCGCCATCCACTTACCAAACACCCAAACCCCAATGCTCATCAAACGCCTTCAACTCGCCCTCATCCACACCGCCGTCGCCATCACACTCGTGCCCATCAACAGCACGCTCAACCGCGTCATGATCTACGACCTCGGTATCTCCAAGACCCTCTTCACGGTCCTCGCCATCTTCCCCTATTTGCTCGCGCCGATCCAGGTTGCCATCGGTTCGTTCTCAGACCGTTATCCCATCGCAGGCTACCGCCGCACGCCATATATTCTCGTCGGTCTGATCCTGTGCGTGTTGGGCATGGCAGTCTCGCCGCAGATCGCCGTGTTGTTCTCACAAAACTTCACGCTCGGGGTCGTCGTGGGCATCCTTGCCTTCGGAATGTGGGGCATGGGCTACAACCTCTCCGCCGTCTCCTACCTTTCACTCGCCTCCGAACTCTCCGGCGAAAAGGGACGCGGGAAGACCCTGGCGACCATGTTCACGCTCATGGTCATCGGTTTGATCGTGACGGGGATCAGCCTGAGCGGCATGGTCAAGACGTATGAGCCTGAACTATTACAGCGCGCGTTCATCATCGTCGCCGCGTCAGCCCTGACTTTGGGCTTGGTCGGTCTCTTCAAGCTGGAGCCACACATCAGCCTTTCAGCCCCTCATGCAAAAGCGGAGACTCACACCGTCAAACAAATGGTCGCCGCCATCACCGAAAACCCGGTTGCCAAGATATTCTTCGTCTATCTCCTGCTGCTGCTCGCCGCCATCTTGAGTCAGGATGTGCTGCTCGAACCCTTCGGTGCGCAAGCCTTCGGCATGACCCTCGAACAGACGTCGCGCATCGTGTCCATCAGCAGTGGTTTCACCCTGATCGCCTTTATCGTGGCAGGCTTGATCGAAGGACGCGTCAAAAAGAAATACGTCGCCCAGTCCGGCAACCTCGGCGCATTGATCGGCTTCATCATTATCGTCGTCAGCGGACTGACAGGCAGCCTGACGGTTTTTTATGTCGGCATCACCCTGCTCGGATTCGGCACCGGCATTTCCACCATCGCCAACCTCTCGCTCATGTTCGACCTGACCGTGCCCGAGAAGGTCGGCTTGTACATCGGCGCATGGGGCTTCTCGAACGGACTCTCAAGATTGGTCGGTCTACTCATGGCAGGCGTCATCGCGGATCTGGCGACCCGCATCACCGGTGATTCGCTGCATGGCTATCTGGTTGTCTTCGGTCTCGAAGCATTGATGCTGCTGATCGCCGCGGTCATGCTTTACCGCATCGACGTGAACGCCTTCCAAAAGAAAGCGCACGACCCTGAGTTCGTGGATAAGGTTGCATTGGCGGCGGAGTGATCCGTGCTCAAGGCGGCGTCCCCGCCGCCGTCGCCGAGGACGGCGACTTTGAATTTGAGGTACTATGACCGACGAATGGCTTTCCCTGAGTGATGCGGCAGAGATACTGGGAGTGCATCCCAGCACCGTACGGTTATGGTCCGACAAAGGCGTACTGCCTGTACACAAAACGCAGGGCGGACATCGCCGCTATCGGCGCAGTGAGATCTCCCTGTGGGTACAGACCAACACCAAGTCCAGGATGGAGGCGCTCAAGCCTGAAGGGATCATGCAGGAGGTCGTCAAAAACGTCCGCATGCAGATTTCAGAGGGAAGCCTTGAAGCTGAACCCTGGTATCAAAAATTGGACGAGGATGCGCGCGCGCAATACCGGTTGAGTGCCCGGTCGCTGTTCCACGGTTTGATGGCGTACGTATCTGCCAACGACGAGGAAGCAAAATCGGAGGCATACGCCATCGGGTATGAATACGCGTCGCGCGCAAGGCGCTACAACCTGAGCTACGTGGATGCGGCGCAGGCGTTCCTGTTCTTCCGCGACACGTTGATCGAATCGGTCATCAAGGTATGCGGCGAGTCGCACGTCCCGGCGATCCAGTCTTCGCAGATGTACTCGAAGATGCACCACTTCACCGATGGGATCTTGATTAGCCTGCTGAAAATGTACGAATCGCTGGGGAACGCCAATCGCTGAGGTTGGCGCTTTTGTCCGCGGGAAATATCAAAAGCATTGAAATGATGTTTGATTTGCTTGCATCCTCATATCGGCTGGTTTATACTTGCCGGTATGGCAATCCCTGAAAAGATCGGTCGCTACAATGTTAAATCGGAACTCGGCCGCGGCGGCATGGCTACGGTCTATCGCGCGTTCGACCCAAGCTTTGACCGCGAGGTCGCGATCAAGGTTTTGCCGCGTGAAATGCTGCACGACCCGCAATTCCGTTCGCGTTTCGAACGCGAGATCAAATTGGTCGCTTCGCTGGAACACCCCTCCATCGTCCCGGTCTATGACGTGGGCGATGTGGATGGACAACCCTATTTCGTCATGCGCTATATGCCGGGGGGCTCCCTTTCGGATCTGATCGCCAAGGGTAATTTTTCGGTAGAGGATACCGCGCGCGTCATCGAAAAGATCGCACTCGGGCTGGCGTATGCCCACCGCAAAGGCATCATCCACCGCGACCTCAAACCCGATAACATCCTCTTTGATGACATCGGTGACCCGTTCATTTCCGATTTCGGCGTAGCCAAGCTGACCGAATCGACCAGCAGCCTGACGGGCAGCGGTGTGATCGGTACGCCTGCCTACATGAGCCCCGAACAGGCTCAGGGCGGCGAGATCGACGGCCGCAGCGATGTGTACGGCTTGGGCGTGATCGTCTATCAAATGTTGAGCGGTCACCAACCCTACAGCGCGGACACTCCCATGGGTGTAGTGGTGAAGCACATCACCGAACCCGTGCCCGAGATCCTGAAAATCCTGCCCGAGCTGCCCCCCGAGGTGGATGAGATCATCAAGACCTCGATGGCGAAAGAAAAAATCAAACGCTTTGCCACCACCGTCGACCTTGCCAAAGCTTTGAATAAGGTCGCGTTCGGCAATGAAGGTAACCTGACAAATAGTACGATGAACGGCGTCACCTCGCGCTTGGGAACCCCAGCCAAACAGATCTCACGCGGACAGACCGGGTTTATCGTAGCTGGGGTGATCTTGTTGATCGCTGTGATCGGCTTCTTCCTTCTACGCAATCAATTGCTCGCGCCAAGCCAGCCGACTGCCATCGTTGCAGCGGCAACCGCGACGGTCGAACAGCCTACTTTGACCACGGTTCCTGCCACGCCGCCCCAGGAACTTGTTACAGCGTTACCCGTGTTTGCGCCTGCCTGTGAGGCAGATGTAACCTTCCCTGTTTCAATTGCAAAAGAAACCAATAATTTCTGCGAACAGAAGATCCCTTATGCATACGCAATGATGGAAGATGTTGCGGAATTTAAGGTATTGAACACAGACGGCTCGAAATGCATTCAAGAGTCGGTCAAAAATGGCGAAAAGGTCATATCCTGCACCGGACCAAGCTTCGCAGTCGTAGAAATTCAGGTATGTCTGCCGCTTGAGCTGCCCGAAGATGAGCTTGCCCAATGTTCAGCGGACTCGACCTTCAACGCAGAGAATCAGTGCTGTGTGGCTGTGCCCAGGGAAGAAGCAGGCTGCAAGGTGATAAAAATACAACTTAGAGGTTGTGGTGGTTAATCAGATCGGGCGCAGACAAAGCGCCCGATTTTTTCTTTATGGGGCGGGATGATAAAATAACTCAATGGGAACCCTGTATCTCGTCGCCACCCCGATCGGTAATCTCGAAGACATGAGCCCGCGCGGGCTGCGGGTCTTGAAGGAAGCCATCCTCATCGCCGCGGAGGATACCCGTCACACGGGTACACTGCTCAAACATTTCGAGATCAAAACCCCGCTCACCAGTTATTTCGAACACAACAAATTAAACAAGCTGGATCTCATCCTCGAAAAACTTTCTCAGGGTGACGTGGCTCTCGTCTCCGATGCGGGGACTCCGGCGATCAACGACCCCGGCTATGAGCTTGTCCAGGCTGCGCTCGCCTCAGGCTTCGACGTTCGACCTATCCCCGGACCCTCTGCTCCCATCGCCGCCCTCACCGTTTCCGGGCTGCCCACAGATTCATTTCTATACCTCGGCTATCTCCCCCACAAATCCAGTGAACGCCACAATGCCGTAGGACAAGTTGGCAACTTGTCCTACACATTGATCTTTCTCGAAACCCCGCACCGGTTGCTTGACTCGCTCGAAGACCTGCTCGCCGTCCTCGGTGACCGCCGCATCTGCGTGGCGCGTGAGATGACGAAGATCTACGAGGAGTTCTGGCGCGGAAGTATTAGCGGGGCGATAGCATATTTCAAATCCAAAGAACCGCGCGGAGAGTTTACGCTGGTGATCGAAGGAAGTAAGAAAGAAGAAAGTGGAAAGTGGGAAGAGACATCATTGGTGGAAGCCATTAAGAAGGAACTGGCGGCGGGAAAGTCTGCCAAAGATATTTCTGTTGAACTCGCTGAACAAAGCGGGTGGGGGAAAAAAGAAGTGTATTCGCTGATTAATACTCTGAAATGAGCTAGAAAGTCGGGAGAAAGTTTTCAAATAATATAGAAATCTTCATCGGTTTTTAGCCTCGCTTACTACTCAGGAATGTGTGGTTTTTGACTTATAATTTGATATGCCGCTAACGAAAAATCAGGCAAACAATCAGTTCTTCTATGATCGAAGCACCTCCCACGGGGATTCCGAGTAGATTGTTTTAACAATTTCAATCCCAGAAAGAGAGGCATAAATGATCGAATCGATAATGGCACAAGAGCGGAGGAGAAGATGAATACACCTCCCATGAGAAGGATATGGACCGCCATTTGTATTCTGACGCTGACCGTTTTATCTTGTAATTTATCAAGCAGTAAGGATATCGCAACTCCCGCCCCTTCCGAGGAAGAGAAACCGCAGTCCGGCGGCACTCTCGATCACAACCACCTGGTGATGGCGACTGTACGAATCATAAAGGAAGTGAGAGAAGGTGACCAGTTCACCGCGATCGGTGCAGGTTCTGGCACGCTCATCAGCGCTGATGGCTTGATCCTTACCAATGCGCATGTTGCAAGTCCGGCTTCGAGGGGCGAACCTGGCGAGCCTGACCGTTTGACGATTGCCGTCGTGCATTCTCAAGACCAGCCTCCTGTGCCTTCTTATATCGCCAGGGTCGTAGCGGTGGATGGGGCGTTGGATCTGGCGGTTTTACAGATCGATTCGACTTTGGACGGCGCCTCTGTCATCGCATCTGAATTGAATCTGCCCTATGTGCAGATTGGCAACTCTGACGATATGAGAATCGGTGACCGTTTGAATGTCTTTGGGTTTCCGGGGGTTGGTTTAGATACCATTACCTATACGGAGGGAAGCGTGGCGGGCTTTGTCGCGGATGAACCGCCCGGCAATCGCGCATGGATCAAAACCGACGCCAATATTTCACACGGCAATTCAGGCGGACTCGCCGCCAACGACAACGGTGAGATTATCGGCGTTCCCACCTCGGGTCGTGGGGATTGCGACCAAACGGACACTGATGGTGACGGACAGGTTGATACCTGCGTTCCCAACGGCAATGCCATCAACTTCCTGCGACCGATTAATTTCGCCAAACCTCTGATCGAGGCGGTCCAGTTGCGCAGGGAATATGTCAGCCCGTACCCTCAACCGGGTCAGGTGACAGAAGCCGGGTCCGGGAACGAAGCGGCATTTGATTTTGTCTGGGTGGATACAACAAAAAGTACGAGCGACACCTGCGAATGGATCGACGAGGAGGTTGTCAGTTCCTATTCAAATTCGGCTTTTTGTATTGCTGTGGAATTCAAATATTCAGGAATGATCAACGGCGAACAAGTGCGTGAAGTATGGTTCTTGAATGGTTCGGCGTCTCTTGATTACCCCTTTGTATGGGAAGAGGGAACCGAGGGATTCTTTTCCACCTATCTGCCAAACAACGGGGAGACCATGCTGCCGGGTGAATATCATCTTGAGATATATGCAGGCGACGAAGATCGTCTGATCGGCACTTCGGACCCAGTAACTGTTGAGAATGATTAGATATCTTAGCGCCACAATTTCAAGGTTATTTTGCATTGAAGATACAAATGACAGTTGAAATGAAATGATCTCAAGATTTGAGCACTACCTATTTCCAGACCCAAGGAGAACTTCCATGCCCGAAGAAAAAAAGAAAGAAGAAGAGAAGAAGGAAGAAAAGCCGACTCCAAAAGACAATATCGTCACCACCAAACACACGGTTAAGATCGGCGGCAAGACGCTCAAATACACCGTCACGACCGGGACGATGATATTGAAGGAAGAAGTCAACGACAAGGAGAAAGATGCCGAGGTCGAAAAGCCGCGCGCGCAGATCTTCTTCACCGCATACACGCTGGATGGTGTCCGGGATAAAGCGAAGCGCCCGATCACCTTCTCCTTCAACGGCGGACCCGGCTCCTCGTCCGTCTGGCTGCACCTCG
>CAYJPO010000011.1:0-14567 GCA_964372045.1 uncultured Anaerolinea sp.
ACGCGGACAACTCCTCCCCCGTAGCGGACTGTAACTCCCGCAGCGACGCCAGCCGTTCGAGTATTCGTGGTCTTATTCGTGGACGGTTTTCATCCATCATAAGTCACCTTTGAATGCCTTATCTAAAACACTCGGCAACAACGCGGACAATTCCTCCCCCGCAGCGGACTGTGACTCCCGCAGAGACGCGCCCGCACCCATCCTCCTCCAAATACGACAGGCAAGCGCTTTATTGACATTCATACTTTCAATGTCGTATTTTGGGGAGGTGCCTGCGAAGCGGGCGGAGGGGGCTGCTTTCACAACTCTCCCTTAAACGCCCTATCCAGCACGGACGGTAACAGCGCGGACAATTCCTCCCCCGTAGCGGACTGTAACTCCCGCAGCGACGCCACTTTGGCATATAAGTTGTCAAACCACAATTGTTTTTCAATTGGAGGAACAGGGATAGGTATTTGCATTAGTGCTTTTGCACCTAAAGTTCTGTTTCGGTCAGCACTTCCTGGCGACGCTTGACCAACTTCATACAAACCTTCTGATGTTAGCAAGTGAAAACATACAAAACGAGATGTTGCAACATTTGGGATGGGTACACAAGTCAAGTAACGATGTGAGCCATAACGCCCATCATCGCTTTCAGAAGCAACAGCAATAGCGCCTTCCCAAGCCTTGATATTACTTATAAGAATGTCGCCTGACTTAACCAAGTAGGGTTTTTGCCACGTAATTTCACTACCCTCTAATTCAGGTTTGTGAAATGTGCCTCTCCCAAAAGAGCGCACGGAAACCTGTGGATATTTCTCTACCGCATTAACAGTTGCGGGACGACGAGTTAATGGGGCAACTTCTTCCATTGGTTTTCGATTAGCATTATCAGCTATGCTATGGTATGCAGATAATAGCATCTTATCAAAATCGGTTTCAATTTCTTGTTTAATGCTTTTCACCTTGTCAATTTTTCTAGCTAACTCATCGACACCTTCTACGATGCGCGGCAATTCAGACAAGTAATTGGGCAAAGCGGGATATTCATTTGTAAATGGTTGATGATTTACAAGTCGGTCTTCATACCATGAAAGAAATTTTGAAATTTGAATTTGTTCCTTCAAATTTGGAAAACAAAAATCTATATTTGATAACCTACTCTGATTCAGAATTGATAAGGTGCTGGCAGTGGGAGCGGCAGCCTGAAGTTCATCTTGTCTCGCAAACAAGCCATAATAGGCAAATTCGGGATCTATAGCTTTATTGAATTTGATGCCAGTTATTTGCTGGTTCGCAGAACTTGATTTTGAGAGTATGCCAACTCTACCTATATGACCAATACAGGTTATTAAAATCGTCCCAGCGTCAAAAGTTCTTCCTTTCTTTTCGCTGATAGCCTCATTAGTTATGGTTTTCTTTGCAACTGAAAGCCATCGATTACCACCAATATCAGAGGGCGTAAACCAATCAATATCTCCATCATAATATCGGCGTTCTTGTGATGGAGGGGTTGTACCTGTTGAAATTCTTTCGGCGATATTACCAAGCTTAGCAATATTCCAGTTTGACTTAATTGAAGTTGCTAATTTTGCAGCAACCATCATTGAACTTCTGGAAAGCCATCTGTGGCGGTCTGTTGCTGAATTAGAATTCATTTTTCCGCCAATAATTGTCTTATCTCTTTCATAAGAGATACTATCTGTTCCTCTTTAGTAAGGATGCTCTCCGCTAGTTCGTGTGGTGGCAGATGTTCCAAATCATCTTTGCCATGAGGGTTCTTGAGATCGAGATTGACCGAGAGCAGATTTTTATTTTCGTCATACTTCAAAAGGTCATCGGCGCACACCTTCCACGCTTGTGCATTTTCTTCACGAGCGTCCCACCATTCAATCAACGGCGTGAACTCCTCGTACTGCATCGGACGTGTCTTGGTGTAGGTCTTCATGCCTTCGGGGAGAGTATGCTCATAGAACCAGATGTCAGTTGTCGGCTGGGTCCGAGCGAAGAAAAGCAAATTAGTCGGTATCGACGTATAAGGCGCGAAGACTCCGTTTGGCAGGCGGATAATCGTATGCAGGTCAAAGTTCCGCAGCAGTTGTTCCTTGATCCGCGCCGAAACACCGTCGCCGAATAAAAATCCATTGGGCACCACCACGCCGCAGCGTCCGCCGTGTTTCAGCGAGCGCATCACGAACTGCATGAACAGCAGCGCGGTCTCGCTGGCGCGCAGCGACTCGGGGAAGTTCAACTGAATGCCCGCCTCCTCCTCGCCGCCGAAGGGCGGGTTGGTCACGATCACGTCAAAGCGGTCTTTCTCCCCGATCTCGTTCAGCGGGTTCTTCAACGCGTTATCGCGGCGGATGTTCGGATTCTCGACGCCGTGCAGCAGCAGGTTCATCGTCCCGAGCAAATACGGCAGCGGCTTCTTCTCCACGCCGTACAACGTCTCGCTCTGCAGCTTGATCTGATCTTTGGAATTCTTCGCCAGCGGCTTGAGATATTCATACGCCTCGACTAAAAATCCGCCTGTGCCGCACGCGGGATCGAGAACGGTCTCTCCCAGCCGCGGCTTGGTTCTGTCTACGATCAGTTTTACTACGGGACGGGGTGTGTAGAACTCCCCGCTATCGCCCGCCGCGTCGCGCATCTCCTTCAGCATCGACTCATACAAATGCGCCAGCGTAAAAATCTCATCCTTCGACTGAAAGTGGATTCCATCCACCAGGTTGACCACGTCCCGCAGCAGATAGCCCGAGAGCATACGGCTGTACGTCTCCTTGAAAACCTCCGCCACCTTCAACCGTTCATCCGACCCCGAAAGCCCGCGCAGCGCAGGCAGCAAGCCATCATTGACGAACTTGATCAAATCCTCGCCCGTCGCCCCCTCATTCTCATTCGACGCCCAATCCCGCCAGCGATACGGCGGCGGAATGATCGGCTTATACTTCTGCCGCGTCGCCTTCGCATCCTCCTCCCGCCGAATTTCCAAATCGTCATAACACTTCAAAAACAGAATCCACGACAACTGCGGCAACCGATCCAAATCCCCATTCAACCCCGCATCCTTCCGCATAATATCCCGCGACGATTTGATGAGGGAGGAGAGGGAGGCTTTGGTATTGTGCTGGGGTGATGTTGGTTTCTTTGGCATAATTTCCTTTTATATCATGTCGTTGTTTTGATATGTCGCTGCGAGGAGGGCTCTTGCTCTTACCGACGAAGCAGTCTCCTGTAACGAGGAGATTGCTCACCTGCACTGCAACAAACGCAGTGCGGCGCAAGTGTCGCAAAGTACGCTCGCAATGACATTCGTGCAGTAGAGAAATGAAAATAAATTTTCCCCAAAGCAAGGCTTACGCCTGTTCAAGAAAATTGGCAAAGGCGGTCAATTCGGCTTTCAGACGGTCAAACAAAGATGGAACATCTGTCACCAATTTTCCCACTTTGTCGGGGTCAAATTTGTGAGTGTATACATTGCGAACCACATGACGAAAACCCCGAAGTTCATTCAGGGTTTTCCACGAAGCGGAAGAGATTACAGCAGGGCGCACTCCAGTTTTATCCGCCTGCATCCGTTCCAAAAGGAGCAAATGCCATTTTTCGCCTTGCGGTATTTCCTTGTCAATCGTCTCTGCAATCAAGGCAAAAATACGTTCGAAACCCGAATAAAAACCATGCAGGTTTAACGCGACACTGTCAAGATAATAATCATCGCTGGAACGGCGGGCGCGTTCCCATACATCGTTAATCCGCGTCAAGACTATCTGAAGTTCCTGCAATTCCTGATGAATGCGCTCGATCAACACGCGGGTTTCCTCGGGGTTCATAACGGTTTCCCGTCTTTTTCAATGCTCGCACGCAAAGCGGCGGGGCAGGTTTCAGATTCCACCAGGTCGATATCAAATTCCATGTCGAACGTAATGATCACTCCGATCGCTTCATAAAACCGATCCGAGGGGATGCCGCGCACAGCAAGATCAATGTCTGAATACAACGTAAAACTTCCACGCCGCGACAGCGAGCCAAAGAGAATGACTTCCTTTGCCCCGAATTTTTCCTTCAACAGTTTCGCGGCTTTGCGCGCTACAATCAACGCGCGGCGACGGCGCTCGGCTACCTCAACGCGCGTCTCCACCCTGCGGCGACGGATCGCCTCCAGCGGGCGATATTTTTTGAGTTCTTCGGGGGAAAGTTCGAGCGCGGTTAATGCCATGCTTGAATTATACAACCCTTTCATCCGTCATTGCGAGCGAAGCGAAGCAATCCCCTCCACAAGAAGTAGATTGCTTCGACGGGAGAACGCCGTCTCGCAATGACGCACTATTTCTACTCATACAATAACCTCTGCAACTCATCCATCGCCATCAATATGTCGTTGCGAGGAGCGAACGGTAGTGAGCGACGAAGCAATCTCCTCTTACTTGCAAGCACTTCACCAAACGGGAGATTGCTTCGGGCTATCGCCCTCGCAACGACATGTTACGTTATTCATACAAAAACTTCTGCAATTCATCCACCGCCTGCAACATCTTCTCCGCCCCGCCAAACAACTGATAAATCTCATACGTCGAACCATAACGGTCAAACGGCGAAACCTGCAACACGCGCGGCAATTGGTCAAACTCACCAACCCCATAATCCGCGTACTTCTCCAGCAAAGTCTCCAAAATCTCCCTTGCCGCAGGTGTAAACGTATTGAAGAAATTGGCTTTCTTCTGGCGCAGCTTCTCAGCCCGCTGGCGTCGCGTCACCAACGGTGCGTTGTACGCCACATGCAAAAGCAAATCCAACGCATCCGCGTCTTCCTGATGAACCACATGCGCCAAATGGTCAGGGTCAATCCCTCGTGAACGTAACTGATCCAGGATTTCAGTACGCTGTTCGGCTTTACTCCAAACCTCTCTCAAATGCTCAGCCGTCAAATTCAAACGACGGATATTCTCGGTCACATAATCGGTAAACTGTACCGTGCGCAGCGTGTTCCCTTCGGGATCAAGTTCAAACGCCTGCTCACCCGCAATATACACCTGAACATTATCAAGGTAATACTTGCGCGGCAATTCGCCGATCTTCAATTGAATTTCACGCGCCTTTTCTTCCGCTTTATCTTCCGTCACTTCTGGTTGAAGCGTACCTTCCTCACTATCTTCAACCTTCGTTTCATTTCCGTCTTTATCAATCTCAGTCTTCGTCACACGCACAGGATCGCCATCAAACGCAGGATCATAAAACAACTGTGTCGCGCCTACATAGTCAATGATCGTAAACCAGAATTTATTATGCTCTTCTGAAACCCGCGTCCCGCGCCCGATGATCTGCTTGAAATCGATCATCGAATTGATCGGCTTGAATAAAACGATATTGCGGCAGGTCGGCGCATCCACACCAGTGGTCAGCATTTGCGAAGTAGTGAGAATAACAGGTGTCTCTTTTTCTGGGTCTTGGAAGTTATCCAAATGTCCACGCCCAACAGCTTGCTCATCACTCACCACTCGCGCAACATAATCCACATGAATTCTGCTCAAATCTGCGTTCAGGTTATTCAATGCCTTACGCATATCTAAAGCATGTTCTTGATCCACACAAAAGACAATCGTCTTGTCATAGCGATTCGTGCGCTTCAAATACTCGGTCAAATGCCTTGCCACAACTTCAGTACGGGAAAGCAAAGACACCAGCCGTTCGAAATCTTTTGTCCCATATAAATCAGGCGGAATTTCACGTCCCAAGCGATCCAACACGCCAGGGTCAATTTGCAGCCCGCTCGCGTCCACATCGGGAATCACGCGATACACCCGATACGGCGCGAGGAAACCATCGTCAATCCCTTGGCGCAGGCTATAGGTATAGATCGGGTCGCCGAAATAATTATAGGTATCCACATTATCGTCACGTTTTGGCGTAGCAGTCATCCCGATTTGGGTAGCCGCATCGAAATAATCCAATATCTTGCGCCAACTACCCTCTTCATTTGCCGACCCACGATGGCACTCGTCGATAATAATCAAATCAAAGAAATCTCTTGGATACTTCTCGTAAAGGTTCTCGCCCGTCACTGGATTTGCCAGGGATTGATATAAAGCAAAATATACTTCACGGCTCTTGGTGGCTTTGCCTTTGATCTTGTGTAGAGCCTGTCCCATTGGCGAGAAGGTGCGGTCTTTGGCTTGGTCAATCAAAATATTTCGGTCTGCCAGATACAAAATTCGTTTCTTGCGTTTGGATTTCCATAAGCGCCAAACAATTTGAAAGGCAACAAAGGTTTTTCCCGTCCCAGTTGCCATCGTGAGCAGAATACGGTTCTGTCCTGCTAAAACCGAATTCACTGCCTTATTGATTGCAACCTGCTGATAATAGCGGGGCGATTTCCCACCAACTTCTTCCCAGTAGGCAGAAAGTGAATCAGTCTCTTCTTTTTTGCTTTCAAAGTTGAATGTGCCTTTAAGTCGTCCCCACAATTCATCAGGCGTTGGGAAAGCATCAAGATTGCGTTCCAAACCTGTAATGAAATCATGCTCCACGATTCCCTTGCCGTTGCTCGAATACGCAAATTTTAATCCCATCATTTCAGCATATTGAATGGCTTGCTGCAACCCTTTGCCAGGGTGTGCATATTCCGCTTTCGCTTCTACTACTGCTATCGGGATATTTTGTCGAATGAACAGAACATAATCAGGGCGCAGCCCATCCTTGCGCGTATGTCTGTCCCCGATCGGAATAATTCGTCCGCGCGTTAAGACCATCTGCTCGGTGATGTACTCGTCATCCCAGCCAGCGGTATGTAACTTCGGGACTAGGTAGGTTCTACAGGTATCAGCTTCTGTTGGCATGGGTCTCCCCATTGTTCTCCCAATTTTACTCCATTCGCAAAGTCTACAAAGACCATTCCTTTCACGGGATTATTTGGCTATCCGAAAGAAATTACTCCAAAACCCGCCCGGTCATCCTCTTACTCTCGTCTTACCACCCTCATACTGCCCTCCACCACTGTCTACTGCTCACTGTCCACTGCTCACTGTCCACTGTTCACTGCTCCCCGCTCACTGTCCACTGCTCACTGTCCACTGCTCACTGTCCACTGCTCACTGTCCACTGTCCACTGCTCACTATTACCAATTACCCCTACCCCAATCCCCAATTCCCCATAAAATACCACCAACAAGGAGAGAGAAAATACATGGGCGTTATGATGCAAACCTTCTACTGGGATTGTCCCCGGGAAGATAAAAAAGAATTTCAATGGTGGAACTATATCAACCGCGAGATCCCCGGTCTTGCGAAGGCGGGCTTTACTTCGTTGTGGCTTCCGCCCGTCCATAAAGCGGCGAATCTATTTGGACCTTCCATGGGCTATGACCCATACGATTACTACGACCTCGGCGAGTTCGACCAGAAGGGCGGCAAGCCGACCTGGTTCGGGACCCGCTCCGAGCTGGATCAACTCATTGAAAACGCACACAAGCACAGGCTGAGTCTGATCGCAGATATGGTGCTCAATCACAACTCCGGGGGGGACGCGCAGGAGGCGAATCCCATTACAGGTCAAAAACGCTGGACGGTCTTCAACCCCAAAAGCGGCAAGTTCGTGCGCAATTGGGAGTCGTTCCACCCCAGCATGTATGAGTCTTGGGATGAGATGACCTTCGGCGACATGCCCGACCTCTCGCATCGCAATCCCTACGTGTACGGCGAGTTGCTCAAGCTCGCGCGCTGGCTCATCGAAGAAGTCGGCTTCGACGGTTTCCGCTACGACTTCGTCAAAGGCTTTGCGGCGAATACGGTCACTGCCATTCAAGAGTATCGCTATATGAAGAACGGCGCTTATCACAAACCCTTTGGCGTGGCGGAATATTGGGATAACACCGCCAACACCCTGCACTGGGTCAATGAAGCCAACGAAGCCAACTACAACCCTGTGGATGCCTTCGACTTCCCCCTGCGCGAACTGCTCAAAGGCTTGTGCGACGCGTACGGGTTTAGCCTCAAGAACCTTGTGCTCGGTGACTCTATTTTGAAGGCACAACCGCAGACCACGGTCACCTTTGTTGAGAACCACGACCTGCGTGATGAGGGTCGCCCGATCACCAACGACAAACTGCTCGCCTACTCCTACATCCTGACGCATGAAGGCTATCCCTGCGTCTTCTGGAAGGATTACTTCAATTACAACCTCGCCCTGCGCGATACCCCCAACGGCATCGACGCGCTGGTGGGCGTGCATGAAAAATACGCAGGCGGCGAAACGTCCATCCTGCATCTCTCCGATGACCTGTACATCATGCAGCGCGGCGGATATGGGGATCAACCCGGCTTGATCTACGTGTTGAATAATCGCGGCGACAACTGGCATGGCGAGTGGGTCGGCACAAAATGGACGAACGCATCTTTCTCACCCGCAGCCTGGTGGGGCAAACATGACCTTTCCCGCCCCGCAGACCCATCCACCGGTCCCGACGGTCGCGCACAATTCTTCGCTCCCGCGCGCGGATTCGCTGTTTATGTGCTAAAGTAAAATAGTCACACAACATTCACTGTTCACTATTCACTGTTTACTGTTCACTACCCACTTTTACCTATGACTACTCCCAAATCCCCCTCCCTCTCCCCCCTTCTGCGCGGACTTCTAGGTCTGTTGCTCCTGCTTCCCGCCTGCGGACTTTGCACCGTGGATCAATTCTGGTTGACCGTCAGCACCTTTATCAACAGCCTGACCGATTCCAAACTTGGTTCCGATGGAGAATTCGTCGGCATCACGAATTACACACATTTGATCGAAGACCGCTTCTTCCCTGCTTCTTTGGGTTACACGTCTCTTCTGATCATCATTCACATTCTGGCGGCTGCCATCCTTCCGCCTTTGCTCGCGCTTGCCGTCAATACCTTTGGAAAGAAATCCCAGCGGAATGTGCGTTTGTGGTTCACCCTGCCGCTCGCGTATTTCGGACCCGCGCTGGTGATGTTCGGTCCCGCCTTCCTGCGCGGACTGTGGAACCTCGAAGCCCCGGAACGCACCTACCTGCTTATCGATGGACTTGTGACGCTTGCTGTTACCAGCGGGGTCGGTTTGATCGTTTATCTCGCCGTCTTGCGCGGTCGAACGGGCGAGGATGGCAAATCGCCGGTCGCTTCGCTGGTGGTCACATGGGTGATCACGCAACTGGGGGTGGCAGCGTATGCCTTGCAATCGTTCACTATCCTGTCGGCAACCTTGCCGGGCAGGGGTGGGAACTTCGTGCTCGGGCAGATGCTCTTGCAAACCATCCGGTTCGGTCAGATCGGTGTGACCTCCGCGGTTTCATTCGTGATGCTCCTCTTTGCTTCCTTGTTCGGCATCGCCGCCACATTGACGCTCATCCTCGGCAGGCTGCAACTGAAACAGAAGGCTGTCAGCGAGTTCGAGCAATCCGCTTCCGGCAGGGCAAACATTCCGGGGTGGATCGCCATCGTTCTCGGCGGGTTCGTGGTGCTCTTCGTCACATTGGCTCCATTGTTCTGGGGCTTGATCAAATCGCTCACCACCGAAGGCGCATCCATCGAGTTTACAGCCATGCTGCGGTTCGGGGTCAATTCGATCCTGCCTGCATTGTTGACGCTCCTTTTCATTCAACTGCCGGTTGCCTATCTAGGTGCGCTCGGCATCGGTGCGGTCAAACCGTTCGGCAAAGCCAGTTCATGGCTGCTTCTTCCGTTCGCACCGTGGTTGTTCGTCACCGCAGTTCCGCTGGGAATGGCGGCATTCGATAGATATCGCGGACTCGACCTCATCAATACATCGTTTTCCCTGATACCGCCCATCCTCCTGAGTGTGCCGCTGCTCTTCATCCTGACCCTCTTCTTTAACGGACAGTCACAGGCATGGCAGTCAGCCATCGATGAAGGCATGCCCGCGATGCGCGCCTTTGTTCAGAAGATGTTCATTCCATCCCTGCCGCTTGCCCTGTTCATGTCGGCTGTCACTTTGCTGGCTGCTGCACAGGAAGCCTTCATGCCTTTCATGGTCGGAACACGCCTTGACCAAAACACCATCGCCATTGCCATCCTCCAACTGACCGGCAGGCTGGACTTTGCCGGGCTTTCACAGCTCATTACCCTTTTTGGGGTGCCCATCTTCGTATCGTTCTTTGGGGTTTTTGCCGCCTTGCAGGTCACCTATCTCGATCGTCTCGCCATTGTGCGCGAGTCATGATGGTCATTTCGATCGTGACAGTTTGGTGCAGACATACAACGGTGGTCGAGTAGACGGTGCTTACACCTGCACTGCACCGAACACAGTGCGGTGCAAGTGTCGAGCCACCATTAAGCAAAAACACTTCATTTTCGAGGCAAATGTGGTCTCGATACGCCTTCCGCTGGCGCGTCGGGCTACTCGACCACCTTCAGATTCAAAAGTGTCAGGTAGTTAGACAATTCTTATCATTCACAATTCAGCTACAATAGGATCATGAAACTCACTTCAAGGATCTATTCCTGGGTTGGAGTCTTGCTCTTCCTCATCGGAGAAGTCATAGGGTTATCCCTCTCTGGAGCCGTCCTGTGGGGCGAAGTCGAAGTACGCATCCGTTCCAGCTTCACCGCCTCGGAAGTGATGCCGCTCGCATGCCCGCTGATGCTCTCCAGCGCAGGGACCGGATCGGTCCGCGCCGAGATCGTCAACTACACCGACAAAGAGATCAAACCCGCTGTCACCACCGAGATCAGCCATGCAGGCGGAGACCGGCGCGCAAGTCAGACCTTCCTGCTTGCGCAAAGGGAATCGACCGGCGCCGAGTGGACGGTCACATCCGATGATGCGATCTTCGACAGGCTGATCCTCGTCAGCGTGTTCCAATCCCAATACCGCGACAATCCATCCCGCCTTGGCACCTGCGGCATCCTTTTATTTGACCTATTCGGGCTGACCGGAAAGCAGGCGTTCTTCGTCATCCTCGCGGCTGCCATTGCATGTCTTGCCGCTGGCGCAGGGCTTTGGTACTTCCACAACAAGCCAGTCAACGATCAGAATACAAATATTGTCCGGGCGGGCATTTTGCTGGCGGTTATGAACATCGTCGCCATGCTGTGTTCATTTCCGCGCTGGTGGGGTTTTATTCTCCTGCTCGATGCCTTCAGCCTGCTTGCCATAAGCGTGATCCTGGTGGAGTTCGTTATCTTCCCCCAAAAAAGAAGTTGATGTGCCGGATTTCAAACCCAAACTTTAGAGGTGAATCATGGAACAGTATGAAAAGAATTTCGATAAAGCAGCGAACAAGGCTGCCGACGCCGTGGAAAAAGTGGGACGCGGCGCGAACAAATTGTATATCGGCTGTATCACCATTTTTGCCAACCTGTTCTTCGCCGCGTTCTGCCTGTGGGGCGTGTATGCCGCGGTCATCGCTTACCGTCTCGAAACGACTGGCGTGGTCACAGAGGGAGTAGTAACCCGCCTCGAAGAAAGCAGCAGTTCAGAAGGCGGCTGTTGTACCTACTCCCCCGTCGTCGAGTTCGTAGCGACAAACGACCAGACCTACACGTTTGAAAGCGAGAATGCTTCCGACCCGCCCGCATACGATATCGGCGAACGCGTGGAAGTCCTCTACGATCCCAATGACCCGAACACGGCGCAGATCAACAAATACTCCGAGCGCTGGCTCATGCCCATCATCCTCATCCCCTCCATGCTGTGCGGATCGGTCATCCTGACATTTGTCATGGTGCGAGCCTGGCGGCGAGGCGACGACATGCTGCCCAACTAACCCATCCGCATCCAACCGGACCGGGAACCTGACTCCAACCATCGAGAGTGACCATGCCGGAAACATTCACCCCCATCCATTTTTTTGACGAGACCATCGAAGTCCTCTTCGATGAGCCGCCGGTGCGTGAGAAAGCGCCGCATTGTCCCAACGGATTTGTCTGGGACAAAAAGACGTATCGCGTCACCGAAACCCTCTCAGAGTGGACGGACTTTTCACGGCACGGCAGGATGGCAAATAATATGCGTCCCGCACACGCGGCAACCGCAGCCACACGCGGGTCGTTGAACGTTGGGCGGTATTACTTCCGCGTGCGCGTGGAGACGGATCAGGTCTTCGATATTTACTATGACCGCGCAATGAAGGGCGTGGATAAACGCAAGGGGGAATGGTTTGTGTACAGGGAACTTGAGTAAATGTCATTGCGAGGGCGATGTTTGTCCGCCCGAAGCAATCTCCAATAAAGTAGTGATTGCTTCGTCGCCTATCAGGCTCCTCGCAATGACATAGTCTTATTCCTTCGTGATCAACCTCACCTGATTGTCGTAGAAGAAATAATCCCACGCCCAGTTGAACATCACGATCAGGCGGTTGCGAAAACCGATGATGCGGTAGATATGCAGGAAGACCCAGATGACCCAGGCGATGAATCCGCTAAACGAGATGCCGAAGATACGTGCGACGGCGGCGTTGCGTCCTATCGTGACGAGCAGACCGGGGTCTTTGTAGTGGAACGCGAGCGGCTCTTTCCCGTCCACCATCAAGCGGATATTCTTCGCGGCGGCTTGTCCCTGTTGGATGGCGACGGTCGAGAGCATGGGCAGGGGTTGACCATCACCATTGGGGAGAAAAGCGGCGTCACCGATGATAAAGGCTTCAGGAAACAGGGACAGGTTCAAGGTCGGTTTGACGCGCACGCGCCCCATGCTGGCTTTCTCCGTGGGCAGGGTGTCCACGATCTCGGCGGCTTTCGAGCCAGCCGTCCAGATCAGCGTTTGAGTTTCAATGGTTGAGCCATCCCCCAGCGTCACGCGCTGACCGTTGTAATCCTGCATTTTTGTGTTCAGGCGCATATCCACTTTTTTGTTCTTCAACAAACGCAATGTGGCTTGACGCAGTTCAGCGGGATACGTGCCGATAAGGCTGGGACCGGCTTCGAGCAAAATGACCTTCGCCTCTTTGAGATCAAGCCGCGGATAATCTTTGCGCATCACATGCATGATCAACTCCGACAATGCGCCCGCGGTTTCCACACCGGTCGGTCCGCCGCCCACAATGACAAAGGTCAGCTTGGTCTTGCGCTTTTCAGGGTCGCCTTCATGGCTGGCTTGTTCAAACATGGAGAGCAGGTGATTGCGTGTGCTGACGGCAGTATCGAGGTCTTTGAGTTGCAAGCCGTGTTCTTCGAGCGTTTCAAAGCCGAAGAAGTTCGTACGCGAACCCGCCGCGATGACAAGATAATCGTACGCGATGACCGAACCATTCATTCGAACGAACTTTTCCTCGAAGTTGATCTCGGTTACTTCGCCCATTTGGAAGGTCAGATTTTTCTGTTTGCGAAACAGGGTACGCACGGGCTGTGCGACCTGCGAAGGCAGCAATCCGGCAATGGCAACCTGATAAAGCAAAGGCTGGAAGAGGTGGTGGTTGTTCTTGTCGATCAGTGTGATCCGAACAGGCGCTTTGGAAAGTCCGCGGGCGGTTTCGAGACCGGCAAACCCCGCGCCGATGATAACGATATGGGGCTTTCTGATTGTGTTCATGGTTACCTCTGAGTACTTCTAATTGTGAAATTTATCACCATTATTATAACTAAATTAGTCCGATTTGTAAAGATTCTCACAATAGGACATTCGGGTCAGATAGGAATTGAAAATCACTGAGAGTCTTTGTCAGACTATGACCGCTCCTCCACCCCATAATGGTGAAAGTCAACCACGGGTCAACGAAGATAATTTACTTTGTTGCTGTGGGAATTCAAAATGGAGGATGTCATGAAAGACCTGTTATCGATCATGCCCGAATTTTTACGCAACCCGGATGAATTCTTCCGCGGCATTCAAAGGAACGAAGGCGTCAACCAAAAGGCGGTCACATTGAGCCTCGTTTCGCTGTTCTCGTTCATGGTCTACGGCTTCATGGTTGGGCTGGCAAAGGAACCTTTGCAGGCGTTATCCGCCGCGGTCAAGGTTCCCATCCTATTCCTTTCCACGATGGCGTTCTGCCTGCCCGCACTGTATTTCTTTTCGCTCACATTGCTTGGCACACCGCTGCGCTTCATGCAGGTGTTGACCGTCGTGCTCTCCGGCATCAGCGTTTCGGCATTTCTCCTGCTCGGGCTTGCGCCCATCACGCTCTTCTTTGTATTGACCTCAACGAACTATGAATTCTTCCAATTGCTGGCGGTCGCCTTCGTGGGAGTCAGTGCGTGGCTGGGCGTGTATTTTCTCTGGCGCGGCATGACCCTGGTGGAGACTGCCCGCAGTGATGCACTGAACGCGGTCGGGAAACGCATTCTATTCGCCTGGATCCTGTTGTACGGTTTCGTCGGTACACAAATGACCTGGCGGCTCAGTCCCTTCATCGGCAAACCGGAAGACCCGTTCTATCTTGTCCGTCCTTCGCGCAATAATTTCTACATGGATGTCATCAACGCGATACAGGGCGCATTGCACCTCTCCACTTCGGATGCGGCTCTGTTTGCACCGGTCATGTTGGGCGGCATGTGCATATTGGGTCTGGCGGTCATCGTCCTCATTGGCGGGATGTGGTTGTGGAAGCCGAAAAACAATTCTGCGCAAAAGGCGGCGATGGAAGACGCCCATTAAACGAAAAAGCCCCCCGCTTCAG
>CAYJPO010000011.1:14667-26837 GCA_964372045.1 uncultured Anaerolinea sp.
CCACCAAAATACTTCTTTTGGAAGAAGAACGCCACATTGACCAACCCGATCATCACCGGCACCTCGATCAACGGACCGATGACCGCCGCGAACGCCGCGCCGGAGCCAATGCCGAAGACTGCCACAGCCACAGCGATCGCCAGTTCAAAGTTGTTGCTGGCAGCTGTGAACGAAAGCGTGGTCGTCTTGGAATAATCCGCGCCGACAGCCTTGCCCATCCAGAACGAGACAAGGAACATGATCACGAAGTAGATCAACAGCGGAATGGCGATCCGCACCACATCGAGCGGAAGCTGGACAATGACATCGCCCTTGAGCGAGAACATCACCACGATGGTGAAGAGCAAGGCAATCAGCGTCAGCGGACTGATCTTCGGCACAAAGACTTTGTGATACCAGTCCCTGCCTTTCGCGCGGACGAGGATCAGGCGCGTGAAGAATCCCGCCAGGAATGGAATGCCCAAATAGATGAAGACACTCTTCGCGATTTCGCCGATGGTGATGTCCACAATGCTGCCGGTCATGCCGAACCAGGTCGGTAAAACTGTGATGAATACGTAGGCGTACACGCTGTAGAACAGCACTTGAAAAATGCTGTTGAAGGCGACCAGTCCCGCCGCATATTCGTTGTCGCCTTTGGCGAGTTCATTCCACACGATGACCATCGCGATGCAGCGCGCCAGACCGATCAGGATCAAGCCGGTCATATACTCGGGGTAGCCGCGCAAGAAGATGACCGCCAGCACGAACATCAGGATCGGACCGATGACCCAGTTCTGCACAAGCGAAAGTCCCAATACTTTCCAATTGCGGAAGACATCACCCAACTCATCGTAATGCACCTTCGCCAGCGGTGGATACATCATCAGGATCAAACCTATCGCGATCGGAATATTGGTTGTTCCAACCGAAACAGCATCATTGAAAACTGCAACCGTTGTTGGCATCACAAAGCCGATCCCCACGCCAACTGCCATGGCAAGAAAAATCCACAGCGTCAGATAGCGGTCGAGAAATGAAAGTTCCTTGCGTTTTTCGTTTGTCATTTTGCCTCTACTTTGCGGACAGTCCGAAGTCAGGAGACTTCGGACTCCAATAATTCAACCATCACCCGTTCGATATCATCGCGCACAGCGCGGAAGTCGTTCATATCATCGGTCAATGCCGGGTCGGGAAAACTATGATGCGTTTTCTTCCCTTTACCCAACCAGACAGGACATTCTTCAGCCGCCGAATCGCAGACGGTGACGACGAGGTCGAATTCCTCGCCCTGAAATTCGTCTGCGCGCTTTGATCTTCCCGTATGCTGAATCCCGATTTCTGAGAGCGCTGTCAACGCCTTGGGGTGGACAAAACCCGCGGGCTTTGTCCCGGCGCTGACGGCTTGCCACGCCCCTCCCAGCCGTGCATTGACAATGGCTTCCGCCATTTGCGAGCGGCAGGAATTACCCGTGCATAAAAATAAAACTCTTCTCATTAAGACTCTCTCCTCTTTTAGCGATTAACCGGGAATTGTATTTTCAGCCTCCAAAGCAGTGGAAAGAAACGATACGATCTCCGCCAATGACGGGATGCGCCCATACGATACGACTTTTTCATTTATCACCAATCCCGGCGTGGACATGATGTCATACGCCATGATGTCGGGGTATTCCGTCACCTTGATGACTTCCGCCTGAATGCCCATTTGATCAACAGCCTGATGGGTAATCGCATCCAACTTTTTACAATTTGCACAACCGGAACCAAGTACTTTGATGGTTAACATGATTTCTCCTAGGTACATTTACATGGCAGTTTGAAAACCTGCCCTACAGGATTAGATTGAATAGATAACCTGTGAAGATGATCGCTACGGCAATGACAGCAAAGAACGTGATCAACAGCGGCATCTTCAAGACCCGTTTGAGGATCACCGCTTCCGGCAGGCTCAAACCGATGACCGACATCATGAACGCCAGCGCCGTTCCAACGGATGCGCCCTTCTCGATCAACGTTCCAACGATGGGCACGATCCCCGCCGCATTGGAATAAAGCGGAATGCCGATCAACACTGCCAGTGGCACCGACCACCAAGCCTGCGCCCCAAGAATGGAAGCCAGCGCATCTTCAGGCACGTAACCGTGAATACCTGCTCCAACCGCAATGCCGATGACTACATACAACCAGACCTTGCCGACGATCTCCTTCACCGAACCCCAGGCGCGCTCGATGCGGTCTGACCAGGTCAGCTTTTCCTCGGTCACATTCACATTGCGATGAACCTTCCAGACAAAATCCTCCACATGCCTTTCCATTTTCAAACGCCCCATAATGAAACCGGCCACGATGGCAACCGTCAAACCGGAAGCGACATACAAGCCGGCCACCTTCCAACCGAAAAGACCGAACAACAAAATAATGGCTACTTCGTTGATCGTCGGGGCGGCGATGAGGAAGGAAAAGGTCACACCCAGCGGGATCCCGGCTTCCACAAAACCAATGAAGAGCGGAACTGCCGAACACGAACAGAACGGTGTGACGATTCCAAGCATCGCCGCAAAGACATTTCCAACACCTTCTCGTTTTCCGCCCAGCAGAGCGCGAGTCCGCTCAGGGCTGAAGAAGGTGCGCACGATGGAGATGAGAAAGACCATGCCCGAAAGCAGGAGCATTATCTTCGGCACATCGTAAAGAAAAAAAGCAAGGGATTCGCCGAGGTGCGAATCCGTTGCAAGACCAAGCGCAGAGTAGGAGAGCCAATCTGCAAGAGGTTGGATCAGGTTGTAAGCGGTCAACCAAATGACCGCCGCTGCCCCTAAAACAAAAAATACTTTTTTATTGGAATGAGGAATAACCGGGGATATCAATGTATTCATGGTCACAAACTCGAAACAGGGATGATCGCAGGCACACAATGCGGACATTCGCACGATGGATACACCTGCGTATTGATGAACGCCGAAACGGATTCGGCGGCGAGTCCGCTCAGGGAAGCAGAGGCAGTAATCAGGTCCAGCAAAGAGGCGTTCTTCAGGCTGTAATAAACATAGCGGCCCTCGCGGCGGTCCTGCAAAATATCCGCTTTGCGAAGAGCCATCAAATGCTGTGAGATATACGCCTGCCGCCAGCCAAGCGCCGACTCAAGATGGCAGACACAGGCTTCGCCTTTGCCGATGGCAAGCAGGATGGCGATGCGCTGCGGCGAGGAGATGACCGAGAGTGGCGCGGCGAGTTGTTTGGAAAGTTCGAAAATGGGTTGCTTTTTCATATTCATAATCCTGAATATATTATAATCAATACATTCATATTTTTGAATATGACTTTCCTCCTGATTAACGAAAAAGCCCCCCGCTTCATTCCAACGGGAGGCTTGGGTCTAACTATCGAGCGGAGGCTACCGCCAGAAATTCTGTGTGAACGGCAGCAGGCGCAGCGCTACATCCAACAGCAGACCGAGCATGAAGAGCGATCCAAAAGCGCGGTTGTTGCGAAAGCCGATGGGCGCAAAATAAAGGGGCCACCCTCCCTGTCCGTCGGGGAAACCTTCGGGACGAGTATCCGGCTTCGGCTTGGTCAGAGGCGCAAGGCTTTCGCGCAGGGCAGGCAATGCAAAGAGGACGATCAGCATGACAGGCGTGAAGAACTTCGTCGCGATCAAATAGCCGGTGAAAATGTACGGCAGGATCATCATCGCCATGATGGTATAGCGCGCGGCTTTCTCACCGATGACAACCGGCAGGGTGTAGATCTTCTTGGCTTTATCCACATTGATCTTGTCGATGTGCTTGCCGAAGATGACCGTCGTCACACCGAGCACATAAGGCAGGCTGGCGATGACCACTTCCCATTTCCATTCGCCGCTGAGGACGTAATAGCCGCCGCCGATCATCAGCGGACCCCAGACCATGAGCACAGCCACTTCACCGAGGGCAAGTCCCTTGAGGGGCCAGGTGTAGAACAGGACGAAGAACGAACCAAGCCCAAGCAGGATCCAGGTGGTTGTGTTGAACTCGGTCTGCCAGACGAGGAATAAGCCTGCGAGCATGGCAAGGATGCCGGTCACGACGAAATAGGTCAGGTGCTGACGTTTGGTCATCAAACCGGAGGCGACAGGCTGGGCGCCGTACATGGTGCGATAGTAATTGTCCTTGTCCACCCCGCGGACGAAATCGGTATAGTCGTTGAAGATGTTGTTACTGGCGTGCGCCATGATGAGCCCGAAGACCAGCGCGAGCCACGGCAGGAAGGCAAACGAGCCGTCGCGCCAGGCGAAGAGACCCGCCAACGCGGCGGAGATAAAGGTCATGATGAGAACAGCGGCTCGGGTGGAGATGAGCCACTTGGAAATTACATCCAGTCCATCCCATTCCTCTTTCGAGACTTCGGGGATGACATTTAACGCTTTCTTCCACATAGCAAAGTTCATAAGGTACTCCTTGAGAATTTAGATGATTATAACCAATTCAGTCCATTTATCGCCAAGCGATTGTCATACAAATCTTGGGAGATTTAAAATGCGGGTTTCCGCTCGGATGTGGAGCGATTCAACAAAACAGACAGACACGGAAATGCCCTGAAATAAGGTTATTTCGTGTCTGCCTAAGTGAACTGCTTACAACTGTATTCGTTCAGAAAGAAATTACAACTCGCTGGTCATGATGAAGAGCGGCTTCATCTCGAAGTTTTCATAGATGGGGCGATAGCGTTCCCGGTCGTAGAAATGGTTCACGTCGACGACCTTCTTGGTTGACGTGACCACGTCCAAAGGCACGTTGTCGTACCGTCCATTCTTCAAGACCACCAAACGCCCGTGAATGCCCTTCAATAACAGGTCGAGCGCGAGATTGCCAAAAGCCATCGGGGCAATGGAATCAATCGCATCCGGGTCGCCGCCGCGCACCATGTACCCAAGCTTCTGGTTGACCACATCCACCGGTTTGCCGCCGGTGAATTTCGGTGACAGATCCTTGATCTGTGCAGAAACGAGGTCGCCAATACCGCCCAGTTTCGCATGTCCATAGGCATCGGTGGTACGGTCTGCGAAAACCATCTCGCCGCCCTCGTACATGGCACCTTCCGAAATCAGCAGGACCGAGTAATGACTGGGATTCGCATTGCGGTCTTTGACCAGCAGTTCGGTCAGGTGTTCGATGTTGAATTTGAATTCGGGGATCACACAACGATTCGCCGCCCCTGCCATCGTCGGCAGCATGGCTGTAAAACCGGCATAACGCCCGAAAACTTCAAGCACGAGGATGCGTTCATGCGAACCGGCGATGGTGCGCAGGCTGTTGGTCAGTGAGATCGTGCGGGTGACGCAGGTGCTGAACCCGATGCAATAATCAGTGCCGGGCACATCGTTATCCATCGTCTTGGGGATCGCAATGACCTTGATGCCCTCCTTATACAGGCGCACGCCGTAACTCAACGTATCGTCGCCGCCAATGGGGATCAGGGAATCCACACCCAGGAAATCGAGATTCTTGAGGATCTCCGGAGTCAGGTCATTCCTTTCCTCGGCATACTTTTCCTTTAGATGAGGGGGAACGCTGCCTTTCTTGACCGAACTTGGCTTGGTACGCGAAGTGTGCAGGAAGGTGCCGCCTGTGCGCCCCGCGCGGTTTACGATCTCTTCGGTCAGGAATTGATAATTATTACTGTTGTCCGCATTCTTATCACGGATAACATCCGTCAATCCCCCCCAGCCGCGACGGATGCCCACCACCTGATACCCCTCCCGCAAAGCGCGGATAGTCACTGCACGAATGGCTGGGTTCAATCCCGGCACATCACCTCCGCCTGTCAAAATTCCGATGAGGCCTTTCTTCTTATTCGCCATGGCAACCTCGTGTATTAGATTTTTACAAATTATAAGCCCATGCACCAAAGCTGGCTATCCAAATGCGCGGCTGTACGCCTCGATGATCCTATCCCATTTCTGTATAGCATCATGGTCGATGGTCTGGAATTCGGGATGCGCTTCGAACCACGCCAGAGAGCGCCGCACACCTTCGCTCCATTTAACTTCGCAGTGATACTCCGGCACAAAGCGCTTGATCTTGCTGTTGTCGAAGACCACACTATTGGACTTATCTCCGATGAGGCTGCCAATGGCGTGGTCATCGAAGCGCGCGATGAAATCCGAGGGGATGTGGATCACGTTCGGTTCCTGACCGAGAGCCTGGTACGCTTCCAGGTAGATCTGGTCCCAGCTGAGAACTTCATCTGAGGTGATCTGGAAGGCTTCGCCGATGGCAGCCTTGTTCCCGAGCAATCCGAGAAAGCCTTTGGCAAAGTCCGCGTTCCAGGTCAGCACCCACAGCGATGTGCCGTCACCGGGAACGATGACAGGGTTGCCCTGCTTCATGCGGTGGATGAGAGTCCACGGGTGAAGCCAACTGCCAACGATGAACGGGATCTGCGCCAGTCCATAGGTATGCGATGGGCGGACGATGGTGGCGGGGAATCCGTTATTGCGGTATTCGTCCATCAACAAATCTTCGCAGGCGATCTTGTTGCTTGAATATTCCCAGAAGGGATTCTCCAGCGGTGTCTCTTCGGTGATGAGGTAATTCTTCACCGGCTTTTGATAGGCACTGGCAGACGAAATGAACACGAGCTGGTCGGTCTTATCGCGAAAGAGGGACAGGTCACGTTGGATGTCGTTGGGGGAAAAAGCTAGAAAGTCCACCACCACATCGAAGTGTTGATCCGCTATCAGCGCGGAAAGATGCGCTGGGTCGGTGTAGATATCCGCTTGTAGAATAGTGGCAGCTTCCGGCGCAGGATACTTCTTCGAGGCAGAGCGATTCAAAAGAAAAAGCTCGTGTCCGCGCTTCACGGCAAGTTCGGAGCAGGCGGAACTGATATGACCCGTGCCGCCGATAAACAGAAATTTCATCAGCCTTCTCCTAGTTCGGGGATGGGTTCGACAGGTGTGCGATGGGAAATGATATTCTCGACCCAAAAGATGATCAGCGCGAGCCAGACGATGCCAAAGCCGATAAAGCGCGTGGTATCGAACGGTTCTTTATAAATGAACACGCCGATGAGGAATTGAATGGTGGGCGCAAAATATTGAAGCACGCCGATCATGTTGAGCGGAATCTGTTTTGCGGCGGAGGCGAACATGAGCAGCGGAATGGTGGTGACGATGCCGCCGCCGATCAGAAGCAAGTCCACGGTGAGTCCGTCGTGTAAAAATTCGCCTGTGCCGTTGACTTGAACGAAGGTCAGGTAGGCGAGCGCGATGGGAAAGACGATGCCGGTTTCCAGCGTGAGCCCGTAGACCGAGCCGAGCGGTGAAAGTTTTTTGACCAAGCCGTACAAGCCGAAGGAAACCGCCAGAGAGAGCGCGATCCAGGGCAGGCGCCCGTAGGTGAGGGTGAGATAGGTCACGCCAATGGCGGCGATGACGATGGGGATCCACTGCGTGGGGCGCAGTTTTTCGCGCAGAAAGAAAACGCCGAACAACACACTGAGCAAAGGATTGATGAAATAGCCGAGGCTGGTTTCGACGATGAAGCCCGCATTCACGCCCCAGACGTAGATGAGCCAGTTGATGGAAAGCAGCACACCCGCCACCGCGTAAATGCCCAGCACCCTGGCATTGAACGCGGAGGCGCGGAAATCCTTCCATTGTTTGGTGATGAAAATGAAAGCCATGAGCAGCAGGAACGACCATCCGATACGGTGACCGAGCAATTGCACGGCAGGGACGTCGTGAAGCAGTTTCCAATAAATGGGGAAGAAGCCCCACATGGCATACGCGGCAATGCCGCTGAGAATACCTTTATTCATTTTTCTCCTTGTTGTGGTGATGCAGGTTTAAACACAAGAAACGCCTATGCGGTGTGAGTTCACTAAAAATACGGGGAGAAAATTTGAACCGCGAAGTCCGCAAAGGGCGCAAAGGTAACTTTAAAATCTTGGCGGTCTTGGCGCACTTGGCGGTTCAAGTTTACAATTTAAAAAGACCCTGTCCCCACGGCAAGGTCTTTGATGAAATCGTTGTATCCTACAACTTCCGCAAATACCACTTGCCGGAGACGACCTCGTTCACATCACGGGCAAAGTCACCGGCGGTTTTGTACCGGTCGTTGGCATCCTTCGCCATCGCCTTTGCCACCACTTCCTGCCACACAGCAGGGATGTTGGCTTTGACCTTGCGGACATCCGGTACGGGCAGGTCCACGTGGGCGTTCATGAGGGCGGTCGTAGAGTCGTTTGCAAAAGGCAGTTGCCCGGTCAACAGCCGATAGAGGACCACGCCGAGAGCATAGACATCTGAACGTCCGTCAACTGCGGTGCCCACGATCTGTTCTGGGCTCATGTAGCCGGGGGTCCCAACCAGCCACTCGCCTTCTTCATCTGTGATCGGTTTGGATTTTGCGATCCCAAAATCGGATAGGAAGGCTTCGCCCGTCGAATCGAACAGGATGTTGGACGGTTTGACATCGCGGTGGATGATGTTCTTCACGTGCGCCGCATCCAGCGCATCTGCCACTCGTTTGAGGATGTGCGCCATTTCGGTCAGTTTCAGTTCGCTCTTGTTCAGATGGTCCTGCAAACTTCCGCCCGCCATGTAGCGCATGACGATGTAAGGCTGCTGACCATGCCAGCCAAAATCATAGACCGGCACAATGCACGGATGTTCGAGCGCGGCGATCACTTCCGCTTCACGTTGGAAGAATTCACGATAGACATCGTCCAACGTGCGGCTGTACATGAGGACTTTGACAACGATCTGGCGTTGAATGTATGGGTCGCGCGCCAGAAAGATAATGCCCATGCCGCCTTGCGTCAATTCACTTTCGACTTCATAACGTCCGATTTTCGATATGTTCATTTATGCTCTGCTCTGTAAAGGGATGCGCGCTAGTATAAACGATTTGAGCGAAGTGCCTTATTCCCAATCGATCTGCTGACGACCGGCAAATCCCGCCTCGATGTCGTGCCAGAACTGAATGCTGTCCTCGTCATATTTCCAGCAAAGGTAGACGACCCTGCCTTCATGCATGGCTGGAAAATCGATCAAGCCAATGCTCAGATCTTTGACTTCGATGTCCATATCCTGCAAGCGGTGCAGAATGGAATCGAGCCGGTCGAAATCCGGCAGGAGTTTGCTCAGCGCCGGGTTGCCGCCATTCCCGGCAGATTTTTCCACCACCGACCATATCTCCGGCTGGTGTATGCGAATCTTTTCCCCGATCCCCATCAACTCCCCCACCAACGGGCGGACAACGTCCAACAGGTTGTTGGCTTCTTTGGGTGTGTAGTATTTGGGCATGTGGACAGTATAACGGAAACAG
This sequence comes from uncultured Anaerolinea sp., assembly GCA_964372045.1. Lineage (GTDB taxonomy): Bacteria > Chloroflexota > Anaerolineae > Anaerolineales > Villigracilaceae > Villigracilis. The sequence goes on from CAYJPO010000011.1 coordinate 23,961, forward strand.
GTAGACACGTAAACACGTATCTACCTGTTTCCAAAAGTCATAGTCTTATATTGTTTGCTTGCGCAATCGTAAACTATTTGTCACCACAAAGACACTGCTGAACGCCATCGCACCGGCGGCGAGCATCGGGTTCAAGTAACCCAGCATCGCGGCAGGGATGAGGATGATGTTGTAAATGAACGCCCAGAACAGGTTTTGCTTGATGGTAGTCACCGTCTTGCGTGAGAGGCGGATCGCGCGCGCGACACCGCGCAGGTCGCCGCTCATCAAGGTCACAGGCGCGGCAGCCATCGCCACATCGGTTCCCGTTCCAATTGCCAAACCAACATCGGCTTGAGCGAGGGCGGGAGCGTCATTGACGCCGTCACCGACCATGGCGACAATCTGGTCAAAGGTAGCAGGTCGAAGGTCACCCGACTTTTGACTTTCGACTTTAGACTGAAGCTTTTTAACTTCAGCCGCTTTCCCCTCCGGCAACACTTCCGCCAGCACCGTATCCACACCGACTTGCCTGGCGATGGCTTCGGCGGTCTTCTGGTTATCGCCGGTGATCATTGCAACTTTCAAACCCATCTTGTGCAGGTCGGCAATCGCATCCTTCGAGCTGTCTTTGATGGTGTCAGCAACGGCGATGATTCCCGCCGCGGTATTATCAATGGCTACCAGCATTGCAGTTTTGGCTTCGGATTGCAGGCGCGACACTTCGGATTCAAGACTGCCCAACGAGATTCCTCTCGCCTCGAACATTCGCTTGTTCCCGACCATCACGCTTCTTCCCTCGACCTCAGCTTGAACGCCATGCCCAGCCTCTGCCTTAAACCCAGCCGGTTCGACTAACGTTAGACCACGAGTCGTCGCTTCCGCCCAGATGGCTTCACCGAGCGGATGTTCCGAACCTTTTTCAACAGAAGCAGCAAAATGTAGTAATTCGTTTTCAGTTAATGGAGAATGGTTAATGTTTTCCATTTTCCATGATCCATTAACCACAATATCTGTAACCGCAGGCTGACCCTTCGTGATCGTCCCGGTTTTATCGAGAATCACTATGCTCACTTTGCCTGCGCGTTCGAGTGCTTCACTATTTCTAAAGAGAATTCCAGCTTCGGCGCCTTTGCCCGTCCCCACCATAATGGCGGTCGGGGTGGCGAGTCCCATTGCGCACGGACAGGCGATGACCAGCACGGCGACCATGTAAATGAGAGCACGAGTGAAGTTATCCACATCCGCGTTGATCGGCAGGGTGGGACCAAAGAAGTACCAGCCGAAAAACGTCAGCAAGGCAATCACAATGACAGCCGGGACAAATATCGCCGAGACTTGATCCGCCATTTTCTGGATGGGAGCCTTGCTGCCTTGCGCATCTTCCACCAGTTTGATGATCTGCGCCAGTGCAGTCTCTTTTCCAACTTTGGTGGCTTCGAACTTCAACATGCCGAGTTTGTTCATCGTCGCGCCAATGACCGGGTCACCGGGCTTTTTCTCAACCGGCAAAGACTCACCCGTCAGCATAGATTCGTCGATCGCGCTGCGACCATCCACCACCACCCCATCGACCGGAATCTTCTCACCCGGCTTGACGATGACCACATCGCCGACGCGGACATCGTCCACAGGCACTTCGGTTTCAATCCCTTCGCGAATGACACGGGCAGTCTTGGCACGCAGACCCATCATCTTCTTGATGGCATCGGAGGTACGTCCCTTGGCGCGGGCTTCGAGGAATTTCCCAAGTTTGATGAGCGTAATGATGACTGCGGCTGTCTCAAAATAGACGTGTCCCGCCAGCAAGCCGAAGGTGATTGGCAAAGAATAGAAGAACGCAGCGGATGAACCCATCGCGATCAGAACATCCATGTTGGCGGATTTATTACGCAGCGATTTGAATGCGCCGACATAATATTGCCAGCCGACATAAAACTGCACTGGGGCAGCGAGCGCCAACATCACCCAATTGGTCCACGCGGCAGGCGCGCGGCTCATGCCTTCCATGGCTGCCATGCCATAGAACACATCCGGCAAAAGACCGAAATCGCGGGACATGGCAAACAGGAACAGCGGAACCGTGAAACTCAAACCGATGATGAGCAAACGGCGCTGTTCGTTGATCTCATGTTCGCGCGCCAGGGCTTCGGCATCTTCGGCTTGACCGCCGAGTTCCATCGCTTCGAATCCAGCGGATGAAACAGCACGGCGTAATTCCGCTTGCGTAATAATAGTTGGCACGTATTTGACCCGCGCCTTTTCTGTCGTGAGAGTCACCTGCGCTTCGAGAACACCCTCGAGTTTGGCAAGGGCTTTTTCGAGTCGGCGGGCATCGTTGTCATCGGACAAACGCTTGATGATGAGATCCGCTTCACCGGTGGCGACCCCGTATCCGGCGCGGTTGACGCGGGCGATGACATCGGTCAGCCCAAGTTTGGATGCGTCAAAATCCAGCGTGGCGCGTTCGGAGGAGAGATTCACCACCGCGCTTTGCACGCCGTCCATTTTCTTTAAATTGCGCTCCACCGTGGCGACGCAGTTGGCACAGGTCATGCCGGTGATGGGAAGGGTGAGTTGTTTGGTTTCGGTCATAGGGATAAGTAAAAAAGTAAACAGGTAGACAAGTACACAGGTTTAAGCGTGTCTACCTGTTTACCTGTGTACTTGTTACGTTATTACAAAGTGAGCAAACCTTCAGCGGGGTAATTGATCTCGGCAAGCAAAGCCTTGATCTTCGCTTCATCAGCAGGCGCATCGAAAGTGATGGTCACCTTCTTACTATCGATCTCCGCCTTCACGGACTGGACTCCCTGCAACTCACTCACTTCATTTTCGATGGTGTGAGTGCAATGTCCGCAGGAAATGGCGGGAACGGTGTAAGTAACTGTGGTCATG
>CAYJPO010000011.1:26937-29896 GCA_964372045.1 uncultured Anaerolinea sp.
TTGTTCAACGCCGCTTCGACTGCCTGTATCTGGCGGATGACGTCGATGCAGTATGCATCCTCTTCGACCATGCGGATGACACCGCGCAAGTGACCTTCGACAGTCTTCAATCTTCGGAGTGTGCTCTCGTTTTCCATGGGTACCTCTGTCTCTCAGATACAGCTTCTCAGCCTGCTCTTACCCCCCCCCAGGGGGGTGGGGCTCCCCGAAATATACTTCATCCCCAGTCACCGCGTCAAGTTGACAAATGTCATCGGCATAGGGTGTAAAATGACAACATGGATATCTCCCCAAAGGATTTGAAGCAGGTGGTCGTCTTTCAGCACGCCACAGACGATGATTTGGATCTCATCTTGAAGAACAGCATCATCCGCTCCATCGAAGAAGGAAGCTTCTTCTTTTTACAGGGCGATGAAGCCGCGTATTTGTACATCCTCGTCAGCGGACAGGTCAAATTGATGCAGTCGAACCCCAACGGACAGCAGGTCAACTTGCGCACCATCGCGCCGTGGCAGATGTTCGGTGCATTGGGAGCCACTCGCGGCGATGGAGCCTCCTATCCTGCCACCGCCCAAGCCTTGGAAAATAGCACGGCGCTTGCCATTCAAAGCAAATTCCTGCGCTCGATGCTGGAGACACGTCCTTATCTTTCGTTCGACTTGATGAACCTGATGACCTCGTACATTCAGGAAATGCAGGCGCGTTACCGTGAACTCGCAACCGAGCGGGTCGAGCAAAGAGTGGCTAACGCGTTGATCCGCCTGGCTGGGCAGACTGGCATCAAGCGCCGCCCTGAGCCGGTCGAAGGGTCCGAGAATGAAGCGGGGATCGAGTTGTCGTTCTCCCGTCAGGATGTGGCGGAGATGACTGGCACCACGCTCTACACGGTCAGCCGCCTCCTCAGCGATTGGGAGCGGAAGGGCATCCTCAAGACCGGCAGGGAGCGCATCCGGATCTTGAAACCACACGATCTGGTACGCATCGCAGACGGATTATCGTAATATCGAAGGGACGCAGCGACACTGCGTCCCTTCTTATTTGCGCCAGCGCAAAGACGGCATGGGGGAAATACGATATTCTGTGTCCACTATGAACGAAGTTTTTGAAACCAGCGTGGAAGAATTTTTAAAGTCCACCCCCAAAGCGGTCCGTTTCTTTTTGGACTGGCATACGGCGTGTGCAAACTGCGGACTCGCGCGGTTCTGCACGCTGGGAGACGTTGTCAAGACCTATCAACTTGATGAAAAAAAGTTTCTGGAAGAAGCGAATAAACTGCTCGTTCAACAAAACTTAATAAGGAGTTCGGAATGAAGTCTTATTTGAAATTACCCGTCGTCCTCATCCTGCTGGGTGTTTTTCTTGCCGCCTGCGCAGGTGCAAGTTTCCAGCCTGTTGACAAGGAATACGTGCTGACCACCGATCTGCGCGAAGGCAGCCTGGTCTTCCTCGGCGTCAGCGACGAGATCAACGGTGTGGTGAATCCCACGCTCAACGCCGCACCCGGTGACCGCATCACTGTCATCCTCATCAACGGCGGCGAAGGACAGCACGACATCACCTTCCCCGAAGTCAACGTCAGCACCGATGTTGTGAAGAAAAAAGGCGAGGAGACATCGGTAACCTTTACTGTGCCGAACACGCACGGTGAAATGGAATACTACGACAGCGTCAACAACCATGCCGAATTGGGTATGTGGGGCAAACTGCTCGTCACCGAAACCGGACAGGAAATGCCGGTCACGACCACTACAAGCAACGGTGACCCAGCAGTGATCGCCGCCTTCCAAAAAGGCGCCTGCGGCTCATGCCATAAAATCTCCGGCATCCCGGGCGCTGTCGGCGTGGTTGGGCCCGATCTCTCTGAAATCAGCTCGATGGCTGAAGAACATCTCGCAGATTCGGCTTACACTGGCACAGCCACAAACGTTGAAGAATACTTGCACGAATCGATCATGGACCCGAATCTGTTCCTCGCCCCCAAATGTCCCACCGGCGCATGTGCCCCGAACGTGATGCCCGCCACACTGGCTGACGCGCTGACAACCGATGAGATCAATTCCATCGTCGGTTATCTCAATGGCTTGCCCGAAGGCGCATACACCGAATCGACTGTCACCACCGATGCTGCTCCCGTTGCACAGGAACCGGATAACTCCGGCACAGACATCATCCGCGAGCCGAGCGACCTGCCCGGTCCCATTGGCGACCGCGAACCACAAGTTGTGCGCATCGACCTCGAAGCGACTGAAGTCATCGGTCAACTTGCCGACGGCACCACCTACACCTACTGGACGTTCAACGATCTTGTCCCGGGTCCATTCTTCCGCGTGCGCATCGGTGACACCATCGAAGTCCACATGAAGAACAGCATGTCCAGCACCATGAACCACTCGGTAGACTTTCACGCAGTCACCGGTCCGGGCGGCGGCGCGGTTATGACCCAAACCGAACCCGGTCAGGAAACCGTTTTCACTGCCAAAGCGCTCAACGCCGGTCTGTTCGTGTATCACTGCGCGACCCCAATGGTTGCCCAGCACATTACCAACGGCATGTACGGTCTCATCCTCGTCGAACCCGAAGGCGGACTCTCCGAAGTGGACCGCGAGTTCTATGTCATGCAAGGCGAAATTTATACGGCTGGCGCATTCGGTGAACATGGTCATCAAATGGGTGACACCACCAAACTGCTCAACGAAGACCCCGAGTACTTTGTCTTCAACGGCGCGGCGAATGCGCTCGTCACCAAACCGCTCAAAGCCAATGTCGGCGAAAGCGTGCGCATCTTCTTCGGCGTCGGCGGACCGAACTTCACATCCTCCTTCCATGTTATCGGTGAGATATTCGACCGTGTCTACGATCAAGCCTCGCTCACCGGCGCGCCGCTCACCGACGTGCAGACCACGCTCGTCCCACCTGGAGGCGCGACCATGGTCGAGTTCAATGTCGAAGTACCCGGCAA
>CAYJPO010000011.1:29996-67043 GCA_964372045.1 uncultured Anaerolinea sp.
TCGTCCCACCTGGAGGCGCGACCATGGTCGAGTTCAATGTCGAAGTACCCGGCAACTTCATTCTCGTTGACCATGCCCTTTCGAGACTCCAACGCGGTCTCGCCGGATACCTCGTCGTCGAAGGCGAGCCCAACCCCGAGATTATCAACGGTATCCCCTCCTCTGGAAGCGGACATTAAGAGAACGAACTCCGGACTCCAAAGTCTCCTGACTTTGGAGTCTTTTTTTAGTCCAACGGCTGGAGTCGTTGGACTCCGTTATAATCTTTGGGATGAAAAAACGAACGCTTCTTTCCACCCTTAGCCTGATCCTGTTTCTCGCGGCGGGATGCGCCCCGAAAACGGTCACCCCCGACCCGAACGCGCAGATCCAACAGGCAGTTGCATCGACGATGGCAGCCATCCCCACAGCGACGCAGAGCGTCCCACCCACGCCTTACCCATCGCCCACACCTTTCTCGCTTGCGGGTCTATTTTGCGAATATCAATTCTGCATCGGTCATCCCATCGACATATCCTTCTTCGATGTCAGCGCCCAACAGAATCCCGCATCTCCCAGCTCGTACAGTCAGGGAATGGTCGCGGCGTTCAGCGGCAATCTTTTCATTCAAGTGATCTGGCAGATCGCGCCCGGTCAATCGGACCCGAAATTCCTGTTGGATACGATCCTTGATGACCAGCTCGACATTCCGAGCGGCAGTCCTGAAGTGTTCCTAACGCGAAACATGAACGTCATGTACGACAGCATCACCTCCATCGCGACAGACGTCCTGCCCACCGGCGGCGCAGGCGCATGGACATGCGGCGAGCGCGTCTTCGCATGGAAGGCATACACACCAAACGCCGAAGCCGCCCGTCCGCTCTTCGATGAAGCGTTCGATCGGTTCACCTGCGGGCAATAAAAGAAACTGGGAATCAAAAAAGACCATCGCTGTGATGGTCTTTTTGATTCCAGAATTCGGAAGATCTACTTCCGAAATTATTTTTCATACCCATGCGGATGTGACTTGTGCCACTCCCACGCGCTGGAAAGAATATCCTGTAAATTCGTGAACTGCGGATTCCAACCCAATTCGCTCTTGATCTTCTCCGGTGAAGCGACCAAACGCGCCGAGTCGCCTGCGCGGCGCGGAGACTCAATCGTCGGGATGGCATGACCCGTCACCTTGCGCGCGGTTTCGATCACTTCCTTCACCGAAAAGCCATTGCCGCTGCCCACGTTATAAGTCATCTTGTCACGCTTCTCCAACGCATTCAAAGCGAGGATGTGCGCCGAGACCAGATCCGCAATGTGGATGTAATCGCGGATGCAGGTGCCATCCGGCGTGGGATAGTCGGTACCGAAGATCGTCGCAGACTCCGCCTGACCGAGCGCGATCTGCAAGACACGCGGGATCAAATGCGATTCAGGCTGATGCGCTTCGCCGCGCCCGGGCAGCGCGCCACAGGCATTGAAGTATCTCAGCACCGCGTAATGCAGCCCGAAAATGGAGCGATACCATTCAAGCGCCTGTTCGGTCATCAACTTGGTGTGACCGTAGACATTGGTCGGACCGATCGGCGAATCTTCCATCAGCGGCTCTTCGCTCGATTGGTACACCGCCGCCGTGGATGAAAAGACGAAGCGCTTCACACCCGATTGCACAGCAGTTTCCATCAATTGCAGAGAATTGGTAAAGTTGTTACGGAAGAACCTGCCGGGGTCTTTCATGCTTTCACCCGCTTCGATAAAGGCGGCGAAGTGCATGACGGCATCGTATTTCTTCGCGGTCAACGCCTCGGCAAGCGCGTGCGAATCGTCCAACGAGGCGTGGATAAATTCCGCGCCCACTGGAACCGCCGCGCGATGACCGGTAACCAGCGAATCGTATACGGTGACGGAATGTCCCGCTTTGACAAGCGCTTCCGCAGTGGCAGAGCCGATATATCCCGCGCCGCCTGTAACAAAGATGTTCATTTGTGCTCCTGATTTTTGTCGTAAAGGCATCCATTCTTGATCGTCAAAATGAATGAATTGTCCCTACAACATGAGTTGATACTGCATGAAAAGTCAGGAAGCAAGCTTCCTGACATGTTTAAAATTATATCTTATTGCTCTTCGGGCGTTGGGTTCCACGCCTCGGCATACCAACGCAGGTATTCTCCCGCATGCGCACCCCAATACACTTCGGAATGGTCCCCTGAATAGTAATGGAATTCATGCGGGTATTCGCTGCGCGTGAGCATCTTTTCAAAATCCAGGATGCTTTCCAACTCCCGGTCGTTATCGCCCACATCCAGCCACACGCGTGGACGTGATTCTTCCGGGATGCGCCTCAGCAGGTTCTCGATATAGGGCGCATTGTCCTTGAATATCCCCGGCGAGTGAATGCCGAGCGCGCCGAACAGGTCGGGACGCTGAAGTCCAAGCTGGACCGTCCAGCCGCCGCCGCGGGAGAGGCCGCCAATGGCGCGGTGGTCGCGGTCGGCGATGGTGCGGAAATTCTGATCCACGAACGGGATGAGGGCATTGATCAGCCGGTCGCCGAACGTGCCGCCCGCTTCCAGATTCCAGAACTGGTCATCTGGGAAGACAACAATGAAAGGAACGCTCTCCCCTGTGAAGAACATCTGGTCTGCGTGTGCGGGGATGCCAAGCCGCACCCACTGGTCATCGGTATACGTCTGCCCATGCAAGAGATAAAGGACCGGGTAGCGCTGGTCGGTCATTTCGGAATAACAAGGCGGAAGGTAGATCAGGAATTCCTGCGGCGGGTCCGTCGTGGGGACGACTCCCTGCTCGATCCTGCCGGGCTGGGTGAAGCATGTCAATGGGGTGGGTGTGGCAGTCGCGGGAACCGGGCTGGGGGTGAAAGTCACGGTCGCGCTGGGGGGCGGAGGGGCGGTCACACTTGCAGTGGGGATAATTTCATTAGGGGTCGAACAGGCTGAAAGTCCAAAAAGAAGCGATATAAAGGCTATAATGAGAATTGCTTGACGTGTATTCATCCTTCGCATTATACTCGGCAGGCTTAATGACATCGGGGCGTGGCGCAGTCCGGCTAGCGCGCTTGCTTTGGGAGCAAGAGGCCCCGGGTTCGAATCCCGGCGCCCCGACAACCATAAATGAGGCACAACGACACGGAGGTTGCATTTTCGTGACTTGTGTCTTTTTTATTTAACACGTTGTGTTAAAATTATCCGAGAGGAATGAAACATGGCAAAAAAATACGATGGAGTCATCGAAGCAGTTCGTTACAAGAATGGGCAGGTTTCCATGGTGCGCGCTTTCGAACGCAGGGGCGCCACTTTTTCAGATTCGGTGGTGTTGGACCGCAAATCGTTGATGGAGCGCCTTCACAAGGGTCAGCAATTCGTGACCGGCTCCCGCACTGACCTGCTAGCAAGCACCTTCAACATTTCCAAAACTGTGTTGCTCGTCAAGGCGGACGACAGCGAATGGATCGCGACGCGTGAGAACGTCGACCGCGACGAACTTGAGAACGTGCCTCTCTTTTGATGACCTTCAATGAAAATCATAGATAAGACCTCGCTCCAGGATGCAAACGGGAATGTCAACTTCATTAACCGTCTTCAGGGGACGCTGAAATACGGGTTTAGCTGGTATCCCGAACTGGAAGCCCAGAAGAAGGTCATCCCGGTGTTGGACCGTTTTCTGGACAAGGGGTACCTGCTCATCCGCAACTATACGCTGCCGAACAGTGAGATCGTCATCCCGTTGATCCTGATCGGACCGAGTGCCATCTCCATCATCGTGGCGTCCCCGGTCACCGGGCATTTCGAAGCCAAGGGCATGGAATGGAACACGATCGCCAGCAACGGCGTTCCGATCCCTGCCAAAAGAAACCTGATCGACCTGGCATCGAAACTGACGCGCGCATTCCAGAAATATCTCGACCGCTTCAAGATCAGTGTGCCGGTGCCGGTGGAACCCGTGCTGATCGTCAGCAACCCCGGCGCACAAGTCGATGCGACTCGTCCCGCCGTGCGCGTGGTGCGGAGTGACGCGATCAAGCAGTTCTCCAACTCGCTCATGCAGGCGCGCCCCGTCCTGCGGACCGACTCGATCTTCTCCCTCGGCGACCGGATCATCGACCCGACGGCTCATTCCGAGATCCAGCTTGACCTGTCCGCCTCGGAGGATAACCCATCCTCGCGGGCGCAAGCCATTTTCAACGCCGCAGAGAACAACCAATCGTTCAACCCCAACGAACTGGGGTTCGAATTTAATGACGAAGAAGGCGGCGCCCAAGCCCCCGCGATTCCCGCCGCCCGCCCAGCCGCTCCCGCACAAAAGCGGACAGGCGGAATGAACCGCATGCAGATCCTGATGCTGGTCGGCATGGCGATCATCGAATGCTGCGTCATCGCAGCCGGTGGGGCACTCCTATTCTTCTTCAGCCCGTAATCAACTTTGAACACAACCTACCTGTCCATCATCATCCCCGCGTATAACGAAGAGAAACGCCTGCTGCCCACCCTCGAGCAGATCTGTTCATTTCTCGATCGGCAAAGCTACTCCTCCGAGATCATCCTCGTCGAGAACGGAAGCACAGACCGCACGTTCGAGATCGCAAGCGAATATTCAAAGGGTCGCCCCAACCTGATGGTCCTGCACGAGGAACGACGCGGCAAAGGCAACGCCGTCCAACGTGGCATCCTCGAAGCGCACGGCGAATATCGCTTCCTGTGCGACGCCGACCTCTCGATGCCCATCGAAGAACTGACGAAGTTCCTGCCCCCCGCTCTCGAAGATTTCGATATTGCCATCGGCTCGCGCGAAGCTCGCGGCGCCGTCCGCATCGATGAGCCGTCGTACCGCCATCTCGGCGGGCGCGCCATCAACCTCGCGATCCGTCTCCTCATCCTGCCGGGCTTGAACGACACCCAATGCGGCTTCAAATGTTTTCGCGCCGAAACTGTCGAAGCCATCTTCCGTCAGCAAACGCTCACCGGCTGGTCGTTCGACATCGAACTGCTCTACCTCGCGCGCCGCAAAAATCTGCGCATCCGTGAAGTCCCCATCGAATGGCACTTCGACCCCGACAGCAAAGTCAGCGCCATTCGCGACGCCCTGACGATGATCGGCGACATCTTCCGCATTCACCTCAACGCCCTGCGCGGCAGGTATGATCTCACCGCCTGATCTCACCCACGAAAAAGAACTCTGGAAAGCCTGTACCTTCATTGCAGGAATGGACGAAGCCGGACGCGGCGCGCTCGCCGGACCGGTTTGCGTCGGCGCGGTCATCCTCCCCAAAGACCACCCGCATCTCACGCGGACTTTGAGTCGGGTGCGCGACTCCAAACAGATCCCACCCCGTGAGCGCGGACAGCTCGCGCCGCTCATCAAAGACGTTGCCGTCACCTGGGGCATCGGCTTCGCACCCGCAGACGAGATCGACCTGCTCGGTATCGTCCCTGCCACACGTCTCGCCGCAAGTCGCGCCGTGGCAATGCTCTCTCCCTTCCCCGAATTTTTACTGACCGATTTCCGACTCGAACTCCCCGAACTGGATCTTCCCCAAGCCGCGCTTGTCAAAGGTGACCAGCGTTCCTTGAGCATCGCCAGCGCATCCATCCTCGCCAAAACCGCCCGCGACGAATTGATGCTGGAGTTGGATTCTCAATATCCCAAGTATGGCTTTTCACATCACAAAGGCTACGGCACGCTCAGTCACAGCAGGCAGATCGACCAACTCGGTCACTCCCCCATCCATCGCAAAACCTTCAAACTAAAAAGCGGACGCTGAAGCATCTGCTCTACCAAACTACCCAACTACGAACTATCAAACTATTTCTTCAACATCCCGCCGCCAGAAAGTTTACTCTCCGGCTTGCCCGTGCGCCAGGCATAATATCCCAACCCCGCTCCGCCTAAAAGAAGTAAAGCTCCAAAAATTCCCAGCACAGTGGATTGGCTGTCGCCGTTGTTCGTGTTGTCTTCAGGTGTTGTGCCCAAGCCTTCTTCTTTCGATTGCACACCAAACCCAACCGATGCCCGGTCGCCTGCATTCACATCCAACGAATAGCTCAACTCGGTCGTCGGATTGTAGTTGCCGGGGATACCGACCGTGATGTTATACGTCCCTTCGGGGATGTCGCTGAAGCACATGCCCTGATACGCTTCAGGGTCCGCCGGGATCTCCGTCTCCAACGATGCGGAATATTCCCCATTGATCTCCGTCACACTGATGGCGCCGCCCTCCACTGCCGGTTCCGTCTCCTCGCGAACCGCGTTGCCATTGCTGTCTTCGAACAACAGCACACACACTTCAGTTGTACCGGAAAGCGGCGTGGGAGTGACCGTCGGTGTGCCGGGCGTAGCCGCAGCCGCTGACGTAGCGGTCGCTGGCGCAACCACGCCGATCAATAACTCCTGCCCTTCGACCAGAGTACAGTTTTCATCCAACCGTGAATTCAACTGGCGTAACTGGTCCACAGTCATGTTATGCAATGCCGCGACCACAAAACAACTATCCCCGGCTTTCACAATGTAGACAATGCGCCCATCCGCCCCGGCTGTGGGAGTGGGCACCTGCTGCTGCAAATTGGGCGCAGCGTTGGCAGGCAGCCAAAGACCGAACAATAACACGCTGATGAGCGCAAATAAAACAACAAAACGCTTCAGATTCATCGGCAGGATTATATCAGATTCGATTTGGTATAAAATAATGGGTAGAAGAGGTTCCCATGAAAACATTGATAAAGAACGGAACGTTGATCACCGCATCCGACACCTTCACCGCCGATCTTTTGGTGGAGGATGAAAAGATCACCCGCATCGGTCTGGACCTTGAAGCGGATACTGACCATCAGGTCGATGCCACCGGAAAGCTGGTCATGCCCGGCGGAATTGACCCGCATGTTCATCTTGACCTGCCCATGTTCGGCACCGTCTCCTCCGACGACCATTACACCGGTCACAAAGCCGCTGCCTTCGGCGGGACGACCACCGCGATGGATTTTATCGTGCTGGAGCACGAAGGCTTCGATCACTCAGTGGATCTGTGGATGAAGAAAGCCGAGAAAGCCGCCATCGACTATTCCTTCCATATGAATCTGACACGCTTCGATGAGAAGATCGCAAAGACGATTCCTTCATTGATGAAGATGGGCATCCAAACCCTGAAAGTATTCACCGCCTACAACGGACGCCTGCGCATCGATGACGGCAGTATCTTCAAAGCCTTGCAGATCGCAAAAGAGAACGGCATGTTGATGATGGCACACTGCGAGAACGGCGACGTTGTCGAAACGCTGACCGGGCAGGCGCTTTCAGCCGGGCACAAATCACCGGAGTGGCACGCGCTCACCCGTCCCGCCTGGGGCGCGGTGGAAGCGACCCTGCGGATGGCAGCCATGGCAGAGCAGGCGGATTCCCCCGTCTATATTGTTCACATGAATGTAGGCGGCGAAGTGGATATGCTCAAGTATGCGCGCGAACGCGGCGTGAAAGTAATGGGCGAGACCTGCCCGCAATATCTTTTCTTCACCATCGACGACCTGCGCAAACCCGATGGCGCGAAGTGGATCTGTTCTCCGCCGATGCGTTCGCGCGCTGATAATATCCGCTTGTGGGAAGGGCTGGCAGAAAATATTTTGCAGACTATCGGCACCGACCATTGCCCCTTCTATTTCAACGGAGCCCAGCCCATCGTCTACGAAGGAAGCGAGATCGCCATCCCCGGCAAGGAACTTGGCAAGGATGACTTCACGAAGATTCCCAACGGCTTGCCCGGCATCCAGGACCGCATGCCCGTCTTGTGGACGTACGGCGTGCGCGCGGGGCATATCACGCCGAATCAATTTGTGGCGTATATGTCTACGAACCCGGCGAAAATCTTCGGTTTGTATCCGCGTAAAGGCGCGCTCGTCCCCGGAGCTGATGCAGACATCGTCATCTGGGACCCGGAGAAGAAGGTCAAGTACGGCGTGGCTCATTCGCATCAGCGGACGGATTACAGCCTGTATGAAGGCTGGGAGTTGACCGGGTATCCCGAAAAAGTTTTCCTGCGCGGCAAGTTGATCGTGGACGGCGACGAGTGGAAAGGTAAACGCGGTGATGGGAAGTTTTTGAAGAGGAGTCAAGGTGAGGTTTTGTGAACACCCCGCTGGTTGAGTAGCCCCGCGCTCTTTGCGGGGCGTATCGAAACCAGCAATATAAGTCAGACATAAAATTTCAAGATGTGGTTTCGATACGACAGCGGAAAAACGCCGCTGTCTACTCAACCACCGTAAATAATTTAGAGGTAAACATGCCCGCAAAAAAACCGATCATTCATTGTGACGCGCTCGTCGTCCATTGCATGGACTATCGCCTGCAAAAATTCATCCAGCCGTGGATCACCGTCCGCTTTGGGTACGATAACTTCGACATCATCTCGCTGGCAGGCGGTGTGCATGATTACGAAATGGTGTTGAAGTATGTGCAACTGGCGGTTCAGATCCACACCATCGAGACGGTCTGTCTCATCAATCACGAGGATTGCCGAGCCTACGGACGCGAAGGAACATATAAACGTCACAGGCACGATCTAAAGGATGCGCAAACCAAAATTCAGGCGATCTTCCCTCATCTCAACGTTGAGACGTTCTATCTGCATCTGAATGGAACATTCGAACCCATTTCATAAATAGGAATCATCATGTCCCATAAATGTGAAGCCATCGTCGTCCACTGCATGGATTTTCGTCTGCAGTCCTATATCAACCAATGGCTGGAGGCGAATCTCGCCAAAGGCAGTTATGACCGCGCCGTGATGGCAGGCGGAGTGTATGACGTCTACGATGTCATCCGCCAGGTGGATATTTCCGCTCGCCTGCATGGCATCAGCAAAGTCATTCTGATCAATCACGAAGACTGCGGCATGTATGGTCCCGGCGGCACGGAAGAGCGGCACGAAGAAGATTTGGACAAAGCCGAAGACAAGATCCGCCGCCTCTTCCCCCACCTTGAAGTGGATACCTATTATTTGAACCTGAATGGAACGTTCGAGCAGAATTCATAAAAAATTAACCACGAAGGTACACAAAGGGTCACGAAGGAAATACCTATGTGGTTGAAAGCCAGGAGACAGCAATGAAAAAAACTACGACGGTTTTCCTGTTCGCTTTGCTTGCGTTTTCCCTTGCCTGTCAGTCTCTGTTTTCAACGCCTCCTCCGCCACGCGATGGGACGGTTATCGCCACTTGCATAGAAACCATGACCGCCTTCCGCGCGATCCAACCGAGCGACATTCCCCAAGGCTTGCTCGAAACCGGCGTCAAACAGGGGAATGAATTCGACGTGAACACGTATTTCGACGTTCTAACAAACATCTCCATGCAGGATGGATATGCCCTCGACTATACCTATCTGGGGGATTTTCTCGGCGCGTTCCCGATCCTCGCCGCCCGCCCGATCGACCAGCCACCCTATACTTCCCCAACCGATGTCTCCGAAGATTCAGAACTGCGGGATTATTGGAAGTACATCGAGATCGACGATTCGGAACAGGGATATTTTGAATACGTCTCCCTGCTCATCATGGCAAATCAGTTCTACCTCTCATGGCATGCCAACTACAACGACCTGGAAATCGTCTGCAACCGCACGGATGTGGACACCATCGTTGACGAAAGAAATACCGGCGAATTCGGAATGGAGTTTGACTCGGAGCAAATGAAGCAGGTCCGCGCCATGCAAAACATCGAACCGCTGGTCAAGTTAAACGACACAACTGCCAGCGTAGAGATTATCACCTTCACCAAATGGGGCGGCTTCTACCGCATGACTTACACCATCAACCGCAGTTTTCCACACGAGGTCATTGACCGGCAGGATGAAAATATTGTCCCATACGATTGCGGAATCATGTTCTAACACGCAGATCTATTTTTGTACAAGGATACGACGGATCTCACGGAAAGAACCTTTTATCCAAGTTGTCTGGGAAATCTGTGTACAAAAGAAAATCAACAGTGATAAAATAGCCGCCATCAAACCAAAGGACGCCTTGGGGGAGCACGCGTGCCGGGCGATTGCCCCGGCGTGAGTTTTTGGTGTTAAACAATTTTTTGGAGAATCAATTATGCCAAGACGTTCCCTGGCTCGCCTGTACAAGGACGAGTTCTCAAACTATTCACTTGCCATATTTCAACGCGACCTGCTGGCAGGTCTGACCGTAGCGGCAGTAGCCTTACCGCTTGCACTCGCGTTCGGCGTGTCATCCGGTGCGACGGCTGCCGCAGGCATGGTCACAGCCATCATCGCGGGCATCCTCATGGGCGTGCTCGGCGGCGCGCCATACCAGATCAGCGGACCCACCGGCGCAATGTCCGCGGTGCTGATCGTGCTGGTACAGCGCTACGGTCTCGAAGGCATTTGGATGGCGGGTCTGCTTTCGGGTTTGCTTCTGCTCATCATCGGCATCATGCGGCTCGGGCGCTTCATTGCCTTCATCCCTTCCGCCGTCATCAGCGGGTTCACCTCCGGCATTGCGCTCATCATCTTCATCGGTCAGATCGACAACTTTCTCGGCGTAAAGACCGAAGCCGCCGAAACTGCGGCATTTAAATTCATCGGCTACTTCAAAGGCGGATTCATCCCGGATTGGCACGCGATCGTCATTGGCTCGGTCGTTATTTTGACGATGCTGCTGATGCCCGCCAAATGGAGCGCGAAGTTTCCCTCGTCCTTGCTGGGCTTGATCCTCGCCACGCTTCTCAACTGGACCTTGGGCTGGTCCACCCAAATTATCGGGGACATCCCCCAGACCTTGATCCTGCACGACCGCCTCAGCCTGAGCAACATCCCCTGGGCGAATCTCGGCGATTTCATCGCACCCACCCTGACCATCACTGCGCTTGGCGCAGTTGAATCCCTCCTGTGCGGAGCCGTCGGCTCGAACATGACCGGCGTGCGAATGCAGGCGAATCAGGAACTCATCGCGCAGGGTATCGGCAACATGGTCATCCCCTTCTTCGGCGGAGTCCCGGCGACAGCGGCGATCGCCCGTACCAGCGTGGGAATTAAATCCGGCGGGCAGACTCGTTTGGTCAGCATCATTCACGCAGTGGGAATTTTGCTCTCCATGTTCCTGCTCACCCCGCTGATGGAGAAGATCCCGCTGGCGGCGTTGGCGGGTGTGCTGATGGTCACCGCCATCCGCATGAGCGAATGGGACTCGATCAAGTTCATGTTCGGCAACCGTTTCAAGACGGACATGATCGCCTTCACGGTGACGATGCTCGCCACCATCGTCCTCGACCTGACGCAAGCTATCCTGATCGGCTCGTTCCTGGCGGGGGCGGTCTTCCTTAACAAAATTGCCAGCATCGATATCACCTTGCAGGATGTGGATGTGGATAAGTTGAAACAAAAGGGCATCGAAACGGCGGGAAAATGCAAACATGTCCGCGTGGCGTTCTTGACCGGTCCGCTGTTCTTCGCGGCGGCAGGTCAATTCAATGAGGCGTTCGCTAATTTGGGTGATACACACGCGCTGATCCTTTCGATGCGCGGCGTGTCCCTGGTGGATACCGCCGGTCTGGAAGCGATCCATCGGCTGTATGAAAAGCTGCACACGCAGGGCGGCACGTTGATGTTCGCGGGCATCCACGATAATGCCAGACAAATGATGGAACGCGGCGGTCTGATAAAAACCATCGGCGAGGAAAATTTCTTCTGGTCCAGCGACCAAGCTATCGTCGAGGCGGAGAGGCGCGGGTGTCAGTTCTGCCAGTGAAAATCCGTCAAAATCCGCCGAAAGCAATATAATTGGAGTCATCGATAACCGTTCACCAGGAGAAGGAAACATGGAAAAGAAATCCCCCATTGTCCGATTAATGGTTGCAGTCTGGTTATTGGCAACCCAGATCGCGGGCGGTGTTTTGGTCGCTGCTCCGCTTGCCGTTTTGATCGCTTTCAAAGAGATCGGCACGAGTGACCCGAACCCCGGGGCGTTCAATTTTCTGCTCGGGCTGGGGTACGTTCTGCCGGTTCTCTTTCTCGGGCTTGGAATTGCCGCCTGGGTGATGTTCGCCCGCCGCAAGGATGGACTCTCCGGATGGCTCGGGCTGGCGACACTGGTCCCCGGCGGCATCATGCTGTTGGCAATGAACTTCATTGCGCCATAAAAACAAAGACCGCGTGCTAGGCGCGGTCTTTGTTTTTCAATAATTCCATTGTGCGCGGATGGTCCTTGTAATATCCGCGATACGATTCGGGTAAGAGCGCCGCGATGCGGCACATGACCTCGTCCATCGAAGTTTGAAGAAGAACGTCCCGTTCCGTGCCTTTGGTGGATCTGATCTCCGGCGGGAAATACATTTCGCCATCGGCTGTGATCGTGATCTTCAATTTTTGAAATCGTTTCAAACGTGACTTAACATCCGCATCTTCCGTGCCGGTCAACGCGACGGGGATGATGCCCACATTTGCCATGCTGGCAATGTAGATCGCGCCAGGTTCCGCTTTGAGCAGGCTGGCGGTCTTCGAGCGCGTGCCTTCGGGTGCGATGACCATGACACCGCCATTCTTCAGCCTTGTGATGAACTCGCGCATGGCTTTGGTGTCGGCTTGTCCACGCTTGAGCCAGGTGACCCGCAGCAACCCCGCCACCATCCGAAAGAAAAGATTGCTTTTGTATTTGTCTGTAAGGGGGTGAATAAGGTCGTTGTTATCGATGACGTAATAGACCACGAGCGAATCCAGCCGGCCGAGATGGTTCGAGGCGAGCATGTATCCGCCTTTGGGAAGTCTGCTCATATCCCCTTTTACTTCGATGTCGGCGATGAGCGGCAGGATTTTTCTGGCGATAAAACGAACCGAAGCGGACATCTATTCCCTCCCCGCCAATAATTCCTTCAACCGCGGATGGTCAGTGTAATATCCGCGGTTGTATTCGGGCAGCAGGACGGCAATGCGGCACATGATCTCATCGGTGTATTCCTGCAAGGTTTCCTCTCGATTCTCTTTTGGAAAAGACGGCAGGGTAAAAGATTTTCCGGCAGTGAGTCTGATGGTCGAGCGTTTTAACCGCTTCAGGTTCCCGATGATGAGCCGGTCTTCCGTACCGCTGATGGCGACCGGCAAGATCACCCAGCCCATCTTCGAAGCCAGATAAGCGACGCCGGGCTTGCCCTGCGCCATTTTCTCATCGCGGGCGCGCGTCCCTTCCGGCGCGATGACGAGAGTCTGTCCTTCTTCCATACGCTTGATCATCTCACGCATCGATTTCAGGTCAGGGTTGAAGCGGTCGATGAAGATAGCGTTGAGATATTTACCCAGCCAGCGCAGAATGGCATAGTCCGCCCATTTCTCCGCGACCGGGATGAAAAGATTCCAATTGTCGAGCGCATAATACGCCATGGGGGCATCCAAAAAGCCGAGGTGATTCACAGCGATGACGAAACCGCCCCCATCAGGCAAATTCTCGTACCCTCTTTTCTCCACTTTGGCAATAAGGTTGATGATGAACCGGATCAAGAAGACGATGAATTTTTTCATGGCGTAGATTTTACACGGTTTTGTTTAACGAATGGCTTGCGGAGGCGCTAAAATTTAGTAAATGAGTTTGCTCCCTTCGCCGTTCTCGGCGAAGGATTTGTTCATACGCCGCCGGGGACGGCGGCTTTGAGCCTTTTTCTAACAAACTTTGAATGAAAAACACCCCGCTCCAGGGAACGGGGTGTCAACCGATGTTATGAGTCATCCCCAAATGTAATCCGAATTGGTCTTGTGATGGGTTTGCTTTTTGATACCGTAGGCATTGAACATTTGCACGAAAATATCGTAGTCCGCAGGCGTCATATCCAGGAGTTGAAACCCGACGTTGTAGATCGTGGGGTCATGGGGGTCGCGCTGGCACCACCTGATCCGCGCGGCGAAGGAGATGTAGCTTTTGGCTGAGATCTCGCCCGTCTGGTCGATGCGAAGCTGGTAGATCGTCCCGACTTGAAGCGGCTGGGTGCTTTCCAACTTGAACCCACCCGTGCTGATATCTGAAAGCTGACCGATCAGATTCCCAGTTCGTTCATCCAACACCCGCATGTAATAGGAGAAGTTTTTACGATACAGTTTTCTCCGTTCCGCAGACATGATAACCTCCTTACAAAAATGAAAGGTGGTTTTAGTATATAGCAAGTCTATTTTGCCGACAAGACAAAACCCAAAAAATTGGGCGGAAAAGCATTGTTTGAAATGAAATTGCAATTTTTACAAGGAAAAACCAGGCTAATCCTCTTTTTTCAGGATGTGCGTCAGAATGGTCGCCCCGGAACCGCCGATATTCTGCGCCATTCCGATCTGTGCGCCATCCACCTGCGTTTGACCGCACTCCCCGCGCAATTGCTGAACGACCTCCACGATCTGGTACATCCCCGTCGCACCGACAGGGTGCCCGCGGGCTTTCAAGCCGCCGCGCGTACAGATGGGCAGATTCCCCTTGGGATGGATCTTGTTGTCCAAGCCGAAGCGCACACCCTGTCCGCGCTCGGCAAATCCGCATGCTTCGAGGGAGAGCGCCGCCATGATGGAGAAGGCATCGTGCAGTTCGAACACGTCGATATCCGAGGTGGTGATGCCCGCCATCTCATATGCCTGTTTGGACGAAAGGTACGCCGCGTTCAGGAACATGGGATCTTTACGTGAATGGACTGCGATCGAATCCGTCGCCGCAGCGGACCCCGCCACGATGATCTTCGGCTTGCGCAGCACTTTCTCCGCCGGGACGATGATCGCCGCTGCCGCTCCATCCCCCACCGGTGACGCATCCAAGAGATTGATGGGCGTGGCTACCATCGAGGACTTTTCGAACTTATCCACACTCACTTTTTCATGCAATCGCGCGTACGGATTGTGCATCGCGTTGGAATGCGCATTGATCGAGAACGGCGCGAAGTCTTCATGCTTCCAGCCAAACTCATACATGTAGCGCCGCATGACGAGCGCGTTGATGCCCACGAACGAGATGCCCTGCTCAGCTTCATAGTCCGCATCTGCGGCGGTCGCCAACGCAGCTGTGACATCCCTGCCCGCCTTGTCGGTCATTTTTTCGACACCGACGACCAGAGCGGATTCAACGTCTCCCGAAGCGACCGCCATCAGCGCGGACCGGAACGCCGCCGCCCCAGAGGCGCACGCCGCCTCGATCTTGACCGATTCCTGTTTCCACAACCCGATCCAATCGCTAAAGAAAGCGCCGAGCTGGTTCTGTCCGCTCACCATGGACGAAAGCATATTGCCAACGTAGAGCGCGTCCACCTTTTCCATGCCCGAATCCTGCATGGCAAGGAACGCCGCCTCGCCGCCGATCTCCCTCAGGGACTTATCCCAATGTTCATCGACTTTGGTCTGACCAATTCCAAGGATCGCTACTTTTCTCATAAAATTACCTCAAAGCAGATTCTAACTCATCCCACTCTCAGGAACTATCATAAAATTTACGCCTTCTGAGAGATATGGGGGAACAATCATGATTGCAGGCTCGTCCTTTTCTTGCTATGCTTAACCTCGAAAGGAGAGAGAAATGTCAAAATCCATTCTGTTCGTGATGTTAAGCGCGGCGCTGCTCCTGACCGCCTGCGCATCTTCGTCAGATCAAATCCTGTACACTCCCCCGGCATTGTCCGATGACTGGAGCGTGAACATGATCCAAACCGGCGGCATCATGGGGATGAAACGCTCCATTCTCATTTCGTCCGATGGCGCTTATCAAGTTCTGGACCAGCGCACGCAGAAATCCGCCACGGGCACATTGACCGAAGCCCAGCGCGCCGAAGTGAAAGAAACACTCACAGGCTTGAAATTCACAGCGCCGAGTTTACCGTCCGCGTGCGCGGATTGCTTCATCTACAACATCGAGATCGAAAGCAACGGGCAGAAGATGAAGATCCAATTGGATGATACGACCCTGCCTGGGTCAGGGTTCGAGCCGCTGGTTGATTCCCTGCGTGGATTGATGGACAACGCCTTGAAATAACTTATCGTAAAATCAATCCATGCAAACTGCAGAATGGCTTGAGAAATATTTCGAGAAGGTGGCGCGTTCTTCCGATGAAGGGCGGGAGGCTGTGGACTTCGTACGGACAAACCGCATCCGGGTCGGGATGAAGCGCGCGAGAAAGAGTGTCGGCGCGTTTTGGCAGTTCGGTCGAAGATTTTTCCTGAACTCCATCCACTACACCATGGAATCCTCGCTTGAAAATCCGCGCGCAGTGACGTTGTTCGTGCATGAGGTACGGCACATTCAGCAGGGAGCGTTGACCGCGTTCTCCATCTACGGCGAGTTGGATGCGTGGCAATATGAATTCCGGCTATTCAAAAAGATCACGGGCAAACAGCTCAATCCCACCCTTGAGGAAATGCTTACCCTGCCGCTCAACTTTGAGCGTGATACTCTTCGTCGGGCAAGGCAACTCATGACAAAATTTGCAGGTCCCTGGTATGGCGCATGGATTTTGCCGTTATACCCCATTCACAAAGAGCTCAACTATTGGATTACACGCAATACCGAAACGGAATGATCTTCACAAACATATTACAAAAATAAAAGGTCTTTTTAATGTATTCCCCCATTGTTTGTTGTATGATGTGGACAAGAACAAGAAAGGAGGTTGCGATAGAAGTACCACCTAAATCTCAAAATGAAGGGAAGGGTGAAACGCCCTAGACTGGTCGAAGCCTAGCTTTAGATCCAGACGTTCCCCAAACGAAAAGAAGGCATGCAGCTTCGCCTCTTTCCCCGACAATAGTAAGACTATGACGGATGGGTAAACTCCCATCCGTCTTTTTGTTTATTGAATCCCGATATTATTTAGATATTCTTTTCCATCGCTTTCCGCATTCGTTCCAAGCCTTCCTTTAGCAGCGCCCTAGTCGTGCCGAAGTTGATGCGTACGTGACTTGCTCCCTCTTTGCCGAAGATCTTGCCCTCGCTGAGGGCGACCTTTGCATTTTCTTTGAAGAACTCAAAGGGCGAGCCTTCGATATTCGTCTGTGTAAAATCCAGCCAGCCGAGGTAGGTTGCGGCTGGAATCGTTGTGCGGACGCCGGGCATGTTTTTAGTCACGTAATCCACGAGGAAATCGCGGTTGGCGGTGAGATAGCGGTTCAGTTCGGCGAGCCAACTGTCACATTTGCCGGAGAAGGCCACTTGTCCCGCGTGAAGACCCAGGCTGGCGACATGCAGACGCAGATGATGCATTTCCTTTTCAAAACGTTCGCGCAGATCCTTGTTCGGGATGATGGCAAAGCCGCAGAACAAGCCGGGGACGTTGAAGGTTTTGGACGGCGCAATCAGTGTAATGACATGCTTTTCGATCTCACGGGAGAGTTTCGCCATTGGAGTGAATTGGTTATCGTCCAACAGCAGCTCGGAATGGATCTCATCCGAAACGATGACGACATTATTTTTGATGCAGATCTCCGCCATGCGGGTCAGCTCTTTGCGGGTGAAGATGATCCCCAACGGGTTGTGCGGATTGCACAACAGGAATAACCCCGCCTTTTTCACACCCTGCTCGAACAAATCCCAATCGATCTCATAATGAAGGATGTTCTTCTTCACGCTTTTGACCAGCGGGATATCGGTCTGCGGTATCCCCACGTTAGTCTTCACTTCATGGAATTCGTTGTAGACCGGCGTCTGGATCGCCACTCCCCGCTTCGGTGTACAAAGCGCGCGCGCCGCGATGGTAAATCCGCTGACGATGCCGGGAGCGACCAGCACGGACTCAGGGCTGACCTTCCATTTATATAAACGCTCCATGCGCGCGGCAACGGTCTCCTGCAAAGCCTTGCCCGGAATTTCATATCCGAGCACGCCATGATCCAATCTCTTGTGAAGGGCATCCAGGATCGGTTTGGGCGCGGGGAAGTCCATATCTGCCACCCACATCGGGAGTATGCCTTTTTCATACCAGGTCCATTTGGTGAGATGAATATTTTTGCTGCGATCGGGAACGATGTTGAAATTGGTCATATGTCCTCTTGGGTGATGTAGGGTATGTAGGGGCGAGGTAACCTCGCCCCTACATACCCTATGATATTTTATACGCCACGATCATGCCATCCCGCATGGGCGTAAGTGAAACGATCCAATCTTTATCTTTTGTGATCTGCTTCGTAAATTCATGCACGCCTGTGGTCGCGGACGAAGCATCAGTTTTGTCAAAGATGCGTCCGTGCCAGAGCATGTTGTCGATGATGAGCAATCCGCCGGGACGCAATTTTTCCTTGATGACCGGCAGGGAGGCAGGGTAGGCTTGCTTATCGATGTCATTGAAGATGATGTCGAACTGACCTTCGATCTTCTTCAACGTCCCAACCGCCTCCGAGACGTGGAACTGGACGAGGTCCGCGCATCCCAAATTGACCAGGTGCCTGCGCGCCTGCTGCGAGAGATTCTCCTCCCAGACGGTGTGGTGGACGATGCCACCGCCGTTTTCCTTGAGCGCTTTGGCAAACCATGCCGTGGAATAACCGTAGCCCGAACCCAGTTCAAAAACAGACTTCGCCTGAATCATCCGCGCCAGTTGAAAACAATAATATCCGCACGCCGGACCGATGATGGGAAAATCATTTTCTTCCGCGTAGGCTTCCATCTCCAGCAATTCTTTTTCTCGCGGCGGGACGAGAGAAGTGATGTATTCCTGCGCTGCCGGGTAGGTCAAGAGATCGTCAGTCATTTCATACTCCTAAGGTTGGTTTACCAATATGACGCTTGAATTTTACTTCACTGTCGGCTGAGAACCTGCCGCAGAAAACCGCGGCAGGTTTCGGGTCCGTTCGAGGCGGGGGTCTTCAAGAGAATCGTTCCTGATTTCCTTTTGGTGATAGAATTATTTTTTGGGAGTCATCCCTGTGTACATTTCATCCCCCTCAAGGATCCCGTCCTGAATGAGATATAACTTCCGGCTTTTCTGGCGCACGTTCTACCGTTCCTTCTTTGCATCGAAAAACACCACAGCCCGCCTCACCAAAAAACGATCTATCTTTCTTGTCCTTTTCTACCTCGTCTGGCCCCTCGGCAGCCTGATCCATTGGTTGTGTTTTGCGCTTGACGATATTTTCTTCCCCGCCTACAAAAACCATCCCGTCGAAAAGCCGTTATTCATTACCGGCAACTTTCGCAGCGGCTCGACGTTTTTGCACCGCCTGCTCTCGCGCGATTCGGAGACGTTCACCAGCCTGACCACATGGGATATCTACCTCACGCCGTCGGTCACGCAGAAGAAGATCACCCAATGGGTGGCGGCGCTCGACAATAAATATTTCAACCGCATTTTGCATCGGGCTCTGTACGCATTCGACCGCGCCACGCTCGGCAAGATAAAAATTCATCCCATCTCGTTCTTCCAGCCCGAAGAGGATGAGAACATCCACATGCATATTTGGGATGGATATTTCGTGACCTTCCTCTTCCCGTTCATGGATGAGTTCCCCGATTACATTCATTTCGATACGGCGCTCAGCCCTGCGCACAAAAAACGCATCATGACGTTCTACAAGTCCATGCTGCAGCGGCACTTGTATGCGACGGGCAAAAAACATTTTGTGGCAAAGAACCCCGCTTTCAGCGCCAAGATCGAGACGCTGGCGGAATTCTTCCCCGATGCGCGTATTCTGTATCTGGCGCGCAACCCGCTGGACATGCTGCCCTCCACCATTTCGTGGATCAACTACGCGCGCCGTCAATTCACCGAGCCGGGTGAGGGATATTTCTACGTGGATGAGATCCTGGAGATGACCCGGCACTGGTATCAACATCCGCTGCAATACATCGACGCGCATCCTTCGCCCCGCAGCCTGATCCTGAAATACGACGACCTGATCCAACGCCCTGAGGCGGTTATCCGTGGGTTTTATGAGCAGTTTGGCTACCCCGATAAGCCCGGTTTGCCGATCATCATCGACCAGGCGGTCAAGGAAACGCTGACTTTCAGCAGCGATCACAATTATTCCTACGAGATGATGGGCTTCACCCGCGATGATATTGTGAGAATGTACGCCGATGTTTTCAAACGCTTCGATTTCGAAACCCGCGAAGACCTTGTCCCCGTTCAGCGGGTGGAGTTGGAACGATAACTGAGCAAATGGCGAGATGAATCTCGCCGTACTTTAAAGTATAAGAGAGCGCCACAAAGGCGCTCTCTTTTTGTTTACTATTCTGACTTCTTTGTTCGTGTCGTTGATTTCCTGGCAGGTGTTTTCTTTGCTGCAGGCTTTGCGCTGGGCGCCGCCTTCTTTTTCACAGGCTTGGCGGCGGGTTTGTCGGTCGCTTCCTCCACCACCGCAGACTTGGCAGCGGCGAGCCGTTCGCGCACGGGCACGGGTTTCTCGACCGGCTTTATCTGGTACTCTTCTTCCCAGTTTTCGGCAAAGGCAAGCTTCAACTGTCCATTCCGCACCAAGAGCATCACCACGCCAGCGACTGCCATCAGGAAGGAGACCAGCATGGAGGTGGTAATGAACGTGTCGCCGAGCAGCGGCTGATCGGGGCGGAAGAATTCAATAAATGTACGGATCGCACCAGCACAGATCAACCACAGACTGAACATTGTGCCGGGTTTCAATTCCTCTTCCTTCTGGCGTGAATACCAGAGCAGGAAAAGGAACGCCAGAATGTTCAAGATCGCTTCATAGGCAAAGGTCGGGTGGAAGCGGGTCGTCTCCACGGGATACAGACTCAAGTCCGCGAATTCGGGGAGGCGGTGAGTTGCCGGGATGGAAATGCCCCACGGAAGGTTCGTCGGTGGACCGTACAATTCCTGGTTGATGAAATTTCCAAGCCTGCCAAACGCCTGACCGATCAGGGTCACCGGTGCGATGGCATCGATGAACAGCCACGCATCATATCCGTTGCGCCTGAGATAATAGATCAGCGCGATGGCACCGAACAAGAGGCCGCCAAAAAAGTGCAAGCCTGCGATCGGCGGGCGGATGATGGAGAGCGGGTCTTCGATATAACTTCGGTTCCCTGCCAGGATGGCATTCACTACATACCATATCCTTGCCCCGAGGATGGCGGCGACAACCGCCCATATCATCGCATCCACAAAGGGCTCGCTGTTCTCGCCGTAGCGCCGCACTTCCTTTTCCGCAAGCCATGCGCCGATCAAAACACCGGACATAACGATCAATCCGTACCAGGTAAGATCTATCTGGATGCCAAACAATTTGAAACTTAAAAGAATGGGGTCTATCATGCTTACCTCTGAGTGAAATTTGGATGATTATATCCCAATCCTACCGACAATAAAATCAGGATTATTTATGTCAAAATTATCTAATATCATGCGAAAAATAAGAGACATATGTCATGTTTCGATGTGATTAATAACACATCAAAAAGTGCTGATAAATTCTTACAATCTTCGTAAACATTGACACTACTCATCAACTTTGGATAAACCTTATGCTTCGTGTAAACCGTCAAACCGATTATGCCGTCCGCGTGGTACTGGCTCTCGCCAAAAAACCACAGGGGACTCGCGTTTCTACGACCAAAATTGGGCGTGAAATGATCATCCCCCCTGCCTTCCTTCAGCGCATTGTTGCGGAACTGGCGAACGGCGGGTTCATCGAAACCCAGGCGGGACGCGACGGGGGCATCTCCCTCGCCCACGAACCGAAACAGATCACCCTCCTTCAGGTCGTTGAACATTTTGAAGGCACGCTCACGCTTTCCGATTGTGTCCTCCGTGAAGGCGATTGTCCTTTCGAGCTTAGGTGCCCCGTCAACTGCCAGTGGATCCGCCTGCGTGACCTGCTACGGGCAGAGATGGGGCGCATCACGTTCCAGCAGTTGGTGGAGGATAGTGCGCAGATCGAAGCCAACCTATCTTTATCAACCGCCCACCTTCCCATATTGGGTTCTACCTCAAACACCCCTCCCCCCTCCGTCGCAACCTTTACATATGAATAAATATCTTTTAAATGGCTTATATGGCCTGCTTGGGTTTATTGTTATTTCCGCATTTGCTTTCAAAGTATTCCAACCCATCAAGGTCCTGCCTCGTATTCAGATCGCCCCGGCATTCCAATTGACGGATCAGGATAACGAAACTCTTATCAGTGAAGATCTGCGCGGACACTTCACACTGTACACCTTTACCTATACCAACTGTCCCGCGCCTTGCTACAACCTCAACGAGACGATCAAGGAAATCCAATCCCGGCTGGATGAAGTCCAACTGGAGGGCATCCCGGTCGCGTTCGTCTCCATCTCCGTTGACCCGGAGCGCGACACACCCGAAGCCTTGAGTGCCTACGCCGCATCCGTCGGCGCAGATACGAGTACATGGACGTTTGCAACAACTGGGAATTTATCCCTGCTCAAGACGATCGTGGGCACGGGATTTGAAACGTACTACGAGAAGAAAGACGACGGCAGTTTCGCGCTCGACCCGACCTTTGTGCTGGTGGATGGCTGGGGCATTATCCGCGCGGAATACCGATACACGACCGAAGTCTCAAGCGCAGACCGCATCCTGCGGCATCTGGGTGTGCTGGCGGAGGAAGTCCGCTACAGCAAAGGCACGACCAAACTGGCATATGAAGCGGCGCACTTGTTCCTTTGTTATGCGCCGTAAGAAAAAAACAGGGCCATCAATAAACCCGTATGAAGATCAAAGTCATTCTTTCCGTTGTTGCTGTGATTGCCGGTCTGGCGGCAGGTTTTTATTTTTTCCGTCCGCATACTTTCCATGGGACGGTCATCCAGTCACCCGAACCGTCCTATGATTTCACGCTAACCGGCGCAAACGGCGATGTATCACTAAGTGACTTTCGCGGCAAACTGGTGTTGGTTTACTTTGGCTACACCTTCTGCCCGGATATCTGCCCTGCCACGCTGGCGAATGTGGGTCAGGCTCTCAACCAGATCGGCGGCAAGGCAGATGAGGTCCAGCTCATCATGGTCTCGCTCGACCCTGAACGCGATACCCCTGAAAAACTGGCGGAATATGTAGGGCACTTCCACCCCTCCTTTATCGGTATTACAGGCACGCATGAAGAGATCGATACGGTCGCTTCGCTGTACGGCATCTTTTACCAGGTGAACCAAGGCAGCGACGCAACCAAGTATTTGATCGACCATACAGCCACGCTGCTGGTCATCGACCGTGAAGGCTACCTGAAGTTGGTATTTCCATTCGGCGTCACTTCGCAGGAGATCGCCGATGATCTGAAGTACATGATAAGGCAATAAGGAGGTGGAACTGCAACAGCCCACGAAAGCCCAATCCGCCTCCCGCAATTTGCAGCGCCGCCTGATGCGGCAGAAATCCTAAATCCATTTTTTATGAGGAGAATGTACCATGGCGAAGAAAGATAAAGAAGACGATGAGTTTCGCCCAACCGGCACGATCGCTGTCCTGGCGATCTTTGTCATCACGCTCATCGCAATTTGGGCAACGATCTATATGATCCTTGTCGGACGTGGAGGCACACTATGAGCACACAGCAAATGCACGTTGATCCCTACGAACGCAATTGGATGATCTTCAGCGCCGTAATGCTCATTCTGTTCGCGACTGCGGTCAGCGTTGCGGCGTTCGGCATGCAGATTCAGCTCCCTGCGCCCGAACAGCGTGTTGATCCCCGCACCGTGGCGACCGACCCCAACAGCCCCTGGTCGAACCCCGGTCTGCGTGAAGTTTCCCCCGGTCGGTACGATGCCTATGTTCTTGCGCGCGCGATCCCGTCCTGGGAATATCTACCCAAGGAAATGACCATTCCCGCCGGTTCCACCGTGTCCTTCTATGTAACCTCTTCTGATGTTCAGCACGGTTTCAAGATCCAGGATACCAACGCCAATTTCATGGTCATCCCCGGACAGGTCTCCAAGCTGACCATCACCTTCGACAAAGCCGGTACATACAATTACATTTGTACCGAGTACTGCGGCAGCGGACACGGCGTCATGTACGGCGCAATCATTGTGACGCCATAATCTGCGAGGAGAAACAATCATGAATCAATATCAAGTATCCGCTGGAGAAAAGAAATTCATCGGTTGGCACCTTCTGGTTGCCATCCTTGCCCTGGCTGTAGGCAGCCTTTTCGGTCCGCTGCAGGCATTCGAACACGCGGGTTGGGATATCTATCCCTACATTAAACCGCTGATCAAGTCCTACTATCAGGGTCTCACCGTTCACGGCGTTTTGAACGCCCTGGTCTGGACGACCTTCTTCATCATGGGCTTCCTGACCTTCAACGTGATCTTCGGTCTGAAGCGCTCTCTCAAGAATCCCGTTTTGAACAAAGTCGGGTTCTGGCTCATGGTCGTCGGTGTTGTGATGGCGGCGATCCCGATCCTTGCCAACGAAGCGACTGTGCTCTTCACTTTCTATCCGCCCCTCAAGGCGAACTGGGCGTTCTACCTCGGTTTGACGCTCGTGGTGGTCGGCAGTTGGGTCGAAGGCTGGGGCTTGCTCACAACCTACCTTGCCTGGCGCAAGGAAAATGCAAATGAGCGCACCCCGTTCATTGCCTTTGCTAGCCTCATCACTGCCCTGCTCTGGCAGATCTGCACGCTGGGTATCGCCACCGAGATCCTGACCATGCTCCTGCCCTGGTCGCTTGGCTTGCTCGAAGGTGTCGACCCACAGCTCGCCCGCACCTACTTCTGGTTCACCGGTCACCCGTTGGTGTATTTCTGGCTGCTGCCCGCTTACATCTCCTGGTATGCCATGCTCCCGAAACAGGCTGGCAACGGCAAGATGTTCAGCGACTCGCTCGCCCGTCTTTCCTTTTGGATCTTCCTGGTCCTCTCCACCCCGCTCGGCTTCCACCACCAATACGTGGACCCCGGCGTTCCGCCCGCCTGGAAGTTCATCCACTCGATGCTGACCTTCGGCGTCTTCTTCCCCTCCATGATGACCGCCTTCACCGTGGTCGCCTCCCTCGAACATGCGGGACGCAAACAGGGTGGCAAGGGCGCTCTCGCCTGGATCGGCAAGTTGAACTGGAGTGACCCCTCCGTCACCGCCCAGCTTTTGGCTGGTATCCTGTTCTTCTTCGGCGGCATCGGCGGGTTGGCGAATGCTTCCTACAATGTCAACCTCGTTCTGCATAACACCGCTTTCGTCCCCGGTCACTTCCACCTCACCGTTGCAACTGGCGTGACCCTGACCTTCATGGGCATTTCCTACTGGCTGCTGCCCTTCCTCACCGGCAAGAAACTCTGGAAACCTCAATTGGCGGTTGCCCAGGCATGGGTCTGGTTCGTCGGTATGATCATCTTTTCCAACTCGATGCACGTGTTGGGCTTGCTCGGCGCTCCCCGCCGCGTACCGCTTGGTTTGGCTCCCTACGTTCCCGCTGAATGGAACAGCCGCCTCTTCCAGGTCGGTGTCGGCGGCGCCATCCTCTTCGTCAGCGGCGCGCTCTACCTCACGGTCATGCTCATGACCGCTTTGAGCAAGCAGACCGTCGAGAAGGAAGTCGAAGTCCCGATCGCCGAAGCCATGCAAGATCCCGCTCTCGGACCCGTCTGGCTCGACCGCTGGGCTCCCTGGATCTACGGCACGCTCGCCCTGGTCGTCATCATGTATGGACCGATGCTCTTCGAACTGATCCGAAACATCTCTCTCACCTCCCCCGGCTTCCGAGTCTGGTAGTTTGAAACACGGGTGACAGTCACCATCCTGGTGGCTGTCACCTTCTTTTTATTTTCGCGATCCCTTATCAAGTGCGACCATCTTTATCCGTTGGCTTCGAGCGAAATCATTATTCACATCATCAAGCACATGACCACATCCCCAGACAAAAAACAACTGACCGATTCCCTTTCCGAACGAAACCCCAGCGTGGATTGGAACGCGCGCCTCAATTCGCCGTCCCGAAAATTGCTCAATTTCTTTGAGGGAATTTCCCTGCGGCTCGAAGCGCCCATCCACTGGCTCATCAACGATCCGCGTTTCAATCCGCTTTATCACACGGGGACCATCACCATCTTCCTGCTGGTCGTGATCCTGCTGACAGGCATCTACCTGACGATGTTCTACCCGTTCGGGTTCACGTTTTCCTATCATGCCGTCTCCGCCATCGAAGGCAACCTGGTCGGGCGCATCATCCGCGCCATGCACCGCTACGCATCCGATGCGGCGGTCATCTTTGGGCTCCTGCATGGCTGGCGCACCTTCTTCCAGGACCGCTTCCGCGGACCGCGCTGGCTCGCCTGGATCACCGGCGTTGGCATGGCGGTTGTCGTCTGGGTGATCGGCATCACCGGTTATTGGCTGATCTGGGATGAACGCGCGCAAGTCCTGAACCAAAGCCTGTTCAAGGTACTCGGCAACTTCAAAGGCGGACAAGCCTTCATCGTGGACTTCATCACCGGCGAAGCCGCGGGCACGGGCTGGGTCTTCATGATGATCGTCATCGTGCTGCACCTCGGTCTCTCCGCGCTGACCGGGTACTTCCTGTGGCTGCATCTCAAACGTATGAGCCGCGCCAAATGGCTGCCGCCGCGCTACTGGATGATCATTTCCACTTTCATCATCCTGTTGGCTGCCGCGCTCTTCCCCATCGGTATGCTGCCGCCGCTCAACGCCACCGAGCTGCCCGCTCAGGCTCCGATTGACTTATTCTATTTATTCTATCTGCCCACCTTCCTGCGCGGACCGCAAGCCCTCTTTTGGAGTGTGCTGCTCTTAATCGTGGGCGTCATCACTGCCCTGCCGTGGCTCATGCCGCGCGCCAAACAAATCGCCCCAGTCAAAGTAGATCTCGCGCATTGTGACGGCTGTACCCTCTGCGAACGTGACTGCCCCTACACTGCCATCAAAATGATCCCGCGCACTGATGGCGCGCGTCCAAAATTCCAGGCAGAGATCGACCCCAAACTGTGCGTCGCGTGCGGCGTTTGTATTGGAAGCTGCCCCGATAACGCCCTGACCTTCGGTGACCTTCCGCTCGACCCGATGTGGAAGACGACCCTCGGCAAAGTTGCCGAAACGAAGAACGTCAAAGTTGTGTTCACCTGCGAACGTCATGCCCTGCACGGCGTGGGAAACCACTTCAACGACCCCGACACCTACATCGTTCCGCTCACCTGCATTTCGATGGCGAATCCAAACCTCGCCGCGCAGGCGCTCGAAGCGGGCGCAAGCGATGTTCAATTCATCGGCTGTCCGCCAGAAGATTGCGCGAACCGTGAAGGCAACGTCTGGCTGAACGGGCGCGTCACCGGTGAACGGCTGCCCAAACTGAAACCCAACTTCATCCCCAGCATCCACACTGCCTGGGTTCCGCCCACCGAATTCGGAAAGGCGCTCAAGACCAAAACAAAATCCGAGCCGGACACGTTCACTTTCAAGCCGAACGTGAGTCACCTCCGCTATGTCATTCCACTGCTGGTCGTCATGGCGATCGTCACAGCCTTCCAGATCTGGCTGAGCGACAGACCGACACAATTCTTCGATGCGGATGCGGGAGTGGTTGCGATCCAGATGACCCATCATAGCGGATACGCCATCCACGACGTCCCGCTTCCTGCGGACCTCGAGCCTGAGCTTGACCATCCGGTTCGTCTCACGCTGGAAGTGGACGGCGCGCTTGTCTTCGATAAATCCTACGCCGCCACCGACAATGCCATCAACCAGGGCGCGCGCATTTACGAACAGATCAAACTGCCCGCTGGCAAACATCACATCACCGTCAAAATGTACGACCGACCCGATGCGACCATCGAGCAGGTGTTGTTCGACGACACCATTCCGCTCAACCCGCGCCAGGCGCTGACCATCACCTTCCGAGATATGCACGTTGCTAACCCCAAAGAAGGCGAGCGCATTTACTACGAAACCGCCGCGGGTGTGAACGCTGGCTGCCGCATCTGCCATTCGCTCACCGAGAATGAAAAGATCATCGGTCCATCCTTTTACGGCATTGCCGACCGCGCCGGTAACCGTGTCACTGGGCTGACCGCCGAAGAGTACCTGCGCCAATCCATCATCGAACCGAATGCCTTCATCGTCCCCGGCTACCCCAGCGGGCAGATGATCCAGAACTTCGGAGATATTCTCACGGAGGAGCAGATCAACGACCTGATCGCCTTCCTGATGACCATGAAACAAGAAGAATAATTGACCGTGGACGATACGGTGGACCGTGATCTACGGTCTATCGTCCATCGTCTGTAATATTGAGGACCCATGAAACGAATTTTTATCCTGCTCACACTGATCGCCCTCAGCCTCACCGCCTGCCGGGGTGACCCCGCTCCACTCGGCTCGGACGCCCCCACCGACAACGTCCCCAGCATCATCGGCGAATATGGGCTCAACGCCACCGACCCCACTGGCGAGGAATACGGCGGCTCCCTTTTCATCACCGCAGGCGAACAGCCGAACGAATACAACCTGCAATGGCTCGTCTCGGGCGGCATTCAGGAAGGCAAGGGCGTTCTGGAAGGGAATCAACTGACCTTCACCTGGAGCAGCCTTGCCGGTACCGACCAGGATATTTCCGGCACTGGCGTGTACACCGTCACCGTCAACGGCGAGCTGTACGGTTCCCGTTCCATCGACGGCGTGGAAACGCCCGGTATCGAATCCGCATATCCGAATCCCAAATAAGCGTAACGAATTGAACGATCTAGTTTTAATTGACCTCTTGCATACGTGCTTTGGAATCCTGAAGTTCTGCTTCAGGCGGAAATTCCGAAAGTAGAACTTTCGGAGTCCTCTGCTAATTTTTGAACTTTTGCAAGAGATCGAATATAAAGCAAGCACAGCGACGCAATCAAATTTAATAAGAGCATAAAGCCCAATACCGAGAGATGACCATCGCTTTAGCGTTCGATGGCATCGTGAAATCCATATCATATGTTGGATGGAAGTATTCACCATGTCTCTCCGGCAATCTTCACTCACACCGCAAACCGCGACCCCATCGCAGGGTCATCTTTTCGCCTGTGTGAATTTGCTCTACCTTATTCGTCAAAAAGACGGACGGCAAACTAGGATGCCGTCTGTCTTTATTTTATAGTTCTCCCAAGGAGGAAGAAATAATGGCAAAAGTTGTAGTCATTGGGGCAGGGTTTGCGGGTCATACCGCAGCGTTGTATCTGGGCAGCCGTATCGGCAAAAAGCACGAGATCACGGTCATCAGTAACCGCGATGTGTTCGGCTATGTCCCTTCGTGGGTTTGGGTGGGCGTCGGGCACATGAAGCCCGAACAAACCATCTTCAAATTGAAACCCGTCTATGATCGCATGAACGTTAAGTTCGTCCATGCCGCGGCGAAGGAGATCCACCCGGAAGAAGGCGACCAGTATGTGCTGGGCGAAGAGGTCGGCTCCGGCAAGGAAGTGCGTCTTGATTATGATTACCTCGTTGTCGCACCGGGACCGTTGCTTAACTTTGCCGGTACCCCCGGTCTCGGACCCGAAAACGGCTTTACCCATTCCATTTGCTCGCTCCCTCACGCCATCAAAGCGCGCGATGCGTATCTCGCGCTGTGCGACCGCATGAAGAAAGGCGAGCAGGTCAAGATCGTCATCGGCACGGGTCATCCCGCTGCGACGTGTCAAGGCGCGGCGTTCGAATACATCGTCAACGTTCACAAAGACCTCGTCAAAAAGGGACTGCGCGACAAAGCCGATATCCTTTGGCTCTCGAACGAACCCGCCGTCGGCGACTTCGGAGTCAACGGGGTCCAGATCAAGCGCAATGGTCATGTGATGCGCAGCGAAGAATTCCTCACATCCGTCTTTAACGATCACGGCATCCACTACCAGGTCCAGTCCGGCGTCACCAAGGTCGAAGATGGCAAGATCCACTGGCAGAACTATGCCGGTGAGGAAGGCACCACTGATTTCGATTTCTCGATGCTCATCCCGCAGTTTAAGGGGCAGCCTTTCAAATACATTGGCAAGGGTGGGGAGGATATTTCAGCCAAGCTGGTCAACCCCGCCGGTTTCGTTCTGGTGGATGGGAAATACGGTCTGCCCTACCCTGAGCTTGCGCAAACTCCCGACGCCTGGCCCGCCCGATATCAGAATCCCACCTACAAGAACGTCTTCGCCGCAGGCATTGCCTTCGCCCCTCCCGGACCGATCTCCAAGCCGTTCACCAACAAGAACAACCTCGCCATCGCTCCCGCTCCCCCGCGCACAGGCATGGTCAGCGGCATGATCGGGCGCGTGGTGGCGCTCAATATTGCCGACCTGATCGAAAAAGGCGAAATGACCCACGCCGAACCGATGACCGAGATGGTCGCCGCCTGCATTGCCAGCATGGGTGACTCCCTTTGGGATGGCAACGCTGTCATCATCGTGATGCACCCCGTGGTACCGGACCGCAAAAAATTCCAGAATGAGTTTGGACGCGACCTGTTCACCTCGCATCTCGAAATGGGCGTGAGCGGCGCATGGATGAAATTCATGCTGCATCACACCTTCATCTGGAAGTTCAAAGCCCTCCCCGGCTGGACGATCATCCCCGAATAGGAGACCCGACATGCAAACCTCACAAGAATTCTCAAAAGCTGAAAAGTTCTGGATGAACTTCAAACTTTATCAACTCTGGCGATTTGTTGTTTTGAACCTGAAGATCCTAGCGGCTGTGTACCAAAGCAAGCGCTCGTAGCAAAACAATAACGACAAAAAGCACTGGTTGAAGCCAGTGCTTTTTGTTTAATAAGACAACATAAGTCCTTGAAACTTATAGTTTACAAGACCGCTTATAAATATTACAATAATCAGTATGATTTGTGACATTCTGCACATCCATGTCACCTGCAAAATATTTACAATAACAGTAATCGTTTACCAAATTGGTCAATGTTTCAACCAATTTGGATAAAGTTTGCCTATTTCTTTTTGGAGAAAAAATATGGATCCAATCACTCTCTCAAGGTGGCAGTTCGGTCTAACGACCGTCTACCACTGGCTCTTCGTCCCCCTCACACTGGGCATGGGCTGGTTCGTGGCGTACTTCCAGACCCGCTACTACCAGACCAACGACCAGACCTGGAACAAGATGACAAAATTCTGGGGCAAGCTATTTCTGATCAACTTCGCCATCGGGGTTGTGACAGGTATTGTGCAGGAATTTCAGTTCGGCATGAACTGGTCAGAATATTCCCGCTACGTGGGCGACATCTTTGGTGCCCCGCTGGCAGTGGAAGCCCTGCTCGCCTTTTTCATGGAATCCACCTTCCTCGGAATCTGGATTTTCGGCGAAGGCAAAGTGCCGCAGAAGGTGCATCTCGCCTCCATCTGGCTGGCAGCCATCGGCTCGAACCTCTCTGCCGTCTGGATTTTGATTGCCAACGGCTTTATGCAGGCTCCTCCCGCCGCCGCCTACACCCTCAACGAAGCCAACGGACGCCTGGAACTGGTCAACTTCTTCGCGCTGATTGGCAACCCCAAAGCCTGGGTCTTCATCTGGCACACCCTCGCTGACGGCCTTGCCATGGCGGCATTCCTGATTATTGCGATCAGCGCCTATCACCTCGTCCGCAAGCAGAACCTCGATTTCTTCAAGCGCTCTTTTCAGATTGGTGCGCTGGTCGGCTTGATTGCCAGCACGCTGGTCTTCCTCGGCGGTCACACCATGGGACAGTACATGGCGGAAGTGCAACCGATGAAACTGGCTGCGCTCGAAGCTGTCTGGGAGACCGAACAGCCCGCTTCGTTCTCCCTGCTCACCATCGGCGACCTGAGCGGCAAGCAGGAAGTCTGGTCAATCCGCATTCCCTATGTGATGAGTTTCCTGGCCTGCAACAACTTCGAGTGCGAAGTCAAAGGAGTCAACGAACTCCAGGCGACCTACGAACAACAATACGGTCCTGGCGACTACGTCCCGCTGATGGTCGTTACTTACTGGACATTCCGCATCATGATGGCATTTGGTCTCATCATGATGGGCGCTTCCGCCTGGTTTCTATATGCCACCCGCAGCAAAAATTATGAAACCGCAAAATGGATGAAACTGGTGCCCTTCGGCGCACTGCTCCTGCCCTACTCCGCCAACGCCAGCGGTTGGATTCTGACCGAAATGGGTCGTCAACCCTGGATTGTGTACGGCTTGCTCAAAGTGCAGGATGCCATCTCCCCGAATCTGACCGTAGTTGACCTGTGGATTTCGCTCATCGGCTACACCGTCATCTATGGCGCCCTGGCAGTTGCAATGGTCAAACTCATGCTCAAGTACGCCAAGGCTGGCCCCGATGCCGCCATGCACGAATCCGTTGATGTTGCCCCCGCCCGTGTCGGCGCGGATGACTAGGAGTACACCATGTCTTACGAATTTCTTCAAATCCTTTGGTTCATTCTGATCGCCGTTCTCTGGATCGGCTTCCACTTCCTCGAAGGCTTCGACTTCGGTGTGGGTATGTTGCTGCCCTTCCTGGGCAAGAAAGACGAAGAACGCCGCGCCATCATCAACTCCATCGGTTCCGTATGGGATGGCAATGAAGTCTGGCTGCTGACCGCGGGCGGCGCGACCTTCGCCGCGTTCCCCCACTGGTACGCCACCATGTTCAGCGGCTTCTATCTTGCGCTGTTCCTGCTGCTTGTCGGGCTTATCATTCGCGGCATCGCCTTTGAATACCGCTCCAAGGATGCCAGCCCCAAGTGGCGTAACACCTTCGACTGGATGATCGCCGTCGGCTCATTCCTCGCTTCGGTTCTGCTCGGCGCTGCTTTTGCCAACCTTGCGCGCGGCGTACCCATTGACGAGAACATGATGTTCACCGGCAACCTTTTCACCCTGCTCAACCCCTACGGCTTGCTCGGCGGCGTGACTACCGTTGTCATCTTCCTCCTGCATGGCGCGAACTTCCTCGGTCTCAAACTCGAAGGCGAACTGCGCGAACGCGTGAATGTCTTTGCCAAGAAACTCTGGATTGCAGCTACCGTTTTGTATATCACCCTCGGCATCTTCACTTATGCAGCGGGCTTCTGGGCGCGCGGCATCGTCAACCCTGGCATCGTCCCCATTGCCGCCGTTGCTGTGTTGCTCGCCACGGGTTACTTCCTTAACAACAAGATGGAAGGCTGGGCATTCATCATGACCTCGCTCAACATTGTGTTGACCCAGGTGACGTTCTTCACGATGATCTTCCCGAACGTGATGATCTCCAGCACCAACCCTGCCTACTCCCTGACCATCACCAACGCATCCTCCTCGCAGTACACGTTGACGGTCATGTCCGTCATTGCGCTCATCTTTGTCCCCATCGTGCTCGCCTACCAAGGCTGGACGTACTACATATTCCGCAAACGCATCAGCAACGACAAGAAGAGCCTCGTCTATTAATGTCATTGCGAGGGTGATCTCCCGAAGCAATCTCATAGGTTGATCTGAGAGTTGGAAGGTTGAAGGGCTTGCCCTGAGCTTAAGGGTATACTCGCACAACCTTCCAATTTTTTAACCTGCAAAATTCAACCTTCGACTTTCGACTTTTGACGCATTTATGCACCGCCGACTCCTCTCCCTCACCCGCGATACCCGCCTCTCTCTGACTTTAACGGTTCTCTCTGGACTTTTAGCCGGATTCCTGACCATTTGGCAATCCTGGCTCCTCAGCCGCGTCATAGACGGAGTCTTCCTCCAAAAGCAGACTCACGCGCAAGTCATTTCTCCTCTCGTCTTCATTCTCCTCGCCATCAGCGGACGCGCCTTCATGACCTGGCTCAACGAAGTCGCCGCCAACGCCGTCGCCGTCAAGATCAAAACCGACCTGCGCGAACGGCTCTTCGCCCACATCCTCAAACTCGGTCCCGCCTTCTCGCGCGGACAACGCACAGGTGAACTGACCACCGCCGCCGTCGAAGGCATCGAAGCGCTGGACGCGTATTTCAGCCAGTACCTGCCGCAACTCGTCATCACTGCACTTGTCCCCCTTTCTATCCTATTTTTCGTCTTCCCCATCGACCTGCTCACTGGCTTGGTCTTCCTCATCACCGCCCCGCTGATTCCCTTCTTCATGATCATCATCGGCAAAGGCGCAGAGGCGGTCACCAAACGCCAGTATGAAACCCTGCGCCTGCTCAGCGCCCACTTCCTCGACAGCCTGCAAGGACTGCCCACGCTTAAACTCTTCGGGCAATCGAAGGGACAGGCGAAGACCATCGCCAAAATATCCGAGCAATACCGCGACACCACCCTGAGCGTTCTGCGCATCACCTTCCTTTCCGCGCTCGCGCTCGAAATGCTCGCCACCATCAGCACCGCCATCGTCGCCGTGGAGATCGGTTTCCGTCTGCTTTACCGCAACATGGAATTCCAACCCGCGCTCTTTCTGCTCGTCCTCGCGCCTGAGTTCTACATGCCCCTGCGCGCGCTCGGAGCAAGATTCCACGCTGGCATGAACGGTACGACCGCGGCAAAGCGGATCTATGAGATTTTGGATACAGAAATTCCACAGTCAAAAGTCGAAAGTCAAAAGTCAGAACTTCCACGACCTTCGACCTTTGACTCTTCGACAAGCTCCGGGCAGGCTCTTCGACTCGAAGGTATCTCTTTCACCTACCCCAACGAAACCACCCCCGCCCTGCAAAACATCAACCTGACGATCAACCAGGGACAACATATCGCCCTCGTCGGCAAAACAGGCGCAGGGAAATCCACACTCGTCCAACTCCTCCTCGGCTTCATCCAACCCACCCAAGGCGACCATCGACCTTTGACCTTTGACCTTCGTTCTTCCATCGCCTGGGTCCCTCAGAAACCGCACCTTTTCCACACCACCATCGCCGAAAACATCCGCCTCGGCAAAGCGGATGCGACTCACGAAGAAGTCATCCAAGCCGCCAAAGCCGCGCGCCTGCATGAGTTCATCGACTCACTGCCCGAAAAATACGAAACCATCGTCGGTGAAAGCGGCGCCCGCCTCTCCAGCGGACAAGCCCAACGCCTCGCCCTCGCCCGCGCTTTCCTAAAAGATGCGCCCATCCTCATCCTAGACGAACCCACCTCCGCGCTCGACCCCGAGACCGAATCCCTGCTCGAAGAATCCACCCGCGAGTTGATTCATGGGCGTACCACCATCACCATCGCCCACCGCCTCAACACCATCTTCCAAGCCGATACCATCATCGTCCTTGACGAAGGCAGGGTCATCGAACAAGGCACGCACCGCGAACTACTTACGAGCAACGGCATGTATGCGAGCATGGTGAAAGCGTACAAACAAGTCGAAAGTCGAAAGTCGAAGGTCGAAAACCTACCCATTGAACTCCCCGACCTTCGACCTTTGACCTTTGACCAAATTCAAAAGTCACCTGTGCAACCCCAAACACCCCATCTGCCTACTGCTTTCCGCCTTCTGAAGTTCTTAAAAGGCAACTGGCATCGCGTGGCACTCTCTGTTTTTCTAAGTTCCATCACCATCCTTGCCAGCGTGGCGCTCATGGGCACCTCCGCCTGGCTCATCTCCACCGCCGCCATCGCAGTCTCCGTCGCAGACCTTGGCGTCTCCACCGTCGGCACACGCTTCTTCGGCATCACCCGCGCCATCTTCCGCTACCTCGAACGCCTTGTCTCGCACGACGTTACCTTCCGCCTGCTTGCCAAACTGCGTCTGTGGTTCTACGAAAAACTCGAACCCCTCGCCCCCGCCCGCCTGATGAATTTCCGCGCTGGCGATTTGCTTGCCCGCATTATCGGTGATGTGGAAACGCTGGAAAATTTCTACGTCCGCGTCGTTTCGCCCCCGTTGACCGCCATCGTCGTTGGAACGTTCACCGCCATTTTTCTCGCTTCTTTCTACCCGCTGCTTGCTCCTGTCTTCCTGATCTTTTATCTCAGCCTCGGTTTGTTCCTGCCCATCCTCGCGCAGACCACGAGCCGCACATTCGCCGAGCAGACCATCTCCCTGCGTGCCGACTTGCAAACCAATCTCGTGGACGGTATTCAAGGCATGGCAGACCTCATCGCCTACGGACGCGCCGACGAACGCCTCGCGCAGGTCGCAGCCACCGCAGACGACTACGGCAACGCCCAACGCCGCATGGCGCGTGTGACGGGCATTCATTCTGCACTTGGCACCCTGCTCACCAACCTGGGCACATGGGCGGTGCTTTACTTCACCATCCCGCAGGTCATCAACGGGAATCTGCCTGGTCCCATGCTTGCTTCATTGACCCTGCTCACCCTCGCCTCCTTCGAAGCCGTCATCCCGCTGCCCCTCGCCGCACAAATGTGGAATTCCGCCCGTGAAGCGGCAAGAAGATTGTTTGAAGTTGTGGATACGGAGCCGGAAATCAGTGAACAGTGGACAGTGAACAGTGGGCAGTCAGGAAACACAAATTACCAGTTACTAATTACCAATCTCTCTTTCACCTATCCCACTCAAACTACCCCCGCGCTGCAAAACCTGACCTTCGACCTTCGACCTTCGACTTCAATAGCTATTGTCGGTCCGAGTGGAGCGGGAAAGAGCACCATCGCCAATCTCCTGCTGCGATTTTGGGATTACAAAGTTGGAGACATCGCTCTCGGTGGAGAATCACTCAAAGCGCTGAATCAGGACGAGGTCCGCGCGAGATGCGGGTACGTATCCCAAAACACGTATTTCTTCAACACATCCATTTATGAAAATCTGCGCTTTGCCCGCAAGAAAGTCACACGCGAAGAAGTGGAAGCGGCGTGTAAATCTGCGCAAATTCATGACTTCATCCTAAGTCTGCCGAAAGGCTACGACACGCTGATCGGCGAGCAGGGATTGCGACTCTCCGGCGGTGAACGCCAACGGCTGGCGATTGCGCGCGCGCTCATCAAAGATGCGCCGATCTTGATCCTCGATGAACCCACCGCCAACCTCGACCCGCTCACAGAACAGCAGGTTTTGGAAACGCTGTTTAAAGTGATGAAACAAAAGACCTCATTACTCATTACGCATCGTCTGATCGGCTTGGAAAATGTGGATGAAATTCTCGTGATAAATCATGGTAGCATTATCGAACGCGGCACGCATACCGAGCTCGCTGGCAGGGATGGTTTCTATCGCAAGTTCCTGGACTTGCAAAATCGTATACTTGAAGAAAAGAACTAGTACTTAAGCGCTTGCAACTCATTGATGTAGGTGCTATAATTTCCTCATCTC
>CAYJPO010000012.1:0-66461 GCA_964372045.1 uncultured Anaerolinea sp.
TGGTCATTCGCCAAGTATAATCTACCTAAAATATTCAACTTAGCAATGTACTAGCTACTGCTATTATGAAAATATTTCTCGATACCATCGGTTGCCGCCTCAATCAGGCGGAGATAGAAGCCATGGCGCGGCAGTTTCGCGCAGCGGGGCATGAGATCATTTCCAGCGCCGAGCATGCGGATATGGCGGTGGTCAACACGTGTGCTGTTACCACGCAGGCGGCATCCGATTCGCGGGGGAAAATTCGCACCATCGCCCGCGCCGGTGTAAATGAAATCGTCGCCACCGGCTGTTGGACCACACTTCAGCCAAAAGAAGCTGCCGCACTTCCCAACGTTAAGCATGTTGTCACGAATGATAAAAAAGATGTCCTGGTCCTTCAAACCTTAAACCTTGAGCCTTCAACCTTCGACCTCGAACCCTTCGACCGTGTCCCTATTCCCGGCCTGCATCGCCGTACACGTGCCTTCATCAAAGTGCAGGATGGCTGCGACAATCGCTGTACGTTTTGTGTCACCACCATTGCTCGCGGTGACGGGCGCTCACGTCCGCTGGCGGATGTCATCGCGGATATCAATTCCGCGTTGGCGGGTGAGTCGAAGGAGATCGTCCTTACCGGTGTGCATCTTGGCTCATGGGGGCAGGAGATGAATGTTCATCTGCGCGATCTGGTCAAAGCCATTCTGCGCGAAACGGATGTCAAGCGTCTGCGATTATCCTCCCTTGAGCCGTGGGATCTGGATGCAGACTTTTTTTCTCTTTGGGCGGATAAGCGGCTCATGCCGCACCTACACCTGCCGCTTCAGTCTGGAAGCGAATCTACCCTCAAACGGATGGCGCGCAAGACCACGCCGGAATCCTTCCGCGAGTTGGTGCAAGCCGCCCGCGCCGCCATGCCTGATGTTGCCATCACCACGGATATCATTGCCGGTTTTCCAGGTGAGACCGAAGATGAGTTTGCAGAGACACTCGCCTTCGTCAAAGAGATGGATTTCTCCAGCGGGCATGTCTTCTCGTATTCGCCGCGTCCCGGTACCGGGGCGGCAAAGATGAGGGGACAGGTCAAGCCAGAGGTGCGCAAGATGCGCAACCACATGTTGCAGGATGTCATTGAAGAGTCAGGTGCGGCGTATCGCGCGCGTTTCGTCGGACTGTCGATGCCCGTCTTGTGGGAATCCACCACCGAGTACGGCGAATACGGTTGGCGCATGGAAGGCTGGACGGGTAATTATCTCCGGGTCAGCGCAGTCGCCCCGTCGCCCCGCTGGAATCAAGTGGATGAAGTCAAGTTGGTTCAGGTTAAAAATGGGGTGTTTAATGGAGAATTGACCGGCGTCAACCAGTGATAAAGTGAATTGCTTTCGCGCATTTGGGGGAAAGTTGTTCAAACAGGTGGTGAGTTTGGCTGAGAACGGTCTCCTTCGTTACAAATGTCACTTTTTGAAAGAGAAGAGGTGATTGTATAATTTCGATGTTGCAATTCATCGGAGCGATTCCAAAAAAATAAGGAGCAAGCCATGACGGCTCAATTGATCGACGGTACTGCGATCGCGCAAAAAGTTCGTGACGGTGTTAAAGAGAAAGTTGCCAAAAGACTCGCGGAGGGAAAGTCCCAGCCGGGGTTGGCGACCGTATTGGTTGGAGCCCGTATCGACTCTGCCGCCTATGTCAGCATGAAGCAGAAGGCATGCGCCGAATTGGGGATGACATCTTTCCATCACCCTGTGGCTGCGGATATTACCCAGGAAGACCTTGAAAAACTGATCAAAGAATTGA
Organism: uncultured Anaerolinea sp.; assembly: GCA_964372045.1. Classification (GTDB taxonomy): domain Bacteria; phylum Chloroflexota; class Anaerolineae; order Anaerolineales; family Villigracilaceae; genus Villigracilis. Next base: position 1,777 of record CAYJPO010000012.1, read on the forward strand.
ACGCCGATCCCAAAGTGAACGGCATCCTCGTTCAATTGCCCCTGCCCGATCACCTGGATGAAGAGCGTGTCTTACAGCTCATCAGCATCGAGAAGGATGTGGATGGGTTCTCGCCGATCAACCTCGGTCGTTTGGCGCAAAAGGGACGTGAACCTTTATTCGTGCCGTGTACACCGTATGGATGCATTTACCTGCTCAAGGAAGCAGGCGTGAAGATCGCAGGTGCGAATGCTGTGGTATTGGGTCGCTCGAATATTGTGGGCATGCCTGCCGCATTGTTGCTCATCAAGGAGAACGCCACGGTGACCGTTGTCCACTCGAAGACGAAGGATATCCCCGCGGTCATGCGCGACGCGGACATTATCATCGCTGCCATCGGTCGCGCCGAAATGGTGCGCGGCAGTTGGATTAAGCCCGGCGCGGCGGTCATTGATGTTGGCATCAACGGCATCCCAATGTTGAACGAGGACGGCACACCTGTCATCAGCCAGAAGACCGGCAAGCCGCGCCAGAAACTGGTAGGCGATGTCAACTTTGAGGAAGCCAAAGAGGTTGCCGGGTTCATCACCCCCGTCCCCGGAGGTGTGGGTCCGATGACCATTGCAATGCTTATGGCGAACACCCTGAGAGCGGCAGAGATCCAGGATAAATAGCCAGAACCCGAAAGGCAAACAAATCAGTCCCGTCGTGAGGCGGGATTGATTTTCTATATCATCCAGTTGAAAAAAAGAGGAGAGCAAAATGAAGAAGGTTCTGAAATGGGTGGGAATCTTGTTCGGCGTGCTGGTGGGGGTGATCGTCATTGCGTCCATCGCTATTTATGTTCTCAGCCAATCGAGACTGACGCGCGTGTATGAGCTTCCAGAAGAGTCGGTCGCCATTCCATCCGATTTGGCGTCGATCGCGAACGGAAAGCATATCTTTCAGTTCCGCGGGTGCGAAGCCTGCCACGGAGAAAACTTGGAAGGCAAGGTGTATCTCGATGACCCAGCGATCGGGAAGGTCATCTCAACGAATCTCACCACCGGCAAAGGCGGAGTCGGAGGCGGGCTGACAGACGCCGATTGGGTGCGCGCCATCCGTCATGGTGTCCGCACTGATGGCACGGGTCATCTGTTCATGCCTTCAACCGAGTTCTATTACTTGAGCGATGATGATCTGGGTGATGTGATTGCCTACATCAAAAGCGTCCCGCTTGCGGATAATGAATTACCTGCAAGTTCCATTTCATTCACAGGCAGGATGGTGATGACGTTGGTGAAGGATATAACCTTTATCCCGGCAGAATTGATCCCGCACAACGATGCGCGTCCGATCACGCCCGAAGTTGGGGCTACACCCGAATATGGTGCCTATCTGACGCAGTCTTGTCATGTCTGTCACGGCATGACAATGTCAGGCGGCGTCATTCCTGGTTTTCCTTCGAGCTGGCCCCCAGCCCCAAACCTGACGCTTGGCGACGGGTCTGTTCTTCCCACATGGTCTGAGCAGGATTTCATCACTGCCTTGCGGACAGGTATGACCCCGACAGGCGTGGAACTTCGTTCCGAGTACATGCCGTGGAATTCGTATAAATTCATGAGCGATGATGAGTTGAAAGCGGTCTGGCTGTATTTGCAAACCCTGCCGAAGGTGGCGTATGGGAATCGGTAGCCGTCGGCTGTAAACCCTGAATATCTCGATTTGCGATCAGCCCCATTTTGCGGGGCTGATCTTCTATTAACACCCTTGACATACTAACAAATCCGTACTAATATTGATTTATTAGTAGTGAAAAATTGATACTACTGAAAGGAGCAAGGATGACTGACCTTTTGGCGCATACAAAAAAATTCCAAAAAGAACTCAATGCAGGAACCTCCTCGCTGGTGCTTTTGAGTGTTCTAAGCCGCAGCGATGAGCCCATGTACGGGTATCAGATCGCAAAAATGCTTGAAGATAGCGGGCCCGAAGTACCCATGATGAAGCAGGGGGCGTTGTATCCTGTGCTGCGTTCTTTGGAAGAGAACGGTTTACTGGAAAGTACCGTGGAGCCCTCGGTTTCCGGTCCGCCGCGGCGGTATTATAAGATCACAAAAGACGGGAACGCCGCACTGGATGAATGGTCCGATATGTGGAAGCAGACGAAGAAATTCGTCGATGCGATTTTGAAAGGATGACGACATGTATAAGACAATCGAAGAATATCTTGACGCTTTGAAAACCGAGATGAAGGATGCCGATTCCGCGCTGGTGCAGGATGCGCTGGCGGATGCGCGTGAGCACCTGTCCAATGCCATGGAGACGGCGAGAAATACGCAATCGGGCACGAGTGATGCGGATCTGCTGGGTGCTGTCATCGAAGAATATGGTACGCCCGAAGAGACCGCCTCCGCATACAAGGAAGTGGAACGCCGCACATCCCCTGTGTTGAAGCAGACGGGTCAATCGGGTTCTGCGCTCGGTCGTTTCTTTGGCGTGTACGCAGATCCGCGTGCCTGGGGCGCATTGCTTTATATGTTGATCGCTTTCATCACCGGCGTTTTCTATTTCACCTGGGCAGTGACGGGGATCTCGATCTCGGTCTCGTTCCTGATCTTCATCTTCGGTTTCCCGCTGGCGCTTTTATTCCTGCTCTCCGTACGCGGACTGGCTTTACTCGAAGGGCGCCTGGTCGAGGCGCTGATCGGTGTGCGGATGCCGCGACGTCCACTGTTCTCTCACCAGGGCATGAAGTGGGTGGACCGCCTCAAGGCGCTTGTCACCGATAAAGCCACCTGGCTGATGCTGGTCTACATGATCCTGCAATTCGTCCTTGGCACGGCTTATTTTATTGTGCTAGTGGTTGTGTTGAGCTTCTCGCTTTCGGCTATCGCATTCCCGTTCTTGCAGGAGTTTTTCGACCAGGGGATGTACATTGGAAGTATGCGATATATTTTCCCGGCATGGACGTATCCGATCTGGATGCTCGGCGGTTTCCTCTTGTGGACGACCTTCATGAACATTGCCCGGGGTGTCGTTCAGTTGCACGGGAAACTGGCGAAGTTCCTGCTGGTATCAGAGTAGTAAAACGAAAAGCAGCCCGGTTTACACTGGGCTGCTTTTCGTTTTAACTGGTTGTTTATGGTTTGATAAGCAAGCCTAGGTGATTGGCGACGCGGCGTTCCTTGCCCGGGCGAGCCAGATCAATGGGGGAATTGAGGACTCGCGCTTCACCATCAAATCCGCGGATCGACATGGCGGATGATCCGCCGCCATCCATGTTTGCGCCGGTGTGCGCACCGTAGGAGATGAGCAGTTCTGCCAGTTCGGGGAAGGTCACACCTTCACTGTAACCCGGCTGACGTCCGTCAACGACCATCAACGTGAGCCAGCGTCCGTTTCGGTTCAACCCGATGGCGGTGCGGGGATTAGGCGCCTGCGCAGCGAGATTCTTAACTACTTTGCCGTCCACGACCACCAAGCGATCGCCTGACACGGCATTGAAGATTCTTCCTGATTCCTTGTTGAAGGTCACCTGGTTCTTCTGACCAATATAGATCACCGGCTGAGCGGTCTTCTTTGGAGAGTAGATCTTTCCACGCGAGGCGGCATAGTCACTGATCCGCACCGGTTCGCCGCCATTTGGACAAAGAGTGTCGGGGTCGTATGATGGGTCGAGATAGCTGAAATATCCGCCGTTGATCGCCGCCTGCAATTTGAATTCTTCGAGAAACGAGGAGGTCGTGCGCGTGCAGACGATATCCGTGTTGTTGGGCGAAGGAGTGACGAGGAATTCCAACTTTGCGGTTTGCAGGTCGATCGCCATTACATGCACCACGATCGGGCGCGGGCTGGTCAGATCCTTCCGCAGGTAGGTCACTCCGGTGAACAGGTTCTGTGTGACGGATGTCGGTCTGCTGGCGGTTGTGAGCTTGACCAGATAATCTTTGGTACACCAGCCGGTCAGTCCGTCAAGTTTTTGGATCTGCGCCCAATGGGAATTTGAAGTATCGTCCACTGCAGGAATTGTGTCGTTCTTGTAGACCTTGGCGATGATCTTACTGGTTGGGTTCGGCGCTTCACGAACGTTCAAGGTAGTCGTATTGACCCGATACCAGTTCTTATCTGCGTGTTCGGGGACCGGAGTTGTGGCAGGCGGTTCTTCGGGGGCAGGGGAATGTACACTGATCAGATATTCGCTGGAACTCCAACCGGAGAGACTCCCATCTTGTTTTTTGATCTTCAGCCACGAACCATCCATGGTCGCGTCGATCTTTTCCACAAGCTCGCCAAAGTAAACCAGCCCGATCGAGTCAAAATCCAACCCGGGTCCCTCGCGGACTTTTAGGGAGGAAGCTGTGACCCGATACCAATTCTCATCCTCGTCCTCAGGCGGCGGGGTTGGCTCAGGCTCGGGTGTTGGGGAGGTGACGGGTTCAAGAAATTCGGCAGTGCTCCATCCGGTCAGGCTTCCATCCGTTTTGCGAACTTGCAGCCATGACCGGTCCGCATTGGCGCCGATCTCTTCCACGACTTCATTTAGAACGATGCTCCCTATCTGGCTAAAGGTTGTACTCGGTCCTTCGCGCACACGCAGGGATGCAGTGGTGACGCGATGCAGTTTTCCGGTCGGTGTCGGTTCTGGCTCAGGCTCGGGTTCAGGGTCAGGCGTCGGGTCGGGTGATGGCGCGCTCAGGCGTTGAAGATAAGCCGCAAAACTCCAGCCGCTCAGGCTGTCATCCTGTTTCTTGATCTTCAGCCAGGTCTTATCAGCGTTGGAATCTATTTCTTCCACAACTTCATTCAGCAGAATACTGCCGAGTTGAGAATAGGATAACCCTGGTCCTTCGCGGACTTTTAGGGATGGGACGGTCACCCGCAGGAATTTGCTGGGTGGCAACGGGTCGGGAATTGGGATGTCCTTCAAGCCAAAGCGTTCTCGGAATGCCTCCGGCTTGCCGTTGAAATAGTTCAAGTCGATGTTCAGGCTCTCCACGCCGTAAATACTGCCATCGCCGTTGTCGGTGAATTGCCAGAAGGTCCAGGTATCCCACGGTTTTGGGACGAGCGGAGTGGCAACGCCGTAGTTGGCGATCCAAAGCGGATATTGTTTGAAATAATTCAGCGAGGCGTTGGAGATCCCGGCAGCGACCGTGTTCTCTTTCCAGTAATAGTATCCGGTGTAGACGCCGATCTCCTTACCCTGCGGGATGAGTTCTTTGACGCGTTCAAGGAAGTTGTACCAATGTTTCCAGCCTTTATAGGGACCGTTGTAGGCATCTTCGAAATCCCCGAACAGTGGCAGTTCGCCGTAGTCGCCTTCGAACATGGATACCCATTTTTCGGCTTGTTTTTTCGGGTCTATCCGGCTGTCGTAAAACCAGTAGGAACCGCGCGGCATGCCTGCCAGCTTTGATTCGCGCCAATTGACTTTGAAATCACGGTCTCCCCAAAGGTTTTGACCGGCGCGGACGACCACATACCCCGCATAAGTGCGCATTTTTATGAAGTCAATGCCCTGGGGGGTCTCCGGGTCATCTTGATAAAAACTAACATCGGGTCCGATGACGTTTGCCATAACTGTCTCCTTGTTGTTACATGGATGTACAGGACTTGTGTCCAAGTCTGTGTTAGTTATTTATGAATGGATTAATTATAAACGAAAGGGCTGTGGTGTGGATACGCTGAGAGTTACACGGCGTTTTCGAAGTGAGTGACCTGCGGTGTGCCCCCCGGTTTCCCTTCGATGGCAATAACATCGATCTGCCAGCGGTCAATGGCATGTTCCGCGGCATAGTGCTGGGCGGTATTGAGCATGTGCTCGCGTTTGCGATTGGTGATTTGATGTTCGGGGAGCAGGTTTTTGCTGGATGTGAGGGTCTTGACTTCGACGAAGACGGTGACTTCTCCCTGACGGGCGATGATATCGATCTCACCATACGGCGTGCGGACGTTGCGGGCGAGGATCTCGTGTCCACGCTTCGCGAGCCATGCGGCAGCGATCTCTTCGCCCCATGCGCCGATCCTTTGGTTGTGATGGGTCATGAAAGGAATCGTTCCAGAATGCTGCGCAGACGCGTTCTCCAACTGCTTTTTTGCAACCGCGAATCGTTGACCAGCATTTCGTAATGCTTGAGCATAATTCCGGTGGTGCGTTCGATGGAGTAGACCGTCGATGCTGAACGGGCGGAAAGGCTCATTTGCCGGCGCAGGTCCAGGTCAAGGCAGAGGCGGGTAAGTTTGGCTGTGAAGGCAGGCAGATTCTCTGTAGATAAGAAACCGGTCACGCCATCTTCGACAGTATCCCCGACCCCGACAGATTCTATTCCCATAATGGGCAGACCTGCGCCCATCGCCTCGATCACGGAAAGCGGGTGGACTTCCGTCACAGATGCCGTGACAAAAATATCGCACATGGCAAGGAACGCGGGGAGCTGATCGTATTCGATCCTGCCGGTCATGTGAACACGACTGTTGAGGTTCATCGTTTCAACAAGCGAGCGGATCTCTTCTTCGAAGGGCTGCACGCCGCCGCCGATGAGAAGCAGGTAAACATTGGGAATGGCTTTTGCGATCCCGGCGAATGATTCCAATAAGAAGGGAATGTTCTTTTCAAGCGCTATGCGACCCGCGTATATGAGGAGAACGTCATCTGCATGGTATCCGAACTGTTCACGCGGGAGCGGTTCTGCGGATTGGAAATTCTTAAGGTCTACACCGTTCGGCACGGTCTCGATCCTGGCTTCCACTTTCAGGTCGCGCAAGACACCTTCCATGCCGTGTGATGGAGTAATGACAAGGTCCACCGCCTTGCAGAACGGCGGCATGTAGGATTGAAGCAGCCCAAGGCTGACCTCCTCCGGCATCATCGGCAGGTAGGCTTGCGCATACAGATCGTAACGCGAATGATTGGTGTAAACGATCGGAATTCGCAGGGGACGGCAATACCGCAATGCCAGCCGTCCGCTCAGGAAAGGGTGGTGGACATGGACCAGGTCCATCGTTTGCAGGAGCTTCTTTGCCTGACGCGAATAGCGCATGGAAAGATAAAATCCTGTATCCGCCAGCGGCACGCCGGGGCTGCGAATGATATTCTTTTCGTTGTCAATGTGGTCAAGGTCGCCGAACGTGAAGACGAAAACATCGTGACCCGCTTTTTCGAGATATTGCTTGTTGGTCTCGACGTAATTGGTGATCCCGCTGATATACGGTTTGTAGCTGTCGACCATCATACCGATGCGCATAAGGATATGCTAAGACAAGCACAGGTGAATGTCAAGTACGAGAATCTGCGTGGTAGAATAAAAATTCCTTAGGAGTTCCATGACCGCGAAATTGGTCTTACGCAACAAAGAATATGAAGTGAAACCGGGCATGACCCTGCTTGATTCGTTGAAGAAATGCGGCATCGTGCCCGAGTCGGTCATCGCCACCCATGACGGTGAGTTGATCACGGAGGATGAGATCCTCAAAGACGGGGAAACCATCAAGCTGATCGCTGTGATCTCAGGCGGCTGATATGAAATGCAGAAAATGTGGCGGCAAAGCCTCCGTCAACATGCGCCAGCACAGGCTGGCATTGTGCAAGGAACATTTTCTTGAATGGATCCCCGAACAGACCGAACGCTTCATCAAGAAATATCATATGTTCACCCTCGACGAAAAGATCCTCGTGGCGGTTTCGGGCGGCAAGGATTCGCTTTCCCTCTGGGATATTCTTGCGCGGCTCGGCTATCAGGCTGACGGTCTCTATCTCGGTCTTGGCATCGATGGGGGCATCGAGTACTCTCACGAATCCCAACGCTTGACAGAAAAGTTCGCGCAGGAGCATGGGCTAAAATTGCATGTTGTCGATATCGAAAAGGAATATGGACAGTCCATTCCGATGCTGGCGCAGATCAGCCACCGTGGACATGGGAAGCCATGCGCCGTTTGTGGGTTGGCAAAACGCCATGAGATGAACCGCATCGCGCGCGACCTCGGGTATGACGTTCTCGCCACCGGGCATAATCTCGATGACGAGGCGGCTGTCTTGTTCGGGAACACCATGCAATGGTCCAGTGATTATTTGCTTCGTCAGGGTCCCGTCCTGCCTGCTTCGGATGGCTTGGCGCGCAAGGTCAAGCCGTTGTGCCGTTTCTATGAACGCGAGATGACCGCCTACGCTCTGGCGCGTGGGATCGAATACATCTACGAAGAATGTCCGTTTGCAGAGGGGTCACAGCAGATCTACTATAAGGAAGCGCTGAATCAATTGGAGACATCGCGTCCCGGGACCAAGCTGACATTTTATGTCAGGTTTTTGGATGCGAAACGCAGCGGGGATCTATTTCTGGAAGAATCACCGGGTAAAGAGCATCTGCATGCCTGTTTGCAATGCGGACAAGCCACATCCGCGCCGGGGTTGTGTTCATTTTGCAGACTGCTTGAAAAAGCAAAAACCCAAACCGAATAACAATTATCGCAAAAGGGTTGTGACCAGCCCAACCAGGAATAGACCGGCGGCGACGTATCCCGCCACTTGTTCCGGTGTGACGATATTGAACTGCGGCAGTTCGAATCCGAACCGGTCTGCGGGTGCGATCTGCGGCGTGTCCCTTTTTCCGATCAGCGCGTCGCGGAAGATCATCACGTTGGTGGGGCGGTCATCCGGGTGGAGTGCCATTGCCCATAAGGTCGCCTTTTCCATCTGAAGGCTGAGGTGTGGATTTATATCCCTGGGCGGCACCAGGCTGCGGGGATTTAAGAAGCGCTTGCGTACTTCTGCAGGCGGCTCATTCGTCAATAAATGGTAGAGCGTTGCGCCGAAGGAGAAAATATCAGCTCGCGCATCAGTATGGGTGTCATCACCGCCGTATTGTTCCAACGGTGTGTACAGCGCGGTCCCCTGACCGTGGATGACCGTGATCGTCACTTCATCCGGCGCCATGATCTTTACCAGACCGAAATCCACCAGTTTGACCAGTCCGCTCGGGGTGATCTTGATGTTGCTGGGCTTGATATCGCGATGAATGATGGGCGGGTCTTGATGGTGAAGATAATTCAACGCATCGGCAATTTGCATTGCCCAGCGCATGACCTCTTTTTCAGAAAGGAAGGTCTGATGCCGGCGGGCGTCTTGCATCAATTGGCGCATATCCTTGCCGGGTACAAAATCCATGACAAGGTAGTCGCGGGTCAGGATCGAAAAGTAATCGGAGACTTTTGGCAGGTTGGGGTGGTCGAGGCGCGCAAGAACAGAGGCTTCGCGAAAGAATTGTTCGCGCGCCTGATTCAAAAGTTCATTTGGGAGAACCTGGTTGTGTTCCACTTCCTTGAGCGCGCAAAGGCGTCCCTGCAAGCGGGTATCTTCGGCAAGATAAATATTGCCGGTTCCACCCTGCCCAATCAGCTCACGGATCTTATAGCGGTCACGCAGGGTCTCCCCGTTCTCTAACGAATGGGGCAAATCTTCTCCTATGTTTTCCTGCGGGTGGACCTCTGTGAAGCAGTGATATTTTCGGCGTGTATCACTTTGTAAACAGAGATGTTTACTATTACAATTTAATTATGCACAGAAATCCACTTTTCTGCTATATTATAAACGCCTTTCGTGCTGTGGAACATGATGTGCGGGACGAGGTTTAGACCCTGAATGATTTCAAAATTGATATTTGAGGAAACTATGGAAAACGACGGTGATTATCCCATTCTTGTCGCGCAAGAAGGTCCGCTCAAGGGTCAACGTTGGGCGCTGGATCACGCCTTGATGATAGGTCGTGACCCGACTTGTGATATTTCCCTTCCGGATCGTCAGGTTTCCCGTTTCCATGCGCGGATCATCCCAACCCCCGAAGGTGTGACGATTGAAGACCTTGGAAGCAAGAATGGCACCAACCATAACGGCACGGAACTAACGACTCCGATCATGCTGCAAGATGGTGACCTGCTTGGGATCGCGCTTGCACAGCAATTCGTTTTTCTCACATCCGATGCGACCATGCCGCTTGCCGAAGGCGGAATCCGCTCGGGTCGTTTGTTGATGGATCAAAAATCGCGTCAGGTGTGGGTCAACCAGCAGCAGCTTGCGCCGCCCTTATCCGCCCAGCAGTTCAAACTGCTTTGGATGTTGTATGAGCGTCAGGGTCAGGTCGTGACCCGCAGTGACCTTGTTTCGGTCGTGTGGGGCGAGGAGCAAATGGCGGGCGTCTCCGATCAGGCTTTGGATGCCCTGATCCGCCGCCTGCGTGACCGGCTGGCTGTTCTCGATCCGAGCCATCAATACATCAACACAGTGCGTGGGCATGGATTGCAGTTGGATAATCCAGTGATGGGTGAATGACAGGTATGGATGCTCAATCAGAAAAAGTCCTTGCTCAACTGATCCGCAATACGCGCATCGCGACCCTCGGAACCATGCGTGACGAGATGCCGCGCGTTTCCATGGTGGCATATATTGCTGCCGATGATTTTTCCGCGTTCTATATTTTTGTCAGCCGCCTTGCCCAGCACACGTTGGATATGCAAAAGGATAAACGGGTCAGCCTGTTGATCTGTGAGACCGACGATGGACGACCCGATCCGCAAACGCTTGCGCGCGTATCCATCCGCGGCAATGCGGAGCTGATCGAAACGGGGGAGCCGGGCTATACACCGCTCAAAGCGAGCTATCTGGCGCGTTTCCCTGAATCGGAAAAAGTATTCGGGCTTGGCGACTTTAATTTCTGGCGCATTGTCCCCAAAGGCGGACGGTACGTGGCGGGATTTGCCAAAGCGTACAACATTGCACCTGAAACTCTCAAGAAATCCTCAATTCGATAATTCCAATTTCCCCGATGCCTATGAAAACGCTGAAACTGCTTGCCGTATTTGCTCACCCGGATGATGAATCCATGGGAATGGGTGGGACTCTCGCGAAGTATGCCGCCGATGGAGTGGAGACGCATCTCGTCTGCGCCTCACGCGGGGAGCGGGGCTGGTTCGGTCCCGAGGAAGAGAATCCAGGCTTTGAGCGACTCGGCCAGGTCCGCACCGCCGAGTTGGAGAACGCGGTCAGAGAACTAGGCATGACCAGCCTCTCCTTCCTCGGCTACATCGACGGGGACGTGGATAAAGCCGATCATGCCAACGCCATCGAAAAGATCGTCACTCACATCCGCCGCATTCAACCGCAGGTGGTTGTCACGTTCCCGCACGATGGGAATTATGGTCATCCCGACCATATCGCCATCGGACAATTCACCAACGCCGCCATCGTCTGCGCCGCGGATGCCGGGTACATCGACCCGGAGAACCTCCCTTCGCACCGCGTTTCAAAACTTTACTACATGGTGGATAGCGAAACGTTCGTCAATCTCATTACGCCGTTCATGGGCGATATGACCTTCCCGGTGGATGACCAGATCCGCGGCGAATCTCCGTGGAAAGAGTGGATGATCACCACCCGCATCGACACGGCAGAGCATTGTCCCACTGCCTGGCGGGCGATCATGTGCCACCAAAGTCAATTACCCACATTGGGTGCGCTCGCCAAAATGCATCCCGACGCTGCATCCGCTGTGCTGGCAATGCAAGGAACGTTTTTCAGGTCGTTTAGTGTAGTGAATGGGGGCAGGGATTTGGAAACGGACTTGTTTGAAGGACTGAAGTAAAAAGAGAAGGTCACTTTTGAGGTGACCTTCTCTTTTTAGCTCATATTCTTCTTCATCGAGATCTTTAGCGCCACCTTGTAGATCTCGCCCAATTTCTCGCCCATCGCCTTCGCTTCGGGATTATCTCCCTGCGATTCCATTTGAGTGGTCAAGCCTGTCAGCGTATCCAGCAATTGCTGGGTAACCATTGCCTCGTTCTGCGTAAGCGCGGACTCGATGGTCGCGGCATCTGGCAGTTGGATCAACTGCTCGATGAAGCTGATCTCCGGCGGAGCGCTTGCGGCTTGCAGGACCTGCATCATTTTTTGCAGTTTTCCCATACGGGCATAGTCGTTCGTCTCAGAGGCTTTCCGCAGCAGTTGATTGGCGATATCCACAGAATCCTGGGTGAAGTTTTCGAGGTTGTCGGTCACGGCTTTCTCGATGTCATCCTGTGCCAGCAAAGTTTCGATGAATTCCTGTGACTGCTTATAACGCGCTTCGAGCTGCTTATCCATCTCATCCACATATTTCAACAGCTTTTCGCGGATGCCTTCCAATCTTGTCTTTTCGTCTCCGGTCACCTTGTCGATGCGCTCGCTCAAGGTCTGGAAGAAGACGTAGTCCATGCCGCCGCGCGCCAGCGAAACATAAGCGCGGACTCGCGCATCGCTTGTTGATTCGAGCACGAAGTCCAGCAGTTTTTCGCGGGTAAGTTCCTTGCCTGCATCCTGGAGGACCTTTTGCGCGGCTTCCAACTCGCCAACGGATTCCTTCAATTGACGGCCGTATTCGGTCTCTTCGAGCAGTTGGGTCTGGATGTCGATCAGTACGCGCGCGACCGGTTCCTGTCCGCCGCTCATGGCGCTTTGCGCGATGCGGCTGAACAACGCGAAGAACTGTTCGTCGATGATCCTGGCGTTCTGCTTGATCAACTCCGAGCGGACATCCTTCGTTGTCACCTGCATCAAGCGCTCGATGAACTGCACCCGTTCCTGCTGCTGTTTAAGCATTTCAGGCGTGATCCCGTCCTTGCCCAAAATGGTCTCCAGCATCGATTCATACGTCAGGTTGGCTTGAGGCTTGAGTAAATATGCCTTGCGTTTTTCGGGCGGCAGCCGGTCGGTCACCTGCTTGATGAGCGGACCGATCATCCGTTCCTGTTCGTTCAGGGGCAATCCCAACTCGGAGGGGAAGAAGGTCAAAAGTAATTCCTTCTCGTTGTCGTGATACACCACCGGCGTGGCGAGCCTGCCTTGATAGCCGCAGTACGGACAGCGCGCGTGGTTGGACTGTCCGCTCATCAAGCGTTGCTTGGCTTGCGGGTCAGCCGTCACATCGAACAACTGCTCGACGTTGGCAGGGATCATCTGTTTACAGCGTGGACATGCGATTTGAGTTTGAGGCATTTCAATTTCCGATTTACGATTTTTTGATTTACGAATTACGCACCACGTTTCACGCAATGCGCAACTACCTAACTACTAAACTACCTGACTAAATTACCCGATCAATTCTTCCAACCGGTCGATGTAGCTTTCCATCACAGCAAAGGTTTCTTCCACCGGCTTCGGGGTGGTGAGGTCGACACCTGCACCCTTCAAAACCTCAAGGGGATATTTCGAAGAACCGGATTTGAGGAAGCCCAGATAATTTTCCGCCGCATTCGGTTCGCCGCGCAAAACTCGTCCTGCCAGCGCATGCGCACCGGAGATGCCGGTGGCATAGGCATACACGTAGTAATCCTGGAAGAGATGCGAGAATGTTGACCAGACCATGCCCACGCGCGGACGATCCACTTTCACCTTGGGACCAAATCCCTCGGTGAACAGATCCGCCATCAGGTCCTGCATTGAATCGGCGGTCAGTGGTTCTCCGCGTTCGGCGCGTTGATGCGTTTCCAGTTCGAAGCGCGCCAGGGTCGGCATCTGGAAGAAGTAGCGGAAGAAGTTCCCGCCCACGGCTTCTTCGATCAAAGAGATCAGGAAGTTCTTGTCGGTGATGGTCTTGAGCAGGTGTCCGCGCATCATCGCCTGGTTGAAGTTCGAAGCGACTTCCGCGACGAAGAGCGAGTACCCGGAGTAGGCGAAGGGCTGATTCTTCCACGTCAGGTATGAGTGCATGGAATGACCGAGTTCATGCGCCAATGTGCTCATGCTGCCGATATCGTTGGTGAACGACATCATGATGAACGGATGAGTATCCGTCGAGCCGTAGGAGAACGCGCCGTTCATCTTCCCGGCGTTCACTGCCGAATCCACCCAGCGGTCTTTGAGACAACCCTGACGTAGTGTGCTGACGTACTCCTTGCCGAGCGGGGCGAGGCTGTCGCTGATCAGGTCAACCGCTTTTTCGAAGGAGATGGGGGTCTTCTTCTTTGCGATCGGCGCCCACATATCGTAGTATTGAATGTCCTTCAACTTCAATGCCTTGCGGCGCAGTTCGAAGTAGCGGTGCCAGACGGGCAGCTTCTTCTTGAAGGTGTTGATGAGGTTGTGGAATACTTCGACGGGAATGTTGTTGTTGAACATCGACGCCGCAAGTGTGGAATCGAATTTGCGCGCGCGCATGTTGAATACGTTCGCGCTGATGGAGGAAGAAAGATTGGTGGCAAGCGTGTTCTTGAACTCGATATGTTTGTCTTGATAGTTATTGAACGCGGTTTGGCGCACTTTTCGGTCGGGGTGTTCCAGCAGGGTGGAGTAGAAATTGCCCTGGGTCACATCGATCTTCTTACCTTTGCTGTCTTCCGCGGGGGCAAATTTGAAATCCGCGTTGACCAGCATGCTGGTGCTGGTGGAAGGTCCGCCGAACGGGTCTGAAAGCATCCCGAGGATCTCTTCCACTTCTCCCGAGCGGACGTGCGCCTGCTGGCGGAAGAGGTCATCGATGGTCTGGCGATAGACCGCGAGTTTGGGATTCGCCTTCATCCAGGATTCAAGCTTTTTGTTACCGATCTTCAGCAGTTCGGGGTTTACGAAGGAGACGGCGGCAAAGACCTGACCGAACATCCCCTGTGCCTTCCCGATCATCGCGGCAGACGCCTGGTTGGTCGTGTCGACCGCGTACTCGAACTGCGCATACATGAAGATCGTTTGTGCGCGGCGGATCAGGTCTTCCACTGCAGCCATTCCCTTTAATAAGGCGGCAGGGCTTTCTCCCAATTTGCCTTCATATTTTTTTACCTTGGGAACATCGTTCATGACAGACTGCAGAGCGGCTTCCCATTCTTTCTGGGACTTGAACACGCTTTCGGAATTCCATGTATATTTCTTTTCCGCCTTGGTTCGGGGAGGTACGGTGTTGGACATTGAATTTTCCTTTTATATGTAGAAATTATCTTGCATGGAGTATTTGCAGGATAACGCCTGCCGGTTGATGTTTGACTTCCAAAATAATGAAGAGATTTTACCTGTACATCCCCCGCTTTGGGAGACCCCAAAGGAGGATCATCGCGGAAGGGAGAAACAGATCCGGGCGCCAGAATCAGGTACCGGGTCCGCCCAGATGCGACCGCCGTGCGCTTCCACGATGGCGCGCGCGAGGTAGAGTCCCAGTCCGGCTCCCTTCGTCTGTTTGACGGCATTGGTCGAGCGGTAAAAGCGGTCAAAGATGTGCGGCAGGTCCTTGGCTTCGATGCCGGGTCCTTCGTCGCTCACGCACAGGACGACCTGATCGGATCGGACACTGCCGCTGATCTTGATCTCGCCCTTGGGCGTGTACTTCAACGCATTGGAAACGAGATTGGAAAGCACCTGCTCCAGGCGGTTTTCATCGCCGAGGATGATCGGAAAATTATGCGGGAACTCGGCGAGGAGATGATGCTTGGGCGCCTGGGATGCGAACCGTTCGATCACTCTCGACGCAAGGTTGGGCAATGAGACATCAGCCTGATTCAAGCTGAGACCTCCCGCTTGCAGCCGCGAAGCGTCGAGCAGGTCATCGATCATCTTGGACAGGCGGTCCGCCTCTTCTTCGATGACGGCGAGTGAATCGCTCATGGTGCGTTTGTCCCAGCGGGCATCGTCGCGCCGCAATGTGGAAGCGTATCCTTTGATCAGCGCGACCGGTGTGCGAAGTTCATGGCTGACGATGGAAATGAAGGTCGCTTTGATCTCATCGGCAGTTCGGAAGTGGGTGATGTCGCGCACGCTGACGATGACGTTGCGGAGTTTGCCTTCTTCCGAAAGCAGCGGCGCATACGTGATGCCGACAGGAATGGGCGGCGGGAGGGGTCTGTTGAGGTCGCCTTCCACATACAGGCTTGCATTGGGTGTAAGGGGCCAGCCGTTCGCGAAGGATTCTTCGAGGGTGTTGCCTTGCGGTTCCTTCTTCCAGGCGATGACCTCTTCATGACTTCGCCCCGCGATCTCCTCACGCGATTGCCCGAAGAGTTTGCTGAAGGCTTCGTTGCAGCGCTCGATGTTCAACTGCGAATCGAGGATCAGAATGCCGTCCGCGGCGGAGTCGAGCAACGCATCGAGCCGCTTCTTTTCGTATGTGACCTGACCATATAACTGCGCGTTGAAAACGGCGATGGCAGCCTGGTCTGCGAAGGATTGCAGGAGGATACGGTCGTTGGGGGTGAAGAGGTCGGGATAATTACGGAAGATGAAAATAACGCCGATGACTTGTCCGTGTGCGGCGAGGGGCAGACCCGTGCCGTTGAGGATTCCCCGGCTGGCGGTGTAGGTCATCTCTTTTAACATGCGGTTGAGTTCGAGCACATCCAACTCGCGGACTTTCTCTTCGGCGAGCAGCGGGGTCAGGTAGGAGAGAAACGCCGGGGCAATGCCGTGTGCCGCAACAACCCGCCAGCCATCCGCGTGTTTAAGCGCAATAAGCCCAGCCTGCCCCGCCAGCATCTCGATGGAGATGCGCAAAATGCGCGCCAGCAATTTTTCCAGGTCTAGTTCCTGGGTGAGCGCGCGCGAGATCTCAAGCAGATAATCGCGTTGACGGACGCGAAAATCGGGGAGCATGGAGGGAATGATGGACATTTTAAGAATTTTATCACTGGAAATTTATTCGATTGTTTTAAAGTTGTAAGAATTTACCCCGATCTACGTGGGCGTTATAATCAAAGCAGCAGGAGAAGAGTGATGAGGAAATTATTTCTTTTAACATTTGTGTCGATATTGTTATTAGCGTCGTGTGGTCCCGCTGTTTTGCCTGAAGATGTCTATTTGGCGACACCAGTGGTCAATCCTGAGCCAAGCCATCTTCTTGCCTTGGTGACATTGGATGATCCCGGACTTCGGTTTGATCTGGACCAACTCGTCGAGATGACCGAGGATCGGACGAGCAAGGAAATTTTAAATCTGAAAGAATGGCATACCCAGCCAGTGATCCGGTGGAATGAGGAATCCCGATATTGGGTCATGTATTACGCAGTGGATCCCGTTGTGGCATCTCGAATTTATGCCCTGGTGAGTGTTTCCCAACAGCGCGCTCTGGATGAGCTTGAAAAATTGAACATCGATTACGAGTCTCGTCTGCCCGTTAATCTCGAAGAGGGGATTACCCCGCTGGAGCCGGGTTGTCAGCCGTTCGAATGTGCGGTCTTAGTGGGCGCCGTTGAACCAGTTCTTTTATATTTATTTCCCGACCAGCAGGAGACCATCCTTGCTACGATCCTGGATGCGCGGACCTCTCTGCTCGCATCGGGGACCATCCTTCCCTCAGACCTTGATGCGGCAGAAGAATTCGGCAGAGTGATCGGATCTGAGTTGGTTGCCGAGCGTATGAATGATGGATCAGCAGATGCGAAGACCATTGAATCCATGCCGGAAGGGGAAGGAATCTGGAAAATTGACCCCATCCGCACCAGACCTGAACAGCCTGGGTGGAGCAAGGTCACACCCTGGGTTCTCGTTTCTTCAGATCAATTTCGCGCGCCGCCTCCGCCGGAGTTTGGTTCGCCTGAGTTTGATGCCGCGGTCAATGAAGTGCGCCAGACTGTTCTGAATAGTACGCCGGGTCAAAAGGAGATCGCGATTTTCTGGTCAGATAAACGCGGCACGTACACGCCTGCGGGGCATTGGAATGCGACCACCGCAGAGATTATCACTGAGTATCATTTGTCAGAACGGGATGCGAGCCATGTTTATGCGGCGTTGAATATGACGATGATGGATGCAGGCATAGCTTGTTGGGATAGCAAGTTCCATTATTACGTTGTGCGCCCCTGGCAGGCAGACCCGTCGATCACGTCCCTGATCGGATATCCGAATCATCCATCCTATCCTTCCGGTCATAGTTGTTTCTCCGGCGCGGCAGCGGAGATCCTTGCCTATTTCTTCCCTTCGGAACGCGAATCCCTTTGGGCGATGGCGGAAGAAGCTTCGATTTCAAGGTTGTACGGCGGAATCCATTATCGCTTTGACCTCATCGCCGGGAAAGAGCTCGGGCGTCAGGTGGCTTTACTTGTCCAGTCCAGTTTAACCCCATTGGCGTGGAGTGTGTTCCCATAAGCAATATCGGATAATTTGGGTGATATAATCTTTAGTTATCTTATTATTCTATCCCTGTCATTCCAGCCCCATTGCTTCCATCAACAACAAGAATCAGGCGCCTTCGTCGTAGCTGCTGGTTCAAACCCTGGCATGGGATTTTTTTTTTACCTTTTGAAAAGTCCCTCATGAAGCGAAGGTAATCGAAAATGATACCTTCCAAGTCCAATGCCTCTTGTGCAAAAGGTTTATTCTCAAAGATCAACGATTGAGGTTCAGATGCGATTTGTTTCGAAGATATTTTCATTGTTATTCATCGCAGTCCTGCTGGCGGGGATGGTGGGAATTCCAAATATGATCGGGAGGGCGCTTTCCACTTCCATTGACGATATTCCCGGTGCGTCGATCGCATTGGCGGATAACAGTTGCGCGGCTCCGATCACCCGCAACATTGTCGTCGCTTCGAGTTTTATCATCGCTGATCTGAATGTGGGCGTCAATGTGGCTCACGACCGGCGCAGTGATGTGCGTGTCACATTGGAGTCCCCCTCGGGTACTCTCGTTGTGCTTATTTCAGGCGGCGGGCTTGGTTCGCCTGCGCTTGCCAGCCCGGACACATATGAAAGTTATGATGTCCTTCTTGATGACACGAGCATTAACTCGCTCTATGATAATGACGCCGATGCCACCATCGCGCCGTTTTATGATCGAAACGCACGCCCGTTCGAATTGTTGAATACGTTCAAGGGGGAGGATGCTCAAGGGACCTGGATCCTGCGCATTTGCGATACCCTGGCGGGCGGTGCGGGTGGTGCGATCGTGGAGCAATATAATCGCACTCAGTTGAATTTTACAAGCGCAGACCCGAACACGATCTCCGGCACTGTCTTTACCGATTACAACGATAATGGACTGCGCGGGACTGGCGATCTTCCGGTGCAAGGGGTGACGGCGACAGCATATGATGATACAGGCGCGGTAGTCGGGACGGATGTCACCGATGCGAATGGCGCATATTCCCTGAACATTCCTGATGGAACGCAGGTCCGCATCGAGTTCTCGACCCTCCCGGCAGACCTGCGACCCGGCGCGTTCGGCAGGGACTCCGGGACGACCGTCCAATTTGTAACCAGCCCGGCGGCAGGTGTGGATATGGGCTTGGTAAACCCGGAAGAGTATTGCCAGAACAATCCTTTCCTTGTCATGCCATGTTATATCAATGGGGATCCGCTTGGCGGCGGCTCCGCTGGTACGTTGGATGTAGTCGTATCCATTCCAAATGATGCTTATGGTCGCACTGATGCCACAATTGAAAGAACACTGGCGACTGGCGGACAGGTTGGTACAACATGGGGACTTGCCTATCAGCGGTCAACTCATACTGTTTACGCTGGTGCGTTGGCAAAACGGCATTCGGGGTTGGGAACTCTCGGATCTGGCGGTATCTATCGGATCGTAGTGGATCCGCAGACCGGTCTTTCAACTTCAGTATCATCTTTTATCGATATCACAACGCTCGGTATTCCGGTGGGAAGTCTGCCTTCGAATGCCGCGCGCGGACTTCCCGCTATTGCCAACACACCGAATACCGACCCGGTCTGGAATGAGATCGGAAAAGCCGCGCTCGGTGACCTGGACATCGGCGCGGATGACGATACGTTGTGGCTCGTCAATCTGGCGGATCAGTCTTTATACAGGCTCAATGACATCACTGCGGGTCCTGTCACAGCCGACGGACCGTATTCGGTCGCATCGGCATTATCTGGAGCAGGGTCTGTCAGCCCGAATGCGTGTCCCGCCGCATCGGATGTGCGTCCGTGGGCGGTCGAGGTCTACAAAGGGGAAGTGTATGTGGGCGTGGTCTGTACTGCCGAGACAACGCAAAACGTTTCGGACCTGCGTGCTTACATTATTAAGACAAGTGAAGCAACGCCTGGGACGTTCACGTTGGCGTTCGAGTTCGCTTTGAACTATCCGCGTGGAGTGGTGAGCGATACAGACGGCGGGTACCCGGCGGAATGGCGCCCGTGGTCACCGACCATAACTTCGCTGTGCGCGAATCCGTGTGCTACGACCAATGACCTCGCATTTGACGGTCAGATCATTTATCCCCAACCGATCCTCTCCGATATCGAATTCGATACAAGCGGCGACCTGATTCTTGGGTTGATGGATCGCACGGGTCACCAGACCGGTAATAACAACTATGCCACCACGGTCCCCTGGGGTACCGTGACACTCTACAACAAGGATACTGGATATACCCCAACGGTCGTGAATTTCGCAGTCGACCCGGCGGGTTTGTACGAAGGCGCAGTGGCGGGCGATATTTTACGGGCATGTCTATCTGGTGGTGTCTTTGTTCTCGAAAATAATGCTACCTGCGGTAGTATCACCACCGGAGGCAACAACAGCGCGCCGGGACAGGGTCCGGGTAATGGTGAATATTATTGGCAGGATATGTACCCCGTCACAACTGACAAGGATGGTGGCAGTCATGATGAAGTGACTCTTGGTGGTTTGGTGCTTTTCCCCGGAACGGATGAGATCGCAGTATCCATGTATGACCCATTTGCCGTCCGTTCAGGCGGTATATCATGGTTCAGCAACACAACAGGCGTGCGGACGCGTGCCTATGAAATATTCGGCGTGGATTCCGGAGGCGGCTCGACCACATTCGGGAAAGCCGCAGGTATCGGCGATATAGAAGGCTTTTGCTACGGCGCACCGATCGAGATCGGAAACCGCGTCTGGAGCGATACGAACAACAATGGCATCCAGGAACCGAGCGAACTTCCCATCGCCGGTGTGGATGTGGAATTGCTTGATTCGGGTGGCAACGTGATTGCCACAGTGACCACCGACGCGAATGGCAACTATTTCTTTAGCTCCGGTCCCGGTACGGATTCTGGCAATCAGGAGTATTTGATCCCCGATCTGCTGCCAAACTCAAACTATACGGTTCGAATACCGAATATCTCTGGCGGAAGTCAGCAGCCTGCGCTTGCCGGGTTGTCCTTATCGCCGAACGATACGGACGCCGACCAACGCGACTCTGATGCCACGGTCAGCGGGACGAATGCGGTGATTCCGATCACAACGGGCAACCCGGGTGAAAATAATCATACGTATGATTTTGGTTTTGGAAATGAAACGTACAGCCTGGGCAACCGGGTGTGGTATGACACAGACAACGACGGGCTGATCGACATTGGCACGGAGCAGGGCGTGACCGGAGTGCGGGTCGAGTTGTACCTGGATGCGAATACCAACGGCGTCTTCGACGGAGGCGACACGTTCCAATCGTTCGACACGACCGATGCGAACGGCTACTACCGCTTCGACAACCTGCCCGCAGGCGAATACGTGGTGGTCATCCCGACCACACAGTTCGGAACGGGCGGCGCATTGGACGGCTATTGGAGCAGCGGCACGCAGATCTCGAACACCGGAACGGTGAGCGACAGTACCGCCAACGACGCGGACGCGGATCTGGACGACAGCGACGAGAACGGCATCAGCACATTGACCGGCAACAGCTTGAACTATGTCTCTTCGGCAGCGGTCACGCTCGGACCGGGCAGCCTTGAACCGCTGAACGAACCGGATGCGCCGAACGGACAGGGCGCAGTGGACGGACGCGGGAATATGACCGTGGACTTCGGGTTCTACCGTGTGGAAGTGGGCGACCTGGTGTTCGTGGACTCGAACGACGACGGCGATTACGACGCGGGCACCGACACCCCCTTGGCAGGCGCGTTGGTGCAGTTGTACGCTGGCGATGGAACGACCGAGATCATCACCGGCGCGGACGGCATCCCTGGCACAGCCGATGACAGTTTTGGACCGGATGGCATCTCGGGCAATGCGGACGATAACACGGGCGGTGTCTTGACCCCAGCCAATGGCTTATATGAATTCAGCGGGCTGCCCGCAGGCGACTATGTGGTGAAGGTCACCCCGCCGACGGGCTACGCCAGCACGCGCGACACGTCGGATGCGACCGACACGGGCAACCCGAACACGAACACGGACAACAACGACAACGGCGTTGGCACGGGACCGGGACAGGTCACGAGCAACGTGGTGACGCTGACCCCGGGCAGTACCGGAGCGCAGAACAACAACACAGTAAGCCAACCGACCGGCACGACCACCAATCCCACCGTGGACTTCGGGTTCACACCGCTCAACTATAGCCTGGGCAACCGGGTGTGGTACGACACGGACAACGACGGGCTGATCGACATCGGCACGGAGCAGGGCGTGACCGGAGTGCGGGTCGAGTTGTATCTGGATGCGAATACCAACGGCGTCTTCGACGGAGGCGACACGTTCCAATCGTTCGACACGACCGATGCGAACGGCTACTACCGCTTCGACAACCTGCCCGCAGGCGAATACGTGGTGGTCATCCCGACCACACAGTTCGGAACGGGCGGCGCATTGGACGGCTATTGGAGCAGCGGCACGCAGATCTCGAACACCGGAACGGTGAGCGACAGTACCGCCAACGACGCGGACGCGGATCTGGACGACAGCGACGAGAACGGCATCAGCACATTGACCGGCAACAGCTTGAACTATGTCTCTTCGGCAGCGGTCACGCTCGGACCGGGCAGCCTTGAACCGCTGAACGAACCGGATGCGCCGAACGGACAGGGCGCAGTGGACGGACGCGGGAATATGACCGTGGACTTCGGGTTCTACCGTGTGGAAGTGGGCGACCTGGTGTTCGTGGACTCGAACGACGACGGCGATTACGACGCGGGCACCGACACCCCCTTGGCAGGCGCGTTGGTGCAGTTGTACGCTGGCGATGGAACGACCGAGATCATCACCGGCGCGGACGGCATCCCTGGCACAGCCGATGACAGTTTTGGACCGGATGGCATCTCGGGCAATGCGGACGATAACACGGGCGGTGTCTTGACCCCAGCCAATGGCTTATATGAATTCAGCGGGCTGCCCGCAGGCGACTATGTGGTGAAGGTCACCCCGCCGACGGGCTACGCCAGCACGCGCGACACGTCGGATGCGACCGACACGGGCAACCCGAACACGAACACGGACAACAACGACAACGGCGTTGGCACGGGACCGGGACAGGTCACGAGCAACGTGGTGACGCTGACCCCGGGCAGTACCGGAGCGCAGAACAACAACACAGTAAGCCAACCGACCGGCACGACCACCAATCCCACCGTGGACTTCGGGTTTAGGACCAGCACCGGCTTGAGCAAGTCGATCATTGATACCTCTGAGACGTTCACGAGTGGTTATAACCTGGCGATCGGAGAGATCGTCACCTATGAAGTTGCTTTTGATCTGCCGGTGGGTGTCCCACTGAATAATGTTACGGTGACCGACCGCATGGACAGAGGTCTGGCATACGTCGATTGTTTGTTGGTGCAAGTTGCTGGAGTGAATCAGACCGGGACCGTTTGTCCGACGGCTGTGGTTTCATCGATCACCAACCCCGGCGATTCAGTATCCAATCCCGCCAACCCCGGCAGACAGGTTCTATTCAACCTCGGGAATATTCCGGCTCAGGGCGGGGTGTCGGCGGTCATCATCCGCTATCGCGCCATCGTGCTGGATGTCATCGAGAATCAAGCTGGCGGAACGTTGAACAATGATGTCGTTTTTGCGTGGGACGCCGGTTCGTTCTCCACAAGTGCGCCGGATGTAACCATCGTTGAAGCGGAAATGAACATCGCAAAAACCGTAACACCTTCGACCAATGTTGCGATCGGTACGCCGGTTCAGTTCACGCTGACGATCGGGCACAGTGCCCAAAGCGGTACAGACGCATTTGATGTTGTGGTCACGGATATCGTGCCGCCCAGCTTGCAATATATTCCCTGTACTATTCAATACAGTGGATTGGCTCCCACGACTCCGCCGGTGGGTTCTGCTTTTTGCCCTGGAGCGGCAACAGACCTGACCTTCGAGTGGGATGTGTTCCCGCGCGGTCAGACTGCCACCATTACCTTCAATGCCTATTTGTTGGTTTCTCCGGCGACGAATGTCGGCTCGGTGGCGTGGACTTCTCTGCCGATCAACCTGGATCAGAATGGGCTTCCGCAGCTGCTCTCGCTCCACAACGCCGAATCGACCGAGCGTTGGTATGACCCAGGTGACCCGGTCAATGTGTACGGCATATCTGCCAGCGCGGCGATCAATGCGGTTCCAGGGGTCTCTGATGAGGAAGTTGAATTGCCCGACGAACTTCCAGACACGGGCTTTGTTCCCGGGTCATCGATTTCCCTTCCCAGGAATCCCGAGGAAGCGGCATACAAACAGACCGGGGTATGGTTGGAGATCCCCAAACTTGGCGTGAACACTCCCATCGTCGGTGTGCCTTTATTAGATGATGACTGGGATGTTTCCTGGTTGGGGAATAGCACTGGCTGGCTGGAAGGTACTGCCTTCCCGTCCTGGCAGGGGAACAGTGTTGTGACCGGGCATGTGACCCTGCCCGCTGGGAATGATGGTCCGTTTGCGGCATTGGGCACCCTTGGCTGGGGAGACCGGGTCATCGTCCATGCTTATGGAAGTGAGTACATTTATGAAGTGCGCCAGACCCGCACGGTCAGTCCGTTCAATACGACCGTCTTGCAGCATGAAGATGAAGCCTGGCTGACCTTACTCACGTGCAAGACTTACATCAAGTCAGCGGACACCTATCTCAGCCGCATCGCAGTCCGGGCTGTGCTGATCGATGTTCGGGAGGATGAAGCGCCGACTCCATCCGGCAGCATCCGTTAGAGATTAGCAGATCCCTTTCATCTTTAACAAAATTAGGAGCGACCGATCTCGGTCGCTCCTTTTGATTTCAAACAGGAAAGAAGCAGAATTTTTCGAGGCTGTGTAGACAATATTGCCTTTCATAACTGTGATTTTCATCTGTTGACCCTAGTACTAATTAGCTATAAAATATATTAATAATCATCTTAACTTACGGATGCACAGACCCAATGCGGGAATTGGTCGCATATCCAACTCAATTTGGATACGCATTGGCGAGCAAAACAGCGAAACCGGCCGTAAGCCGTTATTGCTGTTTTATTTTCTTAGTGACCCGGTGTGGAAAATTATATATTAGTGGTACCAGTGTAAAAAATTTATTCCAAAAAATTTATAGCTGAGATTCGGGCAGCCCATTTTTTTATGAGGACTATCATGACTTCATTCTATTCATCACGTTCGCTCTCTCCGTATCACTTTTTTGTTACACTCCTATTCATTCTGACACAGGTGTTCGTATTTTCTCCGGCACAGGCATCGCCTGCGCCGGAACCGGTTGAACGACGACCGTTATTTATGCCTGTGGCAGGAGTTGCCTTGGGAGTCCCAAGTGAAGTGTTCATCGGTCAGGAATTCACCTTTACAGCTTCGTTTTCCAACAATGCCAATACTTCAGACGCTGATCCTGCCGACACCGGGTATGGTCCTTTCATTGACCTTGTCTTCCCGGTTACCGGCGTGGACGGCGACGATGGTATCGATTTTGTGAGTGCCAGTTATGGCGGTGCAGCGCTGCTTGGCTCACAGGTCTATGAAAACATTTTTCCGGATGACGATGGCATCGGACTCGGTACCACTGGATGTGTGCAACATCCCATTGCCGTTCTGGGCGCCAATGTGCCGCCTGTTCCGAGTGACGTGACACAGCCGCGCTACATGACGGTCTGTGGAACTGCGGGCGATAAACTGGTGACACTGGTCTTGCCCTTTGGTTCTTTCGTGCCGGGGCAACCCACCGCCGAAGTGACAGTTACCGCACAATTGAGTGACCTGGCGGATGTCAGCACTCCCTTGAACATCCAAGCGGCAGGTGGTTTCCAATATGGCGCGACCCCCACGAACGACTTTTGTTGTTCCCCGTTCGATGCGACCCTTTATAACGTTCCCAACCCGGGCGATACTACCACCTGGCCCGGGAGTTCCGTTGAACCGATCATCATGACCCTTGCAAAGACATATGTCGGTCCAGAGAACGAAACCGCCACCGGACCTAACTTCCCGCGCCAGTATCGGATCAGCGTGGATATTGCCGATGGGCAGACGGTAAGCAATTTGAACTTTGTGGATATCCTGCCGGATAATATTCAATTCATCGGCATCGATTCGGTCACCGGCGGCAGTTATGCGGTCAACGGCAGTTTGCCATCCACATCCACCCCTGGCGGGACGCTTGACATCACCCTCGACAATCCGGTCACGGGTACTTCGGGCAGTTCGGATGCGATTTTGTTATTTAGCTTCTACGTTGACCGGCTGGATGCAAGCAGTAACCCGGTTATAGACGCAAGCACGGGTGAACAAATCAACCCCACCAATAACAGCTCTTCTGCCAGCGGACCATGGGATCCGATCGATCCGCGTGATGATACCCTCCCTTTGCCGACCGCATCAGGGGCATGTGCGCCCCCCTGTGTCGGCATTCAGGATGAATCCATTGCCGTGCAGAAAAGTGTGAGAAATATCACCGATGGCAGCAACAGCCCCGGTGATGTTCTGGAATATACGCTTGAATTTCAGGTCTCGGATTTCTTTGGTTTTGAGGATGTCGTTCTGACCGATGTGATCTCGGATGGACAACGCTTCGACACAGGATTCGCGCCCACGTTGGATTTTTCCGCCAACCCGGCTTCCAATGATTTCAGCGGCAACTTTGTACTGAATACCAATTACACAGTGGATAGTACAGATATAGGTAACACCGGTCCTGGTTGGCCTGCATCTGATGGAACAGACGGAACACAAACGATTACTTTCAATGTTTCAGGTTTGTTGGGAGAACAACTCCTGGGCGGGTGTGTGAATCCCACGGCAGCGAACAACCCGCCGGTCTGCACTGGAAGCGGTCCGTATGGAAATGACTCCACAGTCGGCACGATCCGCTTCCAAACAATTATCCAGGATGAGTTCAGCGATGAATACCCATCCGGTGATGAATCTGTGGATCATGGCGATACCCTCGATAATAACGTGGATATTACCGGCACCGTGCTCGACCTGACGGATTACAGTCCGGTAACCGGTTTTGATACAGCCGCCGGTACGCCTGTGGACGACAGCGGCGCGGGTGTGACGATTGCCTTTGGCGGTTTGGTTAAATCCATTTACGCGGTTAATGGCAGCACCACCATTCCCGAGTATTTGACTCCAGGCGACGAGGTCACGTATTCCCTGACCTATACCCAGCCTGCCAGCGATTTTGAAGAGACTGTATTTACTGATTACCTGCCCCTGCCGGTCTATGATGCGAGTGAGATTACTGTGTTGAGTAATGCCGCCTGTGGTGGGACATATCCGGCGGGCACGATCTGCCTTGGAAGTGGCGATACATTCCATACGACCTTCGCATCTGTCTGGGGGACGACCTACATCCCAACCCTGAGCGTTTCCCCCGCCGGAAACTCGTTCACGGTGACGTACCCAGAGTTTGACGACCTCAGCAATCGGAACACAATCATTGAATTAATGGTTACGGTCACGGTTCAGAATGACCCCTTTGCTGACGGACTTTTCCTGACCAATCAGGCTGCCGCGCTAGAGGGCACCACCAATGCCGGCGATCAGAATGTTGATTCCATTATTCAGATCAGATTAGGCGAGCCTGACCTGAGCACGTCGAAGACGGCGGTTTCCACCAGCCATACACCGGTGGCAGATGTTACCTTTGCGTCTGATGACCCGCTGGTCCCGGCTTCAAATTTGATCGTGGGACAATTTGCGTCGCCTGCCAACGCAGGTGTTCCATTCACGACCCCGCTTGGGTCGGACGATCTGAGCACCGATCCGGATGATTTGACTCTTGCATTCAATCGTTTCAACAGCACCATGTTCGGCGTGGATGATCAAGATCTGGTCAAATATGCCATCCTGATCGAGAACCGCGGTCATAGCGCAAATGGCGGTTATGACATTGTCGTCTCGGATATTATGCCGCCGCAAATGGACTTTCCCGGCGGCGCTTCAGCCAACCTAAACCTCCAGCTTTATCGCGGCGATGGAGAACCATTGACATTTGCGGTCATCTATTTTGGCGGTGACGGCGAATACGGCGGCGGTGATGATATTGTCACGCCCGGCGATTCGACAAATGCTCACCTCATCTTCACATCCGGATACGCCATTCGTGTCAATGACCCGACTTCCGGCATTGATGCGGGCAAGGGTGCCTGTCAGGTGCATGAAGCCACCAGCGGCAGGAACGTCATCGTCATCACATATGACCTGCAAGTGGATGGCGACTACGACCCCAATACTATCATTGAGAATACGACCACGTTCCACAACTACGGTGGGACGGAGGGCGGACCCAATCACCTGCCCAAGCCTGAAGATGAGGATGCCAATATCGTTGTTGGAACACCATCCTTTGCACAAGGTGAAGGCAAGACCCTGCTCAGCACCGAATTGGACAGCGTGCTCACACCGGCAACTGTGACCGGCAATACCCGCACTCAGGCGGTGATCGGAGAACTCGCCACCTATGAGTTGGAGGTCAACCTGCATGAAGGCAGACTGCCCGCCGCGCAACTAGTGGACACGCTCGACGCCGGTCTTTCGTTTGTTCGGATCGATAGTGTTACTGTTTCTCCAGGTGTTACTGTACAAACGACTCCCGGCACTGGCACAATCCCCACAAATGTAACGATTGCCAGCGCCAATGGCGGGGTTGCCAATCAGTTGACCTACAATTTCGGGGATATCGTCAATGCCAATACCGATGACGCCGTGAACGAGACGATCACCATCGTCTATACAGCTGTGGTGAATAATGTTGGCACAAATCAGAGCGGTACAGGTCTCAATAACAGTGCCCAATTGACTTGGGGTGGCGGTGGTTCCCTGCCTGCCATTACGTCCGAAGAAGTGATCGTCCTCGAACCTGTGATGACCATTAACAAAGATACGGTTCCCTCCACCATTACCAGCCTGGATGCGGGCGATACCCTCGACTACAGAATTATCATCACAAACAGTGGCGCCACTGAAGCCTACGATGTGACCTTCAGCGATCCGCTGCCGCAGTATTACGAATCTATTTCGATCACAGGTGTCAGCGGTACAGGCGGGGCGGCGCTCTCCGATTTTGAGATCGTCGGTTCGGGCACTTTCCCTGCTGATCCGTATATTCTCCAAACCACTGTCGCAGCCAACCTGGACTTGAATCCCGGCGAGACCATCATCGTCGATCTGCAAGGTACTCTTTCTAATTCCATTCCGCCAAGTTCAACATTGAGTAACACCGGCACCGTCATGTGGACGAGTTTGAATGGTAATGTTGTTGATCGTTCCACGCACAACCCGGGAGAATCCGACGAACGCACGGGAACGAATCCGGTTGTGCAGCCCAATGATTACACAGCCAGCAGTTCTGTGGTGATCGATATCAGCAATCCGCTGCTTCTGACCAAGTCCCTGATCGCTACATCTGAAAGCCACACGACCTTGAACGGCGGTACTGGTCTTGAAGATGTCGCCATCGGTGAGATCGTGCGCTATCGTCTGGCGGTGCGAATTCCAGAAGGCACCAGCCGCAACCTGCAATTCCAGGATCGTCTGCCCGCGGGCATGACCTTCCTCGATGATGGTACAGCACGCCTATCCTTCGTCTCCGATGCCGCTGTTTTGGGAAGCGTCAGTTCAGCCGCATCTGGCGGCATTCCTGCCATTGTCTGCGCGAACGATGACGGTAGCTCTGCGGCAGCTGCCAGCATGACTTGTACCTTTGCAGACGATAATATATCCAATTCACTGGCGGGTTTTGACGATACATTCACATCCGGCAGAAACGTTTACTTTAAGTTCGGTGATGTGACCAACAGCGAAAATGACCTGAACGACGAGTTCATCGTCGTGGAATTCAATGCCATCGTCGATAATGCAATTATCACCGGACTGCCTTCCAGCCAGAACGATAATGGCGACACCCTGATCAATGATTTCGTTGCACACGAAAACGGTTCACCCTCACCTGTAGGTGTGAATTCGGACGATATCAACGTTACGGTACGCGAGCCGGTCATCAATAATGTGGATAAAGTGCTTACCGCGCCGATTCCCACCAGCTTTGACGCGGGCGATACCGTTTCCTTCACCGTTGCCTTTTCAAATACCGGCTCGGTCGACGCCTTTGATGTGGTCTTGCGCGATACGCTTCATCCCGCCCTCGACCTGACCTCGGTTTCCGCTCCAACGTATACATCCTGCTCCATCGTACCCACTGGGACGAATAACTCTGATACGGGTGCGGGCAATCTCGTTCAATACACCTTTGACCGGGTAGCTTCGAACTGCCAGATCAGCCTGACATACACTGCCAATATTTTGTATAGTGTTACCCCCGCTCAGGTTCTTACGAACACCGGCGTGGTGACCTATACCAGCCTTCCCGGAACAAATGGCACCACCAGCAATCCCACTGGTTCCAGCGTCCCTGGCGCCAGCGGCACAGAGACTGGTGAACGCAATGGGACATACCCAACAATCATCGAGCCGAATGATTACATGCATTCGGACAATGCCCAGCTCACAATTGACAATGTTGTACCGACAAAATCCATTATCGCCACATCTGAAACTCATACCAGCGATGCAACGGCAGATACAATTGTGGATCCGCGCCCCGTTGCTATTGGTGAGATCATGCGCTACCGCCTGGTGGTTCAAGTTCCCGAAGGCTCCAATACAGACTTGACATTGACCGATCAGCTATCCACTGGCGTCACGTCTATTTTCGATACAACTACCGAGATCAGCACGTTGAACTTTGGGGCAGGCAATTTTGGCAGCCTCGATTTCGGGGCTGCTTTGGAAGCCGCCAATGGGGTGACGGTTGACCTGTACAATGCGGGCGGGGCACCGCAATTTACCGCGCCGTTCAATTTAGTGACTCTCAACGGTTCGAACTTGCTGACCTTCAACCTTGGCGATATCGTCAACAACGACAACGATGCCAATGCGGAATACATCATCATCGATTTCAATGTCCTTGTGGATAATGAGGGCGGTATTGATAATGGTGATGTCTTTGCGAATAATTTTGGTGTTTCAGTTAATTCGCGCCCCGTGGTTACCTCCAATACGGTTTATGCGCGGGTGAATGAACCGGCTATCACCAATCTCGACAAAACGGTCACGTCTGCGGGTCCGTATGATGCGGGCGATACGGTCAGCTATTCTGTGACATATACCAATTCAGGCACATCCGACGCCTTTGAAGTGCAAGTCCTCGACGCCTTGAATTCGACCTACTTTACGATCAATACCGGCTCTGTCTCAGTGACTTCGGTTTGCGCAACCCTCCCGGCGACTGTGGTGACCTCGAGTAACACCGTCGATGTGACGGTCAGCCGTGTGCCGGTCGGTTGTGTGGTCACGATCACCTACTCGGCTGTCCTGACCACCTCGGTCAACCCAAGCACAAATTACCTCAACACTGCCAATATCACATACACCTCTCTGCCCGGCACGGGTACGACCGGCAACCCGACCGGTTCGAACACTCCCGGCGGGAGCGGCGCGGCGAATGGCGAACGTAATGGCGTAGGTGGTGTGAACGACCAAAACGATACCGATACCGCCCAGATCACCATCGCGGCGATCCAGCCGGAGAAGCGTATCATCGCAACCTCTGAGACGCACACCATCGACCCGGCGAATCCCACCAACATCCTCGTGGATGATATTTTAACAAATCCGCGCCCGGTTGTGGTCGGCGAAGTGATGCGTTATCAGTTGGCGATGACTGTGCCCGAAGGCACCAGCACTGACTTTGTAATCTCCGACCAGCTTTCCACTGGCGTCACACCGATCTTTGACGCGACCACTGAAATCCGCACGTTGAATTTCGGCGTACCATTCACGAGCGTTGATTTTGGCGCGCCATTGGCGGCAGCCAGCACCGGCACAGTTGACCTGTATAACGCTGGTGGGACTCCACAGTTCACCGCGCCGTTCAACCTGGTGACGCTCAACGGTTCGAACCTGCTGACCTTCAACCTCGGCGACATCGTCAACAACGACCTCAACGACGGCAACGCGGAATACATCATCGTCGAGTTCAATGTGCTGGTGGATAATGAAGCCGGTAACCAAAACCTGACCGTCTTCGACAACGACTTCACGGTTTCGATCAACGGTGCGACCAGCGGGACTTCCAACACGGTCTACCATCGCGTTGTCGAGCCGGTCCTTGCCACCACCAAGAACGATAACGACCCCGACGGCTGGGCGTACGGTCAGACCGTTACCTATACGGTTCAAGTTGCCCATGTCAGCGGCGATCCCACCCCAGCGGACAACAGCGCGGCAGATGCCTTCGATCTCGTCGTCACAGACACCATCCCTGCCGGGTTGACGTACGTGACCAATACAATGACCGCCCCTGCCGGTTGGACGTTGGATCAATCCGCTGCTCCCATCCTGATCTGGCGCTGTACTTCACCCGTCTGTGCCATGACCTTGGCGGGCGGAGCTGTCAACCTGACTTATCAAGTGGTTGTCAATGATGTGACAGTCACCCCGCATATTGACGGAAACACAACCGTGACCAACACCGCCGTCACTACCTGGACTTCCCAGCCCGGCGCGGGCACGACCGGCAATTCCACCGGCTCGAATACCCCTGGCGTCAGCGGCGCGACGGACGGTGAGCGCAATGGTTCAGGTGGTGTGAACGACTACACAGTGACCGTCAACCACACTGATGGTCTGGCTCCTTACTATGCGCTCGGCAATCGCGTCTGGTTCGATACGGACAACAGCGCCGACATCAATGGCGCGGAAGTAGGCGTTGGCGGCGTCCAAGTCCGCTTATATGAATCCGACGGCGTTACTCCCGTCTATGAACCGAATAGCGTCATTCCGCGTGTGACCACCACCAACGCCACCGGGTATTACCTGTTCGATTATCTCGAACCGCGTGACTACATCGTGGTCATTCCAGCGGCAAACTTTGACAACACAGGTGTTGGCGATACCACCACCGCTTTAGTGGGTTATTGGTCTTCTCAAACATCCAGAGACGCCGCCGGAGCCATCATCGAAACTGCCGCGCCTGGTCCCAATAACGATACCGACTCGGACGATAACGGCACTCGACAGGCAAGCGGCGATGTCGTCTCGCTTCCGATCACCATCGGTCCGGGCGAACCGACCGGGGAAGTTGCCCCAGGCGGACAGGGTGCCCAGCCCGATGACCGCGCCAACATGACCGTGGACTTCGGCTTCTACAAGGTCGCCATTGGCAATCTTGTCTATGAAGACATCAATGCCAACGGAACCTATGACAACGGAATCGACACCCCGCTCAATAACGTGCCTGTCGAGTTATTGTCCTCAACCGGTGTGCTCATCGAGTCGACGAGTACGAACGGAAGCGGGCTTTACTCCTTCGTGAACCACCCTGACGGCGATTACATCGTGCGCGTCACCACCCCGACGGGTATGGTCAGCACCATTGATACGTTTGCCGCCACCGATAACGCCAACCCGGATAACGAACCCACCGGTGAAGTGGATGACAACGACAACGGCATCGGCATTGGCGCGGATACGCTCATCAATGTGTCCTCCGGCGTCCTGACTATGGACTCGGGTGAAAGCGGCAGTACTCCCGCCGTCATCACGGTGGATGACAACACCGGTACGACCACCGACACCGGGCTGGACTTCGGCTTTGTCTACCCGTACGCGCTCGGCAATCGCGTCTGGTTCGATACGGACAACAGCGCCGATATCAACGGCGTGGAAGTCGGCGTGGATGGTGTGCTCGTCACGCTCTATCACGCTGATGCACTTGGCGTTGCCACCACACCGGTCACGGTCGGTGGCTTGCCTGTCAGCGATACGACTACGAACGGCGGCTATTACCTCTTTGACTATCTCAACCCAGGCAACTATGTTGTAGTTCTTCCGGCATCCAACTTTGCTGTTGGCGCTGTTCTCGAAGGCTACTGGTCATCGCAGACGTTTCGCAATGACACCACCGGAGCCATCACCGAAACCCCCGCGCCCAATCCCGACCTCGGAGTCGATGGCGCAGTCGGCGGCGGCGATGACGATGAAGACTCGGATGACAACGGCACGCTCCAAACCGGCGGCACGTTCAACGGAGCCGTGATCGCTCAGTCGGCCACACTCGGACCGAGCGGCAATACCGAGCCGACGAATGACAACGACCTTGAGACTGGCGTCAACCACGGCGATCAGCCCGATGGACGCTCGAACCTGAGCGTGGACTTCGGCTTCTACAAGGTCAGCGTGGGTAACCTTGTCTGGGCAGATGCCGACAAAGATGGCGTCTATGATGCTGGCGAGCCGCTCTTCCAAAATGCGACAGTCTATCTCTATGCCGCGAATCCTACTACGAATGCAGTCATCGGCGCGGCGCTTGCTTCCACGACAACAGACATCAACGGCGTCTATAACTTCGATACCCTGCCCGAAGGCAATTACATTGTCGCTGTGGATGCGCCGGTTGGTACATTCAGCACCATCGACTCGGCGGATACGATCACCCCGAACACCAATACCGATGATGCGGATAACGGCATCGGCGAGACTGGCGGAACGGTGTACTCGAACGCGGTCTTCCTCGAAGCAGGCAATGCCGGGATCAACAACGTTGTGGATGACGGCGCAGGTCCGCTGACGATCGACTTCGGCGCGACCTACAATCCCACCATGGACTTTGGCTTCACGCCGGTCTACTCGCTTGGCAACCGCGTCTGGTTCGATACCAACAACAACCGCATCATCGATAACTTCGAAGTTGGGGTGGATGATGTAGCCGTTCTACTTTACGATATTTCCGGCAATCAGATCCTTATTGGCGCGGACGGTATCCTTGGAAGTGCCGACGATGGCACGACCAACCCGGTGCTCACCGACAACGGCGGCTATTACCTCTTCAACGGACTTGAAGCGGGCGATTATGTGGTTGTCATTGCTGCGTCCAATTTTGTCAGCGGCGGTGAACTCGAAGGCTATTGGTCTTCTGAAACCCGCCGCGATACAACTACGGGTCTGGTCACCGAACCTCTGGCGCACTCGCCTGAAACGAGTCAGGACTCGGACGATAACGGCACGCTCCAGACCAGCGGCGCATTCAACAATGCAGTTATTGCGCAGACAGTCACGCTGGGTCCAACCTTCAATGAACCTCAAAACGAAGGCAGCGTCGCTGGGGCACTCGATGCAACCCTGCCCGGCAATCAGCAAGGTCAACCCGACGCGCAGGCGAACATGACCGTGGACTTCGGTTTCTACACCATCACCCTCGGTGACCTGGTCTGGATCGACACTGATAACAGCGGCACCGTCACAGGTGCAGAGGCTGGTATCGACGGCGTGACCGTTCATCTTTACCCGGTGAATGGTATTGGTGCGCCAGTCGGCTCACCTGTCATTGCCACCACTGCTGGCGGCGGACTCTATTCCTTCACCGGTCTGCCGCAGGGCAACTACATTGTCCACCTGCCCGATACTAACTTCATGGGGGCGGCTGCCCTCCGCGATTACTATTCCAGCACCGGCGCGGGCAATCTCTACGAAGTACCGGCTGCTCCCAACCCCGATATTGTCACCGTCGATTCGGATGACAATGGCACGGAAGTCGGCACTCTCGGCTTCACTGGCGGTTATATCCAAAGCGGCATCTTTGCGCTCACGCCGACTTTTGAAGGTTCGTATGACAATACCATCGGAACAACCAACGAACCGCGCGTAGACTTTGGTGTATATCGCAGTCCGCAGGTTAATCTCTCCATTGTCAAGACCGAAACGCCTGACAAGGGCTATTACCTGCAAGGTGAAACGACCACCTACTCCATCCTGGTCACCAACCACGGTCCGGCAGACGTGATCAACGCGGTCATTGACGACGCCATACCGCTCGATGGTTCCTCCAACCCGATGTTCACCGAATGGGACTGGGTATGCACTACCACTGGCGGCGCGACCTGCAATCCGCAGCTCAATTTGACCGGCGACTTTATCGACACGGTCGATATGCCCTACGGCTCGACCATCACCTACACGGTCTCAGTGACCGTAGCCGGCACTGCCACGGGCACATTGGTCAACACTGCCACTGTCACAGCTCCTGCGAGCGTCACGGAAGGCAACCTGACGGATAATAGTTTCAGCGATACGAACAACCCCGCATCCATCACCATCACGAAGACAGATGGCTTGACCGTTGTTGCGCCGAACTCACCGCTGACATATACCATCACGGTCACAAACAATGGCGCGGTTGACCTTACCAGCCTCACAGTCACAGATACCCTGCCGGGTGAGGTGATCTTCCAAAGCGCGAATCCTGTACCCGCGACTGCCCCGGCTCCCAACACGCCGGGTGGAACGCTCACCTGGACGGGACTCAGCCTGCTCTCTGGCGCATCGACGGACATCTCGGTCACGGTTCTGGTCATCCCGACGGCGATCGGACCGAACCTCCTCAACTCTGTCACCGTCACCGATGCGAACACGAATGCCACCGCCTCAGCGACAGATTCAGATGTCGTCGCCTGGGATAAGACCAAGGTTTTGGCTGGGACGAGCGAAGCCTTCACACCTGAGACGATCACACCGCCTTCTACACTTCGTCCGGTCGCCATTGGTGAGGTCCTTACTTACCAGATCAGCGTGGAAGTGCCTGCGAACTCGACCCTAACCAATCTCCGGGCGTTGGATATCATGGATGCAGGCTTGGCATTCGTGCGCTGTGTCAGCATTGCGCCAGATGCGAATCTCACAACTGACCTGACGGGTGGGTTTGCGGCGGCTTGTAATGCTCCATTTAGCCTGCTTGTCGGTCCAATCCCGAATCCGGTTATCTCGCGTGAACCGGTGGGTGATCCCAGCACGTACAATGACGGACGCCGGGTTGATTTCAACCTCGGTAATGTCACCAACACGGATCTGGCGAACGTCCAAACCCTCACCATCACCTACGAAGCCATCGTGCTTGATATTCCGTCCAATGTGCAGGGCACCCCGGGTCTTGATAACGGGGTGACATGGTCGTGGCTGGGAGGCTCGCTTTCTGCTTCTGCCAACGCGGTCGAGATCAAAGAGCCTAAATTGAGCATCTCCAAGACCGCCGACCCGCTCATTGCTGCGATCGGTTCGACAATTACGTTCACGGTGTCGATCGCACATACCCCTGATAGCGCTTTGGATGCCTTCGACGTGGTCGTCACAGATGACCTACCCGAAGGGCTCACGTTGATCCCCGGCACGATCAGCTTTACCGGTCTGCCTGCGGATATCACCGACTTTGATACTGCAACCGGCGTGCTCACATTCACCTGGCACACCTTCCCGTTGAGTGCGTCCAGCGTTATCACCTTCCAGACGACCTTCGTTGGACCGGCCCCGGTGACGAACGCCGCCAACGTTGCGTGGACAAGCCTGCCCATCGACCCGCAACCGCAACCGAGCGGTCCGCCGGTGTTACTTTCCACCTTCAATGACTTTGCCACCGAGCGTTGGTATGACCCGACAGACCTTACCGGTGTGAACGATTACGGTGTGAGTGCTTCCGTTGTCGTGAATGCACCGTCCGGCGGGAAGTGGCTGCCAAAGACCGGTTTTGCGCCGGATGTCATCACCGAACTCCCGCCCATGCCTGCGGACTTTGCCTACGCCCAAACCGACGTCTGGATCGAGATTCCAAAGCTCGATCAGAAACTGACGTTGGTGGGTGTGCCGTTCAACAACGAGACCGGCGAGTGGGATCTGCGCTGGCTTGGAAGTGAAGCCGGCTGGCTGGAGTACACTGCCTTCCCGACGTACTCCGGTAATTCTGCCATCACTGCCCACGCCACCCTGCCTACCGGCGAGGATGGTCCCTTCGCGCAACTGGACAGCCTCAGTTATGGCGACCAGATCATTGTCCATATCAACGGTCAGCGCTACATTTATGAAGTGCGCGCGAAGCTCCAGGTACTGCCTGAGGCAGTCCGCTCCGTCCTCAAGCATGAAGAAATTTCGTGGCTGACCCTCATCACGTGTAAATCCTATAACGAGAGGACAGGCGAGTACAAATATCGCAGTGTTGTGCGCGCCGTGTTGCTCACGGTTGAGGATGAGTAAAAACTGGTAGTGTAGAGTGCGGAGTTGCCAAAAACAATTCCGCACTCTCTTTATAAGCATGCGGTGATTATGGCTGTAGCAAAGTCAGTTGACGAACTTTTGGTTTTATGGCACAGGCTTAACGCGAAAAGCGCGAAGTGAGCGAATGTTCGCGAAATCTATTAAAAATTCGCGTTATTCGCCTTTTTGCGAAATTCGCGTTAAGGTTTTGCCGACTTTGCTACAGCCATGATACGGTGACAAGTCCCACTATTTTATTGTGACCGCGCTGGGTATAATTGGCTCATGACACCCCGTTCCCTCAAAGTTTTCCTCTGCCACGCTTCGGTCGATAAACCTGAAGTTGGGAAGTTATACGCCTTTCTCCGCAGTCAAGGCGCAGACCCCTGGCTTGATTCAGAGAATCTTCTCCCCGGTCAGGATTGGAATTTCGAGATCCGCAAATCGCTGGATGATTCGGATGTCATCCTGATCTGCCTCTCGAAGAAATCGGTCAGCAAAGAGGGGTATGTTCAGAAAGAACTCCGCATCGCTCTGGACCTTGCGCTTGAGATGCCGGAGGAACGCATTTTCCTCATCCCAGCCAGGCTCGAAGATTGCGACCTGCCCTATAGTCTGAAGCCCTATCACTGGGTCGACCTGTACACCCCAAGCGGCATGGAGAAATTGGTCAAAAGCCTCAACCTGCGCGCCAGGCAGGTCGGTGCGAGATCGCTGTCAGAGGACGGCGCACCTGCCCCTGAGATCAAGAAAACCACCCCGAAGAAAAAACCTCGCGCGAAACCTTCCTCCGGACCCACCATCAACATTCACGGAAATGTCACCGGCTCGACGATCGTCGTCGGCGACGATAATCAAGTGGATACCGATTGATCTCTTTTGTAAAAAACTCCCCGCGCCATTCACGACGCGGGGAGTTTGCTTATTCTTTGAGCTTCACAAAGAACAGGGTGGAGCCGTCCATCTCCTGCGCTCGGATGTCGAAGCGGTCTTTGTATTTGCTGAGCATTTTGGAGAGCTGCTTGTGTCCGTACGTCCGCGGATCGAAGGCGGGGTCGAGTTGGTAAAGCGCATTGCCCATGGTTGCCAATGATGCCCAGCCATCCTGTTGGACCGCCATCTCGAACGCCTGTGTCAGCAGGGGAGTGGGGTCTGATTCGTCCCTCTTTTTTGTGCCGCTTTTTTGAGAGCGTTGTTGCGCCGCTTCTTTCTTGGCGGTGACAAGGTTCTCCGTGTAGACGAATACATCGCAGGCGTTGACAAAAGGCTTCGGCGTTTTCTTCTCCCCAATGCCCATCACAAAGATACCGGTTTCGCGGATGCGCGTAGCCAATCTGGTGTAGTCGCTGTCACTGGAGACCAGGCAAAAGCCATCCACCACGCCTGTGTGCAAAATATCCATTGCATCGATGATCATGGCGCTGTCGGTGGCATTTTTCCCGATCGTATACCGGAATTGTTGAATGGGTTGGAAGGCATGGAAGTTGAGCGTTTCCTTCCATGAATTCATGTTGTTCGTTGTCCAATCGCCATAGATGCGGCGGACGGTGACCTGTCCATGCCGACCGGATTCAACCAGCATTTGCGGCAGCAGTCCCGCCTGTGCGTTATCGCCGTCGATGAGCATTGCGATCTTGTTCCTGGAGAGGGATTTTATCTTTTCATCAGCCATGACGCCATTATACCTGCTGGTATGGCTTTTGATGGGTTCTAAAGGGACGGAATTCCCCCAACGTAATCGGTTATACTCATGCGAGTTTCGTAATGATTCTCTAACCAATCATCTCAAGAGGCAAAAGGTATGCAGGAACGATTCAATCGGTGGATTCCGATCCGTTCAGGGGAGTCGGGGTTGGTGCTTGCCCTCGGCTTTATTTTGTTCGCGAATTACGCTGCAATGGGCATCACCAAAGTAGTTTCGGTCAGCGGATTTCTGAGCGAAGTCAAGGATCATTACATCCTTCTCGTTTGGGCAGTGGATATGGTTCTGTTGATCCTGGCGACGGGAGTCCAGTCCCTCATTGTGGATCGGTTCGACCGGATCAAACTTGTGGCGGGGGTGTTGTTGGTTTT
This sequence comes from uncultured Anaerolinea sp., assembly GCA_964372045.1. Classification (GTDB taxonomy): domain Bacteria; phylum Chloroflexota; class Anaerolineae; order Anaerolineales; family Villigracilaceae; genus Villigracilis. The sequence goes on from CAYJPO010000012.1 coordinate 41,996, forward strand.
TGCGCTCTTGTATGCAATTCTTCCCCTGGCTTTCATCATCAAAGGAATTCCCGGTTCAGTCGGTTATACCCTGATCTATCTACTGAACGACCAGCAATGGCGTTTCTTTCCGGTCATTTTTTGGATCCTCGTCACAGATATTTATGATCCCGGAACCGGGCGTAGGGTGATGCCGGTTATCGGCACCTTCGCCTTTTTAGGTACGATCATTGGCTTGGGAGTGGCGGCTCTCGATGCAAAACTTCAGTTTGGTCCTGCCCGGTTGTTGTTCTTGAATGCCGCGATCTTTTTTATCGCCTTTCTGATCTCTCGATTCGGTGTTCGGAATCTTAATGTCCCGCCTCCCATCAAAACCTCGGATTCCATGAAGGAAACCCTCACGGAAGGCTGGGAATTCATCAAAACGGTTCCCGCCTTTGCCTATCTCGCGTTGGGAATGCTTGCGGCTGGAAGTGTCATGACCATTCTCCTCTATGATGCGCTTTCAGACGCGAAGCTCGACCTTGGCAGTGGGTTTCAATCGTTTTATGCCAGCTACAACCTGATCATTGCCGTCGTTTCCATTTTTGTGCAGGGAATTGCAAGCAAGGTTATCGAACGGATATCGCTTAAACGCAGCTTTTTGATCCAGCCGATCATGATGCTGGGATCCGTGATCGCCAATTTCTTCATCCCTGGGTATATGGGCAGCGGGTTTGCACAAGGCGCCTCCCGGGTCACGTATGATACCGTTGACCTCTCTGCGCGGAAGTCTTTCCAGGCGATGGTCCCAAATGAAAAACGCGGACGTGTCAGCATGTTTATCGATAGTTACCTGCCCTCCGGCGGTACGATCCTTGGAAGTCTCATCACTTTTGCGCTTATAGTCACTGGGATGCGCTTTGGGCTGGCGCGGGAGCAATATTCCGAGGCATATCTTGTTCTGGGTATCGGGCTTGCCCTGATCGCCTTATTTGCAGCCTACAAAGTTCGCACGACCTACGAACAAAGCATGTTGAATTGGCAACTGAAACGCCGCACGCGCGGTGCCAGTGTCTTGGACAAGCTGGACTTTGGAGATGGGGGCAAATAATGTCTGCAAACGAGGTGGTTACAGAAGGGAATGTAACGATCTACGAATTGCTCGGCTCCGGCGATACCGACCGGATCGAAGTCATGCTCGGTTTGTACGCAAAGCTTTTTCCGCAATACCAGCATTACGTTCCACGAATGAGGCGCAGGGCTCAATTTGGGAACGAGCATCGCACGGGTCATATTCTTCATTATTGGCTGGTTGAAGTGGGCGGTCAACCAGCCGGTCTGCGCACATTTCGGTATGTCCGCGGGCGCAGGTGCGGCTTGGCTCACGCCCTCGCCGTTGACCCGGCATTTCGTGATGTGCTTGTCCGGGATAAAAAGCTGGCGGTGTTTGTCATCTACGAATGTCTTGCGCGGGTCATCTGCGATGCGCATGATCGGGGTGACGCGCCCCTGCTGGGCATGGTCAATGAAGTGGAACCGGATCGATTGATGGAACATTACGCGCGTAACGGTCTGGTGAAATTGCCGGTAAAATATGTGGAACCGATCTTCCCACCGGAGTTGAACGGCAGGAGCCGTGAAGAGGAAGTGTCTATGATCCGATTTTCTCCCATGCATATGGGATTCCTGCCGAATCCAGATGCTGGAATAACGGCATATACTCATGCCATGATATCGGATTTTGCGCTCGCATTTCTCGTGGATCATTATGGACTGCCGGAAACACATCCTGCAGTTCAGGAAGTTCTTAAAACCATCGAAGGATAGGATGACTTATGAGCGAACAAAAAATTGACCTAGCCAGATCGACGGGACGTTTTTTCAGTCTTCGTCTCAAAATGTGGATCGGCTTTATTCTGATCTTTACCCCTGTTTTCGTCGCCAGTTATTACTGGTTTTATCAATACACAGTCGACCGGGTTTTGCAGACCGTAACCGATGACCTTCAGGAAACTCTGACGGGAGCGATCCAGGGTATGGATAAAGAAGGCTTCGTCCAACTCTATGAAGAAGAGAGTGCGAACAACCCGATGTGTCCGCCTGAAAAACCAACCTCCGATACTCCGCCTGAGGAAAATGGGTATTACCCTGATGACAATCCGCTCTACATTGCTCATGAGAACTGGCTGCTCGCTGTCCAACGGCTCGAGCCGCAGACCAAGATATATACCTACATCAAAGGACCGGATGCGGGCGAGATCATTGCCATCGGAAGCACCGGCTACTTCCGCGAGCCGCGCGGCGGGTTCCGATTCTGCCAGCGTTATACTTCCACGACCAGCCGAATTTATGATGGGCTGACTTCTCAGGTCAACGTCTGGGATCCCTACGATGACGGGAATTTTGGTGTCTGGATCACTTCTTATGCGCCGATCAATGATGCCAATGGAAACATCATCGGTGCGATCGGTGTCGACATTTCGGCGCTGTATGTAGAGGAAGTCCGCAGTGAGATCCTCCGAAATGGGGCGATCGCTTTTGTTGCCAGCTACGTTTTGATCTTCATCCTGGTTTATTGGTTGTCCGGCTTCCTTACGCGCCCCATTATCGGGCTTGCCGGTTCTGCCAAAAAGATCGGTGAAGGAGATTATGACCAGGAGATCAATGTCACCCGACCGGATGAAAAAGGTTTCCATGATGAGATCGATACACTGACCGACGTTTTCAAGGTCATGGTGGATAAAGTTGCCCAGCGTGAAAAATCCCTGCGAGCGCGCGTCCAGCAATTGGAGATCATGATCGACAAATCCAAGCTGGTCAAGCAGGTCAGCGAGATCGTGGAAAGTGATTTCTTCCAGGAACTCCAATCCAAAGTAAAAGGGATGAGAGATCGTTTCAACAAGGATGAGTAAACAAAAAGTCCGCAACCTGATACGTTGCGGACTTTTTGTTTAACCTTCTCGCATCATCTGGACCTGAAACTGACTCGCTCCATTTGAATTTTTCGCCCCGTTGCCTTACGGCTGGATCGGCTTGACCACGCCGACATCCGAAGGAACCCCTCCGAACAGGCTGATATCGCGGCAGGATTGTTTGTCCACACGCATCAGGATGGCGTCATTCGATGTTACGTCGACCTGGATGATCGTGTCCTTTTGGTATGTGGAATCCACGGTCAGCTTTAGCGTCACTTGATTTTGGGCGGGGAGATTCGTTGCGCACACTTTCTTGTCTGGGTGTTCCCGTCCTTCGTCGATCGCACGCAGTAACCCGCATGTATTTGGCAGGTCAACTGTGCCGGTATTCTTGATCAGAACGTAGGCATTGGTAACTTCCCCCATTCCATTTCGAATATCGATGCTCGTATTGCACCCCAGGATATCCACGGTGACAGATTGTATGGGGGCAAACGTGACCGTTTCTGAAGGGGTGGGGGGCGTGAATGTAAAGGTCGGGCTTGGTAGATTTGTGTTGGTGGGCGTGACCGGCGTGAGAATGATGACCCCGGGAGTCAGCGTCGCCTCGAAAGTTGGCGGCGGGATGATCAAAGGGGTGGCGGTGACGATACTCGGCGTATTCGTGGAGACCGGCGTCCAGACTGGGAAGGGCTGCGGAGGGACTCCCCATGTATCGCAGGCAGAAATGAAAAGCGCAAAGAACAGTATGACTCGATGCAGTTTCATGTTTCTGATTATACCTCCGGTGATTCGGTTCCCGGACTAGAGCTTTGCCTTCGAGTCTTGAGAATGTGAGGATGTCTCTACGAAAATTCGTGATTTTTGATAAAATTTAGTGTTATGATATATGTTGGAAATAGTTTTCATTAAAATCTTTTTGGGCAGACCTCATGAGCGAATTGAAATTATCGATAACAATACTTGTATCCTATGTGATCACCGTACTCGGCATCGCAAATATTGAGCGCTTTCAGGAAAGTGTCATCGACTTTAGCCCGGTCTTTTTCATCCTCATAGCGATTGTGGTTTTTTCTGAATTATTGATCACCAGTTCCCTCGTGAAGATCGGGGTTCGGCTGTCTTACTATGCAGTGATTTCATTCTGGCTGGTGGTTTATGTTCTGTTCTGGGCATTCTACCTCAAGGATAGCAAACCGATCGAAGTTCATCTGATCCAGCTTTTGTTGGTCTTGCTCTCCGCGGTGCTTGCCTATGATGTGGGGCGCAGGATCGATCAATTGGACATCACTCTGGATGGGTTATCCGCCAGTGCGTACCCGAACCGTGCCCAGGAGATACAAGCAGCGCGGGGAACCATCGCCGCCGAGATAACTCGCAGTCGTAGATATCATCATCCTTTGTCGGTTCTGGCGATCCGCCTGGGCGTACCCGAAACGGATGATGGTTATCGAAATCTGGAGCCGATCGCGAAGGACATGTTGGAGCGTTTTGCGGTCGCAAAAACGAGTCAAATACTAAGCGACCTTGCTCGAAGCACGGATCTGGTTCTCCTCGATAAGGATCGGCAATTTGTCCTCCTTTGCCCGGAGACAAACCCTAATTCCCTGCATATCCTTGCGGAACGAATTGCAGACGCGGTCGATCAACAACTCAAGACGAATATCGAGTGGGGAAGCGCGTCTTTCCCTGATGAAGCGCTTACATTCGATGATTTGCTGGAGACAGCTCAAAAACGGCTTTCGCCATTTGCTGTCAGCGAAGTTGCCGATAAGGTTGTAGCCAGCGATAATGGATAGGGTTTTATTTTTATTGATGGAGAGAAGAGAATCTCGGCATGGTGAATTTATTATTGGGTCGAACAATGAGAGATGATTGGGTGAAAAGATTTAACCCGGAGAAACGCCTCCTTACCGGACGGGCGTATTTATTTGTCAAGCGTATGATGGATTTGGTAATTGTATTTGCTTCTGCGATATTTTGGCTGCCGTTGATGGGCTTGATTGCCCTGATCATCAGGGTTACGTCGCCGGGAGGTCCGGTCTTTTTTGTTCAAGATAGAACTGGAAAAGACGGGCATCGTTTCCGGATGTTGAAATTCAGGTCAATGGTTCCCGATGCAGATAAATTAAAGGGTACTCTGGCTAAGCTGAATTCAAAGGGGGAGCTGGCAGGACCCTTGAAATTAAAAGATGACCCGCGTATTACCCACATTGGACATATCCTTCGCAAGACCAGTCTCGATGAACTCCCTCAAGTGATAAACGTGTTGAAGGGTGAGATGAGTCTGGTGGGTCCCCGCCCTACGTCTTGGAGTCCTACATCCTATAAACTGTGGCATACCGAACGATTGGATGTCCTCCCAGGTATCACGGGGTTATGGCAGTTGTATGGTCGTGGTGGAGAGGATTTTGATGAATGGCTTCGCTGGGACATCTTGTATATTGAAAAGAGATCGGTGGCTTTTGATCTCATCATTTTATTTAAGACAGCGACAATTTTCTTGAAACAAAAGGGAGCCCGTTGAACTGATTTTCATGGCGTAGAAGGACTGATCAATATATATGCTTGAAAGACATCACTTCCAACAGAAGTGATGTCTTTCACAATACGGATTGGATCGAAAGGATTAAGTTGCAGATGAAGATGAACTTGTGGTTTAATTAATAAATGCGATGGATATACATATCACCTCATCTGGATGATGCAATTCTTTCGGCAGGTGGGCTTATTTACGATCAAGCGCGCGCCGGAAATGAGGTTGAGATCTGGACGATGGTTTGCGGCTACCCTAACGACCAAGAAGCAAGTCCGTTTGCGAGGGAGTTACACGAAAAATGGGGATTCCATTCCATTGAAGAGACGATCCGCTCGCGAAGGGAAGAGAACCGGCTGGCAGCCAAAATCGTTGGCGCGCGAGATGTTTATTTCGATTTTATCGATTGCATCTATCGCCGCGGTCGGGATGGAAAATGGCTGTATGAAGCGAATACATTTGTCCCTCCGCAGCCGGATGATGACGGCATTCCAACTCGAATGACCCAATCTCTGCTTGAAAGATTAAAGCCCGATGACGTGATTGTGTGTCCGCTGGCGATTGGCGGACACACCGACCATGTTATTGTGAGGCGCGCAGTCGAGAATTTGAACCGCCTCCTTTTTTATTATGCTGATATCCCTTATTTGCTTGATAATGCATCAGCGTTGGATCCGATCAAAAACATGATGCGTTCTAAACGCCAATGGATAAGCGCAAAAGGCTTGTCTGCCTGGCAGGATGGCTCTGCCGCTTATGCTTCCCAGATCACGTTGGAGTTCGAGAGCCAGAAAAAAATGCGAAGGGCGATCGCGAGATATGGTCGTTGGAGTTTCCGGCTGTGGACCTTGCCATAGTGCAATTCTCGGAAGCCATTTTTATCCCTGGTGCTGTGTCCATTTTGTGCAATATAAAGAAAATGATTACTTCCCAGTCTTAATGTAAAATAAAATTCTCATGACGAAAAATTTCCCGGTCGATCTTATGCTCGAACAACCAGCCGGGTGGTTGCGCGCCAGTTTGCCAAAGATACAATCGGCAACCGGCTCTGTTGGTGAGTTGATCTCGCAGAGAAGTGTATCGCTGTCCGAAGCTCAAGCGGAGTACCACAAGCGGCGATGGTTCGAACTGACCGGAACGGAACTATCGGATACGCATTTTTCCATTATTATTCCAATTCATAATGAGCGGCGTTCGCTCCCATCATTTCTTGGCGCGCTTTTATCGTCGGAACTGCCTTCGAGTGCCGATATCCAGATTGTTTTTGTTGTAAATGCGTCAAGCGATCAAAGTGCGGAATTGATCATGAACCGGCTGGCATGTATTCATCCTCCGGCGGAAATGACTTTGCCACAATCTGTTTTCGATAAAAATTGTGAAAGGGCGGCTTTTGAGGTTTGCCATGCGAATATCAGGTTCCTTGTTGTTGAAACACCAACTGCTGGGAAGGCAAATGCGCTCAATCTTGGAAACGAAATTGCACGGCAGCGATTTCATGCGATTGCAATAAATATCGACGCGAACAATTGGGTCGAACCTGATTCGATTGCATTAATGTTTCGTAAGGCAAAACAAAGCTTTGTGGATTCCGCTGATTCGACCGCCGTGATCATCAATGCCAGTGAATACTGTCAACCGCGGAATACTCAGATGCAAGTTTCGGTAAAAATTAAGACTCAAAAAGCTGAAGTATCGGGGTGTATGTTCGCGTGGTCAACACAATGGATTCACGAAAATAATGGGTTTATTCAGCAGGCAATTGAAGATTATGGCATGGGGCTCCTCGCCTTATCGCAGCGAAAGCAGATTCTGGAAAGTGAAGCAAGTATTTGGGTTTACACTGCCGGGACCCCCTCTGACGAGAACAGAGAATTAGTCCGCTTCCTTTACGGTGCCATGCAATTAACCCGGCGATTTGAAAATGATCCTATTGCGATGCAGATTCTTCTCGATGATTTTCCTCACCTTCGCCCATTGCGGGGCCGAATGGAAGTTTTTCTCTCCAGCAGACTGAAAGCAAATCAGCCATTATTAATAGCTCGTGGAATTTTGAAATGGCTGTTCAATGAGTTCCTGATCTTTAAAGCCCGCAAAATGTTAAGGAAAAATCCGGATGGACAGACCTGGGAGCCCATCAAGAGCACTAAATAACAGGTGGGTTTCCTTTGTTTTTGCGAGGCGTGAGTGCAGATATTTTCACTGCATGGATATTGCAATGTTCCCCAAAAGCCCTTTTTTGTACATTTAAACCACTCAAGAGAAGAGTTTTTATGAAAAACTATTAAATTTCTACTTATTAGGGAATCATACCAATGTATTATTTCTATTTTTACCAGTTTAGTCATAAAGACTGTTATACTTCTTTTTTTAATGCCCATAGATTTGAGTAAATATGAAAATCAATAAAACGGATAATATCTACATACTTATGGGAATAGCCTTTGCTGCCGCCAGCGCGGTAGTCACTGCCAACCCAAATGCCAAAGTTTGGTTATTAAGCGCGGCAGCATTGCTCGCGGTTGGATTGGTCATAGCGATTTATATTAATCCTCATCTTGGTGCGTCAGTCTTGATTGTTGCGGTTTTTACCAATATATCCACGACTTTTACCGATAATGGTTTGCCTAGCATCAACAAACCGCTTGTTGCAATGGTAGCCGCCGCCATTCTCGTCCGGTATTATAATGCTTCCCGTTTACCTGGTGGACGCGAAAAAACTGGCGGGATCGAAGCGTTCCTGTTTGTATACTTTATGGTGATAGCCCTTTCCTATGTTGCGGCAGATAATAAGGAACGCACTCTTGATGCGATCGTAGACCTTGGAAAGGATATTGTAATTATTTACTGCTTTCTGTTTGCATTGCGGAAGCCGGAAACGTGGAAACAATCTGCCTGGATCATTATTTTCGTCACTGCATTTTTATGCCTCCTTGGAAGTTTTCAGGTGCTCACAGGTAATTATGACCAGAAATTCTTTGGTATGGCAGGTGTGGCTGCGGATGTCGGTGAATTTTCGACCACCCAACGTATCGCCGGTCCGATCACGGAGCCGAACATTTGGGCGCAGGTTGTTGTTGCGGTCGTACCGCTGGTCATCTACAGGATCATTTATGAAAAACGCCTGCGTATGAAGTTGTTAGCTGCCGGGATCTTGGGAGTTCTCTTATTCGAGATATTAAATACATATAGCCGCGGAGCCTACCTTGGGTTGGGCGTGATCGTATTTATTATATTATTGGGGCAGCGTCCGCGCTTGCAAACCTGGTTTGGAATCGGGGCGGCAGCGGTCCTGATGTTAGTCATGCTTCCGGCTAGTTACGCCGAACGTTTTCAGACGTTGTCCCTTCTAACGCCAAGCACTGAAAATGGAATATATCAGGAGGGGTCGTTCCGTGGGCGTGCCAGTAAAATGCTTACTGGGTTGACTATGTTCGCTCGCAATCCAATTCTGGGTGTTGGAGCATATAATTACCCTAACAATTACGAACTATACACTCAGGAAATTGGATTGGAAACAGAGACGGGCGAACGTGACCCTCATTCTTTGTATGTTCAAATCCTGGCTGAAACTGGAATTTTAGGTGCGATCGCATTTATGGGGTTCTCGATATTGCTTCTGGTTACACTTTCCCGCACAAGGAAATCGATTGAACATATTGTCAAATACCAAAGTTGGGTGCCGTGGATCACGGCTATCCAGTTATCGATCGTATCATATATGGTCACCAGTACTTTTCTACATGGTGGTTACATAAGATATTTTTGGATTCTTGTCGCGCTTGCGCTGTCCGCCATTCAACTTACGGAGGAATTAGTGCTCGAGACTCATCAACATTCATCTACCGAACTGCCTTCCGCCTTATGACCGATATTCCGATCACTGAAGATAAGGGACGACGAGTCCTGCAAAAAACGGTCCGCGGCATATTTTGGAATTTTATTGCATACGGATTGAGCAAAGTTGTCGTTTTGGTGACGACATCCATCCTCGCCAGATTGTTAAGCAAGGATGACTTTGGTCTCGTTGCCCTGGCTGTGGTGGCGATCAATTATCTTGCGGTCATAAAAGATCTTGGTTTGGGCGTTGCTCTGATCCAAAGGCGGGAGGATGTCAACGAAGCTGCCAATACGGTGTTTACGATCAACATCATTTTTGGCATATTCCTGTCATTGGTTTTGATTCCAATTGCTCCCCTGGTGGCAGACTATTTTAATAATCCCATGGTCACCTCTGTATTGAGGTGGCTCGGGTTGTCGTTTTTCCTGAGTGCCATAGGATCTGTGCATGTTGTTTGGCTGATGAGGGAATTGGATTACCGGCGAAAATTGATCCCGGATATGGGCAGTGCGTTGATCAAAGGTGCAGTCTCCATTGGACTTGCGCTGGCTGGGTATGGTGTTTGGGCGCTGGTTTTTGGGCAGCTAAGCGGCGTGTTGAGTTCCATCATCCTCTATTGGATCATTGTGCCTTGGCGGCCTCGCTTCGCATTGGACCCGAAAATCACTCGTGCTCTTATGAAATTCGGCTCCTCGATTTTTACCAGTGATATCGTTAATGTTTCGATCGACAATCTGGGCTACATCATCATTGGCAGGGTGTTTGGCGCCGTTCAACTAGGCGTCTATACATTGGCTTTTCGTCTTCCTGAGATGCTCGTCCTGGGAAATCTTTGGATCATGGCAAGTGTAACGTATCCGGCATTCGCAAATATCCAGGATGACCTGACAAATATGCGTCGCGGTTTCTTGGGATCGATCCGTATAGTCGGGTTGATTGTAGTACCGATCTGCCTGGGATTGATCATTGCCGCTGATCCGGTCATCCGTGTTGTGTTTGGTGAGCAGTGGGCAGATGCCATCCCCATTCTTCGTATTTTGGCGTTATACACACTTATCGCGTCAGTCGGCTATCACGTAGGGGATGTATATAAAGCAATTGGTCGCCCCGGCATTTTGTTAAATATGACGATCCTGACGTTGGTGTTAATGGGAATATCCCTGTCAATTGGTTCGCGTTTTGGGTTGGAAGGGATAGCTTGGGGATATGTTACAGCCATGTTCATCGAGCGTGTATTAAGCCTCTTTCTCGCAGCGCACTATATCAAATTATCGCTTCGTGAGATTCTGTCACAATTGATTCCATCTACGGTGGGAGGGGCGGTCATGGCGGTTGTCACATTGGGCGTCCTTTTTTTGACGAAGGAATTTCCGGTATTTGTACAACTTGTACTGGTCGTTCTTTCGGGTGCTGTAAGTTATCTTGGTGTCTTATGGCGGACCGAACGGGAAAATCTTATCCACTTAATAGGTGTAATTCGGAGCACTGATTGAATAGGTTATGAAAGCTGTTTTTCCCAAATTACCCACGGATACTTCGTGTATCCATTTGATTACATCAAAATTTGTTCGGACGGACTTTCATTATAAATACTTTACAAAATCTATTTTAGATATCCAATTAAAAAAACGACATTATAATTGGTATACATTGCAAAATTGAAAGGTGAGTTAGCGCATAAAATAAATTAAAGTTTTCTGAATGTTATTATTGGTTAGCTGTTATAAAACCCTTGGTAGTTTTTTATTCCTACCTGTATTTAAGAGAAAATGAGGCGAATATGGAATTAAATCTGTACCTTCAGACTTTAAGAAGGGGATGGTGGCTGATCTTATTGACCGTTTTAGTATCGGCGAGTGTTTCGCTCCTGATTTCCTACTTCACGCCACCTGTATATCAGACCAGTATGCGGTTTGTCGTAGCGCCCAACCCCGATATATTTTCGAGCAGCTGGGACCTTGTTTCCAGCCTTGATACTCTGGACCGCCGTTCCATTGTAAATACCTATAAGGAACTCCTGGCAAGCCCGACTGTTTACAGACGGGATCCGGAAATTAATGCCATGGGTGTGGAGATGGAGAATTATATAATTCTCGCTGTCGTTGTGCCGGAAACAAATATCATTGAGTTGACAGTTGAAGGACCGGATGCTCCCCGGGTTGCACTTGTCGCAAATGCGGTTGGAGAACAAGCCATCAGCTACATCAATCAGTTATATCCTGTATACATTTTTAATGTTCTGGATAGACCCGCTATACCGACCACACCCATCCGTCCATTGCCGCTTCAAAGTGCCGGGTTGGCGGTTATCTTTGGCGGCGTGATCGGTATGGCGCTTGCATTTACCAAGGAACAGTTCCAAAATACGATCGATAAGATCCGCGAACGAAGCATTATTGACGTGGTTACATCTTCTTACACGCGGGCATATTTTGAACGCAGGCTGCTCGAGGATATAACCCAACACCCGGATGGCAGTCTTTGCATCGGGATCATCAACTTCCGCGGATTGCGCGACATGGCAGATGTGTTGCCGCAGCCCATCCACGATCGATTGCTTCATCAATTGACCCAGATGTTGAAGGAAGAATTGCGTGGACGTGATATTGTCGGGCGCTGGGGCGCTTCGCAGTTGGCTGTATTGCTTCCATCGACTCCAAGCTCCGCTTTGGAAGCCACCTTTAATCGCATCAAGAACCACCTCTCCGATGCGATCGCTCTTGATACGACCGGTGAGATGACGGTTCGTCCTGATCCCTGTATCGGTGTGGCTTCCCATGTCCAGTTTGAATCAGACAAGGAATTGATCAAGCGCGCGGAACTCGCAGTGGAGAAAGCGTCAGCAATGAACGCGTCTGCGGTCACTATTCTTGCGAGACCCTTCGTGTTTGTGGAAGACGAATCGTTGAAGGATCTTTCGTAGATTTTGTGGTTGATAAGTACATTGCAAAGGATGGCTTGTATGCGCAAGAATATTTATAAATTTTTTGTTTTGTCCCAAATTATCCTTTTGCTGTTTACCGGTATCGGTACGGTTTCTGCAAAAGACCTCCTACAACAAACCGAGCAGGATTCTATCTACACCTTCAAGGAGCTAGGTTATACCGAGCGGGTCATGATGGGACCTTACGACTCAGCCCGCTTGATCATCAGCCTCCCGCCGACCTGGGAATTGACCACGAACTCGAAGATAACCCTTCGATACAAATTTAATTCCACCAATACAATTACCGGAACTGCCTTTCAGGACGGGCGTGTGGGTGGGTTCTTGACGGTTAGATTCAATGGCGTTGTAATTGATACGATCGTACTCGATCAATACCTTCCCGTTGTCAGGGAACTCTCGATCCCGGCTGAAGCGTTAACTCCAGTTACCGAGGATGGTCGTCATGTGCTCTCGATCTTCATGGATGCCAGTTTCGATTGTGATAAGGGTAGCCAGTCTACCTTTGTCCTGTCAGCCGATTCGGCGATTGACCTGCAGCATACGGAGGTTCCGCCGGTCATTGACCTTGCTCAATTTCCGAATTCGATCTACCGTCCCGATCCGCTTATTCCGATCAATACTGTGATGGTGATCCCCGACCAGCCCTCTGAGGTTGAGTTGCAGGCTGCGATGGCAGCCTCGTCCGGCATCGGCTCTGTGACGAATGGTGAAATGGTAATCCCTTTGATCACCGTAGGGAGCCTCAACCAGGATGTTCTGTCGACAAGCAATCTTATCTTTGTGGGTTCCCCAACCAAATTCCCTGTGCTCGGGTCTGTGGAGTTTCCCATTCAGGTGGCAAATAACAAGCTTTCTATTAATGGCGCACAAGATGACGATGGGATCATTCAGATGGCTCCTTCGCCGTGGAATCCTGCCAGGGTTGCTTATTTCATCAGCGGAAATACGGATGTAGGTATTCTGAAGGCCGGGCAAACAATAGGAACAGGATATATCGTTACCAGCGGCAGGCCGGATATTTCCGTCATTCGAAGTGTTACCCCGCAATCCAACCAGGGGGTCATTGCTGAAAATCAGACTTTTGCGGACCTTGGCTATGGAAACAGGTTGATGGGTATCGATTATGAGCAGGAAGTAACGTATAGCTTCTTCGCATCTGCTGAACAAGCCGCTTCCACGGATGGATATTTGGATCTCATCGTCTCACGCACAAGCCTGATCGACAAAGAAAAAAGCGGTGTTTCCGTTTTGCTTAATGGTGATTTAATCGGTACCATTGGCTTTACTGAGACGACTGAAGATCAGATCGTAATCACCCGATTTAAGTTTTTTGCAGGTCTCTTGAATCGCGGTGAAAACTACATTGATATCATCAGTAATCTTGTCCCGCTCGATGTGTGCTCGACCCAGGCTGTTTCCGGGGCAACTATTACCATTGCCGAATCTTCATTGATCCATTTGCCAACGACTTCACCTGTTGCCGGATTAGGGAATGAAGTTTTCTTGAACAGCTTCCCGGCGATGTTCCTGACGCAAAAAGATTTAAGCGACCTTTCCATTATTGTTCCATCGAATGATCCGGTTTCATGGAATTACGCCTCCCGGATCGCCTATTACGTTGGCGACCGAGGTGGAGTGACCATTTCTGATATTAGCGTTGCATTTGGCGAAAATGTCAGTGATGAAGTTCGAAGTACAAAGAACATGATCCTCGTCGGTCGGGCGAGCATTTTGCCGGTTGTTAGTGAGATGGGCAGTGCGATGCCTGCTCCATTCGAGGCTGGCAGTGATGAGGCGATTCAGCCGTCCATGATGGTTAATTATCGCCTTTTACCCGGTGTGAACGTCGGTTATCTTCAATTGTTCACATCGCCGTGGAATACTGATAAGGTTATCCTGGCGGTCATGGCGAATTCTCCCGAAGGGCTTCCGCTAGCCGGGGATATGATGGTTACGGATACATCGATTGAAAAACTGGGCGGGAACTTCTCAATTATCTATGGTGCCCAGGTATTGAATACGGATACCCGTCTTGGTGTTGGCAGCGGCGGCTTAGTGAGCGAATTGCCGGTGGCTGTAACGGTTACGCCTTCCGGGATTAGCCAGGATTCACAGAATACCCCCGCAACCCCTGAGATTGAAGGACGACCAACCTGGATCATGCCGGTCTTGCTTGTCCTCCTGTTTGCAAGTTTGGTTGTTGTCGGGATCGCCATTCGCCGCAGTTTTGCAGGTTCCGCGAAAAAGATGAATGTTGAACAGGATAAAAAGTAATAATAATGGCATTTCTATTCGCGCTGATTTTTTGGTTGTCTGTTGGGTTTGTGCTCTATACCTACTTTGGCTATCCGCTGCTCATTGACCTGATGGCTCGCTTTCGCCCGAAGCCCAGTTGGTCAAGGGAGAACAAACCCACAGTAACCTTCCTGATCGCCGCATATGATGAAGAAAAACATATGCGCGAAAAGATCGAAAACACCCTCGCCCTCGATTATCCACCGGAGAAGCTGCAGATCATCGTAGCCGCTGATGGTTCGTCGGATCGAACGGTTGAAATTGCGCGTGGTTTTTCCGATCAGGGAGTTGAAGTGAGCTTTGTCCCAGAACGCGGCGGGAAGATGGCAGCCATTAAGCGCGCCATGCTTGTTGCGCGCGGAGATGTCGTTGTATTTTCAGATGCGAATAACATGTATGATAAGGAAGCAGTCGGTTATCTGGCTGCTCCTTTTGTTGATGAGAACATCGGCGCGGCAATTGGGGCGAAGCTGATCGTGGAAGATGGCAGGAGCCTCAGTTCGGCGGAAGGTCTTTATTGGAAGTACGAGTCGTGGATAAAGAAAAATGAGACCGCCGTTGGCTCATGTACTGCTGCTGCGGGGGAGATCCTCGCAATTCGCCGCTCGTTGTTTAAGGCACCCGAGGCGAATATTATCAATGACGATCGCTATATGGTTTTTGACCTCCTCCGCAGGGGATTCCGCGTGGTGTATATACCGGCAGCACGGTCCTATGAATTCGTATCGCAGTCTGCGCAGGATGAACTGACCAGGCGCTCACGCATGACGGCTGGTGCTATCCAGACGATTGCCATGTCTGCGAGCCTGCTGCCCTTCAATCGTCCCTTGGTGGCGTGGCAGATGATCTCACACAAATACTTTAGGGCATTTGTGCCTTATGCCATGATCCTCGCCCTTTTTGCTAATATTGCACTGGTGTTGCTTCAAAGCCAGACGGCCCTGCCCTTGTTGTTGCAGATGCCGGTCGCTCAGGTACTGCTTGGGCTTCAGGTCGTCTTTTATGGTATGGCAATTGTCGGTAATCTTTTCCAATTTAAGGGGCTTCTCGGAAAGTTGCTCTACCTGCCAACGTTTCTAGTGAACTCGAACTTTGCTTTGGTCTTGGGGATGCACAAATTCCTAACCAAAAAACAAACACATATCTGGAAGCGGGTCCAACGCTGAATCTATGCCTTCATTTTTCAAACAGATCGCAAGCCCTGCAATTGGGTTGCTAATTAAGCTCGGAATATTTGATGCGGCGCGGGTTCTTTCCCCGCAGTTCCTGACCGTATTGAACTACCATCGCATTAATGATCCGGATGCGGCGGATTTTGATACCTTTGTCCCTAATGTGAGTGCAACGCCTGCAGATTTTGCCGTTCAGATGGATTACGTGAAGGAAAAATATAATGTTATCTCTTGCCAGCAACTGATTTCCTTCTTGCGAGGCAAGGCGCCCCTGCCGCCCCATGCCGCAATGATCACCTTTGATGACGGCTATTTCGATAATCTGTCCAATGCCTTTCCCATCCTCAAGGAACGAAATCTCCCCGCGATTATCTTCCTGACCACCGGCTTTATGGGTGCCACTGCACCTTTTTACTGGGACTATATCGCTTATTGCTTTCACCATACGCAGAAAAAGTCTGCGAATTTCCCATTGGTCGGGGAACTTAGCTGGAGCGATGCGGGTTCCCGTTATCTGGCAATGATCCGCTGGATAGAAACTCTTAAGCGGATACCTGAAGCTGAAAAGCAGGAATTAATAAGTCAGGCTGGCGATATCCTTGGGGTAAATCCTCCGCCTGATGCGTTCGCCAACTTATATCTGACCTGGGATCAGGTCAGGGAAATGAGCCGCAGCGGCATCATTGAGTTTGGTTCACACACCGTTACACATCCGATCCTGACGCGTGTCGATCCTGAACAAGCCCAATACGAGATCGAAGCCTCGAAGAAACGCATCGAGCAGGAGACAGGGAAACCGGTCCTGAGCGTGGCGTACCCCAACGGCGGTGCAGCGGACTTCTCTACGGAAGTGATCTATGCGGCTAAGGCTGTGGGGATTGAGGCAGGATTTACGTTATTACCGGGTCCCAGCCGATATGGAACTGTCGAAAGATCACCTTTCGCGATACGAAGGGTTTTCATAACGCATATCGACACCTTCCAGAGATTTGTTTTGAAGTTAAGTACGATGACAAGATTAGTTAGATCGTAAGCGTTCTGCAGGGGGAGTTGTGACTTTAAACTGACGCAAATTCTCATACGCCTTCAAGATATCCCTTGCAATAGGCTCCCATGCAAATTGGGTGTCCGAAAGGTGTTTTGATTGTTCCCCCATTTTTTTCGCCAGATCGTCATCGCTGATGATGCGCAGGATTGCGCCTGCCAATTCGTCCGGCGCATCTGCCGGGACGAGATACCCATTTTTTCCATCCTCGACCGCTTCCGGGAAGCCGCCAACGTTAGTCGTCACAACGGGTTTTCCAAATGCGTACGCGACCTGAAGCGCACCGCTTTGGGTGATGTTTCGATAGGGGTACACCATGACCGTGGCAAGCTTCATCAACGGACCGATCTCTTCGATCTCCAGATACCTGCTGTCAAATACTACCCGCGCCCCCAGGTGTAGCTCTTTCACAAGTTGGTGAACTGCCGCCATATCCATTTGTTTTGTGGGCATGCCTGCTATGAGAAGTTTTGCCCGTTTGTCGCGCTCTGAGATGATCGAAAACGCCTTGATCAGATCCGGCACACCTTTGCTTGGGGTGAGATTTCCGAAGAATGCTATCACCCGGTCGTCGGATTGGATCTCATATTTGCTTTTCAACGATTCGAGGATTGCATCTGCGTTTTCAGGGTTTGGAAATATCTGTTCATTACCATGCCTGATGGTTAACAGCCTGTTTTCAGGGATATCGAAAAGGGATAAGAACCGCTTCTTGTTTGCTTCTCCATGAAAAAATAGAACCGAGAAATTATTGAATACCATTCCCAGGATACTGTCACTTAGACGTACCCAAAGGTTCTTTTCCGCCTCGCGGGTTTCAAACTCATGGCAGATTTGACTTAACACAAGTCCATTGCGTTTCAGCACTGAATAAAAAAAAGCTTCGAATTGGAATTGTGTTTCGCCAAATTGGGTGATATCCGGTCGGGTTTTGAGGAGATAAGCTGTTAACTGAACCCAGCCTGTAAAGAATCTGATGGCGCGAAATCCCCGACGGATCTGCCAGAAAGCTTTTATCCAGATCGCCTCAAATTTGTTCCGAGGCGGTCGCATGAGAAGCCGGTCGCCCTTCCGTGAGGGGAGATTCATTAACCGCACGACCTTAAAGTTGTGCGGAAAGTTTTCAAGCTCGTATTCGCGTGCGGTAATAAGCGAAACTTCAGCGCCTTCGTTTGCCATTGCTGTGCATAATTGGTAGGCATAATGGATCATACCGCCTGTGCCGCGATGTTCCACCACCGAAACTCTTATCGGATTACTCATGTTTCACCAGTTTTGTATAAAGTTGACCGAGCGTTATCACTTGTGTGTGAATGTTGAATTTTTCTTGTGCGATCCTGAGCCCAGCGGATTCCATTGCTGCTCTCATTGCCTGATCCTGGGCGAGCAAGAGACATGCTTTCTCCAGTTGGGCTGGGTCACCCGGCTGGACTAGGAGTCCATTAACTTCATTTTCTACGATCTCCGGCACGCCGCCCACATTGGATGCAACGATGGATTTTCCGGCAGCGGTGGCTTCGATCAACACCGTTGGCAGTGCGTCGATCAGTGTTGGCAATACAAATAGATCGCTGATTGAAAGAATCTCAGGGATGTCTGGGCGTTGCCCTGCAAATGTAACCTGGTGTTCGAGGTGCGATGTTTCCACTTCATTTTTCAGCGCGGATTCGTAATCGCCCGTACCGACAATAAGGTAGTGCGCGTTGGGCAGCGAGCGGATAATGTTCGTCATTGCCTTGAGCATGAATTGGATTCCTTTTGCTTCGCGTAGGACGGCAACGGTCAAAATCAGGAACGCGTTATCGGGGATCCCTAATTCTTTTCGTTTTGCATCCCGAATATCCCCACTAACAGGTTTGAAATTGGAAGGATCGATCCCGTTATACATGGTAATTATTTTTTGCGGTTGAATACGACCATACTTGATGAGGTGGTCGCGAGTGCTATTGGAGACCGCGATCAATTTGGTTGAGAACAGGCGCATGCAAGCCCAGCTCAACTCATTACGCCAGTGTGAAGTTCCCTTTTGAGGGTTGTCGAGAGTATGAAGTGTGGCCGTGTTTGGAATCCGAAGCAGCCATGAACCGACACTTCCAAGCACGGTTGCAAATTCCAGTTGAGTGTGAACGAGGTCCGGTTTTTGTTGGCGAAGATACCGTAGAATTTTCGGCAAGTTGGCGGGGTGGCGCAGGTTTGGGATGGGGACAAGGTCAACGGGTATTCCGATGCGCGTCAATTCCTTCGCGATGGGATTTCCCTGTTTTATCTGGAGAGCGCACACGCGTACGTCAAATTGACTCCGGTCCATTTGTTCGAGGATCGAAAAGGTCATTTTTTCAGCCCCTCCATGACCCAATCCATCTATGATCCAAATCACACGCATGTTAGTTTGCTTCCATCGTTTCTGAATGTGTTTGAACAGCTGCCGCAGACTTCATGGTATTAAATAATCCAGCAAGCTTATTCGCGTTCTTGTTCAAATTGAATTCTTGAATGACCCATTCGTGCCCATTCCTCCCCAGTTGACTTGCTCTTTCGGGGTTTTCCTTGACTCGCATGATCGCTTCCGCCAGGGCGTTTGCGTCGGCGGGGGGAACTAGGAATCCGGTCTGGTCATCGATAACGAGTTCAGGGATACCAGTGATGCGAGTGGCGACAACCGGTAACTCACATGCCAATGCTTCCATCAATGCCACCGGTATTCCTTCGCTTACGCTGGATTGAACGTAACAGTCCGCAGTGGGGAGCAGTTGTGCAACTTCCGTCTGGGTCTTTGCTCCCATCAATTCAACCACATCGCCGACGTTAAGGCGCATGATCTCGGCTTCGATCTTTGGACGTTCCTTGCCCTCACCAATTATTCTTAATCGGAAGGGGAAGTTCTTTTCCTTTAGCTTGGCAATCGCTTGGATCAGATACAATTGTCCTTTTTTCCAGTGCAGCGAACCGATTTGCAGAATTTCAAATTTTTCGCCCGTGTCATTTGATTTCTTTGAAAATGGAGTGTAG
Source organism: uncultured Anaerolinea sp. (assembly GCA_964372045.1). Taxonomy (GTDB): domain Bacteria; phylum Chloroflexota; class Anaerolineae; order Anaerolineales; family Villigracilaceae; genus Villigracilis. Next base: position 61,714 of record CAYJPO010000012.1, read on the forward strand.
TTGTTGCTGTCCACGCCGCAGCGGACGACAGTACATTTCTCGCGGACGTGATCTCCAACCAACTTTGCCATATAGTCGATATTGTAATGGGATATCGGAGTGAGAAAACTTGCGCCATCTAGTTTTGTCTTGAGCATTGCCTGACGGTCATAAATATCGTGAGAGTGTATGGTAATGCTGTATTGGATCCCCGTTAATTGGTTGATGATCCAGGCTTCGAGACCCGGGTGTGTAGCGTAATGAGCGTGGATGTGCTCAATGCCCTCGTTCGATATTTGACCTGCCGTGTAAACAGCCTTGGGGAACATATAGATCGCTCTGATAAAAAAATTGGGCGATGATAGATTTTCTTTAAAGACCTGCCAAAACAATCGCATATAGGTTCCCGGTTTTTTGGAAAATACACGCAGGTTTTCACGGATTACATTTGCTGAAACGAATGGAATGCATTTTACGCGCGTAAGCCATCCCCGCGCTTCCTCATGGATGACGGGTTGCTTTTGGCAAATAATTGGATAAACAACGATCTCATGACCGAGCTTTTCGATCTCGATCATTTCCCTGAGAATGAATGTTTCAGACAGCAATGGGAAGCGGGATATAATGTATGCAATTTTCATAAAAATAGTACCCTTATCATTTACAATGATAACCCAAAATAACACATCAGAGGAAGTATGTCAGGTTTTTACAATAAAAGAATTTTCATTACAAGTGTTTTTCTCATCGTCATTGCTATTTCTGGTTGCGTTCAGGCAACTCCGGAAAATAATAAACCTGAAGATGCGACTATAACAGAATCTCCACTCAATGAGACGGCGACGGGCACAGTGATCCCTGACCCTGTTAGCGTTTTTGCTCCTGACATGGAAACGTATCTGCCAAACCCGGGAGTTGGCTGGCAAAATGACCACGCCCATGAGGAAATATTTCCGTTTTTCCCAGAGACCATTTATTACCCGGTCAGACATCAAATCGCCTGGGACGTTCTGAATCCGGCGAAAGGTGTATATGATTGGACGGCGCTGGATGCAGAATATAACCGGGCGATTCAGGAAGGAAAACAATTTTCCTTCCGGGTCTATACAATGACCTACGCGGAGTACGGAGATAGGATCCCTGACTGGGTGGAAGCAGAAGGTGTCCTTTTTACCGAATTAGGTGACCCGGATTATACGAGTTGTGTATATCAACAGGAATGGGGGACATTTGTCGACGCCATGTTGGCGCGGTACGATGGCGACCCAAATGTCGCCTTCATCGACATTTCTGGTTATGGAGATTTCAATGAGTGGCCCTGGTTGGACCATCAAACTGCATGGGATGACGAGTGGGCGGAAGCTTACGAATCTGGGGAAGCGTCTCCGGCGACCATGAAGGAACTGGACGCTCAGGCAAGAAGAAGATTGGCGGATATGTTCATTGGCGGCTCGTTTGATGTGCACCTTTGCCGTGATGCTTCCGGGCAGATCCTTCAGACGAGCTATTCATACAAAGGCGCCGAGCGCACGCAGCTAATAATGCCGTATGCCGGCCTTCGCCAGTCGATTCAATATGTTTTCACGCAGCGATCGGACGTCGGGTTTCGATACGATTGCCTCGGTCGCCCGGGGACGCTTGATTACATGCCCGACATGATCGGAGAGCGCTGGATGTATGCACCGGTCGTCTTTGAATTGTGCAGCGATACAATTGACTTGCAGGATATGAAGGCGTTGCTCGAACAAACGCATGGCTCGGTTGTTCACAATAATGACTTCCATGATCTGCCTTCTTTGCAAGACATTATCTTGCCGATCGGGTATCGCTTCCATTTGGCGTCTGCGGGCGTTGAGCCTTCTGATATCCCCGGCGATGTCTTTTTAGCGATGACATGGGAGAACATTGGGTCGGCTCCCAATTACCCCAAGATGGGACAGGAATTCGAACTCCATGTTTATTTATTGGATGAGAACGACAAAATTCTCGTCGATGAAATTGCCTCCGATCAAACCTCTACCTGGATGCCGGATGTGCCTCAAACCATTCACGTCATTCTTGAGATGCCCGAAAATGCGGTTCCCGGTCATTACACTATCAAAGTGTCCATTATTGATAAGCGTACGGGGAAACCTATCTACCTGGCATTAGGTGATGAAGATCAATATGGCGGATATTTTGCTACTTCATTTGAATTTCGGTGAATAATTTCGGTGTTCCTGCCTGATAACTTTTGTGTTTAAATTCACAATCTTATGAAACTGTATTGTTTTTGAAGTTTCAATATGGTAATATAAAAGTGTTATTGTTTTAAAATTGGAGTAAGTCATGAAAAAAATTATGAAGTTTAATTTTTTATTAGTAGCGCTATGTATTGCAATTATTCTGTCCTTGTTTATGACGGTCTCAGTCGTCGCAGACGATGGTACTCCCACACCGGGAGCAGGGGAAGAGCAGACGCCAATTTCCACAGAAGAACCGCCACAGGACGGGACCGAAGAAGCTGCTACTGAGATACCCGAAGATTTCCCCACCCCTGAAGGGGATAATTTGCTTGCTCCAACCCCAGAACCTGTTGAATTAGATGGTGATGCTCCAGCTGAAAATTCCTTGTCGCTTCCTGAAGTTCAAGAGGAATTGCCACAGGATGCCGCCTTTGTCGTCCTTATTGATGGGGAGGTGGAACCGCTTGTGACACAGGCAGCGGCGGATGCTATCGTTATTGGTGACCCGATATGGTGCCCTGCAACGGTCGCGCCCGATGCAGGGATGAACGGTTGTACGCCCACCCAGCCGGACTTGTATACCTTGATCGACGGAATTCGGAATAACATCATTGCTGTGCTCCCCGTGGATGGCATCATTTGGATAGAAGCCGGCACGGATGCAGATTTAATAAACCCTATCTTGATCGATGGCGTCGACTTTACTACCATTCAGGATTTCCAATTAACGCTGCAAGGTGGCTGGGATGGGACCGCTTCCGGCACCATTGTCCCCGACTCCTCAACAACCAATTATTCAGTTCCAATCGTCATTGAAAATTGGAATAATTCGGTCACAGTAAATAATCTCAATATTGCCAATGCCGGGTTGAGTATCGATATCGACAGTGGGAATGTTGCTTTAAATAATATTTCAGTAACAGGGAATGCCGGAGATGGCGCATCCATCCTTGCACCTGGCAATGTTACCCTGGGCGGGGCTGAAAATAATTTTAATAATAATACAGGTGCTGGTTTATCTGTTGATGCGGGTGGGGATTTCACCTCGACGACTTCGACCGCGAACATCTTCAATGATAACGGATCGACGGGTTTGGTAGTTGAAGTAGACGATGATGTTTCTGTTTCCAATATCACTGCGTCTGGGAACGGGTTCAATGGTATCGATATTCTTGCGGCGGATGATGTTGCTTTGTCCGGCGTGAGCGTATTTAATAATGATTTTTCTGGATTGCTTATCGATGCGGGGGGTGATGTTGTGATCGATGATCTTACCGCGGACAACAATGGGCTTGGTGGGGCTTTTGGTACAGGAGCCGAGATATATTCTCTCGCCAGCTTCACATTGACCGGGGTCAATACCTTTAATGACAATCTCAATACCGGTCTTGTAGTGGATGCGACTGGGAACATTGTAGTCGAAAATGTTACCGCATCCTTTAATGGGAGCGGCAGCTCTCTTGCAGGCGGCGCTGAATTCTACACCTCGGGCTCATTCAACATGACCGGCGCAAATGTATTCAGTTACAACAATGATACAGGCTTGTATGTTGAATCGAATGGCAATATCACTGCCGAAAATATTACCGCGGAAGGGAATGGCGTCCGGGGTGTGTATGGGGTGGGTGCCGAATTTTATGCTTCCGGCGTGTTGAGTCTCACCGGCGCAAATGTGTTCAATAATAATTTGTCGAGCGGCATGTATGTGGAAGCCACGACCGGAATAATGGTCGAAGGTACCGATGCGATGTTTAACGGTGGCAGCGGTCTGGACCTGATCACAAACGGTGATGCCGATGTGACATGCGGAGAATTGGCTGGTAACGGTTTTCTTGCGATCGACACCGGGATGACCGGAATCCTGTCGCTCTTCGGTGTGAATTTTAACGGTCACCCGGACGATGTGATCGGGATAAGTGCCGACCGCTTGAATCTGGTTTCAAATGGCTGTTTTTCATACCCGGACTATTATGCTGAAGATGGCGGTGGAGAAGCCTTCCACAGAACCCTGCCGCAGTCCTCTGATTCCGGTATTGAAAACACCATCATTAAGTTTGTTTATGGCGCGGATGGAATACCAGTTGTATTGGATTGCAGGAACTATGCCGGGACGTTGCTGCGGCTTGCGAATGGAGATGGAGCGCTTTTGCCATGCCCGATCGTTGACATGGTGCAATTGAACAGCCTGCTTGACTTGATGGCGGCTCCTTTGCCTGATGGCAGCGTATATATTTCCGGAATGGAACTGATTGTGACGAAGGAAGGCCTTGCCCTCCAGAATATGCAGGAGTCCAATGTCGTTTGGTTCGTCAACCCTGCAAATCAGGATACCGGTGGATATCAGGCTTCCTATTTTGATGGTTCAAGCTGGGAAGATGCAACAGGCGATGTCCCACCCTTCATGACCCTGTTCTTCGTTATCCCTGAATCTGCGAAAGGCAAGAACCTGGCGATCATGTATTGGGATGGAACGACCTGGGTGGAATTGGCAGGCGGGACCCATCTCGGGAACGGGCGCATCATCCGTACGGTCGGACCCAGCGC
>CAYJPO010000013.1:0-65809 GCA_964372045.1 uncultured Anaerolinea sp.
GGAGGGAAAAGGGCTGAATTTATTATACAGCCCCTTTGAAACGCCCTGGTGGGATTCCATTAGGGCGTTGTGTTTTCCTCCGGGGAAAGATAGCGCCAAAATTGATAGGAGAATCATATGCTTCAAACACTAGGAAACCAACCGCTTCAAATCGTTAACGCGCTTACAGATATTAGAGAGGAATGGCAGACAGCTGCCAGAGGCGCAAGTTTGTTGGAGGTTGAGAGCAATCTTGGACTGCTACTTGTGGATATCCTTAATCACCTGAATCTGCCAATTGATCTTCAAGTCACAGTGCTGGGCAATGATTTGTTTCAGGAAATGAAAGATCTTCTGAAAAATCCTTCTCGAAACTAGCATAAATCACAATAGGGGCTGGACTCGGGACAGCCCCACCGATAAAACATTCAACCGAAGGACAATGACATATGATGAAAAGAGCAATTCTTTACGCACGTGTTTCAAAAGATGATACTCAGAACGATTCCCGCAACTTACAGGGACAGTTAGATATGTGCCGTGACTATGCGGCTGCACATGGTTATCGCATAGTGGCGGAACTTGCGGAGGATGATCGTGGTGCAAGTGGTGCGTTATTTGATCTGCCTCAATTAAGCCAGGCCATCGCAATGGCACGCAACGGTGAGTACGACATTTTGATTACACGTGAACTCGACCGGTTTGCACGCAAACTATCCAAGCAATTAATTGTAGAAGAGGAACTTCGCAGACATGGTGTAACAATCGAATACGTGCTAGGCGAGTATCCTGATACTCCTGAGGGTAACCTGATGAAAAATGTTCGGGCTACAGTTGCAGAGTATGAGCGCGAAAAAATCAAGGAACGTATGAATCGTGGCCGTATCCAAAAAGTCAAAGCAGGAAGCGTGATGACTCATGGACGCGCACCTTATGGGTATCGTCTTAAGGAGGTAAGAAGTATTTGGGCATTGGAAATTTATGAGCCCGAAGCAGTAATCGTGCGTCAGGTATTCACATGGTATACGGAGGAGAAAATTGGGATTATTGGGGTCGTCCGAAGACTGAACGACTTGAAGGTTCCTACATACCTGGATACTTACCAGACAGACACGGAAAAAAGTGGAGTGCCAAAGGAGGGTGGAAGAAAAATTCGTGGATGGGGTGAATGGAGTCGCGCTACAGCACATCATATTCTTACCAACCGAACTTATATGGGTATATGGGAGTATGGAAAGAGAAAACAATCCGGCACAAAAAGAATTCACGGTGATTCTATAGCTTCAGTCGATGTTCCTGCAATCATCTCGGAGGAAACTTGGGAGGCCACAAAAGCAAAACTCAAATACAACCGCGAAAACTCAAAACGAAACCAAAAGCACAAGTACCTGCTTGGCAAACGCGTTATATGCGGGGATTGTAGGAGCAAGATGGGCGCGACCCCAAACTACACAGGCAAGCGAATATATTTTTATTACCATTGCCAGGCGAAACGTAACTTCGCGAAGGACTGCAACAACACGGTCACGTACTCAGCACAAAGCTTGGATGCGGATGTGTGGAATTGGGTATATTCCTTGATGACTGATCCGCGCCAACTGGAAATCGGTCTTCAAGAGTATCAAATGAGGCGCGAAGAAGATATTGTTCCTCTTAGGGAAAGGGCCGATATAATTTCCCAGCTTATTGATAATAATCAGGAGCAATTAAACCGTCTCGTAGATTTATATCTTTCAGGACAGTTTGACAAGGAAATCCTATGGGAGCGGAAAAATCGATTGGAAACAACCATTGCGGGTTTGGAGGCTGAGCAGAAAAGCATTATTAATGAGTTGGAAGGTCGAACATTAACTGAGGAGCAGGTCCTGAGTATTATCGAATTCGCTCAGGAAATTGCCCCGAGAATGGATACTGACAACTTCGATAAGAAACGGGAGTTGATAGAGCTTCTTGATGTTACAGCAGAATTAAATGTTGAGAACGGAGAGAAAATTGCAATTGTTCGATGCTTTTTGGGCGAAAAAGTTTTACGTGTTGCGTCTAAGAAAAGTGGAATTCGGGAAACCCATGCAATAAAATGACCGGCGTCCCGTTTTCTGGTCCGTCGGTCACAACATGCAGTTTTATGTTGTTGGTCTGGATGAATCCGCTTTGCATGGGGGGGAGTATAACGGAAAATAGCCCTGCCTTGTTGCTGGCTTAAAGTTGCTGATATACTTTGAATACCATTATGACAACGTATAAAGTCCTTACCGGAAGCTGCCTCGATTATTTAAAGTCGGGGAAAAAGTTGGGGAAAGTTGACCTGACCTTTCTCGACCCGCCGTTTAATCAGAACAAAGATTACAAATTTCATGATGACAACCTGACGATGGAAGAATACTGGCAAATGATGCAGGACGTTTGCCGGGGGATCCTCAACGTCACCTCCGAAGGCGGCGCGATCTATTTCATGCAGCGCGAAAAGAATACGGAAGAAGTACTGCGCTGCCTGCGGGAAACCGGTTGGACTCTGCAAAACCTCATCATCTGGAAAAAGAAAACCTCGGCAGTTCCGGTGGCTGGGAAGTATGGCAAGCATTATCAGATCTTGGCGTATGCAACCAAAGGCGAAAAGGCTCGTGTGTTCAACCGCTTGCGGATCTCCCCGCCTTTGCCCGCCAATTACAAGTATGAACGGGAAAACGGGGTATATGTCACCGATATTTGGGATGACATCCGCGAGTTGACATCAGGATATTTTGCCGGAGACGAAGCTATACGAGATAAAAATGGCGAACGCTTCCACAAACAGCAATCGCCGATCGCTTTGTTACTGCGCATGGTTTTGTCATCCACGAAAGTTGGAGATACTGTCTTTGACCCCTTTGCAGGGACAGGTACGACTCTGGTCACCGCGCATCAACTTGGCAGGAATAGCCTCGGCATCGAGATCGACCCAAAAAATGCAGCCATGATCCAGGAAAGAGTGAAATCCATCCGCGAGCCGGATAAGATCGATAAATATTCCGACGAGTATAAATACACAGAAGGCTTGTCGACTTTATGGGGAGTTGAGACTCCCAAATCCGTTATAAAGACGAAAACCAAACAGCCGTCTTTATTCAAGCAGGGATAATGCATTCGATATTTCACTTTTGGCAGAGCTTATTCGAAAACAAAACGAAATTCAAAAAAGTAAAAAAATTAGAAGAGTTCCCCTTCCTAGGGACGATGCTTTCTTGCGTCAATAAGGGAGTTTTTCCCGACCTTGCGATCAAGCTCAACAAGCATGGACAGTTCTCAGGCGGAGAACTTGTCGAATTGAAGGACAGCAATGTTTACAATATTTCATCCTTTAATTCCACCATTCCAACCGGGAAGAAGAAAATTCGGAGCATCATCACCTCTGAACACAGCAGTGTTTTAAAGAAGATGCAATCTGCGGGAGATGACGTCTTTTCTTTGGAAATCCGGGATGTGTACTACCTTGTCCGCGGACGTAAAAATGGGCGTCAGAAAATATGCCTTGTGCATGGCAGTTTTTTTGAGACCATTCCCGCAGATGACCTGGTTGGAGAGACGTTCTCGCAAGTGGTCGACGAAGAATTGACCGACCCGGAGATCAATGACGATGTAAAGGGGAAATTGAAACGCGCGTTGTCGCGTCAGGATATCTTTGGTCGGGTGCGAAGTGTGGATAAAGCCTCGGTCAGTATGCGCTTTCGCGTGTTGGTCGAGGTCAAACCGCAAGCCAATATCTTGAACTCGAACCAATATCCTGAGATCCTCGATGACACGCTCAATTTGGCTTGTCCGTTTTATTCGGATGAAGAAAAAGAAACTTTGATCTCTACTATGAATTTGGTGATGGGCGGAAACCGGATGAAAGATATTAAAGTTCTTGAGATCAAACATCCCCTCAATGGTTGGTTTTTTGTGTTTCAGATCAATTTGTAATTAAGAAGACCCTAAAGGTTTCAAAAACCTTTAGGGTCTATTTTCTAATACAACGGTATCCTCGCCCCGCTGACCTTATCCGCTCCGTCCGAGAACAGGTATTGCATGGTGGCGACGATCACATCGGGGGTGGTGCCGGTGCCTTTATTTTCCACGTCAATGGCTTTGACTTGAATAATGTTCGCCGTTACGTTGAATTCTTTCAACTCGGCGGCGAGGGCAAGCATCATCGCCTCCTGTGCTGCTTTGGCGGCGGTGTACACGCCGCGTTTGGCGGGCGGATTCGCCACCGTGGACGGAGAGACCGTGATCACCCGTCCCCATCCGCTTTGGGAGAGCGGTTCCTCGAACGCCTTGAATAAATTGAACGTGGTGCGCACGTGCTGATCGAGCATGGACTCCAGATCATCTGCGGGAGTCTCAGCGAAGGTCTTGCCGCCGCTCCATCCGCCGACGAGATGGAAGAGAGCGTGAACCGAGCCAAATTTGGAAAGAATGCCTCCCGCCGAGTCTTGAAGCGCGTGCCCATCGAGCAGGTCCACGGTTTGGGCGTAGATCCGCTCTGAGGGCAGGTTCAGTTCGCGGACGAGGGAATCCAATTTATTTTTATCGATATCGAGCAAGGCAAGGTTGTGTCCCATGCCCGCAAAGGTCTTCGCGACCACACTCCCCAACGCCCCCGTCGCACCAGTAATAACAATTGTTTTGCTGCTCATAACTCGTTACTCGTTCCTCATTACTTGTTACTCGTAAAGTGCCTTGATCTGATCTTCCGTCATGCCTTCCACGATGGCGGGGTCGCTTTGCTCGGGCAGGTGTTCCTTGCCGCGGAAATCGATCATGTGACCGGACTTGGCGGCTTTGGTCTTAAGATAGAAAATATTGTGGTCGTTGGTCGGCAGGATGTGCGGCAGGCGTTCGCTGATCTTCACACCGTGCTGTTCGAGCTGGGCGATCTTCTTCGGGTTGTTGGTCATCAGCTTGATGGAGTTGACCTTGAGCGAATGGATCATGTGCGCGGCGACGGCGTAATCGCGTTCGTCATCGCGGAATCCGAGCGCAAGATTCGCTTCGACGGTATCGAGTCCTTGATCCTGCAAGGTGTATGCGCGGATTTTGTTCGTCAATCCGATTCCGCGTCCTTCCTGACGAAGATACAAAACCATGCCGTGTTCCATCCCGCCGATCTTCTTCAACGCCGCTTCGAGCTGGTCGCGGCAGTCACAGCGCAGCGAGCCGATGGCGTCGCCTGTCAGACATTCCGAATGTAAACGCACCGGCACGTCTTCCGCGCCGATCACATCACCCTTTATGATGGCAACGTGCTCCTTGTCGTCCCGGTTATTCGAAAAAGCCACGATATGAAAATCGCCAAAGCGGGTCGGTAATTCCGCCATCGCTTCGATATGAACGCAAACGTGGTCTTCGCCGTAGCCCTCGCATTCGTGACAGCAGTCTTCTTCCAGAAGCACCTGCATTTTTTCATGCATTACTGTATTCATGTTTCCTTCTCCAATGATTGGTCTGCGATCTATAAAAATTTGTATTTCAATACGACCCCGCCGTCGTCCCATCGTTCAACATCCGTCAGTTTCATTTCCAGGGCTTTCTCCCGCGGATTGCCTGTGCCGTCGGCAAGGGTTGGAGCATGTGCGCCGCCGAAGATCATCGGTGCCACGTAGATCAGAACTTCATCCACGAGACCCAGCCGCATGAGTTCAAAGTTGATCGTCCCGCCGCCTTCCACCATTAAGTGATCCACGCCGATCTTCTTCAATGTCAGCATCATTTTGTTCAGGTCAACGCGGGGAGATTCGTCCACGAACACCTCGATACCCAGCGCGCGTATTTGCTCGATCTGCGTTATAGATGTCTGGGATGTTGTAAATATTACCAGCCGCGCATCGCCAGCTTTTATAAAATCCGATTCTTTTGGGATGTCTGCGACGGTAACGACACCTACTTTAATGGGGTTGGGTGAACGCCCCTGGCTGATCCTCGTCTCACGCAGCGCATCGCTCTTGACTGTGAGCTTTGGCTGTTCCTCCAAAAGTGTCTTCCCCCCGACGAGGACCGCATCCGCGGCGGCGCGCAGCTCATCCACCCGCTGTTTATCGCGCGTGGACGAGATCGCCGCGCCCATGCGCTCGAAGGTGTCTATCTTTCCATCCGCCGTCATGGCGATGTTGATGAAGGTGTAGGGTCTGTTCATAATTTTGTTACCTGACTCGGTGTAAAGCGCTCTTCTTACAAAAATCCATGCCATCCCTTCGGGATTGGCGGATTTCAACCTAATGATCTATAAGCATTTCACCCCTTCGGGGTTGTATTATCAAATCCTGAAGAGGTGAAAAGATTCTAGTTCTAAATTTTGAAAAATACGACCCACGAAAGAGAGATATGTCGGCTCACTTTTGGAAGGTCGTGTCACCAAATCCCGAAGGGATGAAATGATTCTAGCTCTTGGAATGGGGAAAATATCAACCCCGAAGGGGTGTCATAAAGGCTCAATCGGGATGAAAAATTGTTGGTTAGCTGCTGCTGTCTATGTCGCAGTGCGGCATTCGTGTTGCTTGTAAACGCGAAATAAATTTCGCGTTACTTTTAATACGAACCCGCGAAATATTGCGCGATCAACCCGTTGTAATTGACTCCGACCGTCTCGCGCGCGAGTGCGAAAAATCCCGCCGAGGTGGCGTGACCGTGGGCATAGCGCGTGGCGTAGGCTTGGATGAACTTCGAGAAGTTGCCATAGCCCATCAGCTCGCGCATCTCATCGAGGAAGAGCGCGCCTCGGAAATAGACCGCATCGGTGTAGAGGCGGAAGGAGCCGTAGTCGTAGATACTGCCGTCCACATAGCCGGTGGGTTTGAAATAGTTGACGCGGAATTGCCACCACCAACTGATATTGGACGGATAGTTGTTCTCGTAAAAGATGCGCTCGCTGTAGGTCGCCAGGGCTTCATCCAGCCACGGCTCGTAGGCATGGTCACTGCCCACGAGGCTGAACCACCATTGATGCGCGATCTCATGCACACCGATGGTCGTCAGGTTGCTGCGGGCGGTGCCGTTGTATTGGCTGTAGAAATCAGTGGCAAGAAAGACCAGTCCATCGTATTCCATGCCGTCGTCCATGTCCGATTGCACGATGGCGAGAGTCTGATGCGGGTACGGCGCGAACTGGGCGGAATAGGTGGTGATCGCTTCGCTGGCATAGATGAGCATGTCATCGCCCGCGGATTTGTACCCGTTGAAATAATACGAGCGGATATTGATATTGCCCAGCGTGGTTTCTGCGACCATGAATTCGTCGCTGGCAGATACCGCCAGCGTCCGCGCGCCGTACATGCGGTAGCGCGTCCACTCGCCGTTGGATTCGGGCGATGCGCCCACAGCGAGGGTCACGCCGGAGTCGGTCTTGATGTTCAACTCGACATCAGATGCGTCGTAGACCAGATGCTCGCCCCACGGCATCGGATCGTTCAGAGTCCACCCGCCGCTGTAGGGGACGATGAACGGATACCAGTCCACGAGGTTGATCTGGTTGAAGTCGTAGCCGAAGACATCGTTCGCGCCTTTGGTTGGGATGTTGAGTTTGAAGCTCAGCGTGAACGTAGTGGCAGAACCGGATGCCAGCGGTTGTTTCAAATTCACAGCGAGACGTTGTCCGCTCAGGTTGTAGGAGCTGATCGTCGCGCCATCCTGTGCGATGGAATTGAGTTGAAAAGCGTTGGTGTACAAGTTCGGCTGAACGGAGAAGACCACGTCAGTCAGCGTTGCTCCGGTGTTGTTGTAGTAGCGGACGGTCTGGTCGGCGTTGACGGTGCGGTTCGCAAAATCAAGCGTGGCGTACAAAATGTAATTCGGGCGGTACGAATCCGCTGTCGGCGGCGCAGAGGTTGGGGCTGATGAACCCGTTGTCGGCGCGGAAGGGGGCGAGGTCAATGTCACGGTGGGAGTCGCTGTGATGGTCGACGTCGCGCTGGGGATCGAAGACGCGGTGAAGGTCGGGATGGGTGTATCCGCCTGAGAGGGTTGGAATGGCGTGGGCGTGGCGGCGTTCGGGTCGCGCGTGGGTAGGATGAATTGCGCGAAGGGCAGCGGCGTGGGGGCGGGCGTGGGTGCGGCGCAAGCGGTGAGCAGGGCGGCGAGAAGTGTGAAATATAGAATACGTGAAACGTGAAGAGTGATACGTGAGTTGTGGCGGTTCATTATTAATTATTGATAGACACTGCGGAAGTATTGGTTGATGAGGTCGGATAGATCTGTGCTGGTATGCGAGCGTAGGATGCGGAAGAAGTCATTGGCGGTGACGATCTTGCCGCGTCCCTGATTCAAGTAATCTTGAATGAAAGCGAAGAAGGCTTCATCTCCGATGCGTTCACGAACTTTTTCAAGGAAGTGTGCGCCTTGAAAATAGGTGGCGTTGGTGTAGGTGCGGAAGCCTTCGCCTTCGTAGATGGGAATATCCACAAAGCCTTCGGGTTTATAAAAATCGATGCGATAGATCCACCACCAGCTCACAAGATCGGGCTGGGTGTTTTCGTAATATAAACGCTCCGAGTAAGTGGCGAGCGTTTCATCCAGCCAGGGCTGCAGCGCCTGGTCGCTGGCGACCTGCTCGAACCACCATTGATGCGCGGTCTCATGCACAGCCACGAAGGTCAGGTAGTTCGCGGGCGTGCCATCGTAGAGATTGTAGAAATCCTTGCTGAGATAGTAGAAGGCGGAATATTCCATGCCGTCGTTGAAGTCGCCCATCACAATGGCGAGACTCTTATGCGGATACGGTCCATACAGCGAACTGTACACCTGCAAGGCTTGCGCCGATGCCTGCAAGGCGGCTTGACCTCCGCGCTCGTTGAACGCAAAGTAATAACTGGTGAGGGATATGTCGCCAACCTGTGTGCTGGATGTTTGAAATTCACGGCTGGCGGATAAGGCAAACGTGCGCGCGGATGTCAGCGTGTAGCGTGTGCCATCGGTCAACGCTTCGGGCACTCCGCTGGCAGCGACGATGGGAACTGAAGCCGGGTCTGTGAATTTGAGATTCACTTCGAAGTCCGCTGAGTCATACACGAGATGCTCGCCATAGAACCACGGGTCATGCAACGTCCACTCGCCGTTGATGTTCGGCACGACGAACGGATACCAGTTGACCAGATTGATCTGCCTGCTGGTGTAGCCATAAATGCGCGGACGCGAAACGTTCGGGTCTTCCTGCTCGGCGAAGGGCAATGTCAGCGTGTACTGAAGCTTGATCTCGGTCACTCCGCCTGAGGGTAGGAAGGATGCGAGAGAGAGGTCAAGGCGTTGTCCATCGAGCGAATACGTGGTGAGCGGTTCCCCATCGATGGTGATGCCGTTGAGCGCGAAACTCCCATCCCAGAGATTGGGGGTCACGGCGAGGACGAGCGTGTTTAGTTGGCTGCCGGTCTGGTTGGGATACAGGATCCTCTCATCCACGCTGACAGTGTGAGCATCGTAATCAATGGTGGTGTCCAGCGTGTATTTTGCGCGTTCCAATGCGGGCAGTGGTGTGTTCGTAGGCAAAGCCGTATCCGTCGGTGCGGCGGGAGTGTCCGTCACGGGCAGCGGGACAAAGACCGGCTCGGTGGGAGTGGGCAGGTCTGTGGTTTGGTTCGAGGAACACGCTGAGATAAAAAGGATGATGGCAAAGAGGACAATGGTTGTTTTTCGCATGGAGGCAATTCTACCGTAAAGGCTTGTAAGAAAAACCTCCTGCTGATCTCAACAGGAGGTTTTTGAATTACCAGACCTGACAGGTTTTTACGGAAACCTGTCAGGTCTTTATAGTTAACCTTCTAATTTCTTCTTCAACGCCGCCAGCGCTGCATCGTACCCGGCGACCATTTGCTTCTTCATCATGTCTTCCATGCCGGGCATGTTCGGCATTCCGGGCGGAGTGAGCATCGCTTCGGTCTGCATGGTGACTTTCGTGCCGCTGCCGTCCGCTTCGAGGATGTACGTGCTGACCACGTCTGAGGCGGGCGGGGCGGCGAAAGTCTTGGTACCGAAGAGTTTGTTCTTCTCATACGCAATGACTTCGGAGGTGATGACGTTCACCACGCCCATCGTGGCTTTGATGGTGGTCTTGATCTTCGTGCCGAGTTTGATCGGTCCATCCGCTTCAACTCCGGTGACGTATTCGTTCTTCAAACTGTCGAGGCTCGAGACGTACGAAAAGATCTTCTCCGGTGAAGCATTGATCTTGATGGATGTTTCAATAAGTGCCATTGGTTATCTCCTTGGGTTTCTAAAGTTCGACTATCTTCATTATATGAAATTCAATGGCTTTCACAATAACCAAAGGGGGATAAGCCGACTAGCCAATTGGTACTATGACCTTATGGTTTGCGTATTCGCCTCCAGATAAACCCGAGCAGAAAGAACAATGTCGCCGTCAGTACGATCGCCGAGCCGGAGACAATATTGAAGTAATAACTGACATACAACCCGATCACCGAGGATAACGCGCCGATCAACGCCGAGACCAGCATCATCGGCAGCAGGCGGCGGGTGAGCAGATATGCCGTTGCGGCGGGAGTCACTAACATGGCAGCGGCGAGACTGACGCCCACGGTTTGCAGCGAGACCACCACGGTCAATGCAAGCAGGACGAGCATGAGATTGCGCAGGAGTTCGGCGGGCAGTCTTAATGTGGCGGCAAGGACGGGGTCGAAGGAGATAACGAGGAACGGCTTGTACAACAACGCCACCGTGAGCAGAATGGCTAAACTCAAGCCGCCGATGAGCCAAATGTCCATAACGCTGACGCCCAGTACATCCCCGAACAGGATATGAGACAAGTCCACGGCGTAGGTTTGCATGGTGCTGATGAGCGCCACACCGAGTGATAACGCCGCCGCAAACAGGATGCCGATGGCGGTATCCTCCTTGACCGCGCCATCCTTGGTGAACAAGCCGATGGTCAGTGCAACTGCGATCGCAGCTGCGCCCGCGCCGATGAGCAGGTCACCTTGCAAAATGTAGGCGATCGCCACGCCGGGAAGGATCGCATGCGCCATCGCATCGCCGAGGAACGCCATGCCGCGCAGGACAACGTAGGTTCCCATCACAGCGCACAAAACGCCGACAATGACGGAGGCGAGCAGTCCGCGCTGCATGAATTCGTAGGTGAGAGGTTCAAGTAAGAAAGACATTATTTGTTTTTACCGTTGGTCGAGTAGGCGGCGATGTTCTTTCGCCGCCGTATCGAGACCAACTATTAATAGAGAATTTATGCTTATTCTGGTGGTCTCGATACGCCTTCGGCTGTCGCCTCAGGCTACTCGACCACCGGGTTTGAAAATTATTTTGTTTCAGTATGAAGATGATGTTTTTCCTCTGGAGGGCAGCATTCGTCGACCAGCATCATGCCGTTTTCCATCACCAGCATGGAATTGCCGAATGCCTGCGCAAGATTCTCTTTGATAAATACCTCTTTCGGCGCGCCGAACGCTATCAGTCGGTGATTCAGCAAAAGTACGAGATCGAAGCGGGAACCGGCGAGGTTCAGGTCATGGGTGGAAACGATGGCGGTCACTTCTTTATCCTGCAAGTGGTCGAGTAGGCGCAGAGTCGCCTCCTGCGTGGTGACATCCACGCCGGTGAACGGTTCATCCATCAAAAGGATATGCGGCTCCTGCGCGATGGCACGCGCTAAAAACGCGCGCTGTTGCTGCCCGCCCGAGAGTTGACCGATGGAACGTCCAGCCAGATCTGCGATGCCCATTTGTGCGAGGCTTTTTTGAACGGCTTCCTTGTCATGCGCGGATGCGCGATTCAGCCAGCCCATTTGTGCAAAACGCCCCATCATCACCACATCGCTGACCGTGACTGGGAAACGCCAATCCACTTCTTCACGCTGGGGCACATAGGCGACACAATCCTGATGTGCGCCGAGCGGCTCTCCGTGGATAAAAATATTTCCCTGCTGTAAAGGCAGCAACCCAACCAATGCTTTGAACAGCGTGGACTTGCCCGCGCCGTTGGGACCGACGACGGCAACCCGCGACCCGTGCGGTATCTGAAAACTGAGGTCGCGCAGGATGATCTTGTCGCCGTAGCCGATGTTGATGTTTTGTACTTCAAGACGATGAGAGGTGTGAGACATTTTGATTTACGATTTTGGATGAGTGGTCGGGCAGCCCCGCTGTACTGTGCGGACTGCCCGACCACGGTTACCTTTTCAAAGACGGGTTCGCTTCACTTCTATCTTACTTCAAACCGCTCACAATTTGAGTCGCATTGTGTTTCATCATGTCGATGTAGGTTGGCGCGGGGTCGCCATCGGTCAAAGTCTCAAGATATAAATTGTCCACGACCTTTACGCCGGTCTCGGAAGCGATCTGATTGGCAAGGTCTGCGTTCTCCACTTCACCGAGGAAGATGGCTGGCGCGCCGGAGCGTTTGATCGAGTCGATGGACGCGGCGATCTCCTGCGCCGATGCGCTCGCCTCGGAACTGAAACTTGGCAAAATGGTATCCACGATCTCGAAGCCATAACGCTCGGCGAAATATCCCAGCGCTTCGTGGTTGGTCACCAACAGACGGCGCTCGGCGGGAATGGTTTCCACCTGCTCTTTGATGAACGCATCCAATTCCTGCAATTGTGCGATATACGCCTCCGCATTGGATTTGTACTCGTCCGCGCCTGCGGGGTCGGCTTGGGTCAACCCATCGCGGATATTCTCCACGTAGGTGATGACCAGATTCGGGTCGAGCCACATGTGCGGGTCGCCCGCGTCGTGCGCGTGACCTTCGTCTGTTCCTGTTTCTTCGGCATGAGCCTCGCCTTCAGCATGGACCGACCCGGCGCTGAAACTGACAACGTCCATCTCGGAACCGGTCAATTCGACGATGTACCTGCCTGCGAACAGCGGATACACGATCCCTTTCGTCATCCCGGCGCAATCCATTTCGAACGACTCTTCGGATTGCAGGGCGATGTTGCCAAGGCTTTTGACCGTGATCGTTCCGCTCGAAGTGGTGAAGACATAATCCGCCTCTTCATCTGCATCGTAGAAAATATAACCCGCGTATGAGCCGTCTGCCTGCGGAAGTAGTTGCACATTGTAAATATCCCGCTCATGGCTGTGTTCTTCGGATGTGGAAAGCTCGACAGCCGCGTCAGCATTGGAACCGGCTTGAATATCCAGCGTTTTTCCGCTGACCTGTTCACAGGCAAGGTCGGCATGAGACTCGCTGTGTTCGTCCATTTGGTGCGGGGTCAGCCCGGCAGTCGCTTCGATGACCAGGCGTTCGCCGCCCGCATTTTCCAACAGCGGCTCGATGAAGTGTTCGTACTCAACGCCATTTAGAATCAGCACATCGCTCTCTGCGATCTTGGATACATCCGACGGGGCGGCTTGGTAGGAGTGCGGGTCCGCGCTGATGGGGAGCAGGGACGTCACCGTCAGGCGGTCACCCGCTACGTTTTGGGCAATGTCCGCGAGGAAGGAGGTAGAGGCGAGCACGCTCAAACCTTCATCCCCATTTTGAGGGGCAGACCCGCAACCCGTTAAGAAAAGAGAAGCGAGGGTTAACATCACAATGATAGTATTGAAAAACTTTTTCATTTTTAACTCCTAAATTTTATCCCCCACAAGGTGAGGGATTTGGTTTGTAGGTCAGGCTTTTAGCCTGACTAATTTGGCGGGTTGAAAACCCGCCCTACGATCGGCAATTCGCGCACAGACCGAATAATTGAAGCCAGTGTTCCTTGATCAGATAACCGGTCTTCTTCGCAATGGATTGGATCAGCGCATCGAGGTTGTCGCCTTCGAAGAACTCCACCTGCCCGCAGTGCTGGCACAACAGCAGATGTTGATGACCGATGCCCGCCGAGATGAACGCCTGACATCCCATTGGCTGATGCACGCGCTGGATGAGATGCAGTTCCTCCAGTTTTTCGAGCGTGCGGTACACGGTGACCAAGCCCAGCGCGCGGTATTTTTTCCGCGCCGTGTCGTAGACTTGGATGGGGGTTAGCGCATGGGTGGAGCCGAAGACCGTATCCACCACTGCGCGCCGAGACGCCGTGACGCGGTAGCCGTTTTCATGCAGTTGTTCCAGCCAGGTTTCAGGAGTCATAATTTGCTCTTTTTGATATTGAAAATCATTTTCAATAAGTGTATAGGAGAATTTATTATCTGTCAAGGTGACAGTCACTACATAAAAAAAACTGACAGGTCTAGCGATTTACCACACCCACCTGGGGTTGAACCCTTGGAGTTCCAGGTCATTCACTTCCCCGCTTTCCACATCCAACACTTGCAGGCGCGACGAAAATGGAAAAGCTTCGAGCGCGTACAACTCGTACAACAGATACTTCCCATCCGGCGACCAATTCAAACTGCCGTGCAGTGCAACGGCGTCATTGGTGAGCATGTTGGCGTCACTGCCATCGGCGCGCATCACCCATATCTGGTCGCCGCGTGGAATGGATAGGTCACGCCGCACCACGGCAATATAACTTCCGTCCGGTGACCAGGCTGCGAGCGTGTTCTCGAATCCTTCGCCCGGGCTGATGTTGACCAATGTCTCAGAAGCAAGATCGTACAAAAATAATTGCGTCACGAATTGGTCGTGCTTGATGACCACATCGCGCAGCAAAATGGATTTGCCATCTGGCGACCACATCGCCGCCGCGCCAAGAATATTCTCGATGACGCGCGTCTCGCCGTCCTCCAGGTTATACAAGCGGATTCCCTCCGGCGTGGAATAACTCAGCCACTCGCCATTTGGTGACCAGCGCGGGTTGCCGCCGGGCAATTGCGAATCCTGAAACACAGGCTGGGCTTCACCCGTCACAATGTCCACCCACCACAGAGTTGGCAGTCCGCTGTTGTTGCTGTCCAAACTCATGTTCTCGTACATGATGCGGCTGCCATTCGGCGACCAGACGATGCCGGAGCAAAGCGCTTCGACACACTCTGCCAGTTTTGTGCGCGTGAGGCTGTCCAAATCTGCCAGCCAAATTTCATTGGATGCGCTATCGTTCTGGATGATGTACGCTGCTTGCGTTTGATCCGGCGAGACGGCGTAATCTGCCACGATCTGAGTTGCTTCCGATACAAGTTGCGATGTGTCCTTTGCATACTCCGTGATGAATAATTGCTTAATGCGATCCTCATTCTCGCGCAGATATAAAACCCGCGCATCATTCACGGACCCTTGAACGGGCGCCGCCAAATTGAGGTTTGTCTTCGCCTTGACCACTGCCCCCCACGTCAGCGCTGCGCCGAGCAGAATGACCACGGCTGAAGAGACCACCGGCATGACCGGCGCGAAGCGGTCCAAAAATTCCATGCGGTCGAACAGACAGCGGCTGTTGACCATGACCATGCCGATGACGATCAAGATCACGGCGAGACCGAGGCTGAAGGATAGGATCAACGTCAGCCCGAAGAGGATGCGGTTGATGGCGACTGCGACTAAAAGAATGGCGATCGCATCCGGGCATGGGACGAGTCCGCCGCTGATGCCGAGGGCGATGAGCGAGCGCCAACTCAATTCCGCCAGTGGATTCCCAACCTGCGGCTTGCGCGGAATCTCCCCATCATGCTTATGGCGCGGACCTGATTCCTCGATGGGCTGGTTGATGACCAGTCGTTTTTTGCCATCGTCTGTAGTGACCTCTGTTGATGTTGAACGATTTTTCCCGCGACGGCTTTTTTGCCAGTCACGCAGGCGCGGGATCAGCAAGCCGACTCCGAGGATGAGGATCAACGCCCCGGAAAGGATTTCCAAATACGGCAAAAGATCGGGGGTAAAAAAATAGCGCGATGCGGTCAGCGTGAGCAAGCCTAGCGCGAAGACCGAGCCGGTGTGTGTAAGCGTGACCACACTTCCCAGCACGACCGCGTGCCAGGCTGTCCCGCGCGAGCCGACGAGATACGCCGCGACGACCGTCTTGCCGTGACCGGGAGTCAACGCATGCAGCGCGCCGAGTGCCAGCGCGATGACCAGCGAGAAAATGGTAAAGGGGAGAGAAAGCTCTTTACTGCGCACCAGGTCGAGCAGGATCTCTTGAGGCGAGCGCTCCGAAAGTTCCGGTACAACCTGCTCTGCGGTTTCGGTGACAACATCCTTTTTCTGACCGAACGGCAGGGCTGGCGCGCCGCTATCCCATGCGGTCAGAAGGCGGCTTTGGTCTTCGATGGAAGCCGGGTTGAGGATGTGGTCGATGGTGAAGATGTGACTCTTCTGTGCCGGGAAGAGGAAGGCGGTTCCGTCTTCGGCGGTGAGATAGAACCAGTTGATGGACTTCGTGGTTTCCATCCCGTTCTCGATGATGATGCGCCGGGTGTTGTTGACCGGAGTCAACTCTGCCGAAAGGTCGAAGACGATGAATTCCTGACCGGCTTGAAAGGCTTGCAACTCGCGTGGAACTTGGGCAGACTCCACCGTCAGCGGCAGGGATTTTCCGTCGAGCGAGACAGTCAACAGGTCCAGCCTTGATGCGCTCCACGATTCGGATTCGGCGTCGCTGATAATTCCATCTTGATCCGCGTCCATCTCGTTCCAAATGAAGTTGACCAGCAACGGTCCCGGCTTGATCTGCCATTTGATATGCATCTCGGTTGGCGAGAGCGTGATGGTGATAGTATGCGCGTATAGGTCTGCGGGGTGTGCGCGGACGGTTTGAGCCGGGAACAGTAAAACGATGAACGTAATCAGGATAATTCGCACGAAAATCTTTTTCAACACGTCTCCAATTTTATTTTCAAAACTCCGAAGGCGATGCGTCGAGCCTGCCGAAACGAGTGACATGATTATAGATGTGTGAAATAAAAAATGAAAACCCCGAAGGGGTGACATGAATTTTCAGAGCTATGCCATCCCTTCGGGATTGTTCCAATGGGTCAATGAGTTCTACAATCATTTCATCCCTTCGGGATTTATAAACCTACGGCAGCCAATGTGGCATGATGCCTTCGGCGATCACGGTGGGTTCGGTCATGCCGGTCTGCCAGTACACGACCTCGGGTTTGTATTGTCCGCGCAGGTTGAACTGTTGGAAAAGCAGCGCCTCGCCCCACGGGTCCCAGCGCGGAGAGTTGTAGGTGTAAGCCGGGTCATCGGCGATGATGATGCCATCGAGCAGACCGGGGTCGAAGATCCACAACACTTGCGAAGGCTGTTCCTCCCCGACGCGGAAGCCAAGCACGGCGCGTTCTTCGAGCGGTGACCATGCCACCGAGTAATACGCGTAATCGCGGTCATCCTTTTCGCCGATTAGTGTGATGGTTTCGTTGATCGATAAATCGGCAAGCTGCACTTGAGTCCGCAAGCCAGCTTCCTTTTGCTCGACGGTGGTGTAGATCATCTTCGTTGAATCGGGCGACCAGGTGATGGGTCCGCCCGTATTCGACGGGAAAAGATATTGCTCACCGGTTTGGAGATCGATCAGATTTATAAAATCAGCCAGCCCGTCGAAAGAGGCGAGCCTGTTCGAATCAGGCGACCACGATGGGTTATATCCCAAAATTTGCTGGTCGGCATACACGGGACCATCGGATCTGCTGTCAAGGTCGAGCACCCAGGTACGCGGAGACCCGAATGGAATATCCGGCGTGGGACCGGCAGCCTCGCGCGAATAGGCGATGCGCTTTCCGTTCGGTGAGATGGCGGGAGTGGTGCAGCGGTCCAAGCCGCAATCGAGCAGCAGGGAAGCGGCGCCGCCATTGCGGCTGACGCGCCACAAGTCCACGCCGCCTTTTTCATTGACCGAAGTGAAGATGATGAACTCACCGTTCTGCGCTGTGTCGAATGAAATGACCTTGATGGTCTCATCGGTGAGACGCGTCGGTTCGCCGCCGTTCAAGTCTACTGACCAGATGCCGCTGTCTTCCCCTTGGGTCAGCAAATACGCCACGCGCGGCTCGCGCACATGGATGTCCCACGTCTGGGCTTCCTTCACCTCGCGCCCATTGATGGTGACTTCGCCCGTGTCCACCAGTAATTTATACGTGATGTCTTTTTCGTAGGGCGTGATGGGCGTGTAGCGCAGGGTATAGGTGTCGGTCCATTCGAGATAGCCTTCCTGCACCGGGTCGAGCGAGATGAGCGCAGATGCCATCTCGGAATCGAAGGCTTCGGAAAACGTAAAGGTGATGGTCTGGAACGGACCGACCACGCCGTCTTCGGGCAGGTCCACGCGCACGCGGACGCCTGCGCTTTCGCCCAACAGGATGATGGAACCGACAAGCACGGCGAGGGTGACAAGGATGCCAATGGCGGCTGTATCGAACGTGAACCGAAATTTCATGGGAATAAATACGGTTGGTCGGGCACGGGAACGCTCTGCACCGATTCTGCCACGATCATTGGAACGAGGCGCCCATCGAGCGTGATGGCATCAATGGAACCTTTGACCAGCACCCACGCATCCTGCTCCAACGCCTGAGACTCGTCCCATTGCGCGGGCATGGCAATGGCGAACCCGTCCGCTGCACAGCAGGAGACGACGAAGCGGCTCACGAAGAATTGATCGCTTTCCAGCCCGTCATCGAAATACACGAATCCCACCACCGATGCCTGCTGACCGATGAACTGCGTCACGTCGGATTCGTAGTTGAAGATCTTCAACCAATCCAAAACATTGCGCTCTTCGGATTCGGTCTCGAAGATATGCGCCGATGAATCGGAACTGACCAGCGCCGCGCTGGTGTTGAACCCTTTGGTCGAAAATGCCGATGAGTCCAACGGGCGCGCGGGGATCAGCAACCCGATCGCCAGCGGAATGAGCATCACCCACAGATTCGCCGGGGAGACGGAATGCTCGTGTTCATAATGATGGTCATGCTCTTGATCATGTTCGTGCTCTTTTTCAGCCTGGCGTGAGCGCTTGATCTCACTGAAGATTGTCTGCGCGAGAACGGCGAGAAAGATGATGCCGAAGATCGTCAGCGGGACGAAGCGCGAATTGATGTACCACGTCAACTGCCCGTTGATGGCTTTCGAGACAAAGAAGACGCTCAAGCCGAGCAATATCAATCCTTGAAATGATAGAAACATTCGTCGAGGCATGGGGTCTCCTACTTCAACCAATAATTAAAGATCAAACCGGTCAACAGGCTCATCATGAATGGAATGGCGACGATATAAAACACCGCGCGGTGTTTGAAGACCTGTAAGTACATCATCACACTTTTGATGTCCACCATCGGACCGAAGACGAGGAACGACAACACTGAGCCAAAACTGAACGTGCCGACGAACCCAAGCGCGACGAATGAGTCCACGGTCGAGCAGATGGACAGCAGCACCGCCAGCAGCAGCATGATGAGCACCGAGAAAATCGGTCCGCTGCCGATGGCGAGCAATGCCGACTGCGGGATGAAGGTTTGCAGTCCCGCCGAGAGCGCCGAACCGAGGATGAGGTAGCGCCCCATGTCGAAAAATTCGTCCACGGTGATGAGCAGGGCTTTGCGGATTTTTTCGGAAACGGAATCGGTTGGCTCCGCATGGACGTGGTCGTGCTCATGCGCTGATAGCACGGGGCGAAGGATGTTCCCCGCATCTTTCTCGACCGAGAAGATGAGTCCCACCATTACAGCGATGACCAGGCTGACAGTGAAGCGCCAGAAGAGCATCGGTCCCCACCCGAACGCGGAAGCGGTGCTGAACACCACAATGGGATTCAAGACCGGTGCCGCCAGCAAAAACGAAATGCCTGCAGAGAGCGGCAATCCCTTTTTGAAGAGGCGACGCGTGAGCGGCACGACCCCGCACTCACAGACCGGGAAGATCATGCCCATGAAAGCGCCGCTGATCGCCGCGGCAGCGGGTCGGTTCGAGACCCATCTACTCATCTGCTCACGGTCCACGAACACTTCCACGAGTCCCGATGCGAATGTGCCGAGGAGGAGATACGGCACCGCCTCCACAAAGATGCCGAGGAAGACCGTTGCAAAAACGTTGAGCCTATCCCACAACCAGGAAAAGAATCCTGCGGGCATCATGCTGGAAGCGACGAGGATGAGAATGCTGAGAACAATCGCAAGAATGGTACCGCGTGAAAGACGTTTGATTGGTGTTGAGGTTTCCACAAGCTGATTATAACCATTGGAAATGAGCGTTCCATGAAGCGGTCTGACATTACGAAACCGTTCGTTGACTTTTATGGGTTGATGGTGGAAAATTAGGGTGAGGGATGTAAATGCTGAAACAGTTCGTCGAGCAACTCCTGCCCGACCTTGGGGGTCTGGAAGGAGAATACCATCAGTTCTATTTACAAAGCACCGTCACACTTTATTCTGTGACCGGTTTTTTCATCATTGTTGGGAATCTGGCAATGATGGCGATCGATTCGAATTTTTTGGTGGAAAATCCGGATGTTCTGAATTTCGTTTTCTTTCTTCGCATCCTCTTTTCGGTGCTGACTGCCGTATTGATCCTGGTGATCCGATACAAGCCCGACTCGGACCGATTGTCTCAGGCTACTTCCGTCTGGATGTTCATCGCCATATTCTATTTTCTTTCATTCAACTTCCTGCGTCCGAGCAGTCACCTGACGACCAGCATCGATGTGCTGCTTATTTTTGGGGCGTACATCCTTTCGGGACAGCGCATGCGCTGGCTGGTGATCATGCTGGTTGGGTTCTCGCTTGGCTCGATCATGTTGGTGTTATTTTACAAGACTGACATCCCGGATATTTTACGCGTCCAGATCACACTCACGCATGTGTTCGCACAAGGGGTCGGGTTCATCTCCGCCCTGCAGATCCAGAACTTTCGCCGCAAGGCGTTCCTCGCGTATGTTCAGGAAAGGCATGCGCGCGAGCTGGCAATTGACCTGTTGCGCACCGACTCATTGACCAAGAGCCTGACGCGCCATTATTTCCTTGAACTGGCGGAACAGGAGATCGAACGCGCGAAGCGATATGGGCATCCTTTGTCTGTGATGATGATGGATATCGACCATTTCAAGAACGTCAACGATCAGTACGGTCATCGAGTGGGGGATGAGGCGCTCATTACGTTTGCGGAAGTTGTCCGCGCGCAAAAGCGGGGATCGGATATGTTCGGCAGGCTGGGCGGGGAGGAGTTCGGGCTGCTGCTGCCGGATACGAATATCGAAAACGCTGTGATGGTCGCGGATCGGATCCGGAAAATTTGGGCGAAGACCGAAATTCGTTCGTCGGCATTGATCATCCCATCCACTGTCAGCATTGGAGTTGTGGAATGCAGCCAGGCGGACATCAACTTCGACGACCTGCTCGTCCGCGCGGACAAGGCGATGTACCTGGCAAAACAGAACGGACGCAACCGGGTCGAGATGTTATAAATCAGGTGGGAAAATAAAGTACGGCGAGATTCATCTCGCCAGTGATTTATTCACACTGAATGGGAGTCTTTTCCACTGGAAGTCCAAAGGCTTCGTAGACCGGCACACCGTCCCATTCCGGCGGGATGGGAAGCCCCAATGCGTATGCGGCAGTCGCCGCCGTATCGATGGTGCTGACAGACGTGGTCAGTTCAACGGGGCGGATACCCGCACCCGACGCGATCCATGGAATGGTCATGTCTTCACGAAGGCCGGAGCCGTGCGTGGTTTCGTGCCCACCGTGGTCTGCGGTGACGATGATCAGTGTTTCGTTACGGATGCCGCGCGCGTCGAGTTCTGCCAGCAGGTTGGCGAGAGCTTGATCGGCGCGGAAGAGCACGCTCAACTGCTCCCCGGAGAGCCAGCCGTATTCATGTCCCATCCAATCTGTGGTGGGGAAGTGGACGAACATCAGACGAAAGTCAGCGGGGAAGTTTTGAATGATGTGGTCGGTGATGACCAGATCGCGGTCATTGATGTATTGAAAAATATCGGTGTCTTCCGGCTCGACCAACTGACGCAGTTTTTCCTTGCCAACGAACATGGCGGTTTGCATCCCGGCATCATGAGCGAGGTCGAAGATGTCGGTCATGTTCGCAAAGCCCAGTTCGGGCAGGTAATCGTTCCAGTCCACGCCATGTTTGTCGGGGCAAAGTCCGCTGAGCATGGAAGCGTGTGCCGGGAGTGTGGCGCTGGGGTGGATCGTCTGCGCATTGAGCGAGTAGGCGCTGTTTTGCATGAGGGCGGTCAGGTTCGGCATTGGCGCAAGCGGAATGGCATCGGGGCGAAAACCGTCGATGGATAGGATCAGCACGCGGCGGGCAAGCGGCGCGGGAGTCGGGGGGATGGTCGGCTCAGGAGTCAGAGTCGCTGTTGGGGTGAGGGAGGCGGTCGCAGTCAGGGTTGGGATCGGTGTCGCTGTGGGTGCAATAAGTTGCGACTGGCAGGCAAGACTCGTTAATAGAAGGATCAGGAGGATTTTTCTAAACTGTGACATTTGTCCATTATATATTTGTTTATCCGTATGTATGATTTAAGTATGAACAATCAAAAAACACTTCACGAAGAATTGTTTCATCATGCTCATACCGATCCGCACAAACGCGGTTCGAGCCTTTCGGACTTTATTCTCGGTGCGCAGGATGGGCTGGTAAATGTGTTAGGGGTGGCGTTGGGGATCGCCGCCGCGACGAACGACGCGCGCGTGGTGCTGGTGGCGGGACTCGCCACGACCTTTGCCGAATCCATTTCGATGGGCGCTGTGGCGTTCACGACCACACTCGCCGACGCGGACCATTATCAAAGCGAATACGAACGCGAACATCGTCACATTCAAGAAGCGCCGAATCTCGAAAAGAAGGAGATCCGCGATATTTACGCGAGCAAAGGCTTTAGCGGGGACCTGCTCGACCGCATCGTGGAGACGATCACGGCGAACAAGGATGTGTGGGTGGCGGTGATGATGGCGGAGGAACACCAACTCTCGCCCGTGGATCGAAAGTCTGCGATGCGCGCCGCGTGGGTGGTGGGACTTTCCGCCATCGTCGGGTCGCTCGTGCCGATCGTGCCGTTCATGATCTTCCCGGTCTCGGTCAGCATGTGGATATCGGTGCTGATGACGGCGTTGGTGCTGTTCGCTATCGGCGCATACAAGGCGCGCGTGACGGTCGGCAGACCAATGCGCAGCGGACTCGAAATGATGTTGATCGGAACGATCAGCGCGATGGCTGGTTATCTAGTCGGTGTGCTTCTCAAGGTCCCGCCCCTTCCGTGACGGTTTGCTGAAGTAAAGATTCGCCAGCATTCCCAAAAAGAAAACAAAAAGGATCGCCACGACCACTTCCGCGCCCCAGCCGATGACCGGCACGAAGGTCAGGATCTCGAGTGCGGCATCTTTCAACACGGTCGAAAGTCCATACAGCGCCACGGCAGAATAGCCGATCTCTTTTAGTCCCAATTTCGCTTCGTGCGTTTTGGCGATGTGTACGATCATGTACACTTCCAGCGCCGTGAGCAGCAGAGACGTGCCGGGGATGGGTGCGGTCAGCGCGGAGATCACGCCTGCGATGAGGGTGTAGATCAGAATAATTTTCATCGATTAAGAAAAAAGAACACAGCGATTGTTGCCGCCGTCAGCCCGAAACATAAAAGGATGCTCACGATAATGATCGAGAACGTATTCGAGCCGCGGTCTTCTTCCATCACCGGTGAATTTTGCGGCGCGATCGGCGTGGATTTGAATTGCGGTTCGCGGCTGACCGCCGGAGTTTGAGAGTCCATCCCGGGCGTTTCCGTCAGAATGCCCATGTTCGATAGCATTTGAAACGCGCCGTCCACTTTTTGACGCAGTTCAGGCGAGAGATCGTTGAGGTTATGAATGGTCATGCCGCTGACGTTGACCTTCGTCGAATGCGCCGAAAGCACATTCTGCACCAGGTCGCCTTCGAGGAAATCGGGGATGCCGTTGCCGTTCTTGTCCACGAACATGCCCATCATTTGATCATACGCCTTGCGCTCATTGGCGGGCATTTCATCCGGGCTGTTGTAGGTCTTGCCGTTGAAAGTGATGGTGGGCATAAATTTCTCCTTCGTAGAATATCCCCATTTTACCCGCAGAGGATTGGGCGAAAGTTTTTGTTTTGGATGCGGAGCCATACGCCCCATTCCGCGCCGAAGACTGCCGGGTCTTTATAAAGCGTTTCTACCCGAATCCTTATCCTGCTGCCTTTACAACCCGCAATGCTCTGAGTGTCACCCATTTGTTCGGCTGTTTCTTCGACCCGAAATCCAACCAGGTCTTGCCGGTGTATTCATAGTCCATCATCCAGCGCCCGTTTTCATCCTGCTTACCGCGGATGAATTCAATGGTATTGGCGAGACGTTTATCCTTTGCAAGTCCCAACCCGCTCAATGCCTCGGCGACCTGCAAAATGTCGGTGACGTAGAACACGGGGAAGCCGAACTTCCACCAGTTGCCGCTCGGTTTGTCCGAATACCCATGCGGATATTCAGCCGTCACTGGGTCGATGCCGAAGAAGAAATCCACGCCCTTTTGAATCGCTCTCCGAATCAGCGGCGTTCTTTCTGATGTGGGAAGTTTCCCCATTGCCAGCATCACTTTACAGCCTCCCCACGCGCAGGGAAGTTTGTTGTTCGCCCCACACGCAAAGCTGGGTCCGCATTTCCCGGCAAAATAGCGGACGGGCGCATTCCTGTTTTCCATGGGAGCGATCCCCTCACCGGTCACGGTGCGCGCCATCCATTCATAAGCTGATTTCAGGCGTGGATGTTCGTATCCTACTTCCATCAGCGCCCAGCACAAATTTCCTTGCAGGCAATCTGCCGTTCCCGAAGGCGCGCCGGATGCAGTGAATTGACCGCCCTCCGTCAGCGCATGCTCGAGTACATACCTGCATGCCCGTTCGATCCGTTCGTCTTCAAAGATGTGGGCGCCGAGTTGCGCGAGCAAAAGGATCGCCCAGACTGTTGACTTGTACTTGGGATTGTATCCGGGACCTGCCTCCACCCAATAGCCCGGCTTTTCCATGTGAGCGAGCACTTCCGCGATCGGTCCCTCCTTATGCGCTTTCCTCCGCGCGGACTTTAACTCCGTATCCTCATTCCCAAGCCCCACCAGGTCGCGCAACGCCAGATACCTCACCCCCGGTTCATCGCGTTCCAACAGCCAGCCGACGGAATCTCCCCGGATTTGCTTTTGCCAGGACATGTCACACTCCTTTGAATGTTCAACACAAAATTAGTATAGCACTTGCGAATGGCTCGCAGGGGTGTGATTGTTTAGTTTAAAAACATACACGGACCTCACAGTTGACCCGTGAGATCCGTGTACAGAAAATCAACTTACGGTAGGGATTCTGCGAGGGCGAAGGCAGGAGCCGTATCCGCGCCGGTGTCTGCGATGGCATACAAGATGCCGTCCTTGACCCACATCAGCAAGTATTCGGGTGAATGCTCCACCGTGCGCTGAATGAGGATGCCGGTCACGTCATCAACGCTGACCTCCGAGTGGGTGGTCACATCGCGCGGGATGGGGATCACGAGCGTCGTTGCCCAATCCACGCTGGAGGCGAAGGAGGCGGCTTCTTCACTGCTCATGCCGCTGAATTCCAGTGCGATCTGCGCGAGCTGTGTCATATCCACGCCGTCAGGCACGTTGACCACGGGGCTGGTCATCTGCGTGAGGACGATACAATCCGGGTACATTTCACCCATATCGAAGGGGTCTTCGCCGCCTTCAATATCCGGTTCGGGGCATTTTCCAAAGGATGTGCTCACCGTCGCCGGAATGCTGACGGAAATTTCTGCGCCGTCAATTGAATCTGGCAGGATGAGATCGGTACGTCCTGCTCCATCGATCAACGCCTGCGCCTTTTCGCGGTCAACGGTCATGGTAAATGCGGCGGACTCGGTCACATAAATTCCCGAGGTGGATTGATCTTCCGGCAGGCGCACGCTGAATCCAGTCAGCCCGCTGGCTTCTTCACCATTCGCCGCTTCAACCGGTTCGCCGGGTTCATCGGTCACGACCGTCGAGCTGGATACCAACTCGCTCAACTGAGTCCCGAGCGCTTCATTGCCGGTCAGGCTTTGCAGACTGGTCGGGTCGATGGACAACACCGTCACCTGCTGCACGCGGAACAGATTCAAGAACTCGCTCGCCAGCGCGCGAGTGGACGGGAACGCCAGCAAAAGCGCCAGCGCCAAAATTGCTATTGCGCCATAGCGCGCCACGGGAAATGCAAACCACTTTTTCAACATGGATGTCTCCTTTTTATTCATATAATCTTGAGTAAAGCGAACCCAGGCAGACCGGGCAGAAGGAACTGCACCAGCCTCACCGGATAAAAACGACAGCCGTTTCGCGGTACGAAGATGCGCCTGCTTCATTTCATTCAATTGCGTCTGACACGCGGCGCACGCGTTCAAGTGACCCGTCAGCGTTGCATCCAACTCACCATCGAGGGATGCGCGCAACTCACCTTCGGTCAAATGTCTGTTCATGATTCCTCCGGGGCAAGCGCCCGATACCGTTCTTCGAATTCGCGTTCAGCTCTCACCAACAGCGGTCCAATGGACGTGGGGGAAAGCCCAAGGGTTTCGGCGATCTCCTTGTAGGGCATGCCCGAATATCGCAAGACCAACAATTGCGCCTGTCGCTCGTTCATCGCAGACAATACTTGCCGCGCCGTCTCGTGTTCTTCGTTCGCCGCCTGAATTTCGACGGGGCGGGTTTCGGGCGCTTCGTCGAGGGCGAATCGACCCGCCTTCAACTCGTAGCTTTCACGCCGCTTGAAACTGCGGATCGAACGCAGACCGAGATTGGTCGCCACGCGATACAGCCAGCCGCCCAGTTGGAAGCCATCTTCATCTATAGGGTGGCGCTGATATAAACGGAAGAACGTTTCCAGCGTCAGGTCTTGGGCTTCGGCGGGGTCAACCACCAACCGGCGGACGATGCGATAAACATACGCCCAATATTCCCGAAACAGGGATTCGAAATCCTCGTCCCGAGAATCCGCGTGCGCATCGACGGATTCGACGTTACGTTTTTTCATTCCCTGAATCATACTCTCGTCGGGCGTGTTCGGGTCATGGATATTAAGCCTGTCCTACCTCTATAATCCCGCCCAAGTTGAAAATGAGACAAAATCCCCGCGCATCTTTCTTGACCTGAAACTGGTCGCTGACCATCAACCTTCTCTCCCCGAAAGCACGCAAGATCAATGTCACCCCTCCAGGGTTTGGGTGCTGTTCGCGATGTTTCTATAATCCTGTCACCCCTTCGGGGTTGGAACGATTAAAGAAAGTTCTTGCGATCTTGCTATCAATAATCCCGTAGGGATGTAATGATTATAGAACTTGAATTCATAGATACCGAACCCCGAAGGGGTGATATGGCTATTCAGACGTAGGCGAGATAGTATCTCGCCTTACAAATTTAGCTTTTCCCCGTGGTCGTGCAGCCATTTTCTATGAGACTTATACGCTGGGCAAAGTTCTGCGACCGCCTGCCAGAATTTCTGCGAATGATTTTTGATTCGCAAATGCACCAATTCATGGATGACCACATAATCAGTTACCTCCAGCGGAGCCATGACCAGCCGCCAGGTGAAATTGATCGTACCTTTGGCACTGCATGAACCCCAGCGCGTTTTGGCGGAGGTCACTTTGACCTGCTTGGGCGAAAATCCATGCAGGTTGGCATAATGCGTCACGCGCTCGGTGAAGATCGTCAACGCCTGGGTCTTGTACCATTTGGTGAATAATGCCTCCGCGCGCGGACGCGCAGCAGCTTTCAGCGTGAATCCGCTGTCAAATTGGAGAGTCTGCCGCTGACGGGGGACGAGGCGCAGTTCGTAATCCTTCCCCAAAAATAAAAAGGTTTCCCCATCCACGAATTCTTTCCTGGGCGTTGTGACGATGGCTCTTAACTTCTCGCGCGAACGTTCGATCCATTTTGCTTTTTGGTGGATGAAGCCGTGGATATCCTGCAACGTCGCCCGCTTCGGCGCGCGGACAGTGAGGCTGCCATCCCGTTCGATGATGAGGGCGATGGTGCGGCGTTTGGCGCGGATGAGTTTGTCGATCTGGATGGGCATAACGGTTGCGAATGTACCACAGAAATTTTCTGGTACGCTGGTACCAGTTTTGGTCAATTGAGACTTTTTGCACCAGTTTGGTTGACTAAAGGAATGTAAGCCTGTAAACTTACACCAACCAATTGAGGAGCGAGGAACGGTATGGCAGGAAAGTCATCCACCGTAAACAAGGCTGTTAAAAAGGACCGCCGACAGACGACCGCTGAGAAAAAGAAGCGGTCTATTGTCGGCGGTTCTTCGCAAAAGGCAAGGGTCACCCGGGCGAAACCGAAGGTTGCCCAGAACGACCTTGCGCTTGAAAATGCGCGTCTCTTGGAAGAGAATGCCCGCCTCGTCAAAGCCGAGCAGGAACGCGTAGCGGAGTTGCAGATCATCAACTCCATCCAGCAGGGACTCGCCGCTGAGTTGGACTTCCAATCCATAGTGGATCTGGTCGGCGATAAGTTAAGGGAGGTGCTCAAAACTGGCGAAATTGGTATTCGCTGGTACGATGAGAAAACAAACCTGCTTCACTATCTGTATGAGTACGAACATGGTGAACGGTTGGTGATTGCATCACACGACCCAGAAGAAAGACCCATATGGCGTAAGATGGTGGCAGCCCGCAAGCCAGTATTGTGGAATACCTCCAAGGAGGGAAATGAGCTTTCTCCGTCCTTTGAAGGAACGGATGACAGCAAATCTGGTGCTTATATTCCCATCATCAGTAATGACCGCATCCTGGGGAACATTGTGGTGGAAAACTATGAACGCGAGAATGCCTTCGGCGAATCCGAACTGCGCCTGCTGACCACTATCGCCGCATCATTAGGGACGGCACTCGAGAACGCGCGTCTCTTCGATGAGACCCAGCGCCTGCTCAAGGAGACCGAGCAGCGTAATGCCGAGCTTGCCATCATCAACAGCGTGCAGCAGGGATTGTCTTCCAAACTGGAGATGCAAGCCATCTATGAACTGGTGGGCGACAAGATCCAGGATATATTCAACGCCCAGAGCGTGTTGATCGCCATCTTCAATAAAACAACCGAGATGACTTCCATTCCCTACAACTTCGAGATGGGTAAACGCTATTCCACCAGCCCTTATCCATTTACCGGGCTGCACAAAGAATTGATGAATCGCGGAAAGACCGTGTTGATCAACGAGAATGCCGAACAAAAGATCAAAGAGTTGGGCATGGTTCGGCTCTCAGGGACGGGAATGTCAAAATCACTGCTCTTTGTTCCGCTGATGTCCGGCGGTAGTGTTAATGGAGCGATCTCCCTGCAGAATGTTGAACGGGAACATGCCTTTTCCGAAGCGGATGTTCGCCTGCTGGAAACGCTTGCATCCTCGATGAGTGTGGCATTGGAGAACGCCCGTCTCTTTGATGAGACCCAACGTCTGCTCAAGATCACTGAAGACCGCGCCGCCGAGCTTGCCATTATCAACAGCGTCAGCGAAGGCTTGGTGCGCGAGCTGGGTTTTCTAGCCATCATCGATCTGGTAGGCGAAAAGATACGGCAGGATTTCAAGGTCGAAGATATGTACATCGGCATGTATGACGAGGCGAGCAACATCATATCCACTCCCTATTACATCGAACATGGCGACCGCTTCCCTGTCGAGCCGTTTGAACTTGCTCCCGGGTATGCCGGTTGGACGATCAAGAACCGCGCCACACTGGTCATCAACGAGAATATTGAACAGCGAAAACTAGAGTTGGGTATGACTGGAGGGGTATTGATCGGCGATGACGATGAAGAAGATATTACCCAAAGCGTTGTCTGCGCGCCCATCTGGTCAACAGGCAGGGTCATCGGCGTCATCACGCTCTATGCCAATGCGCCCAATGCCTTCCCTGAATCAAGTGTCAGTTTGCTCACAACCTTATCCGCCAACCTCGGTGTGGCGCTGCAAAACGCGCGCCTCTTTGATGAAACCCAACGCCTGCTCAAGGAGACCGAGCAGCGTAATGCCGAGCTTGCCATCATCAACAGCGTGCAGCAGGGATTGTCTTCCAAACTGGAGATGCAGTCCATTTATGAGTTGATCGGCGAGAAGCTGGGCGAAATCCTTCATACTCACGACATCGACATCCGCTTGTTCGACATTCCCAAGAACAAAGTGTACTATCCCTACCTGATGGAAAAAGGTATGCGCTTCGAGATCGAACCGTCGGACTTTGGAGGGATGTCGAAATATGTCTATGAAACCAGGCAAATGCTGGTAGTCAACGAAGACCTGCCCGGTTTTATGCAAAAAGTCGGCTCTAACATTTTGCCCGGCACACAAATGGAAAAAAGCTTTGTCGGTCTGCCCATCACCAGCAGTGGCGAGGTCGTCGGTATGGTCGGCATCAGCGACTACGAAAAGGAGAACGCCTTTAGTGAGTCGGATTTGCGCCTTTTGCAAACCGTCGTTTCCTCTATGAGTGTGGCGCTCGAAAACGCCCGTCTTTTCGATGAGACCCAGCGCCTGCTCAAAGAGACCGAGGAGCGCAACGCGGAACTTGCTGTCATCAACAGTATGCAACAGGGATTGGCATCCAAGCTCGAGTTCCAATCCATCATCGACTTGATCGGTGACAAACTCACGGAGATATTCAATGCGCAGGCTACGTTGATCTCGCTGTATGACCCTGCCGCACAGGAGGTCAATCACCGCTACCTGATCGAGCGCGGTGAGCGCATCCTGTTCGACCGACCGGTTCCCATCGACAGGTTCCGTCAGCGGGTGGTGGAGACCCAGCAGCCCTGGTTAATTAACAAAAATTATCGCCAGATCACGCTCGAACTTGGCGAGGAACCGGTGCTGGAAGGCGAGGAACCGAAGTCCCTGTTGTTTGTGCCGATGATCGTCAGCGGTCATGTGACCGGCATCATCAGCCTGCAAAACCTGGATGTTGAGGGCGCTTTCAGCGACTCGGATGTGCGCCTGCTTTCGACCATCGCCAACGCGATGAGCGTGGCACTTGAGAATGCCCGTCTCTTCGACGAGACGCAGCGCCTGCTTAAAATTACCGAAGACCGCGCTGCCGAGCTTGCCATCATCAACAGCATCAGCAAAGCCATGGGGCAAACTCTTGATGTCAAGAATTTGACGTATACGGTGGGCGAAAAAGTGCGTGATATTTTCAAAGCCGATGTGGTGGATGTACTGCTCTTTGACTCATTCACAAAGAGGGTGAGTCTGGTCTATAGTTACTTCGACGATCAATATTATTTCGATGAGCCGCCCTGGGAACTGGGGGAAGGTCTGACATCGGAAGTCATTCTGACGCGCCAGCCTCTGTTGTTGCATACGGCAAAGGAGTTGGAAGGACATAAAGCAGCGGCATACCTCACGTCACCTAAAAACGGGAATGACCCCGAATCATACCTGGGAGTACCGATCCTTGTAGGCGACAAGATCCTTGGGGTGGTGGATGTTCAGAGTTATACCAAACATGCCTTCAATGAAGATAATGTGCGTCTGTTGCAGACTCTTTCCTCCAACATCGGTGTGGCGCTCGAAAATGCGCGCCTCTTCGAGGAAACACGCCGCCTGCTCCAGGAGACGGAGGAACGCGCCGCCGAACTCTCCGCCATCAGCACCGTCACCCAGGCATTGGTGGCGGAAACCGATCTGGATAACATGATCCAGCTCATCGGGAGTCAGATGCGCGAAACGTTCAATGCTGATATCGCTTATCTCGCATTGCTCGATCCCAAGACCGGCATGATCCAGTTCCCCTATCAATATGGTGACGAGATCGACCCCATTCCCTATGGAACCGGCATGACCAGCCGCATCATCCGCGATGGTCAGCCGTTGATCTTCAACCGCAATATCGAAGAACAAAGCTCAGCGTTGGGCATCCAGCGCGCGGGCAGAAAGGCGCGTTCGTATCTCGGCGTGCCTATTAAAGCGGGGCGTGAGACCATCGGTGTCTTAAGCGTTCAAAGCGTTCAAAAGGAAGGGGTGTTCGACGAAGACTCGCTGCGGCTGCTATCCACTGTTGCCGCCAACGCCGGTGCTGCGATCCAGACCGCGAAACTGCATGCGGAGACCCAGCGCCGCGCCCGGGAAACCTCCGCCTTGCTCGATATCAGCCGGGATATTTCCGCCTCGCTGGATGTTGCGACTGTATTGGAAAGTATTGCCACCCATGCCATGGAATTGCTCAACGGTGACCTGAGCGCGCTCTTCCTGCCCGAAGGCGATGGGACGATCTTCCGCGCGATCGCCGCGGTTGGGACCGAAGCCGAGAACCTGAGCAACGACACGATCAACATGGGCGAGGGCATTTTGGGGAATATTGCCCAATCCAAGGTCGGTGAGATCGTCAATGACGTTAATAATGACCCGCGCGCGCTGACCATTATCGGAACAGACATCAATCCCGATGAACATCTGCTGGCGGTCCCCCTCATGGCAGATGCAGAACTGAATGGTCTGATGGCGGTCTGGCGCACGGGCAAGGGCAAGGAATACACCGAGACCGAATTGGAATTCCTCAACGGCCTTGCGCGTCAGGCGGTCATCGCCGTGCAAAACTCGCAGTTGTTCGATGAAAGCCGGCGGCTCCTCAAACAGACCGAACAACGCGCCGCCGAACTTGCCATCCTCAACCGCGTCAGCGAATCCATGACGCGCTCGCTGGATGTTAAAGCCATCGTTCACAACGTGGGCGACAAAGTACTCGAGATCTTCCAGACAGAGATCGTGGATATTCTCATGTTCGATCCCAAAACGCAGATGATCCATCTCGTCTACAGTTATGCGAACGGCGAATATTTCGACGATGAACCGCCGTGGCAATTGGGCGAAGGTCTGACGTCCAACATCATCCGCACCCGTCAGCCATTGCTGCTTAACTCGGCGGGTGAAATGGTCGATCAGGGCGCGGCGGCTTACCTGACTGCCCCGGAAGATGAACGGGATGTTCAGTCTTACATGGGCGTTCCCATCATGGTGGGCGAACGCGTGCTGGGTGTGGTGGATGTGCAAAGTTATAAGGGCAATGCGTTCACCCATGCCGACATGCGCCTGCTGCAAACCCTCTCCGCGAACATGGGCGTTGCGCTCGATAATGCGCGCCTCTTTAATGAAACGCAGCAGCTTTTTGAGGATGCCAAGCAAGCCCGCGCTTCTGCCGAGCAGGCCAACCAGGCAAAGAGCGCCTTCCTTGCAAACATGAGCCACGAACTGCGCACACCGCTCAATGCCATCATCGGCTTCTCGCGGATCGTCCGCCGCAAAGCGGAAGGCGCCCTGCCTGAGAAACAGATCGAGAACCTCGATAAAGTTCTCTCCAGTTCCGAGCATCTGCTGGGGTTGATCAACACCGTGCTCGACATCGCCAAGATCGAATCCGGGCGCATGGATGTGCAAGCCGCCAACTTCCACCCCGCCTCTTTGCTCAACCAATGTGCCACCACGGTTGCGCCGCTTCTCAAACCCACTGTGCGCCTTGTCAACCAACTGGATGAAACCCTCCCTGTCATTTATTCCGACCAGGACAAGATCAAACAGATCGTCCTCAATCTTTTGAGCAACGCCGCCAAATTTACTCACGCGGGCAAGGTCACCCTGCAAGCCAGGATCGAAAATGGCAGCCTGCATGTGAGTGTCAGCGACACCGGCATCGGCATCGGCGAAGAGGCGCTCGGCAGGGTCTTCGAGGAGTTCCAACAAGCTGATACGAGTACTACGCGTCAATACGGCGGAACGGGATTGGGACTCACCATCAGCCGCAACCTCGCCCGCTTACTGGGCGGTGACCTGACCGTCGCCAGCGAAGTCGGGAAAGGTTCCACCTTCACACTCATCGTCCCCATGCAATATGGGACAAAGCCCACCGCATCCTCCCACCCGGAGCCTGCCGCCATCCATTCGGCTGGAGCGAACGCCGATAAAAAGCTCATCCTCGTCATCGACGATGACCCGGATGCCGTCTATCTCCTGCGCGAGAACCTCACCCAGAACGAGTTCGAAGTGATCGGCGTCCGCAGCGGTACCGAAGGTCAACAACTCGCCCGCGAATTGCAGCCGCAAGCCATCCTGCTCGATATCCTCATGCCCCTTAAGGATGGCTGGCAAATCCTGCACGACCTGAAATCGGATGAGACCACCACTAATATTCCAGTCATTCTCCTGACCATCGTGGATAAAAAGGCATTGGGTTTCCGCCTCGGCGCGGCGGCGTATCTGCTCAAACCGCTCGACCCCGTGGAAGTGCTGTCAACGCTGCGGATGGTCACCAAACAGAATGGACGCCATATCCACGTCCTCGCCGTCGATGATGACCCGCACGTGGCAGATATGCTCCGACAGCTTTTGCCCGAATCGGAATTCCGGTTGGACTCCGCTGAAGACGGCATCTCGGGTCTGGAGGCGATCAAGGCAGAACGTCCCGATGTCCTGCTGTTGGACATCATGATGCCCCGGCTCGACGGCTTTGGAGTCATCGAAACGCTGCGCGCAGACCCTGATACGCGTGACCTGCCCATCATCGTCATCAGCGTCAAGGAACTGAACGAAGATGAGACAACGCGGCTCAAGGAAAGTGTCACTCTCATCATGCGCAAGCAGGGCTTCGATGGAGAAAAACTGGTCGAAGAAATTAAACATCTTGTAGGTGCCGAAAGTTAATCTTAGTGAGGAGGAGTACGTGAAGACCATTTTGATCGTGGAAGATACCGAACTGAACATCGATCTCCTGACCCAATTGCTGGAAGACGATTACAACCTGCTGGTGGCGAACGATGGAGGGCAGGGTGTGACAATGGCGGTGGAGAAAAAACCCGACCTGATCCTCATGGATATTTCCCTGCCTGTGATGGACGGCTACGAAGCCGCGCGCCGAATCCGCGAATCGCAAGCGGATATTCCCATCATCGGGCTTTCCGCTCATGCCATGGAAGGGCATAAACAAAAGGCGCAGGACGCCGGTTGTGATGACTACATCACCAAGCCGATCAATGATGCGCTCCTTTTTGAGATGCTC
Source organism: uncultured Anaerolinea sp. (assembly GCA_964372045.1). Lineage (GTDB taxonomy): Bacteria > Chloroflexota > Anaerolineae > Anaerolineales > Villigracilaceae > Villigracilis. The sequence goes on from CAYJPO010000013.1 coordinate 34,865, forward strand.
AAAAAATACCTTGGATGATGTGCCGCCTTATCAATAGGAGATGACCATGGAAGCCGCGAATTGCCAATCGAATCAAACCTGGGAGAACTGGGGGCGTAATCTTTCCGCCCAACCTGAATTTCTATGCGCTCCTACAAGCAAGGATGAATTAACTAACATTGTCAATAACGCCAAAAATCTCGGTAAAAAGATCCGCGTGTTGGGCGGCGGCTTTTCATGGACGCCGATGGTCCCGACCAATGATTACATGATCGACATGTCGAAGTTCAACCAGATCATCTCGGTCGACCAGACGAAGAAACAGGTCACCGTTCAAGCCGGGATGCGCGTCGGCGACCTCTCACTCGCCATCGGTGGACAACCCGATGACCTCGATGGAAATCCGATCCAGCCTGTCGTCACACCCCAGACCGCGCTGTCGCTTGAGACGGAAACCGTCATCCCGTGGATCACCGTCGGCGGGGCGGTGGCGCTCGGTTGTCATGGCACCGGCTACAACCAGGGCACGGTGTCTGATCTGGTCGTGGCAATGGAAATGCTGCTGGCAGATGGCACCTGGCGTACTTTTTCGGTGGAAACAGACGGCGAAACCCTGATGAACCTCCTGCGGGTGGGGCTTGGAGCAACAGGCATTATCTACAGCGTCACTTTCCAGTGTGTGCCGCAGTTCAATGTTGTGGCGGTGGATACACGTGCCGATATGCAGACGACCATAACCGGTATTCAAAAATTAGTCACCTCGCATGATTATGTTGAAGTTTTCTGGTTCCCATTTAATAAAAAATGTTGGATCAAGACCTGGGATAAGACGGATGCGCCTGTGACCGAGCAGGAATATAAATGGGGTTGGGATGAGTTGAAGGTTTATCTGGAGATCAATTCCTTCGGCGATTGGATGATGAACCAATTGCAGAAGGAATCCTGGCTGACACCCTGGATCATGCGCTTCCTCTCGACCCTTATGCCCGAACAAAAAGTGGTCGCGCCGTCCTGCCTGGCATTTCATTATCAGCTTTTCTACATGCCCGTTTGGGATATGAGTTACTGCATCAATATCCCGAACAACGATTTCACCAACATTCAAACGGCGTGGTGGGATGTGGTCAACCGCATCGAAGCGCTGGCGAAACAGGGGCTGTATCCACAGAACATGGTCTTGCACACACGTTATATCAAGAATAGCGGCGCCTATCTTTCCCCCGCTTCCGGGAACGATCATACCTGCTGTATCGAGATCCTCACCTATACCGGGGATAACCGTCCCGTGAGCAGTTATGAGAATTACTTCAAGGATGTCGAACAGGATTGGATCAAATTGGGCGGCAAGCCGCATTGGGGCAAAGCCATTTACTCGGTCAGTGACCTCAAATCCATGTACGGTCAGAACATGGCGAAATTCCTTCAAACCCGCCAAAAACTTGACCCGCAGGGAATGTTTCTCAACGATTTCCTCAAACAAGTTTTTCAGATCTCGTAACCATGCCTCACTCACGTTTTCCCCTTCCAGAAATACCGCCGCTGCCCCCGGTCATGCAGGGACGTCCCTTCGGCATGGGCGACGACGGCAAGCCGATCAAGCAAAGCCGCGGCGCAGTCTATAACGGCGCGTTCAATTACATTCGCGAATGTATCCGTAAGCGGGTGGAAAAAGATCTATTGCCGGATACTGCTCCGGCGGAGCGTGATCGTCTCGTCAAGCAGGCGCAGGACGATGCTTTGCAAGACCTGGTCAAGCGTGTGAACGCAGCCATCCCCGATCCGCGTTATCACGTGACGCTCGAATACCTGCTGGACCCCGGCAACACATACTCGCGGGAGTTCGCTTTGTATTTCTTCGAGATCGGTCGTTATATTTCAGGCGATGCGGATTTTCACTTCAATAAAGGCAGGGTGAATGAAGATGCTGCCACAAGCTACATGATGCTGCCGTTCAGCCTGAGCCAGATCTATAGTGTCTTTCCGCGTTTTGTAGGCAAGTACACCGATCTGGATGTGGAAACGATCAAAGTGACCAACACGTCCGCCATCTTAAGAATGCGTGCGGAAAAACAGTTGTCCAAACTACCAAAAGAAGTGCATCCAATTTCCATTCTTTCCACCTGTCACGGATTTCAAGGCTACCTGATTCATTTGCCTGTGTTTTACGGGAATATGCCGCCCGCCACGATCACGGAGCGGAAATGCATCCTGCATGGTGACGACTATTGCGAATGGGAATTCACCTGGCAAAACCCGCGTCCGCGCATCAGCCTGACGGAGTGGACAGGTGCGGCGACATCTCTGGCGCTTTTGGCGTATACCCTCATGCGCCTCCCAGCCTGGGAATGGACAGCTCTCTTTGCGCTTGTTCCCGTTCTGTATAGTTGGATCGTTTACCAAAAACGCGTGAACGCCTATGAGCGCGAACGTCAGCAAAAGATACTCGAAGAACAAAGCCAGAAGAGCGAGTCACAGTATGATCGACTCCTTCAGAGCAACACGGATCTTCAAGTCTCCAATATTGCTCTCACTCAAAAAATATCCCAGATCACTGCCCTGCACGAGATCGGTCTGGCGGTCAGTTCCATCCTCGACCTGGATGAATTGTTGGAGAAGAGCCTTACAGCCGTCACCACCCATTTGGATTTTGACCGCGCCATGATCATGGTCGTGGATGAGGCGCGGCAGATCCTCACCGGTGGGCATATCACCGGCGGCGCATCTGAATTGTCTGCTACCGTCAAGAATCTGACCATTCCGCTCGAGCGGACGGATTCTCTTCTAACGCAAAGCGTCCACAGCCGTAAACCGGTCCTGGTCAACAGCATCGATGAAGTCAAGGATGAGGCGCAGCGCAATTCGTTGATGCAATTCGGCATTCAAGGCTATGTCAGTGTGCCGCTCATCGCCAAAGGAAAAGTGCTCGGCGTTCTGCTGGCGGATAACTCGCAATCCAACCGCCCCATTCCGCTGGATTCGGTTGACCTGCTTCTCACAGTCGCCAGTCAGATCGCAGGCGCAGTGGATGGCGCGCTGCTCTATCAAACGCTCGAACAGCGCGTCGCCGACCGGACCCATGAAGCGGAGGAAGCGCGTGCCGCCGCAGAGTCAGCCAGCAAAGCCAAAAGCGCCTTCCTTGCCAACATGAGCCACGAACTGCGCACACCGCTCAACGCCATCATCGGTTTCACCCGCATCGTGCTTCGCAAATCCCGCGATGCGCTCGAAGAAAAGCAGATCGAAAATCTGGATAAGGTCCTCTCCAGTTCCGAGCATCTGCTGGGGCTGATCAATACCATGCTCGACATCGCCAAGATCGAAGCGGGTCGCATGGATGTACAAGCCGCCAACTTCGAGGCAAAGTCACTGCTTGAACAATGCGGAAATACCGTCATGCCGCTGCTCAAAACCGGTGTGCATCTCGTTAAGCAATTCGGCGACGACCTCGGCGTCATGTATTCGGATCAGGACAAGCTCAAACAGATCATCCTCAATTTGTTGAGCAACGCCGCAAAATTCACGCATTCAGGAAACGTCACGCTGCAAGCCGGGCTTGAGAATGGATCGCTCCGCGTAGATGTCAGCGACACAGGCATTGGCATCAGTGAGGATGCGCTTGGCAAGGTGTTCGAGGAATTTCAACAGGCGGATACGAGCACGACGCGTCAATACGGGGGGACGGGGCTGGGACTCACCATCAGCCGCAATCTCGCCCGATTGCTGGGCGGCGATCTGACCGTCACCAGCGAACTTGGCAAAGGCTCCACCTTTACGCTCTCTGTTCCAGTTCAATATGACTCAACATCCATCGCCCGCTCGGAGTCCGCTCCGAACAGGGTCCAGGCAGGCTAGGCATGATAGATCATCGCCCTCGCATTTTGATCGTCGACGACGAACCCTTCAACGTGGATTATCTCCAACAGGAGCTTGATGAATTCGATTACGACCTGTTGACAGCTTTCAATGGGCTGGAGGCGTTCGAAAAGATCCAGGCGGAAAAGCCCGACCTGGTCCTGCTCGATATCATGATGCCGGTCATGGATGGTTATGCCGTGCTCGAAAAGACCAAGGCAGACCCCGAATTGCGTGGGATCCCCATCATCGTCATTTCAGCGAACAATGACCTGAAAAGTGTGGTTAAAGGAATCAAAATGGGTGCGGAGGATTATCTCCCCAAGCCGTTCGAGCCGACCATCTTACAGGCGCGCATCACCTCCTGCCTTGAACGAAAACGCCTGCGCGACCTGGAGCAGCTTCACCTGCAAAGCCTCAAAAAGGAAATGAATATCGCTCGCAATATTCAAAAGGAATTCCTTCCGTCTAAGATGCCGGTGCTGCCCGGCTGGGAGATCGCCGCCTACTTCAAAGCGGCGAATAATGTGGCGGGTGACTTCTACGATGCGTTCACTCTGCCGGATGGAAATTTCATCTTCGTCGTCGGCGATGTATGCGGGAAGGGCATCGGCGCTGCGCTGTTCATGACCTTGTACCGCAGTTTGATCCGCGCTACCGCAACCTCCAGTGACCTCACGGTTTCGCCTGCGGAAAGGCTTATGCATGCGATCTTCACGACAAACCAATACATCAGCACGGTGCATGAGAACACACTGACCTTTGCCACCACCTTTATCGGGTTGCTCGATTCCAGAGCGGGCACGCTGTTTTACATCAACGCCGGGAACGAACCCCCGTATCTCATCCGCGCTGACGGGGCATCTGAGACGCTCCCGCCTTCGGGTCCTGCAGTCGGCGCTATCCCAGATGCAAAATTCAGCGTGCGCGAAACCCGGCTGGAAACCGGTGATACCCTGGTCGCTTTTACAGACGGCATCCCAGACAGCAAAACCGCGCAGGATGAATTCTTCGGTTATGACCGCTTGAAAGAACTGATGAAAATGGAAATTACCAACCCTGCGGACTTTTTGAATGCCATCGGCGACCGCCTCGCAGCCTTCACCGCCGACTCCGAACAGTTCGACGATATCACCATGCTGGCTGTGCGCAGAACAGGATATATGAGTTAGCCCGTAAATGTGGATAAAACCTTGCTTTTTGAACATTTTTGCTTATATATAGCGGTGTTTTTGGGGTGATTATCCCTTTGAAAATCCCCTGCACATGAAAATATGGGTACATAACGTCACGACGATGGGTGGTTTTAGTCAGGTAATTTGTTATACGATAATTGTAAAACCATATTTTGTTATGCTATACTAAAAAATCAACGCGGGTTGATTTGAAAGGTATGGGCATAAAGACATTATGCAGCAAGTCGTCATCGAAAACCCGGTCCTAAACTCTCCCTTTGAGGAACCCAAGCGCCATTTTCGCTTTACAGAAGATGGAATGACGGATGAGATCGTCGAAGAACGGCGGATCAGTCAGTATTTTGTGCCGATTCCCCGGGCGAAGAAGAAAAGCGCGAAACAACTTTCTTTCGAAACCGAATGGACGGCGGACCGGGTCGAAGAAAACACGGACATCAACCGCATTCGGGAGCGGGTGGCGATTTGGCGCAAGGGCGGTTATGAAAAAAAGTCGAAGTTAAGCGTCGTTTATGGCGTGCTCAGACCACTTTAGTATTTCCAATTATTGACGAACTGAGAATAAAAATATATGACTTGTTGAAGCATAAGATTCCCAATACATGGGATCACCAAGATATACCAGAAATAGGACAGATTAAATAGTCATTGGAACAATTGCCAGCAGATAAGCCAGAGCGAAAACAATATTATGAAATTATTCGGCATGCAAGAGATGTACGCAATAAATTGGCGCATATGAACGTGATTTCACTTTATGAATATTTGACTTTGTGGAATTCATGGCAAAAATTAGACTAATGGACATGAAATGACATGCTGCTGTTGTAATCAACAGCATATAACCTAAAATTGATACTATGGATACGAACCTAAAATTCGAGATCGATCACCCCAACGAAAAGCATGGTGGGATCGATTGCCAGCTCACCGTCAACTCGTTTATGTGGTCATTGATAGTCTAATAATGCTTAGTAATTTTGTATCATTGGGATTATATGTGCGGCGTTGTTCAAAAAGAAATAGCCTGGGAATTGCTAATGATTTACCCGTCAGCGTACTTCCGGGTGCTCTTGTCTATGCATCGCGTAACAGCCTTTCTTTTCATAGGTCAATTCAAGTAAAAAAAACAGATCAGAGCTGCCTGCTCTGAATTCCAATTCAGGCAAAATATCACTCCATATAAGCGAGGGTACGATGAAAGCCAATGTTGCTGCAAAGGGATATACCAATGTCATTCTTGTATTGAACATGAAGCGGTTCGTTGCCGAAAAGGACCGCTTGAAATTTGAAAGGGCGCGCAGCACAAAGGATTTTGCCAATGTTCTTCGTGATACATGGCCACAACAGGTCGTAATGGGTGGGGGCTTCGAAACTGCGCTCCGTGAAAATCAGCAGGATTCCATCAGTGAAGAGATGAGTGTGGAGGAGATCGGGTTCGCTACGGGGATATTCCGGTCTCCCATGCTGGAGGAGTTTACCTTCCCTACCTATATCCTGGATAAAGACAAGGTCAGGTTTCCAGAACATTTATTGGGGAATTATCAATTCAAGAACTTGTTCCTTGAGGCGTGGAAAGGCTGGAGCATTTCGATCCGCCCTTCGTATACCGGTTTCTTCATCATCCGGCTTACAAGGATATACAAAAAAGCAGCTCCGCTCATGTCCATTACCCATGATGTTATCCGCCTGCAAGAATCTCTGGACGTCCAAAGTGCCCGCAACCGTCTGGTAAATATCCGACAGAAATACGCTGTAAATCTCAAAGAACGCCAGGAAAAGGAAAACTCGGTCCTGAAATTTCTGGAGTGGCTCGGCGCGGATGAAAAATCTCCCACCCGCTTACTGTACGCGCCTGTCCAATGGAAACTGGCGATGGAGGTTTGCAAGGAATTTGTGCGGTCGGTCGGCTTCTCGATCCCGCTGGCAGACCCAATAGAGCTTATTCACCCTGAGCCGAAACTCTCCAATCCGCTGCATGATTCCTATGTTATTTACCACCTTGATGAAGTCTGGGCGAATCGGCAGTTCACGCAAAATGAAGGGGATGTCGGAACAGAATCTGACGAAACCGATATCGCTTCCCCCGTCAAACTTGCCCCGGATCAAATGAGACCGGTTCGCCCGATAAATATCCGCAGCTCACTCGACCTCCAGCAACAATTTGCAAGTTTGATCGAAGGCGCCCTGTTGAGGAATAAGAACGAAAACCAGCCGACAGAGGAGAGTGTAGACGCAAATAAGATCATCAAGGGGAAATATTCACCACGTTTCGAACCGGATCTTGCACGGTCGATCGTTGAGACCGATGTTGCCACCTGGCAGGATGAACTCTGTCTGCTCACACCGCGGGTCACAGTTCTGATCCCCTCGCTCAAGTCACACCACCACGAACTACTCATTGCAACCCTACCTGGGTCCACCAGTCGCTTCGATTATGTCCGTTATTGGGGGGCGATGGAACGTATGATCGAGTTTGTGATCGAGATCCACGTTCTTGCGCGGCTGCTTGAACGCCGCAGTTTCACCTTACTTGAAGAAATGGCTGGGATCATGAACGAGATCCGGGGGTATTTATTCTTGGGAGATATCCGCCTTCATGAACGTCTTCCCAACCTGATTGCAGACGCTGCTCACCTGCGAAGGCTGGCTGCCTTCTGTCAGGGTATCAGCGATCCGCACTTTTGGAGTCGGGCTGAATATGCAACGAGTAAAGCCGGTCTGCTCATGGATCAGTTGGGGCTTCCCCGGCTGTTGGACCAAATCGAAAGGAATATCGTAAGCATCAATAGCGTGGTTGACCACGTGGATGAATGGTATATGGCTGACCTGGCGGAACAAAGCAACGATATGTCAACCCTTTTGTCCCTGGGGTTGGCTGCGGTATCTTTCATTCTGACGCTGATCATGCTTCCATCCTTTTGGGCGGACCTGGCACAGATCGAATTTCTGCCTCCACTCATCAAAACGATCATCAATTATGTTGGCAGTTCGTTTGCGATTATCCTCATTTTCAGTGGGGCGGGGCTAACCTTTTTGTCATTCCGATATGGAGGACAGATCATAAAGATCATGGACCGTTCCCTCGTCCGCCTCAAGAAAACTTTCGAGCGTGTCAAATGACCAAATGTGAATCCAATAAAATCGACCCACAAAACCTCAATATTGCGTATATCCAGTTGGAATATGCGTTTTTATTGCATTAATTATTAAAAAGGTCTAAAATATAGGTCCACGTCCAATTCAACGAAAACATCAGAGCGAAAAACAATAGAGCGAAAAACAATTATTAGAGCAAGCATGCAGTGGTAAAGCAATATATTGGGAATTTCTACCAACTTTCTACCGCGACTAACTGTATATTTTAATCTCTCAGATTCATAATTTGTGATTTGACCAAGGAGTTGTACGATGACCAGGTCCAAAATCAAACTTGAAGGCTCGCAGTTCAGCCAGGCGTTGTCAGTTCTGAACAAACTCGAGCAAGCGATTACCACGGAAGATCCCCAGGCGGTCTTGAGACAAATTGCTGGAGATGCAAGAACCGTTCTGAAGGCAGACCTCGTTGACCTTTATGAATTTATCCAGGCGGGAATTTCCCTTACCGCCGATAATGGTTGGGGAGAGGCTTCACCCCCCGTATCGAAGGATAAGATCTATGTACCGCGCTCAGATGCTCCTGGGAGGGAAAACATGTATGGAGAAGAGTCGATGACACCAAGGTTCATATCATCCGCATCAACGATGTGGTGAGACGAAGTTGTTGCGTGCTGCATTTTCCGTTTTTAATATAGGAGAATAACGATGAGCAAGTCAAAATCTAAACCTGAAACTTCACATGCCAGCCGTGCGTTATCTGTAATAAATAAACTTGGACGGACATTAACTGCCATCGAAGACCCCAAGCAGGTCCTGAAGCAGATCGCAAAAGATGCCAGGGAAGTGTTGGATGCTGATATTGTTGATCTTTATGAATATAACCAGGGGCGGGACGAATTTGCCCTGCCGCCAGTTCTTGTTGGGGAGAGAAAAAATAAACATGTGCCAAAACACAAAATTTTTAAAGATGATGTAGTGTACAAAGTGGTTAAAGTGGGAAAACCCAAATACTTTCCTGATGCCCAGAATGCAAAACCGCTGACATCGAAGTTTGAAATTCCTCGTCCCGATGCGCCTGAAAAACGTTTTGTCGTTCGGGAAGGGATCCTTTCTTCGGTTTCACTTCCTTTGCAAGCCGGACATGAGACGGTTGGTGTCATGTTCGTCAATTATCGGACTTCACAGAAATTCAATGACGAGCAAAAAAGTCTTATCGAGTCTTTTTCAAATTTGGCTGCAATTGCAATCAGCAATTCCAGGCTTTGGAAATTACAGAACGAGCAACTTGCCTCCTTCAAAGAAATCATTGATGTGATTGGGACGAAGGAGAAGCCTCTGGCTGAGATCTTAAAACAAACGGTCAATCTGCTTTCTGCGAACAATGGGTCCATTGGGAGGCTGACTGAAGATGGACAATACATCAAACATAAAGTTCGCTGGGTGAATGGCAACTTGGAAAAAGACATCAAAGAGGATCCTATTTCTGTCAGCAGCGGTATTACGGGTCATGTGGTTCGAACCAAGAAGCCTTTCCGAACCGGGGATGTTGGGAAGGTAAAATTTTATGACCCATGGTATTCAACCACTAAATCGGAATTGGCTCTTCCACTCAAAAATGTTTTCGGAGGAGTGATCGGGATACTAAACCTCGAGAGTGATTCAGCCAACTTTTTTACGGACGAGGATGAAAAGCTTGCTGAAAGCTTTGCGAACGCAGCGTCAGCAGCTATTCAGCAAGCCGATCTGATTGAGGATATGCAATTGCTTCACTATCTGACAGAGACACATACTCTGAAGGAATTGCTGGATCAAATCCTTAAGAACATTACCAGCCTGATGGGAGATAATACCATTGCGAGCATCAATTTGTATGACGCTGAGAATGATTTCTTCTATGCATTTGATGGAGCGGGTCCTAACCAAAAACTTATTGATGAATACTTATTGATACCACCGCGCAAAAGTGGGACTGGACGATATGTGCTTAAAACAAGGGCGCCGCTGTTCTACGATGATATTAACAATATCCCAAGCGGGCTCCCAAAAGTGCGCTCAGAATCTGCACCGTATGAAATTACTTCATTTGCGGTTTTACCTCTGGTCTATCAAAATGATATCGTAGGTACATTCTTTATCCAAAAGATAAGGGAACATATTAAGTTCACTGATGATATTAAACGCATCCTTCAAACATATGCCAATCAGGCTGCGTTAGCGATTCACAATGCGCAGCGCCTGATGGACGTTCAGCCGTTAAAATCGATCTTGGGTGCCGCCGTGACAGAAAGTCGTGAGACAATATTGAAATTAATTGTTGAAAAGGCTGTGGATATCATAGCGGCAGATTATGCATCGATTTGGATGCTTGAACAAGAGACCGGCGATTTAGTAAGCCGGGCGATCTTTATCAAGCCAGAAGAACGGGATGCCTTCATTCCGGGTCTTGAAAGGATTAAACGCGATCAAGCAAGTATCAACATGTCTGTGTACAAAGAGAAAAGATCGATCATCGTGAGCGATGTTCAAATCGCAGAGGAAAAAGGTCAATACCACCGTGTTTACGGGAAGGCTAAATCTGAAATCGCCGTCCCTTTGGTTTTCGGTGGTGAGATTCTTGGAACGCTTAATGCAGAAAGTAAATATTTAGGCGCATATTCAGAGTTTGACAAGACTACGCTGCGAATTTTTGCTGATGTCGCCGCGGTAGCTATTGTCAACTCAAGAGCTTATGAACAGATAAATCATCGGTTAATAAAAAAGAATACCAGCCTGGAGGCAGTCATCGACATGGGGAAATATCTGACAGCCAGCGTCGATTTGAACGAAACTCAAGTTTTGAATTTAATTTACGAAAAGCTGCATCCGCTGATGGAAACCGGGAATATGTACATTGCCTTGTACGATCATGCTACAAATATAGTTCGTTTCCCACTTATGTACATTGATGGAATAGCGACCGAAGTCCCAGGTCGGAAAGCTGGTTCTGGCCGCACGGAATACATCATTGAAACGAAAGAACCAATTTTCATTGCTACCCGCGATGCTTCCATTGAATGGTACAAAAAGACTGGACGTGAGGAATACATTGGCGAGCCTTTTGCATCCTGGATGGGCGTTCCCATGATCTCTGGGAACAGGGCCATCGGTGTGATCGCAACGTATCATAAAACAAACGACAATGTATATGATCAGGATGATCTAGACGTGTTGCAGGCAATTGCCAACCAATCAGCGATTGCTTTGGAGGTTACGCATCGTGTTGCTGAACTCAAAGCCTTGCAAGGTTTGACGAACGATCTAAATACCGAGTTGTTATAGGTCTTTAATAAGCGGTAAAGATTCATGGAAATCAATCAATCAAAACAACCTCGTAGTGCCATATCGATAAACCAGTCATTTCTGGACTATTTTGATTCCCGTGGATATAAAACGATTCCGGGGAGTTCCCTGTTGGACCCTTCCGTTCCAATGTCCTTTGTCATGAGCGCTGGTTTGGTGCAGGTGGAACGGTCGGCAGCACTGCAAGGGGGCAGGGAGCATAACCGCTACGTTCTGCTGCAAAATTGCTTCCGGTATTTCGATCTGGATACTGTCGGTGATAGTCCCTACCATCTGACATTGTTCCATATGGCTGGCGCCTTTACCTTTGGAGATGTGAACAGACTGGTATGTATTTCGAACAATTGGGACTTGCTTGTCAGGATTTTTGGCTTGCCGCCGGAGGCGCTCTGGGCGACCTATTTTGCAGGCGGCAAAGTAGGAGGCCGTTTCTTTGAATCGGATGAAGAAACGCGTCAAGCCTGGCGAATGGTAGGGCTTCCGCCTGAGAGGATCATTGGCTTGGGTCCAGATAGCAATTTCTGGAAACAGGGAACCAGTGTGGTGGGTGAGGCTGAAGCGCCCAAGTGCGGCTCCAATACGGAAGTTTTTTACGATCGTGGAAGCCAGTTTCAGTGTGGTTCGGAATGTAAACCGGGTTGCCGTTGTGGACGTTTTGTCGAAGTTCAAAATACTCTTTTGATCACCTGGTATTTTGATGAAAAGAATGGCGTATTGGAGCCGTTAGACGAACCTTTTGTAGAAGCCGTCATCGGGGTCGAGCGGCTTGAAATGCTGCTGCAGGAAAAATCCTCTGTGTTCGAAATTGAGAGCATCATGCCATTAGTGGAACATGTTCGTCAATATGAACACGAATCCGTCAAGTCCCTTACAAACAGAGTTGAGCAAGAGCGGATTTTGGTGGACCATATTCGTTCAATTCTATTTCTGACCGCAGACGGCGCGCCACAGCCAGGTCATGGAGGCAGGGCGCGTTTGATGCGTAAATTGGTGCGCGGTTTGTTAGCTGCGGTAAAACTGCTTCAGGTTTCTGACAAGCAGTTCATTAGAACTTTAATCGAACACGCCTTGAATATGTATGCAGAACAACATCCAGCTCTTCTGGAAGCCTGCGAAGTGGCGTGGCAATATGTAATGGAAGAAAGCATTTTGTTTGAAAGGACATTGGAAAAAGGAGCACGTTATCTTGATTCTTTATTACAGGTCCAGGGTGGATATCTAAGCGCAGAGGATATTGTAACCATTGAAAAAAAGTTTGGGGTTCCCAAGCTCTTACTTTCATACATGTTGGAGCAGCGTCAAGTGTCATTTGATCACCAGGCGTATCAAAGCGCCTATGCTGCCTGGTACCAAAGCGTTTTGAGTTAGGCAATCATGAACGGAGTTATCATGACCAGCGAAAAAATTCAACGAATATTCATTTCGGTGGACGAGAAAGTCCAGTCTCTGATCAAACCAGATCGATTTTATATCGCATTGTATGACCCGCGGAGAAATAGAGTTGAGTTTCCCTGGATTGTCGAAAATCGTACCGACAAGCTGGTTTGGGAATCTCGCCAACCAGATGAAAGACAATTGCCCGATTATGTGCTGATGAAGGGTTCTTCGCTCCACCATGAAAGAGATGTTGCGGCTCGAATCAAAACAGCTCAATTAATGTATTGGCCAGGAGGGGAGACGCCTGCCTCCTGGCTGGGTGTTCCAATTACATTCGAAGGAAAAATATTGGGAGGCATGTTCACAGAGAGCCAAACATCTGGCGCATTCGATCAACGGGCAGTTAGCCTGCTCAGTACGATTGCCAGTCAGACAGCAACCGCAATTGAACGGGTACGGTTAGATGAACGACTTGAGAGGCAAATAAAAAGTTTGAGCGTCATCAACGAAGTAACACGTGGTTTATCATCCGATATTGAGGATGTTGAGAGCGAAGTCTTGCAACTAGTGTATAAGCAAGCTAGCCAGTTAATGCACACAGAGAATATGTATATTGCCTTATATGATAAAGATTCGGAAATAGTGCGTTTCCCCTTAATGTTTATAGATGGAATAGCAAAAGAAGTCCCTTCTCGAAAAGCTGGTTCAGGACGTACTGAATATATTATTAATACTAAAAAACCACTTTTTATTGAGACACGAGATGCATCCATTGCTTGGTACAAACAGATTGGACGTGAGGAATACATTGATGAACCTTTTGCCTCTTGGGTCGGAGTACCTATGATAAATCGCGACCGAGTGATTGGTGTGATCGCTTCTTATCACAAGGAAGATGATTATATTTATACATATGATGATTTAGAAATACTTTCTTTGCTCGCAACTGAAGCAGCGATTGTGATCGACAATGCCCAGTTAGTGAAAAAAGAAAGACAACTCCAAGAACAGAAACTATGGGCAACAATTGGGCAAACAGCTGGTAGTCTTGCACATCGGATAGGTAATAAAGGAGGTATTATACGGGTAATCATCACAGACTTGTTTGATGATTTGAAGGCTATAGGAGTTGAAGATGGGCCAATATTTGACAAAATAAAGATGATAGAGCGAAACAATCAATATTTACTAGAAATGTCAGATTTGTTATTTAAACCGGTTGATGCATCAAGACAAGATCTCAAAAGGGCTGAAATCAACTTATTAGTTGCGGATGCCCTCCACTCAATTGATATTCCAAGTGATGTCGATATTCAAGTCGAGGAAAATATACATAATTTACCTCAAGTATCTGTAAATAGATCGTTTGTAGAAGTTTTCGTGGAAATAATAAATAATGCGTTAGTGGCTATGAAAGCTTCAATAGTTAAAAAAATTATCATTAATGGTCAGGTAGTTAATAACTTTGTCGAAATATCTTTCCAAGACACGGGACCGGGAATTTCTGAGGATGACCAAGAAACCCTTTTTGATTTATTTGATCGTTTGCCAGACAGTAGCGAAAACATGGGCAAGCATAGAGGATTTGGTTTATGGTGGGTGAAATCCTTTTTGTCAAGTGTTGGAGGAGATTTATTATGCAAAAGTGTAATGGGAGAAGGCACTAATTTTATTGTTCAGATTCCCTTGTAACTTCCAGAGAAGGTAAAAATGAATAATAAAAGTGTTCTTTTAATAGATGATGAACAAGACTGGCTGAATTTTGGTTCCTCATCACTAACCAGAACTGGATTTTCGGTAGAAATTTCTACTAGCATTCGAAATGCTTTGCCATTATGTCAGAAAAAACAATTCTCGCTCGTATTAATAGATTTTAATAGCATGGAACAAGATGAAAAACTATTTCGGGATCTGATATTTCTATTGAACAAGCAACATGTAGTCGTATTATCGCCTATGGATTTATCACCTGAAAAGCTGCGAAAAACATTCAACCTTGGTGTTTTTGACTGCGTTGAAAAATGTTATGACTCACTGGGTTTACAACGGCTAGTGGAAAAACAATTCGTGGATATCAATCAAAAAACTAAAAGGTAAATTTATTTATGGAAAAAGCAAATATATTGATTATTGAGGATGATAAAGACTGGCGATTCATTCTCTCAACATATCTGAAAGATATATCAGCAAACGTGACTACAGTGGCGGATCATACTTCCGCCTTGCAGGCGCTTGATGAAAACAGTTTTGACATCCTCGTTCTAGATTTAAGGCTCGAGGACAAAGATGATAAAAATTTTCAAGGAATGGAGCTATTATCCTTCTTAAGAAGCCAGAAAGGACGCCAGGCTGAGAATACTCATGTCATTATAATTTCTGCGTATGGTACTCAAGACCACATACGAAATGGTTTTAAGTCTTATAACTTGTTAGATTACATTCCCAAACAGAGTTTTAATAAAAAGGATTTTATAGCACTCATAACCAACGCACTAACACAGAAGAATGTATTAAAGTGAGATAATCATGAATGATGTTATTGCCATTGAACGCAAAAGAATTTTGATAGTGGATAACGATCCAGATTGGGTGGAAATAATGTCTAGTGCGCTTAGAAAAGGCGGGCTATTTGAAGTCGAGTGTGTGGAAAACAGAAAAGCTGCCATTCACATGCTTCGGGAGAACAAATTCGACCTAGTGTTCGTTAATTTTCTCTTGCGAGAATCTTTTTCTGGTCCATGGTTGGTAGATTTCACCATGATACTTGATGAGATTTCAAATCAGAATGGTCGAGCTATTATGATTACAGGTGTAAACAGTGATGATTTCGACATTATGAAGAGAATTGTTGAAATAATACGGAAGTATCAAGAAATATTATCAGTTCTTCAAAAACATAATATCACTACATATGAAATACGCGATGTTGCTATGAACGCTCTAGGCACTAACAATTCCTATCTAGTTGATACACATGCATTTCAACCTGACTCGACCAAAGTGGTAACAGGTGAAGCCCACGGTAAGGACCTGTCCACACACTTAGAATCTTCACCCAAAAATATTATTCAAAATAATGTAGCGGTGAACATTCTGTCGGTATTGAGTAACAATTCGTTTACGAAGGATTTTTTAAGGTTGCATTCAGATAAGATCCAAATGCTACTGGACGCTAGGGAGGATAGGAAAATATATTCTTCAGTCGCGTTGTGGAATGAACTGTGGGTTGAGGAACCGGGCTTGCCCAATATTCCATTGATGAAGGTATTGGCAGAGCAGGAATTTTCTGGCGAGATGTATGCCGCTTATCGCGATCATGTTTCTCATTCTGTTTGGATGTATTTCCTAGGTTTATATTTATATATTCAAAATGATCATATTCGCAACGCGATTAGAAGCAAACTGTCGGAAGATGTGTTCTTAAAAGCATGGAAAATCGCATCCATATTTCATGATATTGGATACTCAGGTGATAAGGGAATCGACGAAGAGGAAAATTATTTACAGCCTTTGTTGGAAGATCTAGGATCTTTCATTGGATTCCCGATTGGCGGATACCTGAAGTCGAGAGGAATTGAATGTTCCAAATCTGATGAAGTAGCGATTGCTCGCGCGATTGGTCTCTTTACCCCTAGAGTTCTTAAGCTTGACGATTTGGAAAAGACTCCTATTCCGGGGAAAGATGAGAGCATTCTTAACTTTATTGAAGATTTCATTATACCAACTCAACTCGCCCAGATTGATCAGAAAACGCCGCTTCAAAATTATTACAGTTTAGG
Source organism: uncultured Anaerolinea sp. (assembly GCA_964372045.1). GTDB lineage: Bacteria > Chloroflexota > Anaerolineae > Anaerolineales > Villigracilaceae > Villigracilis. Next base: position 51,483 of record CAYJPO010000013.1, read on the forward strand.
TAAAACCATTAGGCCTAAAAGCCGCGGAAGATTTCGTGATCATGGAATTCTTAGTGCCTTGATACTTCTTCACCAATTTTATTATTTTGATTATTATCTAAAAAGTCTCAGGGATGCTTCGCTTCCAACAAGGCTTGGTCGTGAAACTAGAAGTGCGATAAAGAAAATAATTTCTGATCCAATTACACTGTTGTATGAAGAGCCAGTAAAACAGGCAGCGGCCGCTATGGCGCTTCACAATGTGAATGTAGATATCTGGGACGTTGAGAAGGCGAAAGAAGCGCCTTACTTCCTTAGCTTAAGCGATTATAAAATAACCCTTGAAGAAACGCCGCTGGCATTTTTATTGGCACTTACTGATGTTCTGCAATGTTGGGATAGGCCCAAACGGAGATATGTCGACAATCCAAAGGAACTTTCACTTCGAAATCAGGACGCGAGAATTCGATGTGACGGTAACATCATTTTTTGGTCAATAAGAGTTGATTCTGCGACTGGAGATAAATTGATAAAACCCAGTCAAGAGATTCGAGTCATGTCAAAATACATGGCTTATAGCCGGGATAAAAATCTAAGTATATTGATTCGAGAAGAAGACTGGACCGAATAAATTTCTTAATAACAGATCCGTGATTTAATAGGCAATTCATGCAAAAACATATCGGTTATCAAACGGCCATTAATCATGTGGAAGCGTTACTTGATCGTCGCCAATCAACAACCTCTTTCTATTTCTCCGTAAATACGGCTATCTTTGCAATTGTTGGATTATTAATCAAAGATTCCGGATTGGCAGGAATTTGGCTTGTTATTTCTGTTTTTGTGCTCTTAACTGCTGGTGTCATTGCTTGCTGGATATGGCGAAACCTGCTTCTTCAGTATGAAGCATTGTTAAATTGGTGGTATACACGTTTACGTGAATTGGAAGTAAATATTCCAGAGTCATCTCGGCTCGTTACCCGCGAATATCAGGAATTCTATGGTGAAAAGAAGAAAGCCTCTTCTGTCCAAATCGGTATGACAAAACGGGAATTGGTGCTCAACTGGGTTTTTACGGTTCTATATATTGCCTTTGCCGTGGGGGTGATTTTGAACATTCTTTAAATCGGTATCACTGCTCTCGTCGAAAAAAATCTCTCTTTAGATTGATACCTTCCCTGAACTGGGGAGCTCCAGCAAGTATTTGCGAATAAAATCCGAAGTGATTTGGGAGACTTGCGTCAGCGCCTGGCGCTCACAGTACTTCAGGAAGTATTGCAACTTCTTGGTATAGAGTTCGATGGTGTCGGGGGATAGGCCTTGAGATTTGCGGTCGATCAAAAATGATTCGACCAGTATGGGCAGATAATCCTGCTGGGAAAATGTGAAAAGCCCCTGGTCTTGTGTATTTAAAGCACACATGGTGATCTCCTTTGTGTAGAGACCACCATATATAAGAAGAGTGTTTCACTTGGAAACGGTGTGCCGAGGGGGAGATTTGAACTCCCGACCAAGGGCTTATGAGTCCCCTGCTCTGCCACTGAGCTACCTCGGCGTGGTCAAAGCGGGGCAAATGTTACTATGGGTAGAGGGAATTGTCAACGTGAGGCGAAGATTCATATTAAATCCAGTTCAGTGACAAAACTCGCGGTTTCACGGCTTGTCCCCCCTGCTATAATTGACAGAAAGGTGCATCCATGAACATATTGGTGCTGGAAAACGACCCTCAGGAATTCGCCTTCCTTCAACATGCCCTGGACGGGAAAAAGCATGTGCTTCAACCCATTACATCGAGCGAACAAGCCTGGCAGTATATTCAAGGCGGGCTTTCTCGTTTTGTGATCGCGAATTGGGATACCAGCGATGTCGCCCGGACCCAGTTCATCCCGCGCGTCCGGGCGATGAACCTGCCCGAGCCGGTCTATATTTTGTTGCTCACCGCAAAGAACGCGGAAGAGGACCTTGTCCCCAGCGGCATGGACGATATTGTCCAGCGCCCCATCAAGGCGGCCGACCTGAAAAACCGGGTGGCGATCGCAGAGCGCATCATCTCGCTGACAAGTCACCTTGCCATGGCGCGTGAACAGTTGGAGAATCACGCGGTCTTCGACAGTTTGACCGGGTTCATGAACCGCGCCGCGTTCCTGCGCCAGGCAACCGGGGAGTTGGAACGTTCACGCCGCGCATCCATGCCGTTGAGTTTGATCGCCCTGGATGTCGACAATTTCAAGACCATCAACGGCACGTTCGGGAATGAAATGGGCGATAACGTCCTCAAAGTGCTGGCAACTGCCATCCGTGAAAAAAGCCGCCCTTATGACTGCATCGGACGTTGGACGGGCGACGAGTTCGTGCTGGCGCTTCCCGGCGTCATCGGTGCGGACGCGGAAAAGGTGGCGGACAGGATCATCCTCGGGGTACGCGGCACCCGCATCGAGGTCCAGAATGAGCCGCCGCTCAATGTGAAGATCAGCGCTGGTATTGCATCCGTCGCGCGTATCACCACAACCACTGAGATCGAACCCGTCATTCAACAAGCGCGCTCGGCTGTGGCGCGTGCCAAGGAAGGCGGGGGGAATCAAGTTTTTCTAGTCTTTATGTAGGTTTTCTTTTCAGTCCGGGAAAATCCCCGGATTGATTTTTTAAAGCCAATTCAAGATCAGCATTGCCGCCATCCCGACCAGAATGGTGAGCAATGTGTTTTTTGATATCCACGCGGTGACGATGGCAATGGTGCCTGCCAGCAAGCGGATGTTCGTGAGTTCCAGGCTGACGCTGCCGTTTTGAAGCAGCAGCTCCGGGAAGATGATGGCGGAGAGTACCGCAGGCGGGACGTAATGCAACGCCCTGCGCATCGTCTCCGGGACCTCGAACCTGCCGAACAGATAGATGAGCGAGAACCTCATCCCGAACGTGACCAAACCGCCAAGCAGCATGACCAGCCAGATGTTCATTGTGCCGCCTTTCGAGATTTCAGTTCGTCCAGGATCGTGCCGACCACAATGCCCACGAACGCGGCGAGGATCAACCCAAGTTTGAACGGAAGGTGATAAGCGAGCAGTGCTGTGACGCCCGCGCTCAATGCGGCGGCGACCATCGGCATTTTTTTCAACATAGGCACAACCATCGCAATGAAAGTCAGCGGCAACGCAAAATCGAGCGGCAGTTCTTCAGGGATCTCCGCGCCGAGAAAAACTCCCAACGCCGTGCTGACCTGCCACGTGAACCAAAGTGAGAATCCCGCGCCAAACAGGAACCAATGGCTAAGCGGTTTGATACCTTCCTCTTCATATTTGATGATGCTGGGCGCGTATGCTTCGTCTGTCAGCAGGTACGAAAGCAGCGCCTTCCATTTGAGCGGTAAATGTTTCAGGTATGGTGCGAGGGAGGCGCTGTACAGCATGTGGCGTAAATTCACCACCGCTATGGTCAGAACGATGACCAGCTCGGGCGCGGCATCCTTTACCAATTGCGCCGCGATGAATTGCGATGAACCCGCGAACACGATCGACGACATCATCTGTGACGCGAACGCGGTCAGCCCGGCATTCAACGCCAGCGCCCCATAGATCAAGCCGAACGGGAACACGCCGATCAACAGCGGGAACTCCGCTTTGACACCTTCAAGAAAATTTCTTTTTGCTTCATCCATAGCCGCGAATTCTATCATCAGGATGAAAAAACCGCCTCCCATTGGAGACGGCTATCGCATCATTCTAAACGGTGAACTGATCCAGTTTCTCAGGCTATAAACTACCCGAGAGCTTGTTTCGCCGCGTTGATGACCTCATCGTAATCCGGTTCCATGCCGAGGATGGGCAGGTAGTTGACGTAGGTCAGTTTGCCGTCACGCCCGACGATGAAGACCGAGCGGCGCAGGTAGCGGCGTTCCTTGATGAGGATGCCGTACTTGGTACCAAATTCAGCATCGACCACATCCGAAACCACCTTGACCTTGTCCACGCCTGCGGCTCCGCACCAGCGCTTTTGCGCCATGGGGAAATCGGTGCTGATGGTGTAGATGACGATGTCATCGCTCAACTTTGAAGCCTCTTCATTGAAGCGGCGGGTCTCGCGGTCACATATATCTGTATCCAATGAAGGGACTGCCGTCAGGATAATGACCTTCCCCTTGGATTCTTCCAGTGGATTTACTTTGCCCCAGCCCGGAACGACCGAGGTAAATTCAGGAGCTTTATCGCCCACTTTCACTTCGTCACCCAGCAAGGTGGCAAAATTATCGCCGATCTTAAAAACGTCGTTTCGAATGGTAACCATGTAATCCTCTCTCTTCGACTTCAATAATAGTTGGATTGCATTCAACGCCAAACTCTTACATTTCGGCTGGAATTTTACCGCAATTGCTGTCAGTCAATAACAGTCGCTGGGATATAATCGACGCAACCAGATATTGACAGGAGCGCAGCCGCGAAATGGAGTTCGTCCCCACCAAGATACCCGAAGTTATTTTGATAAAACCGAAAGTATTCGAAGACCCGCGCGGATTCTTCCTCGAAACCTTCCGTGAAGACGCGTTTGCAAAGGCGGGCATTCAAGAGAAATTTGTCCAGGAAAATCATTCAGCATCCCAAAAAGGCGTGTTACGCGGATTGCATTACCAGATCCGCAATGCGCAAGGTAAACTGGTGCGCGTCATCGCCGGGGATATCTATGATGTGGCTGTGGACATCCGCCGCAGTTCGCCGACCTTCGGTCAGTGGGTTGGTATAATCCTTTCGGCTGAGAATAAATACCAGCTTTGGATCCCTGCCGGATTTGCGCATGGATTTTATGTTTTGAGCGAACGCGCTGAGGTCACCTACAAGGTGACCGATTATTACGCCCCCGAATGGGACCGCAGCCTGTTGTGGAATGACCCAAAAATTGGCGTTGACTGGTCACTCGGCGACGGGGTCGTCCCGGTGTTGTCGCCAAAAGACGCCAATGCAAAGACCCTTGCGGAAGCCGAATTGTTCGATTGACCCAAAATAAAAAAACTCGAAAGAACACTCTTATGAAAAATGTGCTGGTCACCGGTGGAGCTGGGTTCATCGGCTCGAATTTCATCCACTACCTCCTGCGGGCAGAAGCGGATGTAAAGGTCATCAACCTCGATGCGCTGACCTATGCAGGAAACCTAGAAAATCTGAAGGATGTCGCAGATGACCCGCGTTACACCTTTATCCAGGGCGATATCTGCGACCCGGTCCTGGCGGATGAACTGTTGCGCGAGAAACACGTGGATACCATCGTCCACTTTGCCGCTGAGTCACACGTGGATCGTTCCATCCTGGGTCCCCGCCAGTTCGTCGAGACCAATGTCATGGGTACGCTGACCCTGCTGGAGGCAGCGCGGAATTTCTGGATCAACGAGAAAAGCATCCCGTTGGAGGAAGTCCGCTTTCACCACGTCTCCACCGATGAAGTATTTGGCTCGCTTGCCCCCGGTGAACCCGCCTGGACAGAAGAGACGCCCTATGCGCCTAATTCGCCGTACGCTGCTTCCAAGGCATCCAGTGACCACCTTGTCCGCTCGTATGGGCACACCTTCAAACTTCCGTACACCATCACGAATTGCTCCAACAATTACGGTCCGTATCAATTCCCTGAGAAACTCATTCCCTTGATGGTCTTGAACGCCATCGAAGGCAAAAAACTGCCTGTCTATGGGGATGGGCAGCAGGTCCGTGACTGGCTGCATGTGGAGGATCATTGTGAGGCGATCCACCTTGTGCTCACGAAGGGCAGGACCGGTTCCACCTACAACATCGGCGGAGAGAATCAACCCGCAAACTTGACCATCGTCGAAACCATCTGCGAGATCTTGGATGAAGTCTCCCCGTCGTCATCTCACAAGCCGCATAAGAATCTGATCCATTTTGTGAAGGATCGCCCCGGGCATGACCGTCGATATGACATGGATACCCACAAGATCAGCACCGAACTGGGCTGGCATCCGCGCCACAACCTGACGCAGGGCTTGTTGGACACGGTCCAGTGGTATCTTTCTCACCCGGAATGGGTGGCTGCCATCCGCCAGAAGCAGGAATATCAGGGCTGGATGGATGCGAACTATACCCAGCGCGGTTGAAAATTGCGCCTCTAAAGATGCGAGAAAACGCAATTTTCAACCGTGGGCATTATATGCATCACGTTATTCAGGGTAATCAAGTTACCATACGAGTTGTCACCCTGAGCGGTAGCGAAGAGTCTTTGGGGCAATCGTAGAGATGCTTCGCTTCGCTCAGCATGACATGTTAAAGTGTTAGGCAATTAAAGTTACTATGAATAGGAGCAAAAGATGAAGGGAATTATCCTCGCGGGCGGACGTGGCACACGCTTGTATCCTTTGACGCTGGCGGTCAGCAAGCAGATCCTGCCGGTTTACGACAAACCGATGATCTATTATCCGTTGTCCATGCTGATGCTGGCGGGGATCCGCGATATCCTGGTCATCAGTTCCCCTGAAGACCTGCCCGCGTTTCGGCGGCTTCTCGGTGACGGCAAGAACTGGGGCATGAGCTTCTCCTATGCCGAGCAAGCGGAACCGCGCGGCCTGGCAGATGCATTTATCGTTGGCGAGGAATTTATCGCCGGTGACGGTGCCTGCCTCATTCTTGGCGATAACATCTTTTTTGGGCAGGGACTTCCCCAGCAGCTCCAGTCTGCGGCGAATTTGGAGCATGGCGCGCTGGTGTTTGCCTACCCCGTTCAAGACCCTGAGCGATATGGGGTGATCGAATTCGATGAAAACGGCAGGGCGATCAGCCTGGAAGAAAAACCCGAACAGCCCCGTTCGAATTATGCCGTCCCCGGCTTGTATTTCTTTGATGGGCGTGTGACAGAATTTGCCAAATCCCTTAAGCCGTCAGCCCGCGGCGAGATCGAGATCACGGACCTGAACCGCATCTATCTCGACATGGGCGAACTTCAGGTCACCCCGCTTGGACGCGGAGTCGCATGGTTGGACGCCGGGACGCATGAGTCGCTTTTACAGGCGGCAAATTTCGTGCAGACCGTAGAAGAACGGCAAGGGTTAATGATCTCATCCCCGGAGGAGATCGCGTACCGAAAAGGATTCATTGACCGCGAGCAATTAAAGGTTCTGGTTGAAAAATTAGGAAAGAATAGTTACAGCGACTATCTTGCCCGCCTGGCGAGTGAGAAAAACCAGGGTATATAGGATTTTTAAGTATGATAGATAGCAATCACCAATTTGTAAACGATTTCGATGCCTCAAAACGCAGCGGCTTGATCGATTTTGTTTCACGCAATATTCGAGAATTAACTGTATATCGGTATGCCCTATCCAACTTTATAAGCACAAATCTTAGTTCTCGCTACCGCCGCTCCACCATTGGATTTCTGTGGAGTTTGTTAAACCCATTATTTACAATGGTGATCATGGCGCTTGTTTTCTCCTCCCTTTACAAAGTTCCTTTTTCTGAATTTAGTCTGTACCTTTTCAGTGGACTGCTGCCATGGAATTTGATCACGTCCAGCCTGTTGGGCGGTTCCATGTCCATTATTAATGCAGAAAGTTATCTGAAAAAAGTATATATTCCGAAGATACTTTTTCCCCTGGTGACTCTGGGCGTCGAGATCACCAATTTTATGTTTAGTCTCGTCAGTCTTTTTATTTTGTCCCTTTTCTTTGGGGCAAAACTTGGTTGGAGCATACTATTACTCCCATTTGCCTTGCTGCTTCTGGCTTTATTTATATTGGGGGGCGTCCTGTTATTGAGTATTTTGAACGTATTTTTTCGGGATCTTTCTCATATTTTACAAATCGGTCTATTGGGGCTTTTCTACCTAACCCCCATACTCTACCCAATTACCCTTCTTTCTGGCAATCTTCTGAACGTAATTAAATTAAACCCTTTTTTTTATTTTATTAATCTCTTTCATCTGATCATCTTTGAAGCAACGCCTCCGGGTTGGCCGGAGTGGGCGGCCTGCATTGGATTAACAGCCTTGAGCCTAACACTGGGGGTGTTGGTGTTTCAGAAAAACGAGCAGGATGTAATATACCGTTTATGAGCGCATATATAAAGCTTGACCATGTTTCTGTTAAGTTCAGGATCTATCATAACCCGAGCCCCTCTCTAAAGGATACTGCGGTCAACTGGGTGACGGGGAATAAGAAACTGAATGACTTTCGTGATTTTTTTGCCCTGCATGAGATCACCCTAAATATTAACCCGGGAGACAGGGTTGGCTTTGTGGGATTGAATGGGGCGGGGAAATCCACCCTATTAAAAACGATTTCCGGAATTTACAAACCGCATCAAGGGAAAATTTCGGTAGCCGGTAGAATCACTCCGCTGATGGAATTGGGGGCAGGCTTCGACCCGGAGCAGACTGGCAGAAAAAATATATTCTTGAACGGCGCATTGCTTGGCTTCTCTCCTGCGGAAATGGCGGAAAAAGAAGCAAAAATTGCAGAGTTTTCAGAGTTGGGTGATTTTTTAGACCTGCCTGTGAAATATTATTCCAGCGGCATGTATGGGCGTCTGGCGTTTTCGATCGCGGCCATGACAGAACCCGAGATCTTGATGATCGATGAGGTGTTTGCCACCGGCGATGGTCATTTTGTGGAAAAGAGTACCCAGCGGATCCAACAAATGGTTGAAAAATCCAGCATCCTGATCGTGGTATCTCATGACAGCAATCAGATCCTGCGCTTGTGTAATCGGGTGATCCTGCTTGACCACGGCAATGTCATTCTGGATGGAGATCCGCAGGAAACGATTGCGCAATACAAACAGAAAATTGCCGATATTCGTTAAGTATATGACCGAAAAAATGGTATTGATCTTTGGGAAAACGGGACAATTGGGATGGGAATTGCAACGTGCGCTTGCGCCTTTAGGCGACGTGCATGCCTTCGGACCCGATGAGTTGGATCTAACCCGTTTGAGTGCGCTCACGACCCTGATCCGAGAAATGAAGCCGCAGGTGGTCGTGAATGCTTCGGCGTATACGGCAGTGGATAAGGCAGAGAGCGAGCCGGAGCTTGCGCGGAAGATCAATGTAGATGCGCCGCATGTGATGGCAGAAGAGGCACGGGCGCTCAATGCCGCCTTTATCCATTATTCGACCGATTATGTTTTTGATGGAAAAAAGAATTCGGCATACACCGAACAGGATGCAACGAATCCGCTCAACGTGTATGGTCAGACCAAATGGAAGGGCGAACAAGTCATCGGTCAGGTGGGAGGCGCGCATGTCATCCTGCGAACGAGTTGGGTGTATAGTTTGCGCGGTGAGGGCTTCGTCACAAAGGTTTTAAAATGGGCGCGGAGTCAAAAGACCTTGAAAATAGTGAGCGATCAGGTGGGCAGCCCCACCTGGGCGCGGGCTTTGGCAGAGACCACAGCGCTGATGCTTGCGCGCAGTTTGCCGGACCCTTTTGATTATTTTTCTGAACGCTCGGGGGTGTATCACTTGGGCGGGCTGGGATCGGTCTCTCGCCTGGATTTTGCACAGGAGATCTTGCGACTCGACCCACACCAAGAGGAGCAGATCTGTAAACGCCTCGAACCCGCGCTGACGGCTGATTTCCCAACCCCAGCCTTGCGCCCGCTGACAACGACACTGAATTGCTCCCGGTTCAGAGCCACCTTTGGGGTGAGCCTGCCCACCTGGCAGGCGGCATTGGGGCTTGCCATGGAGGTATAAACCGTCAATGTAGGAAAGAAGGGGCATAAAGTAAGATTATCCTTACAGAACAGTAAATCCATCCTTTGGCAATATGTTTTATAATCATTGTGTACCTACCTGAAGCCGCCACATGACTTTTCCAGGCTAGTTTGCGGTTTTTACTTCTATGATGCCACTCTTCAGGTATTTCTTTTGGCGATGTATTTTGTACCAACTGTTTTGGAGAAAGGTTTGAAGATCATGAATTCAAAGAATCATTTCCTGCGCTCATTCGGGGCGGCATTTCGGGGCGGGATCATCCTCCTGCTTGTCCTGTCTGTTTTTACAGCAACCCCTGCGCGCGCCGAAGGCGGACCCGACCTCATCATAATCAAGAGCCATACGGGTGGAAATTTTGTTCCGCTTGAAACAGGAAGAACCTACACCCTCACTGTAACCAATATGGGTGAAGATGATACCGTCGGTGACGTGACCGTGGTGGATGCCCCACTGTCCAACGAGCTAACCGTTACCAACATCAGCGGTGACGGCTGGAACTGTTCTGCGCCGGGTACACCATTTACCTGTACGCATTCAGATATTTTGAGCAATGGAGAGAGCTACCCCCCCATTACGGTGACCGTGAACGTGCTGGTGGGCGCGAAGGATCCGCAGGACAACCAGGCGACGGTAAGCGGCGGCGGGGAGCCGGCGGGTGACGCAACTTTAAATAATAGCACGTCCTACGATATTCCCGTTGATGCCACATCTGATCTTATTGTCCTTAACTATGAAATTCGCGATCTGACCCATGCCGTTATCACTTCGCCTGCCCCCGATGAAAACTTCTATATTAATGTGAATGTTAAAAACCAGGGCGGCGCCTTGACGGAATCTGTCGTTTGGGCGTATGTCTTCGTTGATGTGGATCCTGAAACTTTGATCCTTGAATTTGGTTGTGTGGATCTTGATGTTCTTTCAGCAAGGGAGGATTATTTTTTCAAGAAAGATCTCAATGATACGTTGGGAGCCGGTCTTTCAGCAGGGATAGAGATTGAGATCGAAGGTGGATTGCCTGCAGGCGACCATCAACTTTATGCTTATGTGGATGCGAATTGTATCAACAATGAGAGCATTGAGGATAATAATGGATATAGTGTAATTCCAGTAGAAGTTACGCCTCCGACCGCATCATGTACTCCCCCTGTTGGAGGTCCGCAAGTATTTCAGGATGTCCCCACCGATTTCTGGGCTCGCGATTATATCGAAGCCATGTACTACTGCGGGTATACCGCCGGTTGTTCTACGAGTGGTCCCTTGATGTTCTGCCCCGATATGACCATGAATCGCGCCCAGTCGTCTGTGTTCTTATTGCGAAGCCGATTCGGTGGAAGGTATATCCCACCTGCCCCCCCCTACACGACATTTAAAGATGACTTTTCGCCGGGCACATGGGCACAACCCTGGGCACAAGGCTTATATAATGCGGGTATGACGGCTGGCTGTGCCTCGGGTTCTTTTAAGCTCTTCTGTCCGTGGGACCCTGCTACCCAAGCCCAATTGGCAGTCTTTGGTATGCGAATGAAGTTTGGTGACACGCTTCCCTTGCCGATTGCCACTGGTACAGTTTTTGCGGATATGCCGATCACCCATTGGGCAACCGGCTGGGCGGAACAAGCCTATGCAAATGGTTTGATCCTCCCATGTGGTTCACAGAATGGGCAGCCGCTCTTCTGCCCGGATAATGTGGTAAGCCGCGCATCCGCCAGCTATACGATCGTCAAGGCAAAGAATTTACTGCCATAGAATTTCACAGTGGGATCATGGTGGGTGTCTGGGTATCCAGGCACCCACTTACCGAATGTGTAAACGGATGGGCTCTGATTGACCACAAAACCCCTAAAACACAAAGACCCCAAAGATACTTTGCGGCTTCTTCGTGTCTTTGTCGTTAGACTACAGCATTAGGCACTCCCTATATTTTTCGCTTTTTATTATCGCGGGGTTATAATGAATCCTAACAAGGTAATACTCAAAACAAAGTAGGAATAAATCATGTATAAGAAGTTGCCTGCCACCAGAATTGCAATATTCTTTGTAATTGCCCTCTTAATGCTCCTGGGGCTTAATGCTCCGTCTGCCACCACCCCTGCCATTGCCCAGGAACCAACCCCAACCGCCGATGGAAGCGTTCGCGTTGTAGGCGGCGCGCCCGCTGACCCCGGGGAGTGGCCCTGGCAGGTGGCATTGATCGGCGGCTCAGCGTCTGATTTATATAACGGTCAATTTTGCGGCGGCTCGCTGATCTCTGCGCAATGGGTGTTGACCGCGGCGCATTGTGTTGTCGACAACAACGGGGTGCAAATTGCCCCTGCGGCGGTGGATATCGTAGCGGGGATCTATAACTTATCCAGTCCGGAGGCGGGGTACCAGCGGCGGGATATCACTCAGATCATTGTCCACCCAAACTATAATTATATTGCATTCAATAACGATATTGCCTTGCTCCGCTTGGCCAGCCCCGTCAGCCTGGGCGGTGGTGGGACAACCCGCACGGCTGCCATTCCTCTGGCTTCAACCGCTCTCGGTGACCTGACTGGTACAGGGGCATGGGTGACGGGTTGGGGCAACACAGAATCCATCCCGGCATTTCCATCGCAACTTTATGAAGTGACAGTTCCGATCATTTCCAATGGACAATGCAGTACATCGTACGGCGGGGCGATCACTCCCGGCATGTTGTGCGCCGGGCTTCCTGAAGGCGGCAAGGATAGCTGCCAGGGCGATTCGGGCGGTCCACTCGCTGTGTATTTGAACGGCCAGTGGCAGTTGGCTGGGGTCGTTTCCTGGGGGACCGGCTGTGCTGACCCAGGCTATTATGGTGTTTATGCCCGGGTTTCCAACTTCGTTTCATGGATCCAGTCGAATACCAACATTTTTGCGGATGTCCCTGCCAACCATCCGCAACGTGCATATATCGAAGCGCTGTAACTCAATGGTTATACAGCGGGATGTTCTGTCAGCGGTCCATTGATGTTTTGTCCTGATATGACCATGAATCGTGCGCAGGCAGCTGTGTTCCTTTTGCGGGGAGAGTATGGTGCCAGTTATATGTATCCGCCCCCCCCATATCTGACATTTCAAGATGATTTTTCGTCGGGTCCGTGGGCTCAGCCTTGGGTGCAAGGATTATACAATGCAGGTATGACGGCAGGCTGTTCCTCCAACCCCATGCTGTTCTGTGCATGGGATCAGACCACTCGATTGCAATTGGCAGTTTTTGGACTGAGATTGAAGTATGGGACTTCCTACCCCGTGCCGGTCGGAACCGGGACTGTCTTTGCAGATATGACAGACCCAACCTTTTGGGGCAATGGATGGGCGGAAGCAGCCTATTCTGAAGGCTTGATCCAAGCCTGCGGCACGCAGGATGGACGCCCCCTGTTCTGCCCTACCAATGTGGTAGACAGAGCTACCGCCAGTTATACGATCGTAAAGGCAAAATCGTTACTGCCATAATGCAAAAGCGATATTCGCTTTTGTTAGAATCGGTCTCAAAAATGCCGCTCTGCACCGTGCGCAGGCACGCGTGAGCGAAGCGAAGGGTCTCTACGCCAAAAGTAAGAGACCCTTCTGCCGCAAAGAAGGCGCCCTCCCATCGTCCCGATCTTCTTTGGGAGGGCGGCATGGTATTTTTGATATGATCCGTTCCATAAAGCTTGGTCGAACGGTTATCGCATTCCGATCCTTTACTTCTGTTATCATCTCAAGGAATCAAATATGAGTAAAATTTATCGAGGGATTAAAAAAATACTGAGGAACATAATATTACTTTTCCCCAAAGGACATGTACTTCTTGAAAAGATCGTTGAATTTAGAAACGGCTCAAACCCTCCAGGTCAAACAGCAAAATACACGAACCTGACGCCAAAGGAACTGTTTACGAATTACTATCATGAGAATTTCTGGGCAAATCCTGAGACCGTTTCCGGCGGGGGCTCAACTCTTGAGTACACAGAAAATATACGAAGAGAGATCCCAAAACTTTTGGAAGAATATAAAATTTCAAAGATCCTGGATGCTCCTTGTGGAGATTTCCATTGGTTCAGGAATATGGAACTCCCTGGTCGATTAGAATACATTGGCGGAGATATTGTTGATGAATTAGTACGCCAAAATCAATCAAGATATTCCGGTGAACGTACAGCGTTCATTTCTTTGGATATCATCAACGATGCGCTGCCGCAGGCAGATCTATGGATGTGTCGTGACTGCCTGTTTCATTTTTCGTATGCTGATATATTTAAGACGCTGTCCAACTTCCTGGAGAGCGATATCGAGTATTTATTTACATCTGTGCATACAAATTGCACAAAAAATTCTGACATTGTGACAGGCGGCGCACGTTTACTTAATTTGGAATTGCCACCTTTCAATCTATGTAAACCACTTTTATACATTGAGGATTGGACGCCTGACACGCCTGAGAAGAAAATAAAAAAAATGGGCTTGTGGACAAGGTCAATGATCGCAGACAGCCTTGCCCCCAATACAAAGTAGACGACCATACGTGTTCGGAGAAAAATACACACAAGCAACCGTTCTCGGCGGCAGAGACGCCGCCTTGAACAAAGCATGTGTAGATGAGAACCCTAGTACATTGCTAAGTTGAATATTTTAGGTAGATTATACTTGGCGAATGACCA
>CAYJPO010000014.1:0-65696 GCA_964372045.1 uncultured Anaerolinea sp.
ACCTGACCGACCTCGAAGCCGAAGAAGCGATGACCGTCATCATGACAGGCGGCGCGACCCCCGCGCAGATCGGCTCGTATCTCACCGCGCTGCGCATGAAAGGCGAGACCATTCCCGAGATCACAGGCTCCGTCCGCGCCATGCGAAATGTCGCTGTGAAAGTTAACGTCAACTCAACCGACACCATCTACGACATCGTGGGCACAGGCGGCGACGGTGCGCACACCTTCAACATCTCCACCGCCGCGGCATTCGTCCTCGCTGGCACAGGACGCAAAGTCGCCAAGCACGGCAACCGCGCAGCATCCTCTCAATGTGGCAGCGCGGATGTTCTCTCCGCGCTCGGTGTCAACCTCGACATCACGCCTGAGCAGGTTGCGCAAGCCATCGAACAAATCGGCATCGGCTTCATGTTCGCGCCCAAGTTTCATCCCGCTATGAAATACGCTGTCGGTCCGCGCAAAGAGATGGGGCAGCGCACCATCTTTAACATCCTTGGTCCGCTCACCAATCCCGCGGGCGCGCGCATCCAACTCACGGGTGTCTACGACGCCAAACTCACTGAGCCGCTCGCGCACGTCCTCAAAGAGCTTGGCAGCCAAGCCGCGCTCATCATCCACGGCGCGAACGGTCTCGACGAACTCAATCCCACGGGCGTCAATCGCGTTAGCCATCTTCGGGACGGCAACGTCGAAACCTACGACCTCAATCCTGCCGACCTCGGTCTCGCGCCTTGCACCGTCGCTGACCTGCGCGGCGGCACTCCCGACGAGTCCGCGCAGATGATGAGAGACATTCTCTCCAACAAACTCACAGGCGCCCGCCGCGACGCCGTCCTGCTCAACACCGCCGCCGCCCTCGCCGCCGAAACAGGCGACTTCAAATCCGCGCTCACAGAAGCCACTGCATCTCTCGATAGCGGCAAGGCTCTTGAAAAACTCAACGCCCTTGTAGAGTTCACTCGCCAATGAACATCTTAGAAAAAATCCTCGACCAAAAACGATTGGAAATTGCGGCGCTCGACGCTCAAGCCTTACGCCATGCCGCTGAGCAGAGTCCAACGCCCAGAGATTTCCTCGCCGCCATACAGCGCCGCCGCTCGGGATATGATCCCCGTAGGGGGCTCCGCCCGAGCTTGATCGCTGAACTCAAGCGTGCTTCACCCTCAAAGGGAATCCTCGCCCCACACCTCGACCTCTTCCAAGTCGCCGACATCTACACCCAAAACGGAGCCGCCGCAATTTCCGTCCTGACCGACGAGAAATTTTTTCAAGGCAAACTCGAAACGCTTTACGCTTTACGTTTCACTCATCACTCATCACTACCTTTGCTCCGTAAAGATTTCATCATCGACCCATCCCAAATCTACGAAGCCCGCGTCAACGGAGCCGACGCCATCCTCCTCATCGCCGCCGCTCTCCCCGACGACTCCCACTTCGCCGACCTTCACGCCTGCGCTCAAAGTTTAGGCTTAACTGCATTGGTCGAAGTCCACGACGAAGTCGAAACTGAACGCGCCCTAAAAATTCCGAACATTCAACTCATCGGCATCAACAATCGCAACCTCGCCACCTTCGAAGTTTCACTCACCACCACCGAAAGCCTCCGCCCAATGATTCCTTCTAATATCACCGTCGTCGCCGAAAGCGGCATCTTCACCGCCTCTGATGTACAACGCTTGGAAAAAGCCAACATAGACGCGATTCTCGTCGGCGAAGCATTAGTCACATCCGAAGATATTCCCGCCAAAGTCCGTGAATTATCTGGAATGGAGAGTCAAAAGTCAAAGGTCTAACGTCTGACCTTCGACTTTTGACCTTTGACCTATGACGATTATCAAAATCTGTGGCATTAAAACGCTCCCCGACGCCCTCGCTGCCATCGAAGCAGGCGCGGATTATCTTGGATTCAACTTCTACCCCAAGAGCGTGCGCTTTATTGAAAAATCTGCCTGCGCCGAAATCACATCCGTGCTGAAACGCGAATATCCAAAGGTCAAACTTGTTGGCGTCTTCGTTAATTCATCCGTTGAAGAAATCAAAGACATCCTGCAAACCTGTCACCTCGATCTCGCTCAACTCCACGGCGACGAAACGCCAGAGATGTTTGCCCAACTCGCCCCGCACGCCTTCCGCGCCTTTCGCGGAATCCCTGAATCAAATGCTGGCTATGAAAGAGACGAAGCGCCTGCCATGCTGATAGACGCCGCTGTCAAAGGTATCTACGGCGGCAGTGGAGTCACCGCCGATTGGACAGCCGCCGCAGAACTCGCAAAGAAATATCCGCTCCTGCTTGCGGGCGGACTCACCCCCGAAAACGTCGCGGACGCTGTTCGCCTAGTCCAACCCTGGGGCGTGGATGTGGCTTCGGGTGTTGAATCCGCTCCAGGGGAGAAGGATGCGGGGAAGATGGTTCAATTCGTGAAAGCAGTTCGAGAAGTCGAAAATCAAAGTTAGGAATAATCCATGACCACTTTATTACCCCACAAATTCGGTCCCTACGGCGGACAGTTCGTCCCAGAAACGCTCATGCCCGCGCTCATCGAGTTGGAGCGTGAATTCGTCTCGGCGCGGAATGATCCAGCCTTCAATCAGGAATTTGATAGATTGATGGCGTCATTTGTTGGCAGACCCACGCCGCTCACATACGCCAAACGCCTCTCTGAAAAATTAGGCGGCGCGCAAATCTACTTGAAGCGTGAAGACCTTGCTCACACGGGTGCGCACAAAATAAATAACGCTTTGGGTCAAGCATTATTAGTGAAACGTATGGGTAAGAAACGCATTGTCGCGGAGACAGGCGCAGGTCAGCATGGAGTTGCATCCGCAACCGTGGCGGCATTGCTCGGCTTGGAGTGCGTCGTGTACATGGGTTCCGTGGACATCGCACGGCAGGAGCCGAACGTCTTCCGCATGAAATTGCTTGGCGCGGAGGTTCGACCTGTTGAATCTGGCACAAGGACATTGAAAGACGCCATCAACGAAGCCATCCGCGATTGGGTGACGAATGTGCGCGACACACATTATCTTTTGGGTTCAGCGTTGGGACCGCATCCGTACCCGACCATTGTGCGCGAGTTCCAGTCGGTGATCGGGCGCGAAGCCCGCGAGCAAATGCTGATGGACGTGGGATGCCTGCCCAATACGGTCATTGCCTGTGTCGGCGGCGGCTCGAATGCGATTGGCATCTTCAGCGGATTTGTGAATGATGAACGTGTTGAATTAATCGGTGTGGAAGCAGGTGGCAGCGGAATCACCTCAGGCAAACACGCGGCTCGTTTTGGCGACCCAGAAAAAGCCCGTGTGGGTGTAATTCATGGCACAAGAACCTATGTCTTACAAGATGAAGACGGACAAATTGCGGAGACTCATTCTGTCTCCGCTGGCTTGGACTACGCTGCTGTCGGTCCCGAACATGCGATGATGCGAGACAACGAACGCGCATATTACACTTCCGCAACGGATGAAGAAGCACTGAACGCCTTCCAAACTCTGTGCCACACGGAGGGAATCATCCCTGCGCTGGAATCATCCCATGCCGTAGCGGAAGTCATCAAGCTTGCGCCGACCATGCGCAAAGACCAAGTGATTTTGGTCAATCTCTCTGGGCGTGGTGATAAAGACCTAAACACGGTTATAAACGAACTTGGTGAGAAATAATTAACCGCTAAGAGCGCAAAGAACGCAAAGAAAACCAAAAGATTTTTCTTAGCGCACTTAGCGTGCTTCGCGGTTCAAAGAGGAATAAATCATGCGCCGAATCGAAAATGCTTTTAAAAACAAACCCATCTTCATGCCCTACTTCCCTTTGGGTTATCCTGATCTGCCTACATCCATTGACGTGATCGAAGCGCTCGCCCAAAACGGCGCGGACTTGATCGAAGTGGGATTATCGTTCTCTGACCCGCTCGCCGATGGACCTGTCATTCAACACGCCACGCAAATTGCGCTGGAAAAAGGCATCACGGTCAAGAAATCGCTGGAAGCCGTGAAAGAACTTCGCAATCGCGGCGTGACCATTCCGCTGATTTTGATGGGCTACTTCAATCCCATGCTGGCGTATGGATTGGAGAAATTTATTCGCGATGCGCGGGAGGCGGGCGCGGACGGATTCATCATCCCCGATTTGCCGATGGAGGAAGCGGACGAATTTCAATCCATGAATGGCGATATGCCTTTGATTCAGATGCTCGCGCCGACATCACCTGATGATCGCATGGAATCTATTGCGCGAACTGCGAAGGGATTTATTTATTTGGTTTCTGTCACGGGAGTGACGGGTGAACGTAGGGAAGTTTCAAACGACCTTGGCGATTTGATTCAGCATGTGCGAAGTCATACTTCCGCGCCAGTGTGCGTGGGGTTTGGTATTGGCACGCCTGAGCAGGCGGTGCAGGTTGGTCAACTTGCGGATGGAGTTATTGTCGGCTCGGCGTGCGTGAAAATGATCGGCGGAGGTAAAACGCCTGTCGAAACAGCGAAGCAGTTTGCGGCGGAGTTCGGAGGCGCGTTGTCTGAGTTGAGGAAATAAATCAGGCGGTCAGTTCCCCGCGCAGGCTGGTCTGCATCAGCCGTTTGATTTCATCCACGGGAAGATTTTGACTGAATAGATAAGATAATTTTGCTAGAGCGGCTTCGGCGGTCATGTCGAAGCCGCTGATGACTCCGGCTCGAGCCAACGCCGAGCCAGTTGCATAATCGCCGAGATGGACGCTGCCGCGCAGACATTGAGTGCAATCCACGATCACGACTCCGCGTGCGGTGGCTTCTTCAAGGGCGGCGAGAAAATCTGCGTTGTTGGTGGGACCATTCCCAACGCCATAGGCTCTCAAGATCAACCCTTGCAATGGCGGCTGGAGGAAGTTGCGCACAACCTGTGCTGGAATGCCGGGCCACAAAGGCAACGCTCCCACGTTAACTTGTTTCAACTCTTGCACTTGCAAGGTGCTTTGTGAAGCAGGCAGCACCAAATTTTTGTGGATGCGAATGTCCACGCCGATGTCACCGAGCGGCGGCAGGTTGGGGGAGGCGAAGGCATCCAAGCCATCGGTGCTGACCTTGACCGAGCGGCATCCACGCAGGAGTTGATTGCCGAAACATAAACAAACTTCAGGGATGTCGAAGTTGGCAGCGACGGTGAGCGCGGTGATAATGTTGGCACGCGCATCGTTGCGGACTTCACACAACGGGATTTGCGAACCGGTGAGTAGAACGGGTTTCCCCAATCCCTCCAGCATGAATGGCAACGCGGACGCGGTGTATGCCATTGTGTCTGTGCCGTGCAAAATGATGAAGCCGTCAAAGTCGTTGTAATGCTCGCCGATGTCGCGGGCGATCTTGTACCAGTCTTCGGGTGTCATGTTCGCCGAATCCAGCAGCGGATCATATTCCTGAATATCAACCTCAGGCATCAGGTCGCTTTGAAGCTCCGGCATGGACAGGATCTGCTCCGCCAAATAACCGGGCGCAGGCGCATAGCCTTCGGTTGTGAGTTGCATGCCGATGGTCCCACCGGTGTAAATGATGTAAACGCGTTTTTTCATGCGAATATCATTTGAGATTTCCTGAGTCACTTTTGTGTTACTCTAAATTGACGTTTCTTATATTTTGCGCCTTTTTTTGAATTACAACTGCGGCACATTAATTTTGCATTTGACAGGGAACTTTTCCCGCCAAGCGAATAAGGTTTTATGTGATCAATAGTAAAATTTTCCCACGTAAGTGTATCGCCACATCTTGAACATTTCTTTTTTTCGTCTGAATTCCAAATCAACCTGCGTTGTTCAAGAGTAAAACCTCGCTTATCATCTTTCTTTTCAAATAACCCGCCTAAAATCTGGCGTAATATGTCAGCGCGACGATTTCTAGTAGCTGCGCTGTCGCTGTCGCCGCGTGTCGTAAATAAATAATTAGCAAAAATTTGTTCATCCGGCTGCGCTCCTTGTGCCTGTGCGATTTTCCCGCGCACTATCCCAACACCGTTAGACAACCATTTGAGCAAGGTTTGCGCTTGTTTATTTCTTTTTGGATTATTTAAAATAAAATTATCTTTGTCCATTTCCCAAACAAGCATAAACACAGAGTAGAACTCTGCCGAGTTAGCAAAACGTGTAGAGCGCAAATCCGGAAACATTTTTTTGATAATGTTTAGTGTGCGAATGAATTGTTTAGCTGATTTTTCAAGTGCCCTACCATCTACAGTTTGTCCGCCAATAATATTGTCGAGAGCAGTTTTCTTATTAATAACTCCCTGAGAATGAATTGATGCCATCAGTTCACAAATTAACTCAACATGCTTCATGCGGCTAAATTGACCACGCGAAACGACCTTGTTTTCCAGAAAGAAGCGGGCATGTGTTTCCCCTAAGCGACCGGCACGCTTTAAGAAAGGACTACTAAAGTATTTTGCGTGCCGTTTTTCTTGTCCTGTTAAGCGTTTTCCAGTCGAGTTTATCCTAACAAATAGATCGATAATTTCTGCTAATTCCCCAGAAACTTCGACAGTTTGTATGTTGTAGCCTGCTATGCGATATTCGAGTCCTGCTCGTTGAATTTCTTTCCATGACCAATTTTGCACACCATTATATTCATCAAGCTGCACTCTCGTACTAAACTTATCGCGCCTAAATTTGCCAACACCTTGGAACATCAGTAGCGATTCTAATCTTTGTTTTCCATCTAACACATCATATTTAAGTTTTCCATCCCCATCAGTCGATTTATACAAAAAAACTGAAGGAATTGGGTAATTCTGAGAAATTGACTGAATTAACTTTATCCTGTCATTTAATGTCCATACAGATTGGCGTTGAAAGCCGGGCTCAAGGTTTAATCGACCTTCATTGTAAAGAGAAACAAAATTTTGTACGACCATGCTGCCATAGCTAAACTCAATCGATTTCATTTAAATAACCTCTGTGGGATAATATTCTGAGGATGCAAGTGTGTGTGAATTAAATATCATCAAATTTGCTCAAATAGTCTTCATCAGATTCGTCTTTTGCCCCCAAATATTCTTCTTCGTATTCGCGGAGTAGTTTTTTCAATTCAGACAAGGCTCCATCGCGGCTGTTGGCAACCCTGCCGTATTTCCGAATGGCATCAAAGACTTCATAATGAATGCCGCTATACCCCGCACCTGTCCCGCCCGATTGGACGCGGTCCCAGGCTTCGGAGTAGAGTTGATAAAGTCGGTCGTACTCAGCCGATGATGTTATGGAGTTCTTTTTCTCCGATGAGTTCTGTGACATGTTCTCCCTCTAGTTTTTCGAGATTCTTCATGAGGCTGATCTTCAAACGTTTGATCTCGTCCTGTAATTGTTCGAACGTGGCTGGTCGGATGTCGGGGTCGAAGTGGATTTCGGGGAAGTTGCGCTGAAAAATATTCTTGACCAGCAAGATCTGATAAACCATACGTCCGCTTTCCATTTTGCCGATGTCTTTCAGGATGCCTGTGTAGATCAACTTGTCGTCAATATACAAACCAATATAATCACCGGGTTTCATAAGGGACTCCTTAACTACATGGGCATTCTATCATAACCACCAATCCTCAGCCTTTTTCAAATGCCTTGATCGCCAGCCCAGCTACCACACTGCTGAACGCACTCGACTCCTTCACTTTTTCCGCGCCGAAGATGCGGGCGAGCATGCCCGTGAACAATGGAATATTTGATGAGCCGCCGGTCTTCACCACCGCGTCGATCTGATCCGGCTCCAGCCCGGATTTGGCAATCGTATCGAGCAAGACCTTTTCCACATCCACCAGATAATGGTGGATGTCTGATTCGAATTGATGGCGGGTGTACATATCCCACAGCGCGACGTTCTTATCTTCCAGGCTGATGACCGTCGCGCCTTCTTTCGAGAGCGCGATTTTCCCCGCTTCGACGCGATTGTAGAAGGTGAAAGCGAGGTCATTGTAGATCAAGCCTTCCAACGCCTTCAAGCGGACCGGGGCGATCTTCGCCTGAATTGCTTTTTCAAGAACATTCTTGTTGATGGGCGTGCCGAGTTCGGGCAATGCCATCCAATCGGGGACGGCGTGGATCATCTCCAGAATTTCAGGATGATGTTTGACCTGTCCCAACCCAAAGTGGGGGAGCATGCGTTTCTCGATGATGGCGCGGTCGAAGTCACTGCCTGCAATGTCCACGCCGCCGCTGGCATAGACCTGTCTGTTTTTATCGCCAAGTCGCATCACGGCAATATCGAGCGTCCCGCCGCCGAAGTCGAAGATGACCACATTCTGCGGCTTCGAAATGGATTGCTCGTAATACAAAGCCGCCGCGACGGGCTCCAGTTCAATGTCCACTTTCTTGAAGCCCGCTTCATGCGCGGCTTCGCGCAGCGTCTCTTCAGCTTTTTTATCCTGCTCAGACGACTCGGAAAATTTCACGGGTCGTCCCAACGTCACCGCTTCGATCTTTTCTCCCAGCACATCTTCCGCGCGGCGCTTGAGCAAACTCAAATAGGTCTTTGCCAGGTCACCTGGGGTGTAAAACTTTTCAAAGATTCGCGTGCCCTGATAATTTTCCTTGCGCAGCGCGGTCTTGAGGTATTGCAGCAAGCGCCCCGGTTTGAGTTCATCCACGTACACAAATATGTCGCGCACGTAATGCATGTCCGCGCCGCGAAAATCGATCTCACCCGCCCATTGTTTTACATATCTCCGCTGGCGGTTGACATTGTCGCGGTAATACGCCTCCACCGCCTCCTGCCCGAGATAACAACGATACTCACGCGTAACATACAACACGGTCTTGATGACTTCGGGGATCACATTCTTCGGGTCAACCGGGAGCAGGCGCACATGCTGGCCGTCATAAACGGCGACACCGGAATTGGATGTGCCGAAATCAATGCCAACTTTGAGGCTCATGATGAAGTGCTCCGCGTCACTCCGCCCTCAGAGTGGATCAGCCCCATCGAAAGAATCCAACCCTCGGCTTGGACTGAGCCGTTGCCCGTCATCTCATTCACATCATGGATGTTGATCCGTCCCGCCGCATCCAGGATCACGACCCGATCCGAATCCTTCACTGCCGCAGCACCCATAAAGCGGACGCCCTGCTCAAGCCGCGAAGGCGGGATCAGCGGCTGACCTTTTGATGAAGCAGACTTCGCCGCTTCGATGCTTTTGCTTTCTCGGTGAATGACCTTGCCTGTTTGGGTCACGCAAAGTAGTGATGTATCCGCGGGCAGGATGAACGAGCCGACCACGTAATCCGTTGCGGAAAGTTTGATGCGTTCTTCAGTGGTGTAGGTCAGATTTTCAACATCGAAGGCGGTCACTTTCCCTTCGTAGGTGACCAACGCGGCGGTCTCATTTTTGCGCGAGAGCATCAGGTCAAGCGGCTGGTCAGATTTGTTCAGCGCGCCTTTTCCGATGAAGTGATTGTTGAGGATCGATTCTGAAAGGGTGGTCAGGGTCTTCTTTGCATAGCCGCGGCGGCTGATCTGCAGGAAATATTCCGAGAGCGGCAGGCGCGAGAACGGGACGATGCAAGCCAGCAGCTCGCCCGCGCGCGGTTCGTTCGGCAGCGCGGCTTGTTCCCATGTCCATGAGCCGCCGGGTTGCATGCCTGGGATATCGCCCGCCGAAAATTTTTCCACCCGTCCCGAGGTGAACAGCAATAACAGGTTTTCATTCGAAGGCACAGCCAGGAGTCGCGGCGGTTCCTGATCGGACATCATCTCGCCTGTGATGTTGCCAACTTCTTTTCCATCGGCATCCAATTCCACGCGGAAGATTTGTCCGTGGGCGTTGTAAACCAAAAGGCTCAATGTGGCTGTGCTTTCGCTGGGGGCAGGGATGTCGGCGATGGCGGTTTCATCCATGCCAAAGCGCTGCTTGAGCATATCCAGTTGATATTCGAGATGGGCAATGCGCTTCTGATATTCCTCCACGCGCGTTCCGTGTTCGAGGGCAATATTTTCCGCCAGCAATTCTTCGTTGCGTTCTGAGAGCTCACGCAAGCGCCGCACCACCAGCCTGACGATGGTGACGGCTGACTCAGGTCGGTCTTCGACTTCTTTCATCCACTCATCAATTTTTTTCGTGAAAGACATGAAAGGTTTCCTTTCGGGGGAAACAATTATACATGAGGGACTCTATGGATTGCAGATTTCGAATGGAGGGATTGCTGAGAGATTTAACCACGGAGACTAAGAACGGATTCCGCAAGTTCTACTTGCGGACGTCTAGTCCAGAAGTAGAACTTCTGGACTCCTTTTCACACACGCTCTGTCCACGATGGGTGAGCGTATTTTTCTTTGACCAACTCTTCAGCGCGATGGATCTCGGATTGGGATAATTCTCCGCGCTCGAACTGGATGCCCAACTTCGCCTCGAACCCTTCGACAAAAGCCTGAGCGGCGGACTCCCAGGTTGGTGCCACCCCGAGAACGGATTCGACCGTCGTCGCCCGCGCGAGCAGACGGTCTTTTGCGTTTTGTCTTGCTGATTCATTTTCAAAGACCAGTGCATCACAGATGCAGGTCAGATCGCCGAATAAAGGAAGGGAGCCGTGTTGCAGCACGCCTTCTTTCTTACGCGCCTGTGCCGACCCGACGAGCTTCTTCCCATTGACCGTGATCTCATATGTAGACGGCACTTCAAAACAAACCGGGTTCAATTTTTGCTGAGAGTGTCCGTCTTCATATTCTTTCATTTCTACAGGCACGCTCAACGATTGCACAGCATACAGTAACGCCTGTGCGAGTCGATTGTATGATTCCAAAATGGTTCCCGCGAGGACGGGTTCTTCCGCAGAACCGGTCACAGAGTAGGTCAATTCGTCGGTGTGCAGGATCGCCCTTCCCCCGGTCACGCGGCGGACGACGTCCCAGCCTTGAGCATGGAGCCGCTCCACATCCACATCTTTGAACGATTGAGCATGCCCCAGCGAAAGGCAGGGCGGGCTCCATGAATAAAGCCGCAGCGTCGGGTTTGATCTGCCGCGATAAATATGTTCGAGGATCGATTCGTCCACAGCCATATTCCATGCGCCGGTGGATGGGGGAGTATGCAGAAGTCGCCAGGTGATCATTTCGATATGCGTTGGGGCACGCCGCCGCCGTGTCCCTTCCCTATCAATTAGATTTTCAAAAATTTCTCTGCCGCATCTTCGAGCGTCTTTTCATCTACACTCTCCAGCGGCGGGCGGACTGCCCAATGCGGCAGTCCATGTATTTTATGAAGCAAGCCTTTGAGGACAGGCGCGATGGGTGCGTAGTGCTCAAGGAAATGACGTTGTTCGGTCACTTTTGCCTGCGCGTCAGATGGGTCTTTTCCTGCTTGAAATAGATCCCACACCTCGCGCAAGTTGTCGGAGATCAAATTCGCAGGTGCGGTGATCGCGCCTTGTGCATTGTTTTTCAGCGCATGGTGGAAATACGAATCGGTGCCGTTCAAGATGAGCATCTCTTTCCCAAACCGCTGACCGACAGCAGCAGCAAATGCTTCATCGTGAGATGAGTCTTTGATACCCGCAAATTGATGCGGATATTTCGTTTTGAGCCGTTCGAGCAGGTCAAGCGAAAATCCCAACCCCGTCATCACCGGGATGTGATAGCCAAGCAGGTATTTTCCCTCAGGCACGGCTTTTTCGATCAGCTCGCTGAACCATTGGAACAAGCCTTCATCTGTCGCTTTGCGGAAGTAATACGGCGGCAGGACGACGGTCCCATCGTAGCCGAGCTCGTAAGCGAGTCTGGTCAGCTCGATGGTTTCAGAGAGGCTGGGCGTGCCCGTGCCTGCGAGCAGTTTGAAATCCCGTACCTGATGACGGATGACCCGCAGGGAGCGCAGGAGCGCTTCGCGTTCCTTTGGCGAGAAGGATGGACCTTCACCGGTCGTCCCGAACAACAAGGCGCCGTGGCATCCGCGCCCGGCGAGGAAATGCAGAAAAACAGCCAGCGACTCAAAATCAAAGGCGGTATCGGGTTTGCCTTCCGTTTTGGGTTTGCCGAGGTGTGGCGTGACTGCGGCGGCGTACACGCCTGCAAGTGGGTGAAGGTCTGTCATGAGAAGTCCTGTGCAAATGAAAGAATTTAAATATAGACCGTGCAACCATAACACGGTCTATCGTCTATTGTCTACGGTCTAAATCACTCGTTCTCTTCGATGAATTGCTTGGCGGCGGTTTCCGGCGGTTGGAGCGGCTGACCCTCTTCCTGATACAGGTAATGCTGGTGATCCAGTGTCCAGAGATACAGGTCGCCTTCGGTCTTGTCCGGGAATTCATCGAGCAGACCGCTATCACGGATCAACTTCGCGATGGGGAGGTAGACTGTATCGTACCAATGCGTGATCGCTTCCTGCTCCGAGATGTCGCGTTTGTAATCCAATCCCATAAAGTAGCGGTGGACGGCGATGTGTTCCAGCATGCGGGTGAATCCGTCGGGGATGTTGAGTTTAATATTTGCATCCGGGCGCAGCTTGTCCAAGCCGGTGCGTTCGAGGAAGTCCACTTTCGAGCCGAGGATCTCCAGGTCTTCCGGTTTGATATCCGGTGTGATGTTGATGCGCGTGGCGCATTCGCGGACTTCGGCATCGATGAATTCCTGTCCCTGCTCGCGGGCCACCGAGACGCGGTGATGTCCGTCGACCACGAAATACACTTCGCCGACCTTATATAGAACAACGGGCGGCAGGTGGATGTCTTCGTAGAAGGCGCGGTCCACGTTTTGCCAGCGGTTTGCAAGCTGTTCATCCTTGGGAAGGAAGGCGCGGTCAAACTCGTGGTAACGGTTTAAACTTCCAGCGATCTGATTCGTGCGGACAGTTTTTACGCCCCGGTAAATGGGACCGCCGATCCTCAGTTTTTCTTTGACGTCATCGTAGGAAAGTAGGTTATTGCGCTGCCCGGAAAGAACGGCGAACACTTGGTTGATAAAGGATTTGAAACGCGCCCGGCTGAAATCGGAACGCACTCTGGTATCTATTTCGTCTGACATTTAACTCTCACTTTTTATAAACTGATTAAACACTCTACTGCTTTTTGAAAAAAGCGCAAGGTCCATTTGGGTAATTATTACTGAAAATTAAGAATTTTATAAAATGGTAGGTTATCGCTCTGTTAAGATCGCGTTTGGGAACGGCGGTCAATGGATCTCGACCACCTTGTATGGAAATACATTGATGACCCTGGTGGAGCCGATCGTTGAATCGAACTCCGCAATATTGTTCCGGTAAAAATGAGTATGACCGTGAAAATGGTAGCGCGGCTTGGCAAGGCGGAGGAGCCAGCTCAATGCCTTCAAACCGTTGTGTGCCGGGTCGGTATCATCATGGATGCCAAAGGACGGGGAATGGCTGATAAGGATATCCAAAGCGCGGCCGTAGCGAACGCGGTTGAGGATCAATCTTGGAACCATGTTGATAGCGCGCAAGTAAGCTTCGGATTGGGTGTACTGGTTGGTCCCGTCGGGACGGTAGCGGATGGATCCGCCAAAGCCGCCGATCAGGTATTTTTTGTGGCACACAGTTCGCAGGTCCAGATTTGAGCCGCCCTCGGCTTTCGACCGTACGTCGTTCAAATTGAAGACCGGGTCGTGATTCCCCGGAACATAGAATAACGGCTTATTCAATATGGTGACGAGGTATTCAAGATAGTTGTAAGGCAGGTCACCGCAGCCTAAAATGAGTTCCACGTCCTGAAAGTGCCCAGCGGTTGCCAGAGTGTATATGCGTTCCACAACCTGATCGCTGACTGCAAGAATCTTCACAGCCTCGGATTTTGCCGTAGAAAACGATTCTGCGCAAGTCGAAATCCCGACAAAATTGCAATTCCTGGTATTTGCATTTCCCCTAAACGCACACTATAATTCGTTAAATTGGAATTAATGGATGGAAACTAGGAATATCACCTCACCGATCGGTCCAGGGAACGGTTCCGGCGACCAGGCTGGCCGCCAGCAACTACAACCCGGCATTACTCTTGTCAACCGTTATAACATTCAGGACGTGATCGGTGTCGGAGGCATGGGGTCGGTTTACCGTGCCCGTGACCTGCACTTCCCCAATGTGGTGAAGTTGGTGGCGGTTAAGGAGATGATCATCATGGCGCCGGATCCGCTTGTGCGCCAGACCATCGTCCAAAATTTCGAGCGCGAAGCCAACCTGCTTGCGACGCTCAATCACCCTTCGATTCCGCGCATTTACGATTATTTTTCCCACGACGACCGCTCCTACCTTGTTCTGGAATTCGTGCATGGCAAGGATCTCGAGACTGTCATCAACGATACGAACGGCTTCCTGCCGGAAGACCAGGTGATCAGTTGGGCGATCCAGCTTTGTGACGTGCTTGAGTTCCTGCACGGTCACAAGCCGGACCCGATCATCTTCCGCGATATGAAACCGTCCAATGTGATGATAAATCACAATGGAGATGTGGTCCTGGTGGATTTTGGCATTGCCCGCACGTTCCAGTCTGGACAACGCGGGACCATGATCGGTACGGAAGGGTATTCGCCACCGGAGCAATACCGGGGTGAAGCCACGCCGCTTGCGGATGTGTATTCGCTCGGGGCAACCCTGCACCATGCCATCACCCGGCGTGACCCGCGCCTCGAACCGCCGTTCTCCTTTGCCGAGCGTCCCATCCGGCGCATCAATACCAACGTCTCCACTGAATTCGAGGCGGTGATCAATACTGCGCTTCAATACAACCCCGGCGACCGCTTCCCAAAGGCGGAGGCGATGAAGGAAGCGCTGTTGAATGTGGCGCGAAAAACGGGTACGCTTTCGAAGATCACATCCGCGCTTCCGGTCACCAGCGGAGGTATCAAGCCGCTCTGGTCGTTCAAGTGCGAAGATGAAATTCGGGGGACCCCGGTGTTGAGCCAGGGAAACCTGTATATCGGCTGTTATGACAATAACCTGTATGCGTTGAGCGCGGCGGATGGACAGTTCCAATGGAAGTACCCAACGGACGGCGGTATCGTCTCCCGCCCGGTTGTTTACGATAATAACGTTTTCTTCTGTTCCGAAGATAAACGTTTGCATGTGATCGGCGCGCGCACCGGCAAGGTAGCCTGGACGTATTACACCGACGGGAAGATCTATTCCTCGCCGCGTATTTCGGAAGGGCACATTTTCTTCGGTTCCGACGACCAGGACCTGCACGCGGTGAACGTCAACAGCGGACGGGTGGTC
The DNA here is from genome assembly GCA_964372045.1 of uncultured Anaerolinea sp. GTDB lineage: Bacteria > Chloroflexota > Anaerolineae > Anaerolineales > Villigracilaceae > Villigracilis. The sequence continues at coordinate 15,160 of CAYJPO010000014.1, forward strand.
TGGAAGTTTTCGACCGATGGTCCCATCCATTCTACGCCGCTGGTTGCGAATGAGTTGATCTATTTCGGTACGGAAAACGGTTCGTTCTACGGGCTTGATTTTCGCGGTGCATTGAAGTGGCGCTTCCAATCCAAGCGTTCGAACACCTCGTCTCCTGTCAGCAAAGGACAGGCCGTTTATTTCGCTTCGCTGGATAGCACCCTGTATTCGTTGGATGCGAAAAGCGGTTGGGCGATCTGGAAGTTCCGCCTCGGCAAAGGCTCCATCTCTTCTCCGGCACTCGCCGATGATTACATCTTTGTCGGCGCTTCGGACGGATTTATTTATTGCGTGGATATTCGAAACTCCAAGGAAGTCTGGCGGTTCAAGACCGATAATCAGGTCAGCAGTTCACCGACCATTTATAAAGATTCGCTCTATTGCGGTTCGGCAGACGGCAGTATGTATTGCCTGGAATACCGCACAGGACGCCTGCGCTGGAAATTTGAAACCCAGAGTGCGATTACCGGTTCCCCTGTTGTGTTTGACGATATTGTTTATTTTGGCTCTACAGACCATCATGTTTATGCTCTGTTTGCCTAAAAGGAGTCCTTGTGGCTGATTTCTTCCGAAAATTGTTTAGCTCATTGTTTGGCTCAAAAGAAAAGAAACCTGATATCCCAAAGATGAGGGACGATGCCACTACGGCGCCGCTTTCTGATCAGCAGATCAGTTCGATCATCGCAAGCCAGGCTCCCAAAAGCATGATGAGGCAGTTGATCGCAAGTGTGGGCCAGTCCGTGGGCAAGCAGCGCGATCATAATGAAGACAGCGTGCTGGCGCTGACCTCCACCATTTCTGGAAGTACAGAGAATGTGCCGTTCGGCTTGTATATAGTTGCGGATGGCATGGGCGGTCACCAATTTGGTGAAGTGGCGAGCAATGCCGCCATTCGCATCATCGGCGGCAATGTCACGAAGAAGTTCCATTCCTTCCTTTACCAGATGCCGACCCAGTCTCTCCAGGAATCCCTTCAGGAAGTGATGGAGTCCTCGATCCTTGAGGCGCATCAATACATCCAGCGGGAAGCGCCGGGCAGTGGTACGACGGTCACAGCTGCATTGGTCCTCGGTCAACAGGTGACGGTTGGGCATGTGGGTGACAGCCGCGCGTATGCCATCTTCACCGATGGACGGGCGGAGGCGATCACACGCGACCATTCACTGGTCAAACGGCTCGAGGAACTGGGTCATCTCAGCCGCGATGAAGCGGAGAACTTCCCTCATCGAAATGTTCTGATCCGTGCGTTGGGGCAGGGCGAATCGCTCGAAGCCGATATATTTACGGTCCCGTTTCCCCAGCCCGGCTATCTCATGATCTGTAGTGATGGTCTGTGGGGTGTTGTGAATGAGAAGGACATCGTCCGCTTCATCACCACCGCACCCACTCTTCATAAAGCGTGCCAGAGTATGGTCGAAGCGGCGAACGCCGCGGGGGGACCCGATAATATTACAGTTGTTCTGGCGCAGTTGGTTGGGTGATCATTAATGCCTCCCGGCCGGTCCGATTATTATTCCATATTGGGAGTCTTCCGGGATTCAAGCCAGGAAGAGATCAAACACGCCTATCTGGAAGCCGCTCAAAAGCTTCATCCTGATAAGAATATCGCCCCCGGCGAGACCGAGCTTTTCCTTGAAATTCAACAAGCGTACGAAGTCCTCTCGAACCCCAGGCGGAGGAGTCAGTATGATGCGACTCTCCCGCCTGAACCCGAGGTAAATAAATTCATCAAGCATGAGGTCCATTACAGCCGCCCCAATCTGGTGAGACTCGGCGAAGACCAGTTGGTTTATATCTTGCTTGAGATCGAACCACGCAACGAAAAAACTGACCGGCTGCCGACGCCTCCTCTCAATCTTTGTCTCGTCCTGGATCGCTCGACATCCATGCAGGGCGAGAAAATGGACATTCTCAAAGCCACAGCCATTCAGTTGCTGCGGAGCTTACGTCCGCAGGATGTGTTGAGCATCGTGGCGTTTAGTGACCGTGCCGAAGTCGTGGTCCCCGCCTCCATCAACCTCGATCGAAAGAAGCAGGAGGGGCACATCCAAATGATGCAGACCTTCGGCGGCACGGAGATCTTTCACGGGTTGGACGCCGGTCTCAAGGAAGTCCGCCGAACGCAGGATCCGTCGCGGGTCAATCACATCATTTTGCTGACAGATGGAAATACTTACGGCGATGAACAGGCTTGTCTTGACCTCGCCGCGGATGCCGCCTCCCGGAATATTGGAATAACCGGCATGGGGATCGGACATGAATGGAATGATATATTCCTGGATGCGCTTGCCAGCAAGACGGGCGGCTCGTCGGCGTATATATCGAACCCAAAGGATATCGAACGCCTGCTTGTCGAAAAATTCAAGGCGTTGACCAGCACGTATGCTGATGAGGTCCTGCTGGAATTTGCCGAACAGGAAAATGTCAGAGTCAATTACGCCTTCCGCTTACAGCCGGAGGGTGGACCGGTCGGGGTGACTTCCCCGATCCATCTGGGACCCATCTTGCAGGATACTCCGCTCCATGTGTTATTCGAATTGGTGGTCAGCCCTGAAGGGTTGAGAGGGGATGATATCCGGCTGCTGGGTGGAACATTGAAGACGTCCGTCGCCTCACAGCCGCTGCCTGTTCCGCCCATCCGCCTCAACCTGACCCGGGAAGTTCAACCAAACCCCTCAGTGGATCCACCCCCGACGCGGATATTAAAAGCGCTTTCACGGCTTACGCTCTATCGCATGCAGGAACGCGCTCAATCCGCGGTTAATGGCGGACAGTACGATGTAGCTGTTCGTAATTTGCAGAATCTTGCGACTCATTTACTGTCGCAAGGTGAGCATTCGCTGGCGAAGACGGCGTTGTTCGAGGCTGAAAACCTGGAACGCTTGCATTCCTGGAGCGCAGCCGGCTCCAAGGACATTAAATATCAAACTCGAGCTCTGCTCCTGAGCAGCGGCAAGAAAAAATAAGGAGAAAGCAGGATGATCATTTGTTCCAACTGCAAACATTCCAACCTAGCCGGAGCGATGTTCTGTACCGAATGCGGCGCTCAACTGGTTGGCAGGGATGCATTGACCACTCAAACAATAACGACTGACAAATTCAACAGGGTCAAGAAGTCAGCCACCGGCGAGATTTCCATGTCCTTCGATGCGGGGGAATCCTGGGGAACCCTGCATTTACTGGATACCGGTCAGGTCCTTCCTCTCTCTATTCGGAACGAATTCACCATGGGGCGCATTAGTGAAGGTCAGCCCATCATGCCGGATATCGATCTCTCCCCATATCAGGCGTATGCTGCCGGGGTTTCCCGCCTGCATGCTGTCATCAAACGGGAAGGCTCCCGCATCATCTTTATGGACCTTGGTTCTGCCAACGGTACCTATATCAATGGGAAACGGCTGCCCCCCAATGTGGAGCAGGTTTTGAATCACGGCGACGTGGTCGCGCTTGGTAAATTAAAAATGCAGATTTTGTTCAGGGATAGTTAAGTGAAAGAAGGCGAGCGAATATGGCATACACGATAATTCTTCATATTCCTAATGAGACTTCGGTGGCGGGCGAAGTGGATGATCTTCCCAAACCCACAGATAACATCATCGTCGTGATGAATCCACGCCAAAAAGATGGAAAAGATCTTCACTATATCGACCACGGCACGGTCAAGGTGATCTGGCCTCTGGCGAAAGTGGCATTTATCGAGATCCTGGGGGATGCCCAGGAGGAAAAGATCATTGGTTTTGTGAGGGAATAACATGGCAGAAATGGACAGACGCCGCATCCTCGTTGTGGATGATGAGGAGCGCATGGTGCGCTTTATCCGCATGAACCTTGAGCACGACGGTTTTCAGGTGGGCGAGGCGTTCAACGGAAAGCAGGCGATCCAAAAGATCCGCGATTTCACACCGGACCTCATCCTGCTCGATGTGATGATGCCCGACATCGATGGTTTCGATGTATTGGAAACCGTTCGCGATTTCAGCAACGTGCCGGTCATCATGCTCACCGCCAAAGGCGAAGAGGACGACCGGGTGCGCGGTCTCGAACACGGCGCTGACGATTACATCACCAAGCCGTTCAGTCCGCGCGAACTGGTCAGCCGTATCAAGGCGGTTTTGCGCCGCACCGAAGGCGCAACCGGCTCCATGCACGGACTGATCGAGATCGACAAACGCCTCAAGATCGACTTTGAGCGCCGCGAGATCTGGCTGGAGGGCAAGCTCGTCAAACTCCGTCCCACGGAGTACCGCCTGCTCTATCATTTGGTACAGAATGCAGGCTGGGTGGTCTCGCACGACCAATTGCTTCAAAAAGTCTGGGGCTATGAATACAGGGACGAACCACATTACGTCCGCCTGTACATCAACTACCTGCGCCAGAAGTTGGAGAAAGACCCAGCCAACCCGGTTTACATTCTCACCGAGCGCGGCGTGGGCTATCGCTTCGTGGATTTCAAGCGCGGCAAGGAATGAATTTGGAAAAACCATGACCGAACAAAAACCGGAGAATAAATGGGTCACTGCCGCCAAATTGGTTGGCGTTTGTGTAATCTGTATTGGCGTCATTTACGGTATCGTTGCCCTTGTCACCGATCTGACCTCCTAGACTATTCCTCTAACAAAACGAATACGAAACGCTTGCGTTTTTCTAACGCAGGCGTTTTAAATTAAGGGCGTAGAACAAAATCCATTTACCTAAAAGGAGGTACCTATGTCAAACTTAATTCGTTGGGAGCCCGCTCGTGAGATGATGACCCTGCGCGAAGCCATGGATCGCCTCTTTGACGATGCGTTCACCCGCCCGCTCAGCCTTTCCGACGTCAACTGGTCTGTCCCGGCTGTGGATATGTACCAGACCGATAACGAGGTGGTGGTAAGAGCCGCATTGCCCGGTATCAAGGCAGACGAAGTGCAGCTCAACGTCACTGGCGAAGTGCTCACCATCAAGGGCGAGACCAAGCAGGAGAACGAGACAAAGGAAAAAGCGTATCACATCCGCGAACAACGCTGGGGCGCTTTTGAACGCTCGCTCGTCCTGCCCACCGAAGTCGTCGCGGACAAAGCCAAAGCTGATTTCGAGAACGGCATCCTGACTATCACGCTCCCCAAAGCCGAAGAGGTCAAACCCAAGAGCATCAATATCAAGACCAAATAACGCCGGACCGCGACTTTCAAGTCGCCAACCCAAAAACAGGAGTCAACCAAAGACTCCTGTTTTTGTTATCATAGGCGGATACAGGAGACTTTGACACATGCCCCAAACCTTTTCCTCTTTGCGCATCAACTCTGACCGGATGCTGGATGCCTTCAACCAGTTAGCCTCCATCGGTGCGACGGCTGATTCGGGCGTCGATCGCCCGAGTTTCAGCGAAGCGCATCTTGCCGCGCGCAAATGGTTCCGCGAGCACATCGAGAGCAGCGGATTTGAATTCTGCACCGACGGCGCGGGGAATCATTCCGCGTTTTTGCCGTGCGATGACCCAAATGCGCCCACACTCATCCTCGGCTCGCATCTAGACTCAGTTCCAAACGGCGGACGTTTCGACGGTGCGCTGGGCGTGATGGCTGCGCTTGAGGTGTTGAAAACTGTTCGAGAAAACAAGATCAGGCTCAAGGTCCAGTTGGAGGCGATGGACTTTACGGACGAGGAAGGCACGCTGGTCGGACTCCTCGGCAGCGCGGCGGTGGCTGGTCATCTTCTTCAAGCGCATTTAGAAAAGCCGAGGGGCGGGCGTGAAAAACTGTTGGAGGGAATGGGGCGTGCCGGGCTGACGGACGCGAGCATGTTGAGCGCTGCGCGGAAGCAAGAGTCGCTGGCGGGATATTTGGAACTGCATATCGAGCAGGGCAAACGACTGGAACGCGCCGGGACGGATATCGGCATTGTGACCGCCATCGTCGGGATTTGGTCGTATCGTTTGTCGTTCATTGGAAAAGCGGATCATGCCGGTTCGACGACGATGGAAGATAGGCGCGATGCGTCGCTGGGTGCGAGCGCGTTCACGCTGGCGGCGCGTGAGATGGTGATGAAGGATTTTCCGAACTGTGTGGTGAACGTTGGCAAAATGGATTTCGCACCGGGCGCGTTCAACATCGTCCCCGCGCGCGTGGATGTGTCACTTGAATTTCGCTCGCCGGATGAAGAGGAATTCAATCGCCTGGATAAAGCGCTGTTGGATTTGGCGGGCGAACAAGCCGCACGTTTTGGTTTGGAATTGCAAACCGAATTTCTCGGCAAGCATTCACCCAGCATCATGAGCGAGGTTGTGCGAAAGGCGTATGCTGACGCTTGCAACGATCTTGGACTTTCTCACATGCCTCTGCCCTCTGGTGCGGGTCACGATGGGCAATCGCTCGCGGATTTGTGCCCGGTTGGAATGATCTTCGTCCCGTCCGTTGATGGTGCGAGTCACTCTCCGCGCGAGTTCACCAAATGGGAAGATTGTGTCAACGGCGCGAATGTTTTGCTGCAAGCGGCCTTGAGGTTGGGGAGCGGGTAAAATAGATAGACCACGGACGATAGACGAATGACCATTGTCCGTGGTCTATCGTCGTCCAAAGGACATGCATGAAAAACTTCGACCCGAAATACAACAATATCCCAAAGACCGAGATCCACTGTCATCTTGAAGGCGCGATCCGCACGCAGACCATCATCGATGTGGCGCGCGAATTCAACATTTCTCTGCCTTCGTATGAAGTGGGGGAGTTGGACAAACACGTCAAAGTCTTCGACCAGATGAAAGATTTGCAAGCCGTGTTGGAGGCGTTCGATATTTTTCAGCGCAGTATCACTTCACCAAAAGTTTTTGAGCGCATTTCATGGGAATTGTTCGAAGATTGTGCGGCGCAGAATATCAAACTGTTTGAAGTGCGCTTCTCGCCAGATTGGGCTTTTCATGGTCACAACCTCGATTGGGATGCCTGCCTCGACGGTTTGCTTCGCGCGCAGGAACGCGCCGAAAAAGAGTTCGACATGGCGATCGGCATCATCGCCATCACCTCGCGCGGCATGGGCGCGGATTCGTGTGTCCGCACTGTCGATTGGGCGATCCGGCATCGGAAATATATTCAAGCCGTTGATCTTGCCGATGGCGAAATGTTGTATCCCGCCAACGATTTTGTGAAGCCCATCCTGAAAGCCAAAGATGCAGGCTTGAAAGTCACCATTCACTCTGGGGAAGATACGCCAGCTTCGTATGTCATCGAGACCATCAAGAATTTTCAACCGGATCGCATCGGTCATGGCATTCACAGCATCGAGGATATGAAGGCGGTCGAGATGCTCATTGAGAGGGGCATCACGCTCGAAGTGAATCCCTGGTCGAATTACCTGACCAACTCCGTCCCGACGATCGAGGCGCATCCGCTCAAAAAGCTGTTCGACCTCGGCTTGCGTGTAACCATTAACTCGGATGATCCCGAAGTCCTCGAAACGAATGTCAACAATGAATATCGCATCGCACACGAGATTTTGGGCATGAGTCTGGCAGATATCCAGACATGCAATCGCTTTGCCTTTGAGTCTTCGTTCATCGACCCGACAAAAACACGCCGAATCTGGGATAAATATTTCATTAATATTCCCCTCGATTCAAATTGACCGAATCGGAGCCCTTAGGGTAAAATAATGCGCCTGTCTACCCTAGAAATACTCATCCCATTGGGGATTGTGTAACCATCTTTTGAAGGAATAAAGGAAGCAATTCGAATGGTTAAAAGAACCTATCAACCCAAGATCCGCCGCCGCGTGCGTGTGCATGGATTCCGCTCCCGCATGTCAACCGCCGACGGACGCAATGTCCTCAAGCGCCGCCGCCTTAAGGGCCGCTACAAACTGACCGTAAAGTCCAACGAACACGTCAAGCGGACTCGTTGGTAAACCTCCAGCGCCAGTCGCGGAGATAACAAAGAGGCGCGGGTGCAGAAACGATTTCGACTGTCCCGATCCGAAGATTTCAAGCGGGTGCGGCGAACAGGCAAGTCCTATGCCCATCCGCTTGTTGTGTTAGTAACACAAGCCTGCGAGTCACACACTCACATCCGTGTGGGGGTGGCGGCAGGGAAAACGACCGGGACGGCTGTTCATCGAAATCGGGCAAAACGACTTTTGCGTGAAGCGATGCGCCCGATCCTGCCTTCTCTCGCAACTGGCTGGGACCTGATCCTGATCGCCCGACCCGGGCTTGTGTCTGCAACTTTAACCGATACACGCGCTGCGCTGATGAACCTGTTCAAACGCGCCAATCTTCTCCTCCCCGTGGATGAATCCAGAACCTGAAGTTCAATTCCATCTGCACGATTATTCCCACGAGCCGCGCCTGCGTGATATACCGCGCACGCTCGGTAATTTGCCGCGCATCCTCGTTTTATCGGTCATTCGTTTATATCAAATGGTGATCTCACCGGGGCTGCCTGCGAATACCTGCCGTTTTTATCCATCCTGTTCTCATTACGGTTATCAGGCGGTCTATAAACATGGCGCGCTCAAAGGCTTCTTCATGGCGGTCTGGCGCGTTTTGCGCTGTAATCCCTTCAACCCTGGTGGGTACGATCCTGTTCCATAAATGGATATCGCCCTGCGCAATGGCGATCCCGATGTAGTTAGGAGTTATGCAAATTTGAAAACCAAACGCTTGTTGTTTTTTTTGATGCTTGTCATTGGCGCTCTTTTTCTCAGCGCGTGTTCAGGTCAAAGCCAGGTCGTCAATACCTGGCCCGGTCTCGCGGCGGACGGTGAACGTGCCTACCTTTCCGGTGGTTCGTTCATTTATGCTGTGGATGTGAATACAGGCGTGGAAACCTGGCGCTTCCCCGTGGAAGCCGATGGGAACTATACCTTTTTCGCCACCCCGGTATTGACCGCAGACGGTCAATTGTTGATCGGCAGTGAAGGCAAGAGTCACGCTTTTCTCAGCATCAACCCTGAAACTGGGAAGGAAAATTGGACCGAACCGTTCATGGGGGCAAAAGGGAAATGGGTGGCAGCTCCGCTTGTAGTTGACGAGCACATCTATGCTCCCAATACCGACGGTTTCCTCTACATTCTTGATCTGCAAGGCAAGCAGGCTTCTGACCCCATCGAACTGGGCGGCTCCCTGTGGTCTGCGCCGGTGACAGATGGAACCCTCCTATATGTAGCCTCCCTCGATCATCATCTTCATATCGTCGATCCGGCCAATGGCGTATCGAGTGAACCGGTCAACCTTGGCGGCGCGATCCCGGGCAGCCCCGCTGTCACAGACGGTGGAGTGATCGTGGGTTCGTTCACCTCCAATATCGACTTCGTATCGTCCAATGGCGACCACGAAGTTCTCGCCACTGCCTCCAACTGGGTGTGGGGAACCCCTGCTCTCGATAATGAAACTTTGTATTATGCTGACCTGAGCGGCAACATCTTCTCCCTCGACCTTGCCACCGGCAGTCAGAACTGGGGAACCTTGCAGCCGGATGGACCGATCGCCGCCAGTCCGCTCGTAGTGGGTGAACAGATATACATCGCCACCGAAGAAGGCACCTTCTTCGCGCTTGATCGTGATGGAAAGATCGTTTGGGAAAAGGAAACGGGTGGAAAGATCTACACCACGCCCGCCCTCACAGGCGATTTGATCCTTGTCGCTCCGTATCAGGCTGAATTTTCCCTCGCTGCTTACGATGCCGAGGGCAAACAAGCCTGGACGTTTACCCCAGAAAAATAAGGAACCCGACCCATGTGGGAATTACTTATCATTCAACCTTTGACCAATCTTTTATTGTGGATTTATGACGTGCTCGGTCATGGACCCCAGATGTTTGGTCTGGCGATCATCCTCTTTACCATTTTGATTCGCCTTGTGACCTGGCCCCTCAATGCCTCGCAAGTGAAGGGTGCGCAAGCCATGCAGGAACTCCAGAACGATAAAGACTGGCAGGAGATCCAAAAGAAATATGCCAAAGATCGCGAGAAGCTGGCGCAGGAGCAGATGCGTGTCTACAAGGAAAAGGGGATCAATCCTTTTGCGTCCTGCCTGCCCACGCTGGTCCAATTCCCGATCATCATCGGTTTGTATCAGAGCATCATCCGTGCCATGGCAGCCACCCCGTTGGATATGCTCAAGCTCGCGCGTACGGTCTATCCGTTCCAGACGCTCGAAAACATCATCCCCCTTAACAGCAAATTCCTGTGGATGAACCTTGGTCAGCCCGAGTCGATCCAGATCCTTGGTTTTGCCCTGCCCACCCTCGCCGTCATTGTGGCGTTGACCACCTATGTGCAGACCAAGCTGACCATGCCCGCCACCTCCAACCCCAACGACCAGAGCGCTGCGATGTCTGGCATGATGAGCATTTACATGCCGCTGTTGCTCGGCTGGTTCGCGTTGAACTTCGCCTCAGGGATCTCGGTGTACTTCATCACCAGCAACGTTCTGGGCATTGTCCAATATGCTGCAACGGGACGCGCCAACTGGCGTAATCTTCTCCCGGGCGGCAATAAGAAAACCCAAGTCCAGAAAAAGTAGGGAGGCATTATGAACGAGCGGACTACGCTTGAAATCATCGCCCCGACCGTGGAAGAAGCCATCCAACAAGGATTGGCTCAACTCGGTTTGACGGCTGATGCCGTCTCTGTGGAAGTCATAGATTCAGGATCAAAGGGATTGTTCGGACTCGGCGGACGCCAGGTGCGTGTGCGCCTGACCGTTAACCCGCCGATGACGGAACAAAAACCCGCCTCAACCCCGGACCCGAAACCTGTTCCTGCAAAAAAAGCGGAATCCAAGCCGCAAAAGGAACCCAAACCGCGCGCCGAGAGGAAACCTGCCGAGCCCAAGCCTGTTGAGTCGAAACCCGCTGCACAAAAGCCTGCCGAGCAGAAACCAGCCAAACAGAAACCCGCGCCGCAAAAAACGGAAGAAGCGCTTGAGCCTGAAAAGATTTCGCGCATCGATCACGACCCCATTCTCGACACCGCGGAAGAAGTCGTTTCCAAGTTGATCAATCACATGGGCATGAAGGCGCAAGTCTCCGCCCATTACGATGACTCCAGCACGGAAGACCACCGCGTCATTCAAGTGGACGTGCGCGGAGAAGACCTCAGTGCGCTTATCGGGCGGCATGCTGAAACCTTGAGCGCCTTCCAGCACATCGCATCCTTGATCGTCGGCAAGCAGACCCAGAAATGGGTGCAAATGGTCGTGGATGTGGAAGGCTACCGCTCGCGCCGTGAGAAGCAGATCCGCCAACTGGCGAACCGCATGGCAGACCAGGTGACCAAGACCGGTCGGCGTGTGACGATGGAGCCGATGCCGTCCAATGAACGCCGGGTCGTACACATCGAACTGCGCGGACATCCCGCCGTCACCACCGAAAGCACCGGCGATGAACCGTATCGCAAAGTGGTGATCCTGCCGAAAGAATAATTCGGACGATAGACCGAAGACCGTAGACCGTTGTCTGCGGTCTTTTTTGTTCATCGTCTCCGGTCATTGTCCACACTTGCACCTGACGCAAGTGCAGGTGTCGTCCGCAAGGTATAATTCGTTCATGTCCGACTATTCCTCCCTTCAGCCGGTGGATTACCTTCTTATCGGTCATGTGGCTGTGGATCTGACGCCCGCTGGCAAAGAACTGGGAGGGACGGTTTCGTATGCCGCACTGACGGCTCAGGCGCTCGGTCTGCGCGTGGGAGTCCTCACCTCGGCTGGAGAGGATGCGCCCATGAAAGCGTTCGATGGCATCCAGATTTGCAACATCCCAACCGGGCAGAGCACCGTCTTTGAGAATGTGAAGACGGAACACGGACGCAGGCAAACCTTGCATCATCAGGCAACGCCGATCTCGTTCGAACAGGTCCCGATGATGTGGCGCAACACGCCGATCGTTCATCTCGCTCCCATTGCCCAGGAAGTGGATGCAGAGATGGCAGGTCGCTTCCCCGCCTCGTGGGTGGGTGTCACGCCGCAGGGCTGGATGCGGGCTTGGGATGAAAAGGGTTCGGTGTCTGCCAAAGCCTGGGAAAACAGCGAACAGGTCCTTGGTTCAGCGGGAGGCGTGGTGTTGAGTCTTGAGGATGTCAACCGCGACCTTGAACTCGTCGAATGGATGGCGCACTATACCAATCTGCTTTGTCTTACGGAAGGCAGTGAGGGCTCGGTCCTCTACTGGCATGGTGATCGGAGACGGTTCCGCGCGCCTGTGGTGGAGGAAGTGGATGCGACCGGAGCTGGGGATATTTTTGCAGCCGCATTTTTTGCAAGACTGCACCGCACTCGCGACCCGTGGGAAGCGGCACGATTTGCAACCAATCTCGCGGCGTATTCTGTGACGCGCGTGGGTTTGAAGGGGATCCCGACACAGCGGGAGATTGAGCTTTGTTTGATGGAGGTATTATCTTGACGAAGATCTATACGCTGGTGAATCAAAAAGGCGGGGTGGGCAAGACTACATCCACGATAAACCTCGCGGCGTATCTGGCAAAGATGGGGCAGCGCGTGCTGGTGGTGGACCTCGACCCGCAGGCGAACGCAACATCCTGCCTTGGCGTGGATAAGTTGACTGTGGAGGGCAGCACGTATGATGCCCTGCTCGGCGAAGAGGATATCTTCCCGTATATTTTGTTGAATGAACGCTTGCAGTTATCTTTATTGCCTTCCTCACCTTCCCTGGCTGGCGCGGAAGTGGAATTGGTGGACGAACTCGCGCGCGAATCGCGTTTACGAAAAGCCGTTCTGAAGGTGGCGGGCCGGTATGATTATGTGCTCGTGGATTGTCCGCCTTCGCTTGGTTTGCTTACCGTCAACGGTTTGATGTCCGCGGTAGACGGTGTGATCGTGCCGGTGCAGTGCGAATATCTCGCGCTCGAAGGGCTCGGGCAGTTGACCCAAACCATCGAACGGGTGCGCTCCGCTTTGTTCCCCGAATTGAAGGTGCGCGGCGTGGTCTTGACCATGTTCGACAACCGCACAAATCTCTCCACCGATGTGGTGCATGAAGTTAATAAACATTTTCCGAACCAGGTATTCAAGAGCATCATTCCGCGCAGTGTGCGCTTGGCAGAAGCGCCTTCGTATGGATTGCCGATCTCCGAGTACGCACCCACATCGGTCGGTGCCGTGGCATATGAAGCGCTGGCAAAGGAATTGTTGAAAGGCGATAAAGCCTAAAGATTTCACCACTGGGAACACGGAGTATTCAGAGTTTTTATATTCTCCTCTCCGTGGTCTCTGTGATCTCTGTGGTAAATGAGGATCTATCATGGCTCAACGAAAAGGTCTTGGCAAAGGTTTGGATGCGCTCATCCCCGGCGGGAAATCTTCTGTGCCGCCAATGAGCACCGGCAGCGGACAGGGCGGTGTGCAACAAGTGTCTGTGGAGGCGATCAAGCGCAACCCGCGTCAGCCGCGCGTGCATTTCAAGGAAGAAGAATTGAACGAATTGGCGGCATCCATTCGGGAACATGGTGTCATCCAGCCGTTGATCGTTTCTCCAAAGGGAGACGGTACGTTCATCCTGATCGCCGGGGAACGCCGCTGGCAGGCATCTCAACGGGCTGGTCTGCTGAAGGTCCCTGTGGTGACGCGGCAGGCGAACAACCAGGAATTGCTCGAACTTGCGTTGATCGAAAACGTTCAGCGCGCCGACCTGAATCCGATGGAAGAAGCCGATGCCTATCACCAGCTTGCGGATGACTTCGGTCTCTCGCATGAGATGATTGCCAAGCGTGTGGGTAAGAGTCGCGTGGCTGTGACCAATACCATGCGCCTGACCAACCTTGCCGATGCCGTCAAACAGGCTTTGACCGATGGCATCATCACCGAAGGTCATGCGCGCGCGTTGTTGATGCTTTCCACGCACAAGGCGCAGACTTCCGCCATGCAGACCATCATCAATCTCTCGTTGAACGTCCGCCAGGCGGAAGAATTGATGCGCAAATTGACCGGTCAGCGCCCGGTCAAGGCGAAGAAACCCTTCCGCAGTGCCGATGTCACCGATGTGGAGAAGCGACTGCAAAAAAGTCTGGGTACAAAAGTCACTTTGAAACACGGCAAGAAGGGCGGCACGGTCACGATCTACTATTACTCCAATGAAGAGTTGGATGCGCTGCTGGATAAGTTGACGTAGCCAATTCGTTGTTTTAGATTGTAATTATTAGGTACAATATTCCGTATGAAAACAGCTTTGCAGGTCAAATCAGCGGATTTGAAAGGTTATCGTCGTACTGCTGCTCTTTCACCCAAAAAACGGTTGAGCAGTGAGGTCCGTGTGCGCCGACTTCACGCCTGGCGAGTAGCTCGCAAGTCGTCTAAGATACTAAAAACAGATTTTAAAGTGACAAAAGTTGCTGTTTTCGGGTCATTGCTTCATCCAACTTTATTCCATTCAAAATCGGATGTCGATCTTGCTGTTTGGGGGATGGATGAAAGAAATTACTACCGCGCCGTAAGCCTTTTGCTCGATATTGATCCGATGATTTCCATTGATCTGATCCGTGTGGAGGATGCGCGTCCCGCTTTGCGGAAAGTGATCGATAAGGAAAGCAGAGAATTATGAGCGAGCGGTCTGCATTAGCTGGACGGATCCGCGCATCATTGGAAGATGTGGAAACTTCCATCGAACGAGCAAGTCGACTAGCTGAAAAAGGACATCAAAGCGGCGACGATGACTGGTGGGATGGGGTGGCGTTAAACTTGCATGGGTTTTATGCCGGAATCGAACAGATTTTTGAAGATGTTGCTCGTACGGTGGACGGCGCAATTCCACAGGGGAATGAATGGCATATCAGTCTTCTAAAACAGATGTCGGCTGAACTTGGGGAGTTACGTCCAGCAGTAATCAGCACGGAAACGCGGAAGTTTCTTGATGATTATCGAGGGTTGCGACATGTTGTTCGAAATGTATATGCGTTCAACTTGCGTCCATTACGGCTTTCAGAGTTGGCGGAGAATGCATTTTCTGGATTTGAACTTTTCAAGGCTGAATTACTCGCATTTGCTGGTTTTCTTGACCAGACTTCATGATCGTTCAAGAGGGGATGGTTTGAAAAATCTGTGTTTCGGAGCGGCTATCTACGAACTTGTCCGCAACAAAAACATGGATGGTTTGACGATTATAATTACCCCATGAAACTCCTCTATAACGCTAACATCCGAACCCTTGACCATGCCAATCCGCGCTGTTCTGCGATTCTCATCGCAGGCGGGCGGATTATTGCTGTGGGGGAGAAAGATCAGCTCGAAAGCATCGCGCACGGTAAGGTTGAAAGGCAGGATATGCAAGGCAGAACCATCTTGCCGGGTCTCACTGACGCGCACATTCACATGCAGTATTTTTCATTGGGACTTTCCAAGGTGGACTGCGAGACGAAGACCAAGGATGAATGTCTGCGGCGCGTGGCGGAGCGGGCGAAGATCACCGAACCCGGCGAATGGGTGTTGGGACATGGCTGGCAGCAAAATGATTGGGATGGGGAATTCCCGACTGCATCTGAACTCGATGCGATTTCCCCGAACAACCCGGTTTTCCTGACAGCCAAATCGCTCCATGCGGCGTGGGCGAATTCCTCGGCGATGAAGTTGGCGAACATCACTGATAGCACGCCCAACCCGAAAGACGGAGCCATTCAACGCGATGAGCGCGGCAAAGCAACCGGTATTTTGCTCGAAACTGCCATGGGGTTGGTCTATGCCGTGGTTCCAGAACCAGCTATCAGCGAGATCGAAGCGGCGATGGTGAAAGCCCAGTCCGTTCTGTGGAAAATGGGCATCACCGGCGTCCATGATTTCGACCGCCGCGAATCCTTCATGGCATTGCAATCCTTGCATTCGAAGAATAAACTAAAATTAAGGGTGTGCAAGAACATCCCTGTGGAAAGCGTGCAGCAGGCGAACGAACTTGGTCTGCGCACCGGTTTCGGCGATGAATGGTTGTGGATCGGTTCGGTCAAAGCGTTCATGGATGGTGCACTCGGTCCACGCACGGCGGCGATGTTCCAGCCGTATGAAAATGAGCCGGAGAATAAAGGCATCCTGAACATGGATGGCGAGGAACTTTTCGAACATTCCCGCAAAGCCGCGGATGTCGGCTTGAGCATGACCGTTCATGCCATCGGTGATCGCGCCAATCACGAAGTGCTCAATGCGTTCGAGCAACTTCGTAAGTATGAGCGCGAACACAACCTGCCGCACCTGCGTCACCGCATCGAGCATGTGCAGGTCATTCATCCCGATGATGCGCCGCGCCTTGCCCAGCTTGGAGTCATCGCTTCGATGCAGCCCATCCATGCCACATCTGATATGTTCGCCGCCGATCGCTATTGGGGCGAACGCTCGCAGTTCTCCTACGGTTGGCGGATTCAATTGGAATATGGAGCCGCGCTCGCTTTTGGATCGGATGCGCCGGTGGAATCTCCGAATCCGTTTTTGGGATTACATGCCGCCGTCACGAGAAGACGCGCTGACGGATCTCCCACTGCCGATGGCTGGTACCCCGCTCAAAAATTGAGCCTCGCCGAAGCCTTGTCCGCTTACACCTTTGGCGCAGCGTACGCCGCCAACGCAGAAGACCGGCTTGGCAGGCTGGCGGAAAATTATCTGGCAGATTTGATCGTATTGGATGCAGACCCGTTCGAATTGGATCCCGCAGACCTGTTGACAATCGCACCCGTTTCAGTCATGATTAACGGAGATTGGGTGCTTTAACGGAAGAGGCAGTTGAATGATACAAAATATCTCAAAGCTCACTCCTGAAATGTTGATCCCCCGCCTGGGCGAATATCTCGTCCAGAAGGGATTGATCACCGAGCCGGACTTGCAGAGGGCGTTGGATTATCAGCAGGAACAGGTGGCAAAAGGGAATCATTCCATGCTCGGTCAGGCATTAATGGAACTGAATCTGCTCGACCGCGGCACCCTCGATCAGGCGATCACAGAACAGATCCTTCAATTGCGGTCTGCGCTTCAGTCGGCGAACCGAAACCTCGAACAGCGCGTGAGAGAGCGGACTGCGGAGCTGAATGAAGCCCTCACCCGCCTTTCCGAATTAAGTCAGATGAAGGCGAACTTCGTCTCGAACATCTCACACGAATTGCGCACCCCGTTGACCCACATCAAAGGCTATATCGAATTGCTGGTTTCTGAATCCCTCGGCGGGATCACGGATGAGCAGCGTCACGCCCTTTCCGTCAGTCAGCGCGCCACCAGCCGCCTTGAAGGCATGATCGACGACCTCATCATGTTCTCGCTGGCATCGCGCGGCGAGATGAGCATGAAGCAGGAGAGATCGGATATCCGCCGCATCGTTTCACTGGCGGTCAAGTCCGCGGTGACAAAGGCAGACGAACGCGGGGTCAAGATACAGACAGACATTCCAGATGCCCTTCCTGCGGCACAGGCAGATTCCGAAAAGATCGGGTGGGCGATCAACCAGCTATTGGATAACGCGGTCAAATTCACGCCATCCGGCGGGACCGTTTCGGTTTCCCTCAAAAAAGAGGGTGTCAATCTCATCCAGGTAACGGTGGCGGATACGGGCATCGGCATTCCGCAAGACCGAATGAAGGAGATCTTCGAGCCGTTCCATCAGTTGGATGGTTCGTCCACGCGGCGTTACGGCGGGACGGGGCTTGGGCTTTCGCTCGTGCGTCAGATTATCGAAGCGCACGGCTCCCTGCTGGATGTTAAATCCGTCGAGGGCAAAGGTTCGACTTTCAAGTTCCCGCTGCTTGCGGTGCTGGAATAGAAATGGATCTAAACACTCTCTCCCAATTGCACCATATCTTTCTGGAGCTGCAAGACCAGCAGGATTGGAAATTGGCGCTGGACACTCTCTTTTTGTCCCTGCGCACATCGTTCGTGTTCGACAACGTTGCCATCTATCTTGAAGATCGTCAGGCAAAGGGATTGGATGTCATTTATGCGCGGGCAATGGGGCGCGGCAAAACCGCCGAAGCGGATGCAGCCTGGGGCGAGCTGGCGGCGACTGACGTCATCACCAGCGGACGGATGGTGTTACGTGACCCCGTCCGAAAGGGTCCCAATCCGGACCGCATGGAACAGATCTATTTGCTCGGCATGCCTTTGCGGATCGGTCAAAAGATCCGGGGCGCTATCTTGTATGTCCGGTTTGGCGGACCGGCATATACCGAACTGCATATCTACACAGCTTCACTTCAGGCGTTTTGGACAGCCTCTCTCCTTGAGCGGAAGGAATTGGAGGAGGCGCGCGCCGAATTGGATTCCGTGCAGAGGCAAATGCGCCTGCAGGATGACTTTGTCTCCACCATTTCACACGAACTGCGCACGCCGCTCGGCTTCATCAAGGGTTACAGCACCAGTCTTCTCCGCCAGGACACAACCTGGGATGAAGATACCCAGCGCGAATTCCTGACCATCATCGACGAAGAAGCGGACCGGCTGACAAGGCTGATCGAGGATATGCTTGAATCCGCGCGCCTGCAGAGCAAGACTCTGCAATTCAAATTCTCTCCGCTTCGTATCGACGCGCTTGTGCGTGACGTTGCCACGCGCGTGAACACGCATCACCCGGAATTGAAGGTGGAATTCAACCTAGAAACCCTTCCGCCCGTATTGGGGGATGGTGTGCGGCTTTCACAGGTCTTTGAAAACCTGTTCAGTAATGCGATTAAATACGCGCCTGGTTCGAGTATTAGCATCACCGCACAACCGGTCGATAAAAAGGTGCGCGTCTGTTTCGCCGACAAGGGCGAGGGGATACCGGAAGATTTTCTTCCCTTCCTGTTCGAGCGTTTTTATCGGGTGCCTGGTGAAAGAACGGTGACCGGTACCGGGCTGGGGCTGTATATTTGCAAGCAAATTGTTATGGCGCATCATGGTAAGATTTGGGTAGAGTCAGTGTTGGATAAGGGTACAACGTTTTTCATTGAGTTGCCTGCCGATCCAACGCTTTGACGGAATTCATTCTTTTGTCGTCAAGGAGTTCATTATGGCAAAGCGGATTTTGATTGTGGACGATGAGCCCAGGTACTTGCGCTTGCTGGAGGCAAACCTGCGAACGGAAGGCTATGAAGTCACTACGGCGCAGGACGGCATAGAAGCACTGGATGTGTTTTCGTCACAGCCGATCGACCTGGTTCTGTTGGATGTGATGATGCCGCGCCTGGATGGGTTTGGAGTTACCCAGCGATTGCGCGAGTACTCGAACATTCCCATTGTGATCCTCACCGCAAGAGGGGAGGAACAGGATCGTGTCCGCGGGCTCGACCTCGGAGCAGACGACTATCTGGTCAAGCCGTTCTCTGCCACGGAATTGCTTGCCCGTGTTCGGGCGGTTCTACGCCGGGCGCAGCCTCCAACAGAAACCGGGCAGGTACGTTTCTTCACTCACGACGAGCTAAAGATCGATTTTGCCCGGGCTGAAGTCTGGCGGGGCGAAGATCCGGTTTCCCTCTCTGCCACCGAGTATCGTCTCCTGCTTCAGTTCGCCCATAGCATCGGCAAGATCCTCACCTCTGAAGACCTGCTGACCAGCGTGTGGGGCGCTGAATATAAGAATGACAAAGAGATCCTGTGGGTGAGCATTGCCCGCCTGCGTCAAAAACTCGAAAAGGATGCCCATAACCCCAAGCATATCGTTACCCGATCCGGACTTGGATATTTGATGCCCCCGTTGGAGGGTGGATAGGGAACGAGAGAGCCTGGCACGGAAATGTAGATCATGCCTCAAAAGAAAATACTGGTTGTAGACGCGGATGTCGCAAGCCGCAACTTTATATCTACGAAACTGTTCGATCAAAACTACGATGTACTCCAGGCTGGATCTGGTAGGGAGGGCTTGATCTCAGCCTGGCGCGACCGTCCCGACCTTTTGATCGTGGACCCGGTCATGGGGGATCTTACCGGTGAAGAGTTCGCAGCCAGATTACGGAATGATCCTCGCACGGCGAATGTGCCGCTGGTCGCCCTCAGCGGCGACCCCAGCTATGACCGTAGTCGTGCCTGTTTCGAGGCGGGGTTTAATGAATACATCCAGAAATCCGGTCAGGCGGTTTCCCTGCTCACTGACGCGCTTACCCGTCTGTTGGGACTGACAGAAGAGGCAATGAAACAGGGCGGGTTGTTGATAGTTTTCCTAAGTGCAAAGGGCGGGTCAGGCACTTCCTCCATGTGCGCGAATATCGCTTTGAGCATGGCGCAGCTTCATCCGGAATCCAGGATCGCGGTATTGGACCTGGTTCTACCCATCGGCTCGATCGCCCCCATCGTCGGCTACAATGGACCGATGAATATCGTCTCGATTGCGGATATGCCCCCTGAAAAGACCACCGCGAAATTCTTCAAGAATGAACTCCCGAAAATGGATGTCTGGCAGTTTTCACTGTTGGCAGGACCGCCTGACCCCGAACGCAGTAACCAGTTGAACGTCGGGCGGATCTGGGATATTGTGACTGCCTTGAAGGAAACGTATGATTATGTTCTGGTCGATATCGGTCGCGCGCTGTCGAAGATCACCCTCCCGCTCATTCAACACGCGGAGATCGTCACACTTTTGATCAGCACGGATATCAGCGCTCTGCCGTTGACGAAGACCCTTCTGCATTATTTGAATACCAAAGGCGTCCATTCCGATTCGATCTATTCCATCCTGAACCGTTCTGTCGGGCTGGAAGGATTGAGCAAGGGCGATGCTGAAACCTCACTTGGGATCAAGGTCAATGTGACCATTCCCTACCTGGGGACCCATTTTGCATTTGCCAACAGCCAGCACCAGCCGTTCGCATTAAAATTCCCGAACAACACGGCGTCCATCATCTTCCATGATACGGCGAAGGATATGACGGCGCGCGCGCGAAAGATTCGTGACGGGCTATCGGTGTAAGTCAATAGGAAGGAAGAGGAATCATGACCATTGAATATGATGAAAAGGGGAAGTTTTACACCAATGTAGTTCAGAAGATTGCGGTGCCTTCCATTATCCAGACCACGACCCACTTGATCCGCGGTCTTGTCCATGTCCGGCAGGGGGAACGGCTCAAGGATGAACTTGAAAAAGGCGAAGATTACACGGCTGTCACGAATGCCAGTGTCTATGATGCGGGCGGAACAGTGATCTACTCCAGTTCGTTCCTTGCCGTTCAAAAACAACAGATCGTCTGGATCATGCCTGCGGATGATGGCAGGAAGGATATGGAGGAATGAGCGCTTCGGTGCCGGGTCCGTCTCAACGCCTGACGGGACAGGATCTCATTCGGCTAAAAAAGTATATTACCGACAGCCTCCTCCGCGCGCTCGAAATGGAGGGTGTTCCCTCAGCACAGCGCAATACATTCGTCCAGCAGAATATTGTCCGCGCCTACGAGCAGACTCAACTAAAGCTGCCTGAGGATGTGCGGAACGAATTATTTAAACAGGTATTCAACGACCTGCTTGGGTTTGGTCCCATTCAGCCTTTGTTGGATGACCCGCAAGTCACCGAGATCATGGTTAACGGTCCCAAAAAGGTATTTGTCGAAAAAGCCGGACGTCTCTCGAAATCCACAGTTGTCTTCGATGACGACGATCACGTCTTGCGGATCATCGACCGCATCATCATGCCCCTCGGGCGGCGGGTGGATTATGACTCTCCCACCGTGGATGCGCGCCTGCCAGACGGCTCGCGCGTTAATGCCGTGGTGCGCCCCGTGGCGATCGACGGACCTTCCATCACCATCCGCAAATTCCGCAAAGACAAGTTGACCACCGAGGAACTGATCAGCTTTGGCTCCATCACGAAGCCAATGGCAGACTTCCTGGAAGCCTGCGTACGGGCGCGCTTCAACATCCTGATCTCCGGCGGAACGGGCTCGGGCAAGACCACCCTGTTAAACGTATTATCCGGCTTTATCCCGGAGAGCGAGCGCATCATCACCATCGAGGATGCTGCCGAATTGCAGCTCCAGCAGGATCATGTCATGCGCATGGAAACGAAGTCTCCCAATGTCGATGGTCTCCATGCAGTTGCGATCCGTGACCTGGTGAAAAACTCATTGCGCATGCGACCGGACCGGATCGTGGTCGGTGAGGTGCGCGGCGGTGAGGCGCTGGACATGCTTCAGGCGATGAATACCGGGCACGACGGATCCCTGACGACGGTCCACTCCAATAGTCCGCGTGATGCGATCTCCCGGCTTGAAACGCTTGTGTTGATGGCGGGCATGGACCTGCCGCTCAAGGTGGTCCGCACCCAGATCTCATCCGCCATTGACTTGATCGTTCAGCAGACCCGTTTAAAAGATGGTCAGCGCAAAGTGACATCCATTACCGAGGTCGCTGGTATGGAAGGGGATGTGGTCGTCTTAACTGATGTTTTTAAATTTACCCAGACCGGTGTTACAGAGGATGGCAAGGTGTTGGGCGAAATGAAGCCCACCGGCATACGCCCGCTTTTCATGCCGCGTTTGGAAGCGGCTGGTTTCAAACTGGGCGCGGAGATCTTTATGACGGGAAAGTCGACCGCCGATCCATCCTCTCGGCGGTGAAACACTCTGCTATAATTTGAACATCGGAGAATAACGAGGAACCATGACCAATGCCCAGATCACCATCCGTGAAAAAAAACTTGGAGTGCTGATTCGCGACGCCCGCATGGCAGCGCGCCGGAGCATCAAGGAATGTGCCGATGCGATCGGTGTCAAATCGGGAATCTTTCGCGCCTATGAGGAGGGACGTCGTTCGCCCTCTCTGCCGGAACTTGAGGCGCTCGTTTATTTCTTGAAGCTTCCCATCACCCAGTTTTGGGGTAACGAAACCATGTCTGACGCGCCCATGCCGCTGGAATCTGCGGATATTACGCGCCTCATCTCGCTGCGTCAGCGCATGATCGGCGCGCTTCTGCGGCAGGAACGCACCCAGGTGAACAAATCCTACCGGCAGGTTTCTTCCGAAACGGGCATTTCACAATCACGATTGAAATCCTACGAACTGGGCGAACGTCCCATTTCGGTGCCTGAGCTGGAAAGCATCCTCGCGGCATTTGGGAGCCGCATCGAAACCTTCTTCGATCAAAGCGGACCGGTCGGCGAGTGGATGAACAGCCAGCGCGCCATGCAAAAATTCCTCGACCTGCCCGCGGACGTGCAGGATTTTGTCTGCCAGCCGGTAAACCGTCCCTACATGGAACTGGCGATGAAACTAAGCAGCATGTCCCGAGAGAAATTGAGATCCGTAGCCGAGGGCTTACTGGATATTACTCTCTAAAAAATCCATTATTGATCTTGATCCGGAATTTCCAACATGACCCTTGAACCCGCCCAACTCGAATCCAAAGGAAAACGCGCATTTGAAGAACGGAAATTCGACGAAGCCGCACAGCTTTTCAAACAGGCGGCAGAAGGGTATTCGTTAGGTCGTGCAGGCTTGCAAGCAGCGGAGATGCAGAACAACCTGAGCGTCGCCCTGTTACAGGCTGGCAAACCCAGGGAAGCTCTCGATGCCGCACTCGGCACTGATGAGATCTTTGCCGGTGCAAAAGATATAAAGCGCCAGGCAATGGCGTTGGGAAATCAGGCGGCGGCGTTGGAAGGGCTCCATCAGTACGAAGAAGCCATAGAAAAATACGAACGATCCGCCGAATTATTCGGGCAGGTTGATGAAGGCGATTTACGCGCCATGGTAATGAAATCCGCTGCCGCCATCAAATTGAAGACCGGCAAGATCACCGAATCCGCATTCAAGATGATGGGCTCTCTCGATGTCAAAAAGAACCCGGGATTCTTTGAACGCATTCTGAAATTTCTCCTCCGTTTCATCAAATGATCAACCTCAATCTGCGGGTACGCCGGGCGGTCGCACAGGACCATCACCAGATTGCCAGCCTTGTTTTTCATGAATTGAATACACACCGCCATTTGGATTGGCGGTCTGCCCTTGATTGGGTCGGCGCGCGGAACTTCTGGGTGCTGGATGATCACGGAACCATTACCGCCGCGTTCGCCTGCCCGGAGGACCCTCCCAACGTTGCCTGGATACGCCTCTTCTCGTTTGTCTCGCATCTTTCCGGACCCGAAGCCTGGCATGTCTTGTGGGAGGCTGCCCAGGCTGAAATTGTTGAATCCAACCCCAATGCGACTGTAGCAGCGATCATCGTCAAGGATTGGTTTCAGCCCCTTTTAGCCTCAAGCGGATTTACATCGAAGCAGGAGATCGTCCTCCTGCGGCGCACGAGCAGAGACGCTGAGCCGCCCCCGTTCTTACCCGGGATCCAGATCCGCCCCATGCAAGATGCGGACCTGCCAGCCGTAACCCAGGTGGATCTCTCGGCATTCGGTCCGTTCTGGCATAACTCGAAAGATTCTCTTCAACGGGCGTATTCACAAGCCATTCACGCCACGGTCGCTGAAGATGCTTCGGGGATCATCGGGTATCAGATCAGCACAGGTAACCCGTTCGGGGCTCACCTTGCCAGGCTGGCGGTTTCGCCGCTGGCCCAGGGCAGGGGATTTGGTTCTGCGCTCGTCAGTGAATTAATCGGGCGCTTGAAGACCCATACCTCCGGCAATTTATCAGTCAACACCCAGGCGGATAATCTTGCCTCGCTCACTTTGTATAAAAAATTTGGGTTCACCCGCACCGGGGAATTTTTCCCAGTCTATGTATCTTCAGAGGCGAACATTTAGATGGCCCAGCCGGAATTCAAACCAGAGATCATGCGCCGATTTGTCGAGACCCTTTCGACAGAGATCGGGCGCGAAACCTATTCAGCGGTCCTTTCAAAATCCGGTTTGCCGAAAGGCTGGGCACAAGCCGACCACTTTTCATCATTGAATGGAATTCAGGCTGCACAGTCGTATGCCCAATTGCAATCTGCGCTGCGTACCTATTATGGGCGCGGTGCGCGCGGCATCCTGATGCGCATCGGCTCGAAGCAATGGGGCATGATGCTGGAGGATTCCTCGCTTGGCGTCAAGACACAGGCATCCCTCATCCGTGGATTGCCGAAAGGGCTGCGGCGTAAACAATCGCTCGACTTGTTGACAAAGATCCTCGGGGCGAAACGGGGCGATCTGACCGTTCATACCATGGATCTAGACCTGTTGCTCGTCGATCAGGCATCTCCCACCACGCTGGATCAAACCGATGAATCGCCGATCTGTTTCGTGACCTTTGGGCTGATCCGCGAATGTTTGTATTGGGCAGTCGGCGAAGAACATGACATCGAAGAACGCGCCTGCCGTGCCACTGGGGCGCGGCAATGCGAATTTAATATCACTATCGGAGTACGCACATGAAACATCAGGAATTGAAGTGGAAGTCACGCGACGGGTTGGATATATTTGCGCAGGTTTGGGAGCCGGATGTCATCCAACCCCGGGCAGTCGTCTGCCTTGTGCATGGACTGGGCGAACATAGTTCACGCTACGCCCATGTTGCCGAGGCATTTGCAAAGGAAGGCTTTATCCTCTTTGCCTACGACCTGCGCGGACACGGCCGTTCCGGCGGCGCGCGCGGGCATATTTCCTCCATCGAGGATTTCATGCAGGATATCGATGCCCTGCTGGAACAAGCCCGGGCTCGCTTTGCCGGATTGCCGCTCTTTTTGTACGGGCACAGCCTCGGCGGGATCCAGGTGCTTCACTATGGCTTGCTCCGCAAACCGAACGTGAAAGGCGTGATCGCCACCAGTTCCGGCTTGCGGACCGCGCTGGAAGACCAGCCCATGAAAGTTTTCCTTGCCAAGACCCTGGGGGCGCTCATCCCAAACACCGCGCTTGCCAGCGGCTTGGACTCAAAGGGTCTTTCGCACGATGAGAGTGTGATCAAGGCATATACCAGCGACCCGCTGGTGCATGACAAGGTCTCGCTTGGCTTTGGGAAGGTCATGCTCGGCGTGACGAAGTGGACCTTGGAACATGCCGGGGAATTTTCACTCCCGCTGCTGCTGATGCACGGGAAAAAAGACCCGATCGCATTTCCGGCGGGCAGCATCAAATTCGCTGAGCCGCTAAAGGAAAAATGCACGCTTGTCCTCTGGGAAGATGGCTTCCATGAAATGCACAATGAATTCGAAAAAGCCGAAGTTATCAAGACCATGACGCTCTGGCTGGACGCGCGCCTGCGCGAAGGATAAATTAATCAGTGATTAACGCTTTGCTGGACAAATCCCCCTGCGCATGAGAGAATTCGCAACCAATACCCCCAAGTTTCAGGAGAAAGCATGACGAACAAAGATATCAGCAAACGACAATTGCGAAGGGAGCAGATGCGCCGCAAGGAAACACGCTCCAGGCTTCTGGGAATCGGTTTGATCACAGCCGGGGCGATCTTTATCGCGTTCTTATTCATTTACCCGATGCTAAAACCGGTCGGCGATATCGCGGATGCCCCACAGGTCATCCGCGAGAACGTGGATTTCAACGCGGTTGGCAACCCCGATGCCCCGATCCGGATCGACGAATATTCGGATTTCCAATGCCCCTACTGCCGTATCTTCTTTGAGAACACCGAAGAAGAGCTGCTGGCGAGTTATGTTGCCGATGGAACCGTTTATTTTGTCTATCATTCATTTGGCTCCTTTATCGGTGAGGAATCGGGAGCGGCTGCGGAGGCTGCCTACTGCGCGGGTGACCAGGGTAAGTTCTGGGAAATGCACGACATTATCTTCGCTAACCAGACCGGTGAGAACGTGGGTGCCTATACCGACCGCCGCCTGGTTGCCTTTGCCGACCGGCTCGGTTTGGACATGGGCGAGTTCAATTCCTGTTTCGACTCGAAGAAGTATGCCGATATGATCGATCAGGATGCGAAAGACGGAATTCAGGCTGGGATCCAAGCTACGCCCTCGTTCGTGTTGACCTACACGGTCGGTGGTGAGACGAGAACGAAACTTATCGAAGGGGCACAACCCATCGAAGAGTTCCAAACCCAGATCGAAGCCGCCCTGGCTGAGATGGGTCAATAATCCAACCCGGACTACCAAAAAAAGAGGACACTGCCGATCTCGCGCAGTGTCCTCTTTTTCTATCCTTTCGCTTCGCTCTGCCTGCTGACGATTCCCTGCTGCCAGGCGTAGACAGCCGCCTGCGTTCGGTCTGCCAGGTGGAGCTTGCTGAGAATGTTGCTCACGTGTCCCTTGACCGTATTCTCGCTGATGACAAGCTTTTCGGCGATCTGGCTGTTGGTCAGTCCGTTGGCGATCAATTTGAGGACGTCCGTCTCACGGTCTGTTAGCTCGGTGAAGAGCGGCTGGTCTTCTCCGCCTTCGCCGCGGATATTTTGCAGGACGCGGGATGCCACGCGGGGATGAAGCGTCACCTCGCCTTGCACGGCGCGATGCAGGACATCCACCACTTTATCCATCTTCATGTCTTTCAGGATGTAGGAGATCGCGCCAGCTTTGAGCGCGGGGAATATGTGCGCGTCTTCGTGATAGGAGGTCAGCACCACAACCTTCGTGCGCGGGCTGATCTGCCGGATGCGGCGCGTGGTTTCGATCCCGTCCATTCCCGGCATGATGAGATCGAGCAGGACGATATCGGGGATCATTTCCGCGACCATGCTCAGGGCTTCTTCACCCGAGGATGCCTCGCCGACGACATGGAAATCGGATATCTTTTCGAGGTAGGAACGGATCCCGTTGCGTACCACTTCGTGATCGTCCACGATCAATAGACTTGTGCGATGATGTTTCATTTTCAGTCTCCTCCTGCGCCGTTTCGCGTGGGGATTTGGATGATGAGCCGGGTTCCCTGATCGGGTGCGCTTTGTACCTGCAGCGTTCCGCGGATGCTGCCAATGCGTTCGCGCATGGATCGAAAACCCATCCCTTTTGCTTTTTGGTTCATGTCAAAACCGCATCCATCGTCTGCGATCATGACTTGAAGCACTTCATGATTATATACCAGCGATACATCCGCCCGTTTTGCCCGGCTGTGGCGGGCGATGTTGGCAAGCGCCTCCTGAATGACACGGTACACCGCCTGCTCGGTCTCGAGTGGAAGCGTCCGCTCGTTTTGGAATGTCAGGTTGACCGTCGCGTCGTTGCGGTGTTCCCATTCGAAGATATATTCCCGTAAGGTGGTCTGAAGACCTTTTTCCTGCAAGGCTATCGGATAGATCTCCTGGATCAGGAAATTCAGTTCCTGAATGACTTCATAGATGAGGGTCTCCGCTTCGCTTAAATGCGGCGACACCTCGTGCGGAATGTTGCGTGTCATCCCGTTGACAGTTCCCAGTTGGGCGAGGGCGGCGAACGCTTTCTGTTTGGCGCTGTCGTGCAGGTCACGGGCAAGGCGGTTGCGTTCCTCCATCACAGCCAAGTCCTTGGTCTGCTCGAATAGTTCCATGTTGGCAATGGACAGGGACGCGCGGTTCACCAATGCCGTGAACAAGCGGATGGAATCCTTTGTGAGCGCGTTGGGGCGGGTGTAAGCGACGTTGAATAGCGCGACTACTTTTCCATCCACCATGATCGGGAAATGCGCGAACGATTGGATGCCCTCAATCTGCATGGCAGCCCTGATATCGTCACGCAGGGTGATGAGGTTGATATCCGAGGCGATGACGGCGGTGCCGGTCTTGATCGCGACCCCGATCATTCCTTCCTCTCGGTCGAACTTCAAGGCGGCGACGGACTCAGGTTGGAATCCACGGCTGACGCGCGGCATGACCTTTCGCTTTTCCTCGTTCCAAGCGAAGACAACGCTGCGGTCTGCTTTCAGGATGGATGTAGATACATCCACAAGCGCCTGGAAGATCTGGTTCAAGGTTACGCTGCGCAGGATCTTTTCATCTGCCTGATATAAGGCTTCGATCTCGCCGGTACGTTTTTCCAGGTCCGCAGTCCGGTTCCTGACGACGCGTTCCAGGTCTCGGTTGCGGCTTTCGATGCTCTTGACGCGCCAGCGCAATCCGCCCGCCACGCTGACCCCGAAAGCGACCACCAGCAGACCCATGAACCACCACGTCTCCCAGAACGGCGGCACGACGACGATCTGAAGCGAGGAGGGTACATCGCTCCAAACGCCGTCACTGTTCGAGCCGCGCATGTAAAGGGTGTATGTGCCGCCTGGGAGGTTCGTGTACCGTCCGTTGCGCTGACCCTTGATGTTGATCCAGTCGGAATCGAAGCCTTCGAGCATGTAGGAATATTGGTTCTTGGCGGGCTGTTCGTAGGCAAACGATGCGAATTCGAATTCGAACGAATCCTGGGGCCACATGAGTGTGATGGAGTCCAAATACTCAGTTGTCATCTCATTGGTCAACGGGACTCCATCAAAGGTGATGGAGGTTAGCGCGGTCTCCGGTGTGTACAGGCTGTCTGTGATCTCCTGCGGGAGGAAGATGTTGAGACCGTTGATGCCGCCGAAATACATCGTCCCGTTGCGATCCTTGGCGAAAGAATTCTGGTTGAATTCGTTGCTTTGCAAACCGTCGCTGGCGGTGAAGATGCGGAAAGACTGGTTGGCAGGGTCGAACCTAGATAACCCGAAATTCGTGCTTAACCACAACTTGCCGGTTTCATCTTCGAGGATGCCATAGACGACGTTGTTCGATAGCCCTTCGTTCTCGGTGAAGTGTGTGAAGTTGTCGGTCTCGGGTTGGTACAGGCTTAATCCGCCGCCGTGGGTGCCGACCCACAGCCTGCCGTTCGTATCCTGATAGATGCACATGACTGTGTTGCTGCCAATGGTGGACATATCCGCCGGGTCGTGCAAGAATTGCGTGATCTCACCGGTCCCGGGGTCGAGGCGCAGGAGACCGTCGTCATCGGTGCCCATCCAAAGGGTCTGCTGGTCGTCTTCGAAGAGGGTGTTGACCCTTGAGCCTTTCAGCGCGTCATTTTCAGGCGCATCGGATTCATACTGGGTGAACGTTTTCGAATCCCGGTCGAAGAGCAACAGTCCGCGGTTCGAGCCGACCCACAGGTTATTCTGCGAATCTTCTAGGATGGCGAACACTGCGAATCGCACGGGGTCGTTGACGCTGCTCGTGGATGGGACGTAATGCGAAAAGGTCTTTGTCCCGCGGTTGAAGCGGTCCAGGGCACTGCCGGTGCCGATCCATATGATGCCCTTGCTATCGGTGTACAGCGTGATGATGGCGTCATCGCTGATGCTTTCGGGATTGTTCGGATCATGGGCAAAGTGAGTAAAAGTTTCGGTTCTCTGGCTGAACAGGTTCAAGCCGTTGTCGAAGGTGCCGATCCAGACCTGATCCCGGTCTGGCAGGATGGCGAAGATAAGATTGCTGCTGAGGCTGTTCGGGTCATCGGGGTTGTGGCGGAAGTAGGCATACCGGTCTTGCTGGCGGTTATATTTGTTCAGCCCGCCTCCGAAGGTGCCGATCCATAAAACTCCGCTGGCATCTTCGAAAATGGTGTGTACTTCATTATTGCTCAGGCTGTTCGACACGTTCGGCTGATATTGGTGATGGATGAACGAACTGTTCTGGGCATCGTAACGGTCGAGGCCCTGATTGGTGCCGATCCATAATGTGCCGGAGCGGTCGGTGAAGAGCGAATAAATGATATTCCCGGCGATGCTGTTCGGGAGTTCTCTTGAATTCCTGTAGCGGATGAAGTTGTTTTCCGTCGGGCTGTACAGGTTCAAGCCGTTGGCGGTCCCGATCCAGATCTCGCCGTTGGGTCCCTCTTCAAAAGAGAGAATGCGGTCGTGGCTCAGGCTTTTGGAGTTGTAGCCGTTGTTGGTATATGCCTTGTAGGTGTTCTGCTGCGGGTCATAAACGCCGAGACCGGCATCGTTCGTGCCGATCCATAACACGCCGCGCGAGTCCTTGAAGAGGGTTCGGATCGAACTGCTCTGCGGTTTGAGCGCGCTGTTCTCATTGGGGTAGTGGGTAAATAGACCCGTGTTGAATTCGATGAAATCAAGTCCGTTGTCTGTGCCAACCCACATACCGCTTTCATCAAGACACAAGGAAGTGACATGGTTGCTGGCGATGGACTGGAGATTATTTTCGTCGTGCGAATAATGGGTGAACTTGCCGGTGACGGGGTCGTAGCGGTTCAATCCGCCCAGACGGGTGCCGATCCAAAGGTAGCCTTGTTCATCCTCCACGATGGCGGTGATGGAACGGTCGCTCAGGCTGTAGGGGTCGTTGGTATCGGGTTTGTACACCTTGAAGTTGTAGCCATCGTAGCGGTTGAGACCATCGTCCGTGCCGACCCATAGAAAGCCTTTCTGGTCTTGCAGGATGATGTTCACCACACTTTGGGAGAGCCCTTCATCCAGGCTGAGTTGTTCGAAGCGGATGTTTTTGCCGTAGGGGATGAAAGGGTCCGGGGTTTGCGCATCAGGTATCGGGTCCGATGGAGATGCGGTGTGGGGAGTATCCGGCGCGGTGACGGGGATCGGCGTCCCGCAGGATGCCATCAGGAGGGCGACCATCAAGATCCAATAAAAAGCCAAGGCGCGCTTCATGGTTTTATTATAAGCAATTTATCGGGGGTCTGCCTCCCAACAACCCTTCTGGAGGCGGTTGTGAATGCCCTCCCATGGGAGGGTTTTTTCATTGACAATGAACCGGTTTCTGCTGGCGAAATGCCTGTAAGCAGTCCATTCAAACGTATGGGGAAATCCGATTAATTAGACGCATGACATTCAGCGCGTGGATTTGTATGATGTGTCCATGTGCGGAAGATTCTCCTCCAAGAAGATAAACCGCATCCAACCACGAGGCGGAGCCATTGAATGGTCTTCCGCCTTCTGTTTCCTGCTCATTGATAAAGGAGGTGTTCGCTCATTGTTCCTGTGAATGCATTCCGGTTCGTTCAAATCTAATCATGGAGAAAAGAGAAATGAAACTAAAAAAAATATCTGCCCTCTTTAGTGTGCTGATCATCCTTGGCATGATTCTCGCCTCCTGCGCGCCTGCAGGTACTGAAGAAGTTGCGATGACCGAGGAAGCAGCCGCAACTGAGGATGCCGCAATGACCGAGGAGGCACCTGCGGCTACCGAAGAAGCTCCCGCGACCGAGCGTCATGGCGGCTGGCTGGATGAGATCGACTTCTCGGTCGTTTCATCCGACTCGGCTGTTTCGCAATTGCAGGCTGGAGCGATCGATTTTTATTCGTTCAACCTGTCGTCCAATACCCTGCAGGATATCAACGATGCGGGCTTGAATTACACCCAATCCTACGGCGGTAATTACGGCATCAGCCTCAACCCCGCCGTGTTCGATGATACGGCAACTTTGAATCCGTTCTCGAACCGTAAGATCCGCGAAGCGTTGAACTGGATGATCGACCGCAATTATGTCAATCAGGAGATCTATGGCGGCGGCTCGCTGACAAAACTTCTGCCGATCACCACGCAGTTGGTGGAATACACCAATTTGGTCGAGACGGCACGCGCGCTCGAAACCAAGTACACGTACAACCTCGATAAAGGGATAGAAGTCATTGCGACCGAAATGGAAGCCATGGGCGCCACTCTCGGCGAAGACGGGAAATGGCAGTACAACGGCTCGCCCATAGTCTTGATCTTCCTGATCCGCTCCGACGGCGACGGCACACGCCAGCCGATGGGCGATTATGTCTCCAATCAGTTGGAGGCGGCTGGCTTTACGGTGGACCGCCAGTATAAGACTTCCTCTGAGGTGTTCCCGATCTGGCTTGGTACGGCTGCTTCTGACGGTCAATGGCATCTTTATACTGCGGGATATCTGCCTTCCGGTTTGACCCGAGACGAGCGCGCAAACATTCAGCAGTATTACCTGCCCACCAGCGTTCAGGCGGGAGAGCCCTTCATTTCCAATGTGGCTGACCCTGAACTCCAGCAGCTTGGTGATGACCTTGCTCAAGGGAATTTTGCAAACAAGGAAGAACGCGATGCCATGCTGGCGCGTGCATTAGAGCTTTCTCTTGAAGACTCTCTCTTTGTGTGGGTGGTCGATCAGCTGGTCTACGCACCTTATAACAGCAATGTCTCTGTGACCTACGATCTTGCTGCTGGTTATGAAGCCGCATTTATGGGCAACTACAACCTGCGCTTCGTGGACCAGGAAGGCGGCACAATGAAGGTCGGCACGAATGACCTCTTCACGCAGCCCTGGAACACCATTGCAGGCAGCAATTGGGTGTGGGACTCGAATATCATGCGTGCCACCAGTCAGGGCGCGAACGGCGCGAGCAGTGTCACCGCCGGTATGATGGGTGACCCCTATACCGGTCTTGGCTGGCCTCAGCGTTTCGAAAGCGCTTCTTTGGAATTCCAAACTGGTTTGCCGATCACCAATAACAACCTCGGTTGGTTGGATGTTCAGGAAGTGAATGAGATCCCCGTCCCTGAAGATGCATGGGTCGATTGGGATGCAACCACCCAGACCTTTATCACCGCGGCTGAGAAATTCCCCGATGGCACAACTGCCAAGACCAAGAGCGTGGTGGTGTACCCGGCAGACCTGTACGAAACCGTCAAATGGCATGATGGCAGCCCCATCTCTGCGGCAGATTTCGTGATGGCGTTCGCCATCTTCCTCGACCGCGGCAAGCCCGAAAGTGCCGTTTACGATGAATCCGGCGCTCTTTCTGTGGATGCGTTCCTGCCTTCCTTCAAGGGATGGCTCATTACCTCCACTGACCCGCTGACCATTGAATACTACTCTGATACCTATGCGGCTGATGCTGAACTGAACGTTGCTCCGTTATGGCCCGCTTCTCCCACCGGTCTTGCAGGTGAGAATAGCTGGCAGGTGCTGGCTGTCTCCAACCTTGCAGAAGCTGCTGGAGAACTTGCGTACTCTTCCGACAAGGCAGATGCCAACCAGATCGAGCAGATGAGCTGGGTGGGTGGTCCGAGCCTCGAGATCCTGAAGAAGTATCTCGATCAGGCTGCGGCTGAATCCTTCATTCCCTACGAAGCCACAATGAGCCAGTTCGTTACAGCCGAAGAAGCTGCCGAGCGTTATGAGAACTTCTCGACCTGGTACGCGGATCACGGTCACTTCTGGGTCGGGACCGGTCCGTATTATCTGGATCAGGTCTTCACCACTGAGAAATCCCTGGTTCTGAAGAACAACACGGAATTCCCCGATCTTGCTGACCGCTGGTCTGACTTCAACAACCCGAAGCGCGCCACCGTCGTCCTCGATGGACCCGGACAGGTTGCCGCTGGCGGCGAAGCGATCTTCGATGTCATCGTCAACCTTAACGATGAGCCGTATGCCAATGCGGATATCAAACAGGTGAAGTATATCCTGTATAACGCTGCGGGTGACGCGGTCGATGTCGGCGATGCAGAAGCTGTGGGTGAGGGCCAGTATCAGGTCACGATCGATGCGGAAGTCACTGCCCAGTTGGAATCTGGCGCGGCGAAATTGGAAGTGGCGGTCGTGCCGATCCCGGTGGCGATCCCTGCCTTCACATCCATCGACTTTGTCGTTCAGTAATACCTAACCATCGCAGGGGCAGCCCACCTCGCAATGCAAGCGGAGGGTTGCCCCTGCAAATTTCAAAGTAACTAATTTTGGAAGTATGGAATGTTCAGGGCAGGGTCGAAAGACCCCGCCCTGAGAGGTTTCGATTGAGAGGTAATCATGTCTGTTACTACCCATGTCCCCTCGGAAAATGTCTCCGCCAGGAAGGATTTCCTGAACAGCACGTTCATGCGGATGACTCGCTACGTTGTAACGCGGTTGTTGACACTGTTCGTCACCGTGGTGATCGGTGTTTATCTGACGATCCTGATCGCCAACATGGGTGGTTATGTGGATCAGATCATCAGGGGCGAGATCCGGGACAGCGTCACGCAGTCTGTTGCCGGGAATTCTACTTATCAGCAGATGGATCCGGAGATTCGCAGAAATTTGATCGCGGAACGCATCGCATTGGAGGAAGAACGACGCGGGTTGAACACACCCATTGTCGTGCGTAATTTCCGTTTTCTGGTCAATGCGCTTCAATTGGACCTGGGACGTGCCATCAATATGACAAGCGACAGCGGCTCCAAACAGGTACGCCTGATCCTGCTTGAACGCCTGCCTGCCACCCTGTTGTTGATGGGCACATCGCAGTTGTTCCTTTTCTTTTCGAGCGTATATATCGCCCTCGCGCTTTCGCGAAGTTATGGAAGTTTCCTGGATAAGTTGGTCATCGCGCTTTCGCCATCTTCGGCGGTGCCGCCCTGGTTTTACGGGATATTCTTTATTTTGATCTTTGCCTCCGGACTGAAGGTACTGCCCTTTGGCGGCATGGTGGATTCGCCCCCACCTGCCAACGGGTTCGAGTACGCAATGAGCGTCTTGAAGCATCTCGCGCTCCCGGGGTTCTCGCTCATCATCAGTTCCTTTTTCCTGAGCGTGTACAACTACCGCACATTCTTCCTGATCTATTCGAGCGAAGATTACGTGGACCTGGCGCGCGCCAAGGGTTTGTATGCAAGGGATATCGAGCGGCGGTACATTCTGCGCCCGACCCTGCCCAACATCATCACCAATTTTTCATTGCTCATCATCGGGTTGTGGACCGGCGCGTTGTTCACCGAGACGGTCTTCCTGTGGCCCGGTTTGGGTAGGACGTTCTACCAAGCCATCGGTCTTTATGACACGCCCATCATTGTCGGTTCGACGGTGATCTATGCGTACCTGCTGGCGATCACCGTATTCCTGC
Organism: uncultured Anaerolinea sp.; assembly: GCA_964372045.1. GTDB lineage: Bacteria > Chloroflexota > Anaerolineae > Anaerolineales > Villigracilaceae > Villigracilis. Next base: position 50,752 of record CAYJPO010000014.1, read on the forward strand.
TCAATTTTGTGTATGCGCTGGTAGACCCGCGCGTGAAGATAGGTAGTTAGCAGATGAACAATCTCAGGTCATCCTTTCAAAAGCTCCTGATGTATCCATCCGCGATCGTGGGGTTCATCGCCATCCTGTTGATGGTCGGCGTATCGGTCTATACCATGATCGCCATTCCCTATCCCGAAGCGATCCGCTTGTGGCGGGGTGGGGAGGAGGTCTGGTATCGGAATCCGAAATTCGCGCCGCCTGCCTGGATCAATCTGTTCTCGAGCAAAAAGTATTCCGAATCATTTGCAGTTGGCACTGCTGACGGCGGGATGGAAATGACCACCACACCGGGAAAGAATGATGCCACGAACTATGTGATAACGCATGAATTCGACTTCAATTACGATGTCTATCCACAGGATATGATCCTGTATTTCACAGCGACCTTTGAGGAGAAGCAGCCTTTTGTCTCCGTGGAATTGTTCACCCCTGATGGACGTACCATACGGCTGGGGAACTTCGTTGTCGGGACCCAATATACCTACCGCATCTCTCAGGATGAAAAACTGCGCATCAAATTGCGGACGGATGAGGTCATTCCGGTTTTGTTCTCTGTCCCTGAAAGCGAAACCGTGTTGAAGGGAAAATACAAGCTCATCATTACCGGAACGACCTTCGAGCCTGGATCGACCCTGAATACCGAATTCGTTTTCCACGGTCAGGTTTTTGGTCTGGCTGGCACCGACCATGCCCGCCGTGATCTGACCCTGCCGCTCTTGTGGGGCGCACCGGTCGCGCTGGCGTTCGGTTTGATGGCTGCCATCGGCACGACCATGCTGACGATGATCATCGCCGCGGTCGGCACATGGTATTCAGGCTGGGTGGATGAACTGATCCAGCGCATTACCGAGATCAACCTGGTCCTGCCGTTCTTTGCCCTGCTCATCATGATCGGGACTTTTTATTCCCGCAGCATCTGGGTGATCCTGAGTGCCACGATCCTCTTGAGCATTTTTACCGGCGCGATCCTGGCATACCGCGCCATCTTCCTGCAAGTCAAAGAGTCGATGTACATCGAGGCGGCGAGAGCCTACGGCGCGAGCAACCAGCGCATCATCTTTCATTACCTCATTCCGCGCATGATCCCCTTGCTCATTCCAAGTTTGGTGCAGGCGGTTCCGGCGTTCGTGTTCCTTGAAGCGTCGCTGGCGGTCATCGGTCTGGGTGACCCGGTCCTGCCGACGTGGGGCAAGATCATCCAGGATGCCCAATCCAATGGCGCGTTGTATAAAGGCTATTACTACTGGGTGTTGGAGCCAGCCTTCCTGCTGGTGTTGACCGGTCTCGCCTTCGCCGTGTTGGGATTTGCACTAGACCGGGTCTTCAACCCGCGCCTGAGGGATGTATGAGCCTTGCGATATCCACAGACCTGTTAAAGATCGAAAACCTTGTCCTGCATTTCAAGACCACCCGCGGTGTCGTGCAGGCGGTCGACGGCGTGGACTTTGAACTGGGCACGAACCGTGCCGTGGTCATCCTCGGTGAATCGGGCTGTGGAAAGACCTCGCTTTCCAAGGCGCTGCTGCGTTTGCTTCCACGCAATGTAGCCAAATACTCCGGCAAAGTCTACCTGCAAGGCTCGGATGTGATGGAGTTGAACGACGAGGAGTATCGTCACAACGTGCGCTGGTTGTCCATGTCGCTGGTGCCGCAGGCGGCGATGAATTCCCTGAACCCCGTCATCAAGGTCGGTGACCAGGTTGCCGAGCCTGCCATGCTGCATTTGGGTTTGAGCAAGGTCGAGGCGCTGGGGCTGGTCTACAAGATGTTCCAGCACGTCGGCGTCCCGTCGGATTTTGTGGAGCGCTACCCATTCGAGTTGAGCGGTGGGATGCGTCAACGCGTCGCCCTCGCGATGGCTTTGGTCACGTCCCCGAACCTGATCGTCCTCGATGAGCCAACATCGGCGCTCGATCTGCTGACCCAGGCGAACATCATGAACGTGCTCAAACGCATCAAACATGAGCTGGGCACGTCCTTCATTTTGATCACGCACGATATCGCCACCTCCAGCGAATTGGCGGATGAAGTGGCGATCATGTACGCCGGGCAGATCGTGGAGACAGGTACCGCGCGCGATTTCTTCCCCGCGCCCTTGCATCCCTATTCGCAGATGTTGATGGCGAGCGTGCCGCGCCTGCGCAGCGATTCAGACCCGATCTTCATCACCGGTCAGCCGCCCAGCTTGATGAATCCGCCGCAGGGCTGCCGGTTTGCGGCGCGCTGTCCGTTCCGTTTTGAGAAATGCAGCGAGGAACCACCGCTCCGGCAAAAAGGAAACCGAAAGGTCAAGTGCTGGCTGCATACATAACAGGTTCATTTGGAAAAGAACATGCCGACCCCTGCCCTGTACGACGTACTTTATTCGTTCAAGGATATCCATCGTGTTGTCCTTGAATTTGCCCGTGAACTCGATGAAGACCAATTGCATTGGAGACCGCGCGGCTACAGCACATCCATTGGGTTTCATCTCTGGCACCTTGCGCGCGAGTCGGATTTTCTCAAGGCGATCATCCTCGAACGCACCCCGCAGTTGGGCGCGGACTTTGGCGAGCCGGTGGAGATCTGGGCACGCGATACCCTTGCTCAAAAATGGGGCTTTCCCACCGACCTGAACGCGACCGTGGGAACGGGTCTGAGCGATGAGATCGCCTCGACCCTGCCGATCCCCCCGAAGAAAGAATTACTGGAATATCTCGAATGTTCCTATGAAGCCATCGAGGAATTCGTGCAATTGCTGGATGAGCGTTATCCCACCTTTGATACCCTCGAAGAAGATCTTAAATTGAAATTACAGAACATCCGCTTGAATCTGCTGGTCTTTCTATCGCATGACTGTCGTCATCTCGGCGTGATGGAATGTTTGAAAGGTTTGCAGACCGGGTTTGGGTCCGCAACGGAAAAGCGGTAAGTATGACCATCCTAGACGAATTGAAAGAGGCAGCCAGCATGTCATCGAACATGGAAGAAAAAAGGGAGACCCTGCTTTCCATCCGCGACCTGCACGTTTGGTACGAATTGCGCCGCTTCGGCTTCAGCCACATGGGATACGTCCGCGCGGTGGACGGTATCAGCTTTGAGATGGCTCAGGGTGAAACCGTCGCAGTCGTCGGGGAGAGCGGATGCGGCAAGTCCAGCTTGATGAAGACCATTTTGGGGATCAACATTCCAACGCGCGGTGAACTCATCTTCGATGGCAAAAACCTTGCCACACTCGGTGAAGCGGCGCTGCGGAATTATCGTTTTGATATTGGTTATGTCCAACAGGACCCGTATGGGGCGCTGCCGCCGTTCATGAGCATCCAGCAGATTTTGGAGGAGCCGCTCATTATCAGCGGCGTGAAGGACCGGGTCGAGCGGCTGGAGCGCATTCACAAGACGATGACCGAAGTAAAGCTTCACCCGGTGGAGGATTTCCTGCATAAGTTCCCGCACATGCTCAGCGGCGGGCAGCAGCAGCGTATCGTCATTGCGCGCGCGATGATCCTCGAACCGAAGATGATCGTGGCGGATGAACCCGTGTCTATGCTGGATGCTTCGGTGCGGGTGGAGATCCTCAAACTGCTGCGCGCCTTGCAGGAGCGGCACCGTCTGTCGGTCATTTACATCACGCACGACCTTTCGACCGTGAAGTATTTTTCGGAACGTATCTTTGTGATGTACGCCGGGAACATGGTCGAGAAAGCTCCCACGCGCATTCTGCTAAACCAACCCCTGCATCCCTACACAATGGCACTGCTTGCTGCCACATCCGATCCGGATGCGGACAATGCCGAGGCATACAAGGAGGTTCCGTCTGGCGAGCCGCCAAGCCTGGTCAGCCCGCCGAAGGGATGTCGTTTCCATCCACGCTGCGGAAAGGCGATCGCAGGTCTATGTGACGCGGAAGAGCCGCCAGATTTCGAGCCCGACGCCGGGCATTTCGTCGCCTGTTGGTTGTATAAGCCATGATGAGATCCCCGCGTTCTCTACTGTTCCTTGGCGTGTTCCTGATGTTCGGGGGCATCATCCTGCCGTTCTTGATGATGATCAAGTTGCTCACTTCGACCTTCTTCCTGAATTTTTTCTCCTGGGGCATCTCCACGATCGGGCTCTGCCTGGCAACGATCGGGTTTTCGATGTTCACGACCAGGTTTAAGGAATAAAACACTTTTGAAATAGAATGAAAAAACGCTCTGTTGAGTGAGTCCTCAACAGAGCGCGAACTATCTTAAAGTTTCAGGCTGCGGGTTCGCTATGCTGGCTGTACAGCCTTACTATAGTCCAGTGCGCGGAAGCGGTGGATGAAGTAGACCGCCAGCCCGAGCAGGACGATGGCATTGGCTTGATGGATCAACGCCAGCACGATGTTGACATAGGTCAGAATGGTCAACACGCCCAGCGTAATTTGAAGCGCAACCACACCTATCAACCATAGCAGCCCTTTGAGGATATCAGCCGGGTAGTTCTGTTTCCGAACAATGTAAAAGACCAGCGGCACGAGGATGAGTCCCAGCCATGCGAACCAGCGATGGATGAAGACAATGGTCTGGGGAGTTTCAAAGATGGCGAGGAAGGAAGTGAAAAGGTTGGGTGGGATAAGTTTGCCAAACATCAGGGGCCATGTATCCGAAACGTGACCGGCTTTGAGACCGGCAGTCATACCGCCGTACGAGATCTGGATTAGAAGGATGATGGTGGAGAACCCCGCCAGTTTGGATGGCAATGACCATGCCGCCTTCTTTCTGGAATCATGGAATCCGAATTTGTGACCGAGTGCGGTCCACATGGCGAGCGCGAACAATGACAGCGCCAATAGCAAATGCGCAGTCAGGCGGAAGTGGCTTACCGCGGGGCGGTCCACCAATCCGCTGTAGACCATCAGCCAGCCCATGATCGCCTGCCCGATGAAGAGAATGCCCATCCAGAAATAGATACCGAATTCCTTGACGGGAATGGTCTTCCTAAAGAGGAAGAAGAACACCGGCAGGGCGTAGAACATGCCCGCGAGACGGGCGATGTTGCGATGGATCCATTCCATGTAAAAAATGAACTTGTATTCTTCGAGCGTCATGCCCTGGTTGATCAGAACATATTCCGGGGTCAACTGGTATTTGGCGAACTCCTCCGCCCATGCCTGGTCGCCGACCGGCGGCATTGCGCCGCTGATGGGATTCCACTCCACGATGGACAACCCCGAACGGGTGAGACGAACAAACCCGCCGAAGACGACGAGAAATGCCACGACAAAGGCAAAGATGTACAGCCAGATCATGACGGCTTTATTCCGGGTTTTTAGCATTCTGTTTCTCCGAATTCGAAATTGGCGGCATTATAGCATGGGGGAATTTGAGGGACTGTAAGAACTTTTGTCATAAGTTCATTGAACCATCTGTCACATTGTCGGCGCTTCTGCGGAGAAGAACAAACATGATTAACCCCGAATTTAATATGGGACGCGGACGAGCGCGGATTTACGCGGAAAAGGAAAAAAATCGGCGTTCTCAGCGTTTATCCGCGTCCCATTTGCTCTTAAAAACAGACTCACCCGAGAAACCTTAATTTCGGAGTGAGTCATATTGAGGAGCGGGTCCATGTAGGGATTTGACCCACTATTGGGTACTGCGCATTTGGTTGAGGAGTTGCCGGTAATCATCTACGTTCGGCGGATTCATGAGCACGATCTGATTGATGACTTCCATGGCGGATTGCCGGTCGCCGTTTTGAAGCAGGGTATCGCCCAGAGTGTCGAGCAGGGATATCGCTTCTGGTATCCGCCCGTTGCGATGCAGGAGCGCCGCCAGAGTGCGCTTGAGCATGGGATGATCTTCATGGTCACGGATAAGTTCTTCGAGGAAGGCGATCGCCAGTTCCATCTTCCCGTGCTGTTCGAGATGTGAGACGTAAACATCGAGCTCGGAAAGCGCTTTGTCCGTCTGCCCCATGCGCAGATTGAGTTCGATCAGTTGTCGGTTCGCTGAGTCATCGTCCGGCACGAGCGTGCGGATCTGTTCGTAGACGCGCAGGGCTTGTTTCCAATCGAGGCGCTGCATGTCGATATCTGCCATGCGCTGGAGGATGTGCGTGTTCCAATCGCGGCTGGCGTTGCCTTGCTGGACGAGCCGCAGGGCGGTGGTGTAGGTCTTACGCGCCATGTCCAGTTCGGCGAGGCGGTAATGGATCGCAGCCAGTTCGAGGTATTCATTGATCGCATCATCCACCTGACCGCGCGCCACAAGCTGGTCGATCAGGCGGGCGCGGGCAGCCATGTCCATTGGGGAAAGCTGGATGATGCGGCGCAGGAGTTTTGTCGCTTGCAGAACCTCTCCGCGCACGCTGTAGGAATGTGCCACCACGCCGAATTTGGTGATCGCATCGGCGGTGCGCCCTTCCTGCACGAGCAGGTCGCCCATGATCGTGTGGAGTGGAAGGTAGATCGGAGCATGCTGAATGGCATCGTACGCCTCGTCCATGGCGGAGCGCAAACTGCCCATGCGAGCCAGTTGGTTGATCCGGTTCATCGATTCAAGCACCGTGCTCGACTGTGCCTGAAGGATGATATCTGCCAGCGGGGCGGGCAGGTTGCCTTCCTGTTTCGGCATTTGCTCGCGCATCTTATGAAGCTGCTCGCGCCAATTTGTGCGCATCAACAGACCTTCGATGTTATCGCAGATCTTCTTCAGGATGGTGTCATCCATCTGGTTTTGGTAGGTTTCGATGATGGGTTCGTATTGCTGGCGGATGTCGTCGGAAAATTCCTGGGGGACCGTCATCGAATCGGCGAGTTTCAACGCTTCGAGATATTCCATGGCGGATTCGTGTACCCCGGATTTTTTGATCATCATCTGACCGAGCAGCAAACGTGTAGCCAGCGCATAGTCGTTGTGTTTAACAGCATTTTGCAGGAAACGTTGGGCGCTCTCATACCGCTCTCCCATGAACCGCAGATACCCGAGACTGAAATACAAGGCGGGATTGTTCAACCCGGCTTCCAGTGCGCCTTCCATTTCCTCTGCGGCTTGGGTGCTGTTGCCCTTGGATTGCGCATCGATCGCCTGTCCCAAATGCAGAATGACCTTCGCCTGTTCGGCTTGCTGTAACGAGACAGAGCCTGTGCCTTTTACGATCGCGGCGAGTCCGCGGCGTTCCTGGGCGGCGGGACTTTCATCCGAGTATTCGAAGAGCAACTCAGCCAGATGGGTGAGCGCCTTCTGGCGGGCTTCCGCGATCGGCTCCATGCCGGAGGAGGATTTCTGCGGCTCCTGTAGCTGTTTGACCTGTGCCATGCGGATGGGACCCGTCCCACCTTTTCCACGCACCGGTTTGGGCAGGAGTTGACCGTTCTTCAGCAGCGTTTGCGCCTGTTTGATCTCGGGGCTATCCGGCAGGATGGCAAGCGCCCGGTTCACCATCTCAAGAGTTTTTTCGGCGTTGCCTGCGCGCTGGATGATGCTGGCGAGGGCGAGATATTCCGTAACCGACTGTTGTTTATATCCCAGTCTTTCATGCACCTGCGCGAGCCGCGAATGAGCGATGGCGTTCTCCGGGTTGATGCTGGTGACGCGTACCCAGTTTTCGATCGCCTTTTCGGTATCGCGCTGTTTCAAGTAAAGGTCGCCTGCGTGAATGGCGGAATCCATCGCGGTCTTCAAGTCACCGACGCGTTCGGAGAGCTGCGCCACTTTCTCAGCCGGGACGGGGTCATCGGGGGAGACCTTCGAGGCGCGCAGATAGATCTGCAGGGCTTCATCCACGCTTCCAAGTTGGAAGAGAGCCAGCCCGAGGCTGTTGAGCGCTTTGGGCTGATCGGGGAATTCCTCCAATGCGCGGCGGTACGCGCCGACAGCCTTGTCCCATTCCTGGTCCCAGGCGGCGGAATGTCCCTCGTTCATTGCTTTTTGAAAGATATTTTCTCTACCAGGCATAGTGGTTGTAATTTTACTTTCGGGCACTCAGGTTTATAAAAACAATTATGCAATTATAACCTTGTCTGAGATATTCTCTTTGAGATCAAGACCCCCTTCCGGTTCTCAGGGCTGCAACTGGAGCAGTATAAGGATGGGCTAGAAACCACTTATCACGGAATGCGCGGAGCCCACCGAGAAAAACAGAAGTTCTCGGTGGGCTCCCTAGTGGAATCTTCTAAAAAAGCCCACGAAAATCGTATTTCCTGAAGGTACGAATTTCACTCCCTCCTATCCCAGCTTAATCTCCCGCTTTGGTGAATACCAAAATGGTTTGTGGCACTTTGCGCTCGTTCGGCGTACCGTCAGCGCCTGCATCGTCAGGGACACTGACTACCACGCCGTCAACCACATCCACCGTGTCACCGCCGCCTCCGCCGTCATATGCAACGACACATCCGAATTCGAGCATCAGTTCAGCAGCTTCCCACAGGGTCATGCCTTTGTACACATAATCGCCATCAACGGTCAGGAACATAACGCGTCCGTCAGCATGTAAACCGCGCACAGAGCGGGCATGCCTCTCCGTGTGCTTAAGCAGGGGACTGTTAGCCGGTATCAAATTTACGCCATCCTTCACCAGATAGCGAAGCCCGCTGGTCACATTCCACTGACCCGGAATGTTCTTGTTGTCGATAAACGGTTTGCCGTCTTTCGTAACGATCAAAGACGGTTCGCTGAGTTTGCGTTTGTGTTCCACTTTGCCGTTGCAGATCTCCGTCCCTTTGACTGTGCGAGTGTTTCGTTCCCAGTCATCCCCATTGAATCCGAATTTTGCGCCTCTCTGCTTGGCGATGACAGACGGTCGGCTGTCCTGATGGACAACCTCAATCGTGACCTCGGCAGGGTTACACAGGGTCAGGTAGAACCGCGTACCGTGCAGATCGCCTTCAATGCGCGTGACTCCCATTGCGGGGTATGTCGTTTGATTCGGCGTGGGTTGAGCATCCTTCTGAAGATATTCCGCAAAACACCACCCTGTCAGCGTGCCGTCTGTGTTGATGATCTTGAACCAGGTCCCATCTTCGTTCTCTTCGAGCTTTTCGACCACCTCATTTCGCATAACACTACCGACCTTCGTGCTGGATTTATCAGGGTCTTCGCGCACATTGAGGGATGGGTCAGCGGTAACTCGATATTTGTTATCTGAGGGTGCAGGAGTGGCGTAGCCTAGTCCATCTGAAGAATTTTCCATGGGATCACCTCGAGGATCATTGCTCTATTATTTCTTATGGTCTGCCTTATCGCCGCCCATACATTTGCGGACCTGCCCTGTGGCGCTGGAGCGGAAAAAGCAAAAACTGCCTGAAAAGATTATTTCACAAACCTTTGCGTTTTACAATAACCAAAAAAGGTTTTTACTCTTCCAAATTTTCCAACCAACGGTTCGTATCGTCAGCCTTGACTGCTCGCTCCGCCTCGTGGATCAGCATGTTCAAGCTTCGTCTGCGCCTGAATGGGGCATTGGGCGGCAAATAGAGATTTGGCAGAGGCGTCGGCTGATCGTTCTGTGACACATTGAAGCACGGTGACCAGCGCTGGATAAGCAATCGTTCAGCAGCATTCAATTCGTTCCCGACCTCGCCAAATTGCTCGGATCGCGAACTCAACAGTTCGATTGTGAAATTCATGGACTTTGGCCAGTTGCACCAGACAAACCGCCCAACGATCGAGTGCCCTTTGAAGCCGTTGAGCAAATGCTCCCAGACTCGGGCGAAGGCAAGATATGACTGACCCACATAGAACACGACGTTTCCATCTCGAAATAGATAGAGGTCCAAACCTTTCCAGGATGGGGGACATTGGTCGATGAGCAAGAATCGCATGAGTGGAATTGAGATATTCACGCTGTTCACGGAGGAGTCAGATAAAAAAACGTTTCGTACGAATTGACCGTTTATGTGAATCGCATAACGGCTTAAGCCGGAGCCCTTGTAACCACGGATGATCACTATGAAATGAAAATACTAGGTTACTGTTTCGCTTTGCTCATCATTCATTGCAATGGACTGGGCGTTGGAGCGGGCAATCAACGGGAAGGCAGGCAGTAACATCAACCCCGAAGTGACGATGGCGGAGGTGACGGAATACATTGCGACCAAAGCCACTAACGGACCACCACCCATTTGCCCGACGGCATCTACTTGCGAGGACATGGAATGAACTGTGGCACGGATTTGGGGATCGAGCTTTTGGTTCACCCAGGCAGAGTGAAGCGGATCCCGAATGTCCCGTAAAACGTCAATGACGAGATACAAAGCCAAGGTCAGGGTAAGGAATGGCGAGAGGGCAAAGCCGATCATGGAGGCTGCGATCAATCCCGTCACAAGTAGCATGGCGTATCCAATGGCAAGTGGACTCCCCGAATCCACGCGCTTCTCCACAAAATACAGCACAAGGATCGTCATAATGGAACTTGCGATGCGAAGCACTGCAAAGAAGGCGATCTGGTTGTTTCCGAACAATATCGGAATATCGAAATTATCGAGCAGGTGCTTCACCCACAAACGGTCAAAGCCTTCGCTATACAAACCGTAAAATAAACCTACACCGAGAATGGTTATCAGACGCGGGCGGGTGCGGACAGATTTGACGCCCTCAGTGAAAGTGTGCCACATGTGTTGCCAGTTGTTGCGGTCTTCCTTCGGAGTGGGGTGAAATCCTGTTTCAGGCATGATGAGGACAAGCACAAAGCCGATTGCCATCAATCCCACTGCGCCTATTTGAATGGGCAGCGCCACATTGTTCGCACCGATGAGCATGGCGAGCCCCATCCCAAACAGCGATGCGACCAGACCTATACGGGTGGCACGCAGAAAAAGTTGATTGGCTGACACTTCTCCGATTTCATCCGATATCCAAGCCTGAGTTGCGCCGCTAGTGAAGGTATAGCCCAATCCCCAGATCACCTGTGCCAGCAGAATGGGCAGGAATGCGGGAAAAAGACCTTCCACCAGAAAACCGATTCCCATCAATACATAACCGATTATTATGGACAATCGGCGCGAGTACGAATCTGCAATAACACCTGTGGGAATTTCGAAGACGAAAGCAGAAATTTCCAGCGTCGTGCCGACCAACACAAGTTGTACAGGGGTTAACCCTGCAACCGTGGCTTCGTACAATGACGTGGTGACGAACATCATCGCAAAGAATGCAGAAGCTGAAAACTCAATGAACAGATAGACTTTAATTGCATCTAGCTTCAAATTGGAAAACATGATCCATCACTTATTGTGTAACTTTTAAAGAGGTGATTCATTGGTTGCAAGTCTTGAAAAACAGCATCAGCCAATCCCTGGAGCATGCCAATGATCCGATTAAACAATGCGGTCTGCAGAGAATTTGTTTTCATATTTATTGACCTAATTTGTTGCTGCCTAACACTATACGCTATCTGTGCTGTGTCTCGACAGGGGTCCGGTAGTCTCAACCACCAGATCGACAATCAAGGCGGGGACAATGATGCCATCCAGCTAGAAAAATGATAAGGCGTAAAAACTGCTTGAAATCTCCCAGTAATTATTGCTTCTTTATCCTCGCTACCCAGACGCGCACATCCTGTTCATGGTCATCGTGGAAATGGTCAAAGAAATAACCGGGTTGGATGCGTTGATCATTCAGGTGGACAAGGTATTGCACACGTTCCCCTTGATGCACTGTCTCAATTTTGACATCCTCAGGTAATTCTTTAACCAACGCGAGGAGCTCCTGAAAAACTTGATGCGATTCATCCAAAACCTGGCGGACTGAACGTTCGCGATTGGTCTCATAGATCCATGCATTGATCTCATCATCGGTGTGTAAGTGTGCGGGCCATGGTGGCGGCGGTTCTGGTTCATGGCGTTGTATCGCCTGGAGGTTGGCGACCAGCCTGCGATTGTCAGGTACCAGGTGTGCAACCAGGTCTTTGAAAGTCCATTGACTGTTTACACCAGGTCGGTCCATATGTGGCAGACCTACCTGTTCGAGCAACCTTTCCCATTGCTGAACCTCTTCCTGTAACCAATCCACAAGTTCAGATTTGTTCATTTGACATCCTTCGAAATTGGTGTATGACCTAATTGTCTTTCTCAAGCCATTTTTTTAAATTTATTTCCACACTTTCTGAGGTGTGATGAACAAAGTTCCTTCCTGTTTTCAATAGCCGCGGCCAGGCATCGAAATATTCCAACCCATGATACCAATAAAGGACGGCAGGATCGACCCCAATGCGCTTGCAAAACCTTTCTTCGATACCGCGTCCCTGTAATTCTGGCGACACAAAAAACGATAAAAGGAACTCGAAAACCGGGTCACTAAATGCAGCGTTTTGAAAATCTATAATCCCTGTCAGCCTTCCATCCCTGGCAATGAAATTATCCAACCACAGATCACCGTTACTAAACCGTGCCGGGGGAAGCACTGGCATTTCTTGTTTCAATTTCTTATACACTGCATCCGCTAGTAAAAGTGATCTGCCTTTGAGAGATGTGTATGCCTCCTCAAGCACATCTTCGGCTGTTGTCCGATCAAGATCCTGAGCAATCTTTCCCAAGTCATCATCTGTTACAGATTGCAATGTGCAGACGGTATCGAGATACAAATTTTCAGCCCAGATTTCGCCTGCTTGCACTGGCCCCAGCAATGATTCGCCTTCAATAAATTCGCTGAAAAAGCAGGGAACTCCCAACGCTTCTCCTTGCAAATCTAAACCAAATGCCCGTGGAGTGGGGACTGGTATAGATTCCACTGCCTTTAGAACCTGGTATTCATGTTCCATGCCTCTTGTGTCTAGCTGAAGCACATACGCTCGGAGGACACCATTCGCCTGCACATCCAACCGCCAGGGTGCTATGCGTGAGCTTTGTGGTAGCACCTCAGCCCGGATAAAACTGACCGGGCATCCTAGAAAACGGCTCATGTACTTTTCACATTGTTCAGGGAGTTCATTTGGATCGAACATATTCATATATCCTCTTTCATACTCTTACTGCCCAACGAAACTGTCGAAAAGTCTAAAGTGGGTAAAAAAATTCCCACTTCGGCATGAAAAATGGATCAATAATAAATATCCTGTTCCACCAGAAAGGTTGAACATTTCACTTTCTGCTTATCGATTCCCAGTTCCGTATTTTGAGTTGCACTTTTTCGACAGTCTCAACGGTTTGCTCCATTGTTCCCGTGAGGGATACCTGTTCTGGGGCGGGCATGGACTCTGCTTGGGAGCAGGAAAAACCCGAAGCCAGTCTGTCTCGGTGACAGTCCGAGGAAAAGGCTTGAAAAACGCGCAGAATCCCACTTGTCAAGAGCAATGCTATGTTGGGCAGATTTACCCACAGGAGCATTGCCTATTGAAAGCGAATAAGCCTGCAAGATAGTATTAATCACTGTCTGCGAGTTTCAATAAGAATTTCAAATCAATAATCTTCACTCGTGTATAAAATCGTTTGTCGATGGGCATATAAAAAATCCAGTGTATCGAACAAGACTAGTCATTGGCAGTAAGTTGAGCCGTGGTCTCACGAGGATGCATTGCCTCGCGCTTTGTGGTCAAAATGACGTGTGATTGCCTCAAGACACTTCTGATAATAGGCTTCATTGAAATACCTGTCGCCATCGTGTGAGTAAGTCAATAATCTCTCTGCTCTTCCGAAGACGGTATGAAAGTGCACTTCAAATACGTCTTTGACTTGTTCGTTTTTTACAACAAACAAGGGCGTATTCATGCCAAGTTTCCCAGCGAAGTAGAAGCCTACTAACATATCTTCTTCATTTGTCTCATGGCAAGTGACATGATGGAAGGCATATTGGATAAGCTCAGTACATGTCCGAATCTCAATATTCCCTGCCAGGTTTTTCTCTTCAAGGCTGTCCCACAAATTTTTACATATACCTACTGTAGTTGCTAGGTCCGTTCTGAGGCTAGTCGGTTGTTGCCCCTCATCTTTCGCTATTTGATTAAGAAAACTCCATGTCGGATCGAGAAATAGAATTCGGATCGTAGAGCCTTCTGCGACCTTTTGTTTCAAGGCCTCTTGCGCTGTAATCCCCAAACTCTTGAAATCTGCTTCCACTCTGTGGAGAATTGAATGCCCAGCAAAGAAGATCTTCTGAGGGCTTTTTTCTAGTAGCCATCTGTGATAACGTGAATTTCTACGACGTTCCGATGATAACATGTAGATGCCTGGGCCCTTGAGTATTTCAAATTCTCTGGCAAAACCCTCCTTAGTTGCTTGTAAGACTCTATCTGTACTCGTTTTGAGTTCTTCCTTTGCACCATCAAATCCTTCCTTAGTGACTTCTAGGACTTTATCAATGTTCGCTTTGAGCTCTTCTTTTCTCATTCTTGCAAATAAAGCTTCTTGATATGCCGTTACAGAACCAGTAACGACAAGCGCGAGCCCAAGGCTTTGTATTAGGTTGCTGACGGGTCCTGCAAAAAAAATCGATAGAAGCGCAATAATTACGCCTACAGCAGATGTCAGGGACGCTATAAGATATCGTGTAGTGGATTTGTTTTTGTTGGTCATTTTAATTTATCCTTGAAAATGCTTTCCATCACCTTTTGTTAAAATAAGGACTTGCCCTCAAATTTCAATAGCCGCCCAACGAGACTGTCGAAAAGTCCAAAGTGGGCAAAAAATTCCCACTTTAGCATGAAAAATCGGTCAATAATCAACATCTCTTCCCATAAACAAGGTTGAACAGGGTGCTATTGCTTATCGATTACCATTTCCGTATCTTGGGTTCCACTTTTTCGACAGTTTCAACGGTTTGTGGTTCGTCCCGTGTGATCTTCACAGGGTACCTGCGCTGGGGCTGGGACAGCGAAGTAGTCTAACCGGGAAAAAACTGAGGCGTAGAAAAATGCCCTAATTTTTCTTCCCATTCGCAAATTTTATCCTCCCAACACCTTCATCTCACCCCAACTGACTCCCGCCCGCGCCTCTGTCTCCAGCGGAATGCTCAACGGATAAG
>CAYJPO010000015.1:0-45059 GCA_964372045.1 uncultured Anaerolinea sp.
CATCGGCAAAACTCTTCGGCACGGAGCGACCAACTTCGGGCAGGCTCGCGGCGACACTGGCAATGGCGCGTTTGAGTTCATCAATGCCTTTGCGGTTGCCCTGCTCATCGGGTTTGCTTTCGACGAAGAAAAAGTCAACGACAGTTTCTTTGCCGAACAAGTCCCACAGTTCCTGACGGTCAATATCAGGCTGACGCTGCTGCGGTCCGCCGTGCGTGGCGACGACGAGAATCTTGGCGCTCGGCTCGCGGCGTTTGACGAGTTGAATCCATTCCTTGACCTGCCCCGCCTGTGAGCCTTCGCGCGGTTTCCAGACGACGAGATAGACGGCGGGCGCGCTGAAGAACAACTGATGTGTGGGGCGGTAGACACGTTGACCGCCGAAGTCCCAGGCGTTGAGGGTGATTTTGGCTTGGGAGTCGGGGTTTATTACGTGAACGGTTTTAATCACAATGCCATGTGTAGTAGGAAGATTCTCTTCCCATGGCTCATTGCGCATTGCACTGAGTAAACAACTTTTACCAACTTCACCCTCACCAACAAAAATTAGTTTAGCCTCATTAATAACACTTTCTTCTTCTTTTGCTTTCAAATAGGTAAAGATAGAAGGCAAATCTTGTTTATACGCTGCATCAAGTTCAGGGTTGAGGGGGTTGCCAGCTAGTTCAAGCTCCTTCAAATTCTCGAGTTGGGCGAAGGAAGGGGGTAAATCAGTTAAATGATTATTCTGAGCATGTAAAAATTCTAAGAGGTGAAGTTTGGCGATTGATTGCGGAAGTTCATTCAACAGATTACCGTCTACAGCTATCAATTCAAGATTTGGTAATTCGTCTAACCAATCAGGTAGTTTTAGTAGTTTGCACCCACTCACCTGCAAACTTTTTAGGTTTGTAAGATGTCGAACCCATTTAGGTAATTCCTCAAGATGTATCCCATCTCCTTCAAAACCAAAAGTAAGTTGTACTAAGTTGTGCAAATTTCCCAGTGCGTCAGGTACTTTGTCAATTGGATTTTCGCTTATTGTCAAAACTTCAAGATTTATTAAATCGCCTAACCAATCTGATAATACAGTCAATGAATTTCTATGGAGAAATAGTTTGCGTAGTTCAACAAGTTGTTTTATTTCTATTGGAATTTCCTTAAACTTGTTTTCTGCCAAATGCAACTCGTACAAATTGTCTAAATTGCCAAACGATTCTGGCAGTTTAGACAATTGATTGTCATCTAAGTCGACTTCATGCAATTGTGTGAAATTTCCTAGCCACTCAGGCAGCACTGTCAATTGATTGCTAGAGAAATCTATCGTCTGCAACTGTGTAAGTTTTCCCAGCCAATCTGGCAATGTTGTAAGTTGGTTGGATGAGAGATTCAGCGACTTCAACTGTGTGAGTTTTGCCAGCCAATCTGGCAATTCCGTAAGTTGGTTATATGAGAGATCCAATGATTGCAATTGTGTGAGGTTGCCAATAGATTCTGGTAGATCCTTGAGCCTTAGTTGTTTAGAACCATATTCATAACTGAAATCAAGTTCTGTTGCTCCCGAGCGTCGCGCTTCTTCAATTTTCTTTTCTGCTTGGTAGTAGGCTTCGTCATGCGCCATGGGAACCCCCTTCTAACTTCCCCCAAATGGGGGAAGGACTTTTGCGTTTTTGACAAGAGTTTGGATGAATCATTTTTAGTTTCCCTTTGATGCTGGGGTTTCCACGTACATTTCAGCGAAGTGTTCCATCAACAGGCGGTGGACGAAGATATATCCGCCACCGACGCGGCGCAGGAAGATCAAGTCATTAACACAATTATTAAGGAAAGGAATAATCTTCCATAAAAAGAGATTATTATGTGCAAGGATAAAGCGAAGGGCATAATGCTGCGTAAGCGGCAAACTGCCTATGAAGAATCCGATTCCTGATCCAAATAGTAAACCTATTAATAGCTGTAACAATCCATTGCTTAGATTAATAAACGGTCCAATTAATAATCTAACAGACCCGATAATCACGTAAGAGAATAAAGGCAAAAAAAAGAAATATTTTTCTGTAAAAGCGAGGCTTTGCCCAGGCTTATCAGCTTCTTTTACTTCTACCTCAACTCCAATTAGTCCTAATATAACCCCTACAATTAATCCTAAAATAATTCCTAAAATCAATCCAAATATTAGACCATTTAGTCCACCTTGTATACCTACAAGCACACCTTCAGTTAATCCAAAAACTACCCCTAAAATGGAACACAAAATTACTCCTAAATAAAAACCGCCAATCAACCCACCAGTAAGCCCCTTTTTAAATCCATCAATCGCGTTTTTTCTTGTTTTATGCCAATTCAAAGATACAAAAGGAATCATCGTAATGTTCCCTGTGGAATTTTTCATTACGACTACCCCAAAAATCAATCCAAGAATAACAAGTATCAAGAGCATATTACTATTCAATTCAAAAATCATGCTATAACTTAGCCCACAAATCATGCTAGTACAGATTCCAAAAGATACGCTTACGGTCAGTTTGTAGGTATTAAGGTGATTCTGCAACCAATTTGGCTGCATATCTTCAATTGTGTATGGAATTGTATTGTATGTAATCATTTTGCTTGACAACCATGAAAGCCAATGCAGTATGTCTTGTTTCGGGAAAGTTGTATTTATTGCGCGTGGACGTTCAAATATGCGCTGAATATAAGCATCAAATAAATGTTTATGCCTTGCTTTCTCATCCCCTGATGCCAAAATCTCTACGTCCTGCTTGTCCCGATACGCCATGAGCATAATGCTCAAAAACAAAGGCGTCTCTGCCATTTCACGCAGTCCGCTATCTTTTTCAAGCGCCTGCTTAATGCCCTCCATCTCACCCCTAAAGCGGTTGAAGAATTCGGCAATCTTTTCCTGCGTCAGCGGCTGGACTTCGATTGCGCCTTCAAAGGATAACTTCGCGTTCAGGTCTGCGTAAGCCTGACTGCGGCTGCACACGGCAAGGGAAGTCAAGCCGTGCTCTTTTCTAAAGGCATTGATTGCCTCTACGCATTTTGCGCCGTGCTCCTGTCGCACTTCGTCCAAGCCGTCCAGAAGCAAGAGCAATTTATTTCCCTTCACCCAATCAGGCGCGGTCTTGCGTGGGACGCTGTACAGGTTGTTCAACTCCTGCGCCAGCCACTCGGCAAGCGTGAGTTTCTCTGTCCACGAGGCGAGGTTGAACACCATCGGGATGGGCTGGGTGACATCGTCTCTGGCGCGTGCAATCAACCCGCGGGCGAGTTCCAGCAGCATGGTCGTCTTGCCTGAGCCAGGCGCACCGAGGATCAGCAGGGAACGTCCCATGCCGATGGAGTCGAATATCTCCAGCATGGATGTCCCTGCTGGGAGGGTTTCGTCGGTGGATTCTTTTTTGATCGCCCACGGATATTGGGTCACCGCTTCGGGGTCTGGTTTGATTCCCAAGTCCAATAACGCCGCGCCATGCAGGGAGGCGTCCAGCACGCCTTTGATCCATGCGTTTTCCACGTGTCCCAGCAGGATACGGCGGTTGCGCTGTTCAAGAGTCTCGGTATCGCTTTTGAAGATGTTGAAGAATTTTTGGACGATGTTGACAGTGTTACGATCGCCTGCAACCTGAACATTGCCATCACCGATGGCAGTTTGCTGAACGGACGGAGGCTGGGGCTTTTTCGCCATTACAAAGTCAAACTACTTTTTCTTGGTCTTGAGCGTGTTCACATTCACGGTATTTCCATCCCCCGCAACCTGAATATTCTGATCTCCAATTGCCGTCTGGATGATCTGCTCCCCGTTGGGCTGCGCCTTGACCGCCTTCAACAACTGCTGGGCGAGTTTCAGCAGTTCCGCATCCTTGTCTGCTTTGGAGGCCGCCACTTCTTCCTTCACAACCTCTTTGCGCGCCGCCGATTTAGGATTGGCCTCCAAATCCTTTACGGCTTTAACAACCTTGCTGTTTGTCCCGAACTTTGTTTTGAGCAAATCCTTGAGTTTCGTGTAAGCTCCTGCGGCAACTTGTCCTGTTACACCTGAAACAGCACCCCCAGCTATAGCGGTTAAGATAGCAATTGTGATTGGATCCATAATTAACTCCTTTGAAAATATTTTTGAATATGTAAGAATATTTTACGTTATGTTGAGCGTTTCTAGTATCGAAAAACGTTTACTCGCTTTCAGTGTACATTTCAGCAAAGTATTCCATCAACAGGCGGTGGACGAAGATATATCCGCCACCGACGCGGCGCAGGAAGATCAGGTCAACGCAGTGGTCGAGGAAGGGGACGAGTTTCCACGGGAGGAGGTTGTTGTAGGCGAGGATGAAGCGAAGGGTATAGTGTTCAAGAATAGACATACCCCCAAAAACTAGAAAGCCTAATGAACTAAAAAGCGGAAGAAGCCATACACCCCAAAAAAGGAATAAAAGAATTCCTATGTTTTTTCCAAAAACTGCCCCAACAAAACTTCCTAAAGATACCCCGATTGGTAAACTCATACCTATTCCATAGGCTAGCGAAAAAACAATTGAGTTCTTTGCGGAAAGTATAACCCTTTGCCCAGGTATCGTTGCTTGGCTAATTGATTTGTTATTAAACCCAGATATTGGTCCAATAACCATGCCAAAAAAAACTCCAAAACTCAGTAAAGAAATGAACCTGCTTACTGGGTTTCCAAGCCAAACATTATTCCAGCCAAAGGCATTAACAACAATCTCAATTGCAATCCAAATAATAATACTTGGAACAGATCCGATTGAAAGTCCTTTTCCTATTACATTCCAATCCAAAAAGACCATTTCTACCATCTTAATGTTTTTAGGTTTTTTGTTAAAGAAAACAGTACCCCCAATCAGAAATCCTCCAAACAATCCAAAGATGGTCATTATTTTATTGAATGGGTTAGGACTAACCATAGAAATTATCAAAACGGGTAGACAGATAGTAATTCCGATAAAAAATGCAGTATATAACCTGTAAATCGTTTGTTCGCTCTGCTTTAACCAAGTAGGTTGCATATCTTCAAATAAAAACGAAGATATGTTATGTGTAATCATGTTACTAGCTAGCCAAGAAATCCTGTGCAATACATTACGCTTTTTGAAATGAATATTTTTCAAACGCAGATGTTCAAACATGCGTTCAATATAATTATCAAAAATATGTTTGCGCCTTGCCTTTTCATCTCCCGAAACCAAAATCTCCCCATCCCGCTTATCCCGATACGCCAACAGCATAATACTCAAAAACAGCGGCGTCTCCGCCATTTCACGCAGTCCGCTGTCTTTTTCGAGCGCCTGCTTGATTCCTTCCATCTCATCCCCAAAGCGATCGAAGAATTCGGCAATCTGTCCCTGCGTCAGCGGCTGGACTTCAATTGCGCCTTCAAAGGATAATTTTGCGTTGAGGTTTGCGTAATCCTGACTGCGACTGCACACGGCAAGGGAGGTCAAGCCGTGTTCTTTTCTAAAGGCATTGATCGCTTCTACGCACTTGGCGCGGCTGTCCTGCCGCACTTCGTCCAAACCGTCCAAAAGCAAGAGTAATTTATTGCCATTTACCCAATCGGGTGCAGTCTTGCGGGGGACGCTGTACAGGTTGTTCAACTCCTGCGCCAGCCAATCGGCGAGGGTGAATTTCTCTGTCCACGAGGCGAGGTTGAATACCATTGGGATGGGCTGGGTGATGTCTTCACTAGCGCGGGCAATCAACTGGCGGGCGAGTTCCAGCAGCATGGTCGTCTTGCCAGAGCCAGGCGCGCCGAGAATCAGCAGGGAACGTCCCATACCGATGGAGTCGAATATCTCCAGTATGGACGTGCCTGCGGGGAGGGTTTCATCGGTGGATTCTTTTTTGATCGCCCACGGGTATATGGTTACCGCATCCGGGTCTTGTTTGATTCCCAAGTCCAACAGTGCCGCGCTGTGTAGGGATGCGTCCAACACGCCTTTGATCCATGCGTTTTCGACGTGTCCCAGCAGGAGGCGGCGGTTGCGCTGTTCGAGGGTCTCGGTATCAGGTTTTTCTACATTCAAAAGTACATCAACAATACCTATGATGCCAGCGATAAACGCCAATAACGGTTCATAGACACGATTTTCCCACCACCATAGAAAAGCAATGAGAAGACTTAGGATGGATAGAAGTAATAAAACGGTGCGCCTGAACTTAACTGATTTCATTTCATACTCACTACTTCCTTTTTGATCGACCACGGATATTGGGTCACCGCTTCGGGATCTTGTTTGATGCCCAAGTCCAATAATGCCGCGCCGTGCAGGGATGCATCCAGCACGCCTTTGATCCACGCGTTTTCGACATGTCCCAGCAGGATGCGGCGGTTGCGCTGTTCGAGTGTTTCGGAGTCGCTTTTGAAGATGTTGAAGAATTTTTGGATGATGGTCGTCTTGTTGACGGTGTTATTGTCCCCAGCGATGACAACGCTATCCTTCACATCTCCGTTGATGGAGATGTTCTTATTTGTAGAAGGATTGGACTTCCGTTTGTCAGCCATGTAGTCCGCGCTTTTCTTTGCGGGGAATGTCCCCGCTTGGTCTTTTATTTTATTCGACTTCTTTCAACTTTCCAACATTTCCACTCCCGCCGCGAACCTCATTGAAGACACCCTGATCCATCTGTTGAGTTTGAACTGAGGAGGCACGTGATCATGGCAATTCTTGCACGCGGCTTGAAAGCCATTCCATAAAATCGTCACGGTCAATCTTTCCGGCGGCAACCGACATGATAATTTTAGTTTGTTCGTCAATACTCGCATTGATCTTGTAACCATTGATCGCCAGAAACATCGCCATGGCGGCATGACCTGTGCGTTTGTTCCCGTCTGCAAAAGGATGATTTTGGATTAAAGAAAATCCCAGCGCTGCGGCTTTTTCCGCAATGCCGGGATATAGTTCATTTCCGCTGAAGGTCATATGAGGTTGGGCGAGCGCTGATTCGAGCGCACCGAAATCACGGATGGCGATCAATCCACCGGTTTGTTGCATGATGCGCTGGTATGCTTCAAGGATCTCAGCAATGGTTAATGAGCGCATTATTATGCCAGCCGCTTGTAAAGTTCCTTGTATGTTGTTAAAACGTACTCAAGCGCTTTTTGAAAATCCTCCTGCGGGCGGGCAACAAGTTCCTCAAAACTTACCCGTAGTAATTCTTCTGTGGGGATATTAAATCGTTTTGCGAGATCTTGTAATTTTTGCAAACGCTCTTCTGAAAGGGTAACTGTAATTGTGACCATAGGACACCTCTATTTCAATTATACAACCTGTCTACTTGTTTACCTGTCTACCGTCTCTACCTTTCCAACCTTCACCCTTCGACCAGCCTCGAGGCAAGCCCTTCCAACGTTTCAACTCCCGCCGCGAACATCGTCACTTCGATCTGCCGCTTGGTCAGCTTCATCATGTCAACGGCTTTTTCGGTGGAAACTGCCGCGGCTTTGAGGAACTGACCTGCCATGCCGCCCAGGGTCGCGCCGAGGGCGATGCATTTGGCGATGTCGAGTCCGTCTTTGATTCCGCCGCTGGCGAAGACTGTCATGCCGGGCACGGCTCTTTTCACGCTGACAATTGATTCCGCAGTGGGAATTCCCCAGCCGACGAAGGTCGCCGCCAGTTGACGGGTGAATTCGTCCGGCGCGCGGTGCATTTCGACCTGTGACCAACTTGTGCCGCCCGCGCCTGCCACGTCAATGGCAGAGACGCCGCAGTCCGCGAGGAGTTTGGCGGTCTTCTCTGAGATGCCCCAACCGACTTCCTTGGCGATGACCGGCACTTCGAGTTGCTTGCAGACTTCTTCTATTTTTTTTGCGATGCCGACCCAGTTCGTATCGCCCGCGTCTTGCACGGCTTCTTGCAGCGGATTGAGATGCAGGTAAAGCGCGTCGGCTCCGATCATGTCCACGGCGCGGCGGCATTCGTCCACGCCGTAGCCGTAGTTGAGCTGTACGGCGCCGAGGTTGGCGAACAGCAGAATATCCGGCGCAACACGGCGGACTTGGAAGGTCCGCGCTTGTTCGGGATGTTCGATGGCGGCGCGCTGCGAACCGACTCCCATGGCGACACCGCATTCCTGCGCGGCTTCGGCGAGCCTCAGGTTGATCGTCTCGGCTTCGTCTGTCCCGCCGGTCATCGAACTGACCAGGGTGGGGGATGCCAGGGTCTTGCCGAAAAGGCTCAGGGTCGTGTCGATGCGGTTCAGGTCCAGTTCGGGCAGGGCTTCATGGATGAAATGATAATGTTCGAGTCCGGTCGTCAGCGCAGAACGGACATCCTGCTCTAAGTTGATTTTAATGTGGTCGGCTTTCCGCTGGTCTATCGGCGCAACTTTTGTCATGAGGGGGTGTTCCTGTGTTTGATAATGTCGGCTTGACAGTGCAAGTCAGGCGATTACAATAGAAATTACGTATACCAATCTGGAGGATGATATGTCAGAGACATACAATGAAGTAAAGAATATTATCAAAGATCTGCTTGGCGCGGATGAAGCGAAGATCACGATGGAAGCGAAATTCCGTGAAGACCTTGAGGCTGATTCGCTCGACCTCGTCGAATTGATCATGGCGTTCGAAGACAAGTTCGGCGCTGAGATCTCGGACGAAGATGCGCAGAAGATCACCACTGTGGGTGAAGCCGTCACTTATATTGACGCGCGCAAGAAGTAATTCGATTTTGGGATTATAACCGTAGAGCCGCCTGTATCAGGCGGCTCTACGTGATTCTGAGAGGATTTGACGGTTGGGGCACAGTAGTGGCACAGCGGGTCGTTTAGGGGTTTATCTATAACGGTTCCGCTGTGCCACTACCTTTTACATGAGAAGGGTCGGAATTTCTTCCGGGTGCTTGGCGACTTTGACGCCAGCCGCTTCGAGCGCCTTGACCTTGTCGGCAGCCGTGCCAGCGCCGCCTTCGATGATCGCACCTGCGTGCCCCATGCGCTTGCCGGGAGGGGCGGTCTGACCGGCGATGAAGGCTGCGACGGGTTTGGTCATTTTGGAGGCGATGAAGTTCGCGGCTCTTTCTTCTTCGTTGCCGCCGATCTCGCCGATCATGATGACCTTTTCGGTCTTGGGATCGTGTTCGAACATTTCGAGCACATCGGTGAAGTTGGTGCCGTTGACCGGGTCACCGCCGATGCCCACGCAGGTGGACGCGCCCATGCCGAGGTTCTTCATGGCGTAGAGCACTTCGTAGGTCAGCGTGCCGGAGCGGGAGACCACGCCGACGTTGCCGGGGATGGCGATGTTGCCGGGGATGATGCCGACCTTGGCTTCACCGGGGGTCAGCAGACCGGGGCAGTTCGGACCGATGAGACGGACTCTTTTCTGATCGAGATAGTTTCGGACGCGCATCATGTCGTGGATGACGACGCCTTCGGTGATGCAGATGATGAGCGGGATGCCCGCGTCGGCAGCCTCGAACATCGCATCGGGCGCGAAGCGCGCGGGGACGAAGATGATCGTGGCGTTGGCGTCGGTGGCGTCCTTCGCGGATTTGACCGAGTCGAATACGGGGATCTTTCCGTCCAGCACCCATTCGCCGCCTTTGCCGGGGGTAATGCCGCCGACGATGTTCGTGCCGTAGGCAGCCATTTGGGTGGTGTGGAATAAGCCTTCGTTGCCGGTAATGCCCTGCACGAGAAGGCGTGTGTTTTTATCTACAAGTATGCTCATAATGATTTCCTTCGTTGGGGCAGGGTTTACCCCTGCCCGGATGACCGTGAAGGTCATCCCTACGAGTTGTTTATCCCTTTGCCGCGGCGACGGCTTTCTTGGCTGCGTCGGCGAGAGTTTCAGCCGTGATCATGTTGGCGTTCTCGAGCAATGCACGACCTTCTTCCGCGTTCGTCCCAACGAGGCGTACGACCATCGGAACCTTCGGCTTGACTTCGTCCATCGCAACCAGGATGCCCCTGGCAACTTCGTCACAACGGGTGATGCCGCCGAAGATGTTGAATAACACGGCTTTGACGTTCGGGTCGGTCAGGATGATGCGCATGGCTGCGGCGACTTTTTCAGCGCCTGCGCCGCCGCCGACATCGAGGAAGTTTGCGGGTTCGCCGCCGAAGAGTTTGATCACGTCCATGCTGGTCATGGCGAGACCGGCGCCGTTGACCATGCAGCCGATGTTGCCGTCCAGCTTGATGAAGGATAAACCGTACTTTCTTGCTTCGATCTCAGCGGGCGCGTCTTCGTCGGTATCGCGCATTTCGGTAAGTTCGGGCTGGCGGAAGAGCGCGTTGTCGTCGATCATCATCTTGCCGTCGAGCGCGATCATCTTCTTATCTTTTGTAATGACCAGCGGATTGATCTCTGCCAGTGAAGCGTCGGTGCCTTTGTACACTTCCCACAAGCCCATGGCGATCTTGGTGAAATCCTTCCAGTGATCGCGCGGCAGGTCGATGGCAACCGCCACATCGCGCGCCTGATATTCGCGCAGACCGAGCAGCGGATCGATATAGACCTTGATGATCTTTTCCGGTGTCTTGGCGGCAACTTCTTCGATGTCAATGCCACCGGCGGCGGAAGCGATAAGGACGGGTTTCTTCGAGGCGCGGTCATCGGTGATGGCGAAGTAAATTTCCTGGTCGATCGCGGAGGCTTCATCCACCAATACCTTGCGGACGGGGAGACCTTTGATCTCCATGCCGAGGATCTGGGTGGCGAGTTGTTCCGCTTCACCGGGGTCTTTGGCGAGTTTTACGCCACCGGCTTTGCCGCGTCCGCCGACCAACACCTGCGACTTAACGACAACGCGACCACCGAGCTCTTCTGCAATTTGTTTTGCTTCCTGGGCGGTGGTCGCAACGCGTCCCTTGGGTATGGGGATGCCGAACTTTGAAAAAATGTTTTTCGATTGGTATTCGTGGAGTTTCATTCTGCTCCCTCGGGGGATATTTTGCTATAAAGCATCGGCATTATACCACCTTCGAAATACGGTCAAGTTACAAAGCAGGCATGGTGTTTGAACACCATGCCTGCTTTGTACGGCGAGATTTATCTCGTTAAAGTTTTATGGAAGTGTGAACCGCATCACACGGTTGAAAGCGCTGTCCGAGACCCAAACGTGACCGTCATTATCCACGGCGATGCCGGAAGCAATGCCAAAGTTGGCGGCAGTGTCACCGTAGTCACCCCACACGCGCACGACTTCACCGTTCTGGTCGAACTCGATCACGCGATACCCTTCCGGGTCAGTGATGAAGACATGCAGATTTTCATCCACGGCGATGTAGGGCTTGTTATCCAGCGATTGACCGAACCAGCCGAACACGTCCCATTGTTTATCCGGCTCGAAGATCGGACCTGTGTCCGTTTCAGTCACAGTGAAGGTTTGGATGCGCTGATTCCATGTGTCGGCGACGTAGACCGTGCCGTTCCTGTCGATGGCGATGCCGACCGGCTCATCGAACTGACCGGGGTCGAATCCGGCGCTGCCGAATTGCGTAATGAAGTTCCCGTCTTTGTCGAAGACGACGATGCGCTTGTTGCCCGTATCGGTGACGTAGACGCGTCCCTCGGCATCCACCGCTAGTCCGCGCGGACCGTAAAAGGCTTCGGGGGATTCACCCTGCCCGAACACGCCCCATGCTTTGATGAATCTGCCGGTGGAGGAGAATTTTTGGACGCGATGGTTCCAGGTATCGGTGACGTAGACCGAACCATCCGGTCCGATCGCGATGCCCCACGGTTCATTGAATGTGCCATCGCCGACGGGGTTGCTCACGCCATCCGCGAAGGTGCCCCATTCATGCAGAACGTTCCCTTCCAGATCAAGGTGCAGGACACGGTGGTTTTGTGAATCGGCGATGTAGACCGTGCCATTCTCCGCGACGGCGAGCGAGCGCGGCGTATTGAGCAGCACCGGCACAGCCTGCGCGGCATCGAAGGTTAGGTCGGCGGAAAGCAGAATGTATTTTCCTTCGGTGGGGTCCACGGTGACCGGCTCAGAGCTGGGTGCCAGTCCGTAGTTCCATATCTGCGCTGCCACGTCCTGGCGGATGTAGAGGCGCATTCTGTCGGCAGGATTCCAGTTGACGAGGTCGAGGTCGGAGCGTCCCTTTGCGGCGGCGAACTGGGAGTAATCACGGTTCAACCAGATCTGGATGATGCCCGCGCGGATCTGCGGATCGGTGAAGCCTTCGCAGAAGAGGGAATAATCCTTCGATTTGACCAGCTTTAAGAAACCAAGCAGTCCATTGCACTTGTAATCCTCGGGGAAGGGCACGGTTGCGTCGCGGTCATACGAGAGGGTGAAGTAATCCTGCATGGGCCACCACATGCGGATGTAATCCACGCGGTAATAACCGGGACCGATGGCGGCTTCGATCTTGTCGAAATTCTTTTCATCCACAATGATGATGACCGAGTCCCGCAATCCGCGGGTGGGTTGGTCGAAGGTGCGCTGGTTGGTGTAATCACGCATGTACCAGGCGAAGGGCCATGAGACGCCCGTATCCGGTGCGGAAGCATCGTAGGCGATCGCCACGCTCATCCCGCCGGTGGTGCGCCGGGAAATTTCCTCGGCTTGCTCCATGATCTCCTTGACGCCGGACGCGCTGTGAGCGTACACCAGGAATTCAGTCGCCTGATCGTAGGTGATGTAGGCAGCACGGAAGGCGGCGCGCATGGTCAGCACGCCGAGCGCCACAAAGAACACCAGCGTTAAGACGTGCCGGAAATTTCTCATCGTCCATGTGCGCAGGAAGTAAACTCCGGCTGCCATGCTCAGGATGGCAACGATCAGCGGAAGCAGGAAGGCGTTCGTCGCTTGTAGCTGTTCGAGTGCCTGTCCCTGGAACGGACGGATCGCCCCGTTCCACATCAAGATCGCCCTGCCGGTGCTGGCGACAAAAATTGCCAGAGTCAAAATAGTCAACGGGACATTCTGTCCCTTGAGAGTTTCCCAATCGGTCGTGTCGATGATACGTCCCAGCGCCCAGCCGGTGATGAAGATCATGGGCAGGGTCATGTGGACGGTCAGCCACGGCATGCGTTCACCGGCGTAGGTGAACGCGATAATGCTTAGGAAACTCCACCAGATCAAAAGGGTGAAGGTGTTGGTAAAGTTCCGCTCCTCTGAGCGGCTTTCATCGAGCATGTAAAGAACTTGCTCTTCGCCTTCGGGGATGGGGGCGGGGTTGCGTCGCAGCCCGATGATGATCGCAAGGAAAAGACCAAGTGCGGGCAGGAATTCATAAATGGGGATCTGAACGAGCACGTAGTAATACCAGGGCTGACTGCCGCGCTGCACATCCTGTTGAACGATCCAATATCCCAGCGACCCGATCGTGCCGGTGAAGAAGCCGTCGCTGTTGGTGAAGACTGTGGTGTAAAGAATGGTGAACGGAACCCAGAAGACCAGGGCGGTCTTCCACCATTTCTCGGGGTTCCACAACAGACCGGCGACGGCGGATAACGCGAAGGTCAGCAGAAGCAGTCCGCCGATGATGAGGATGGATTGCATATTCCCGCCGAGCGCCTGCACCTCAGACGCAGACGTGGGAATGGTGATATCTGTCAGATTGATGAGGAAGGGGGAGAGCTGCGGCAGGACGATGGTGCCTGCCACCATGAGCAACTCGAAGGAACGCTCTTCGCGGATACGCTCCCATGTGTAGCCGCGGATCAGGAAATAGCCGGTGACTACGAGTGAGACGAGCGCGGCTCCGGCGAGGATCAAATTCAGGGTCAACGTCCCCGTATCGGGCGGGGCAAGTGGCGAAGCCGTCTCCGATGGGTTGGCGGGCGCGGCAGTCTCCGTCCCGGTGAGCGTGGATGCGTCGCGGGTGACGAGCATGTATCCACCGGCGACACCCGCCAGCAGAATGGTCACGCTTAGCGCGATGATGAAGGCGCGATATTCTCCGATGGCATTTTGCCAGGGACGGCGGGTGACTTTCACCACGAAGTAAATGGCGAGATACATCAACGCCTGTGCGGTGTAGATGAAGGAAGTCTCTTTCGAGGTGAAGTGAAGCGCCAGCGCGGCGGCGAAGAAATAAAGATATTTCTTTCCGCCCTCTTCGAAGTGACGCAGCATGGCATATAGCATCACCACGCCGGAGAATGCGACGAATGACTCGTTGCGGACGTATCGTCCGTAATACAGCATGTACGGGGAGATGACCAGCAGAAACCCGGTGATCAAGGCGCCCCATTTGCCGAGATAAGACCGCCAGTACCAGACCATCCAGACGGTGGCAATGCTGAACAGGGCGGCGGGGATGCGTGAGGTGAAGTCGTTCGCGCCGAACAGGAAGTAGGAAAGCGCGATACTATGGAATTGGAACGGTCCGTGCATCATGGGGGAGTGCTCATAGCCCTGTCCGCGGTAGAGCAGCCATGAGAAGTAGGTGTGCAGGCTTTCGTCGTGACTCATCACGCGCGCTCCGAGGTCGTAAAAGCGCGTGACCACGGCGAATACTATGATGAGGGCGAAGATCACGACCTCGTTCGTGATGGCGGGCAATGCGGGATGAATGGGACGGTCAAGCCATTTTTGTTTTGATTCCATTGAGAGTCACCTGATTAAATAAGAAATGTTCGTTTTTGATCGTTGTCGATGATATGTGAGAAAGTTTAATATGAAGTGAGAGGGGTATTATATCAGGGCGTTTTGTAATCTTTGCGTAAGGAATAAACCATCATTACAAGGCGAAGCCGAAGCAATCTCCCGGCATTTGGGGAATTTCCGGTCTGGTGATAGGTGATAGCCCTACATTGGAATTATTCTGACATCGCCCCGGCGAGTTGACCACAGCCTGCATTGATGTCGATCCCCCGCCGCATGCGGATCGTGCATGGG
This sequence comes from uncultured Anaerolinea sp., assembly GCA_964372045.1. Lineage (GTDB taxonomy): Bacteria > Chloroflexota > Anaerolineae > Anaerolineales > Villigracilaceae > Villigracilis. The sequence goes on from CAYJPO010000015.1 coordinate 14,802, forward strand.
ATCCCGGCTGCTTCGAGCGTTTCCTTGAAAATCTGCGCCCGCTCACGGTCGGTCGCTTGTCCGTCGAATCCCTGGGTGGGGTTGAGCGGGATGGCGTTGACGTGGCACAGCAGTCCCTTCAACCGCGCGGCGAGTTTCTTCGCCACCTCCGGCGAGTCGTTGACGCCGCTGATGAGCGCCCACTCGAAGGTCACGCGGCGATGCGTTTTCTCGATGTAATACTTGCAGGCTTCGATCACGTCGTTGATCTTGTAACGCTTGTTAATCGGCATGATGGCGAGCCGTTCGTTATCGTCAGCCGCGTGCAGCGAGATGGCGAGGTTGACCTGCCGCCCCTCATCCGCGAAGCGCCGGATCTGCGGAGCGAGTCCCACCGTGGAGATGGTCAGCCGCCGCGCGCCGAACTTGTAGCCGTCAGGGTCGTTGAGCCGGTCAATGGCAGACATGGTATTCTCGTAGTTGTGGAACGGTTCGCCCATGCCCATGAAGACCACGTTGGTCACGGCTTCGTCATTTTCCCTGAGCATCTGCGCGTAATACATCACCTGCGCCACGATCTCGCCGCTGGTCAGGTTGCGCTTGAATCCCTGTTGACCGGTCGCACAGAAGACACATCCCATTGCGCATCCAGCCTGGGTGGAGATGCACAAGGTGCGGCGATTCTTCGCGCCGCGCCGGTTCGTAGCGGAGGTGGACATTTGCGGGTCATCCGCGGGGTCGCCGTAGCGCATCAACACGGACTCGATCAAATTCCCATCCGGCAATTGAAACAATGTCTTGCGCGTGGATTGATCGGATGAGTCGAGATACGTCCGTATGGTGAACGGCATGAACGTGAACTCCGCCGCAAGCTTAGATTGAAGGGATTTGGGCAGGTTGGTAAATTGGTCCGGGGAGTTGTAAAGATGCTGGTATAGTCCCTGCCATATCTGCTTTGCGCGATAGGCAGGTTCGTTCCAGTCTTTCAGAAGGGATTCAAGGGAGGGAAGGTCGAGGTCATAGATGAGCATGGGAGATTTTTCGAATTCAAATGATTTTACCCTACCCAACTGCCTGGGAACTTCCTCCCGCTCTACTTCGTTCATAAACCTACTGAAACTTTAACCAAAGTACAAAAGAAGTAGGGAATTCGTAGGGAAATTCCTATATTTCCTTAATTTTTCCCCAATATAATTCTTAACCTTGCAAGGAAACAAAGGAGAACTTATGTTGAAACCAATGAAACAAAAATCGACCTTTCCGCGAAACACGGTTTTGTGGGTTTTGGTGGGACTCTTCGTCGTTTCTGGCATCACCGCACTGGCATTGTCCTTCGGCGGCGGGGACGATGGCACGGATGATGTCAACGCCGTCTACACCAACGCGGCGGCGACGCTTGCGGTCCAGCAGTTGACGCTCCAAGCCGCTTCACCATCCGTCACACCGACGACGGTTACTCAAACCCCATCAGCCACCCTCACTCCGCAAGTGAGCCCGACGTTATTCGTCCTGCAGACCAGCACGGTCGCACCCGTGGGCGGGGGCGGCGCTTCCGGCGCAGTGGGTTGTGACAACTCGGCGTATGTCAGTGATGTTACCTACCCGGATGATACGGTCGTGACGCCCGGTCAAGCCATTGTCAAGACCTGGAAATTACAGAACACCGGCACCTGTGCCTGGACCGCTACTTATAAAGTCAGCTTCGTCTCCGGCAATGCGATGGGCGGCACGACCACTCCCATTGGCATCTCCGTCGCTGCGGGTCAATCTGCTGATATTTCTGTAAATATGACCGCGCCTGCCACCGCGGGGGACGCGCTTGGCTACTGGATCCTGACAAACGACAGCGGTCAGAACTTTGGTTCGTCGTTCTATATCAAAGTGAAGGTGGGTGGTACAGGTACCACAGGGACAGTGACGGCTACGGCGACTGGCGTAACTGCCACCCCGTCCATTCCTGCTCCTGTGAACAACCCGAATGTTACTCTTAGCTGTACCCCGGACGGCGGTACCAAGTATGAACATGCCGGAACTCTCACATGGGAGGATTTGTCTAATAATGAAACCGGGTTCTATATTTACATGAATGGAACCCAGATCGGACAGGCTTCTGCAAATGCCACATCGTTCACTTTGCCGTCTGGTAACTTCTTTGATGCGGGTGTTTCATCAACATTTGGTGTTTCATCTTTCAACAGCACAGGCACAGCTGAAATAAAAACTGACTCAAAAAGCTGTCAGTAAAGCTAAATTGTACAGAAAGAGACCTGTTTAATTAACACAGGTCTCTTTTTAATTACTTATCACAAGTTGCCACCTATTGAGATTGTGACTAAAACTTCAACGCAAAGGCGCAGAGTCGCAAAGAAAAAGCTTCAAACTCTTAGCGTCCTGGCGGCTGCCCTTGCACCGCCCGCAAGGGCAGGTGTGCGTTAAAACACATGCACCAATACAAAATAAGAAATGAAGATAGAAACTTAGATTATTTATGATTTTCCGCGTCAATCCGCGCTCGTCCGCGTCCTAATAAAATCCTTGGTCTGTATGCAAAATGCCAAAGCATGTCATTCTGAGGAGCGGAGCGACGAAGAATCTCTACTTTTGCTCAAGATTTACCTGTTTTGGGCAAGTAAGAGACCCTTCGCTATCGCTCAGGGTGACATGACCATTAATTTGCATATACACCCTAGGTAAGCCATGTTCCTGCATCCTACTGTTTTTCAACGGACCAACTCAGCCAGATCCGCCGCAATGATCGACGGTGCGGGCTTCCATGCCTGTGCTTCCTCTTTTGAGGATACGCCGCTCAACATCAACGCGGTGGGACATCCCACTGCCTGACCTGCCGCGATGTCTGTCTCGAGCCGGTCACCGACCACGAGCGTCTCTTCCTTTGAAGTCCCCAAACGTTCCAGCGCGAGTTCCATCAAAAATGGGAACGGCTTTCCTGCCACGGTCGGCTGCACACCTGTTGCGGATATCACCACCGCCAGCCACGACCCAGCCCCGGGGATCTCTCCGCGCGGAGTGGGGAAGGTGCGGTCGGTGTTGGTCGTATAAAAAGGAATGCCAGCGCGCACGAGCAGGGTCGCTTCCTCGATCTTTTGGAAGGTAATGCTCCGGTCGAGACCCATCACCACCACCTGTGCTTGCGGCGCATCGTCCACGCTGAGGATCTCGAATCCCTTATCCTCCAGCGCCACGCGGATGCCATCCTCGCCGATCATAAAGATCTTCGTCCCGCGCGGAAATTCCCGCTCCAACATGGACGCGATCCCGAGCGCGGAGGTCAGGACCTGTGTCGATTCTACATCCACGCCGAGTTGGGCGAGTTTCTTTTGATACTCTTCGGGAGTCTTCGTCCCGTTGTTGGTGGCAAACATGAATTTCAGTCCGCGCTCGCGGATGCGTTTGAACGTCGCAGGCAGGTCGCCGATGGGCGCATCGCCCTTCCAGAGCACACCGTCCATGTCGAGAATAAGAGCTTTGATATTTGAAGGAAGCATTCGATTTACGATTTCTGATTTTGGATTTGGTTTTTTTACGGATCACGTATCACGTATTATGAATCACCGCTGCGAGCATTATACACATAAAGCAAAAGACCCCGAAGATCTCTCCTCAGGGTCTCACCAATTCCCAATTTACTAATTTACCGATCTACCGACTATTTGATAGCCTTCTCCGGCGTATCGATCACCTGGTCCACCAGACCGTAATCCACAGCCTGTTGGGCATCGAGGTAGAAGTCACGGTCGGCATCGCGTTCGATCACTTCCAACGTCTGCCCGGTGTGTCTCGCAAGCACGCCGTTGAGCAGCGCCTTCAAGCGCAGGATCTGCTTCGCCTGAATTTCGATGTCGGTCGCCTGACCCTGAGCGCCGCCAAGCGGTTGGTGCATGTGGACGGTCGCGTGGGGCAGGGCGTAGCGGCGTCCCTTCGTACCGGCGGTCAACAGCACGGTCCCGAAGGAAGCGGTCACGCCGACAGCCACAGTGCTGATCGGGTTCGAGATGATCTGCATCGTGTCGTAGATCGCCAGCCCCGCGTAGATCTGTCCGCCGGGCGAGTTGATGTACATGCGGATTTCCTTCTCAGGATCTTCGTGATTCAAGAAAAGCAACTGAGCCACGATGACGTTCGCCACCTGGTCATCGATGGGCGTGCCAAGGAAGATGATGTTATTGCGCAGCAGCAACGAGTAAATGTCGTAAGCGCGTTCGCCGCGGCCCGTATTCTCGACGACCATCGGCACTACATTTTTAAAATCTGGGATCATGTTGTCTCCTTATTTGATTGGGACAATGCTACCGAACCTGTATTGGATTTTCATTAGAGATTGATACACGATTCCAATACATTCGCCTCAAACCGGACCTCAAGCCTGCCAGCCCAAAATGAGCCTTGTCTACTCTGCGGCTTTTTCTTCGCTGTCCTCGGCGGGAACGGCTTCTTCTTTAGAATCTTCCTTCGACTCTTCTTCCTTCGTCTCTTCAACCGGCTTGTAATTGCCCGTCGCAATCGATTTGAGCATATCCAGCGCCTTGCGGGTCATCACCCGGCTGGCGGCATCCATCGCGATGGCTTCGCTCAACTGGCGCTGACCTTTTCGTCCGCCGCTGAGCTTGTTCAGGTCCACACCCTGCATCACAAGATTGTTGAGGGCGTTGTTGTATTCCACGTTCAAGGCATCATCGTCGATCTGGATCTTTTCGAGGCGCACGATCTCATCCAGGATCAAGCCGCGCTCGAGGCGTTTCTGCGCCACAGGGTTGACTTCCTCTTCGATGAACTTTTCGCGCGTGGTATTGCGGACCTTGAAGTATGTATCCAGGTCCATGTTCTGCTGGGAGAGGCGGCTCGACAGGTCATTCAATACATGCTCCCCTTCATGTTCGAGCGTGTGCGCGTGATATTTGATCGTGACGAACCCCTTCAACTTCTCGATCAACTCGACGAAGTAGGTATCGTCATAATCCGCCTGCGAGCGGGATTCGACGTCTTTCTTTACCGCTTCTTTTAATTGGTCGAGCGATTCACCCGCGCCGGTCATCTTGGCAAACTCATCGTTCAAGTCCGGCAGGGTCACACCGCGCACGGTCTTGATGGCTGCTTCGATCTCGACGCTCTTGCCTTTCAGTTCTTCCACTTCCCAGGTTTCAGGGAAGGTGTGCTTGATGGTGCGGCTCTCGCCAGCTTTCAAGCCGACGAGTTCCTTCGCGAACCCATTGTAGGGCCACTCGGTGTCGCGGTCTTCCTCGCGGACAAAGGTGGCGAAGCCGGTGCGGTTCAATTCCGGAGTTTCTGATTTCACATCGAGTAGTACATAGTCGCCGACTTCGATGGCGCGTTCCACGGTCTCGGTGGAAGCATACATCTGGCGCAGGTCTTCGATGGCGGCTTCCACGTCTTTCTCTTCGGGAGCCTTCCATTCATAGTCCATGCGGACGGAGTGATAATCGCCAAGGTCCACGGTGGGAGCGAGGGGAACGCTAAAGGTAAACCTGGGCGGGTCCATGCTCTCGATATTTTCGAGCGTGCCAGACGCGCCGGGGTTGATATCCGCTTCCTTGAGGATGTTCGAGTATTCAGAGTCGATGAACAGGTCAACTGCCTGTTCGGTGATCGCTGCTTCGCCGTACATGCGCACGACAACGTGGTAGGGTGCCTTGCCGGGGCGGAAACCGGGAATGCTTCCGCGTGAGGAGATCTTCGTCGCAGCCTTCTTCTTATAGCTCTCCATCTTCTGCGGGTCTACTTCCACGACCAGCTTGACGGAATGGTCTTCCTGAAATTGTTTTTCGATGTTCAATGTCTCTTCCTTTTTACGTCATGGCGGGGAGTTGATTTTCCGGTACAGCCCTCCCGGTGGGGGATGGCTTTGCGAAATACGCCCGTAACGACGGAGTGTAGTGGGGATGGTGGGGGTCGAACCCACACGCCTTGCGGCACATGATCCTAAGTCATGCCTGTCTGCCAATTCCAGCACATCCCCGGGCGGGTTTTTACGCGCAACAGGCGGGGCAATTATACCGTAAGGTTTGCCGCCTATAGATGAAAAGGGCGTTTTTTGAACACCCCAACCCCCGGCACATATTTCGCCTGTTGACCAGTAAATTTGTACTTGGAAGTAAAGTAGCGTGACATTTATGTCGCGCAATAATTCTCGACGAGATAAAACTCGCCGTACGAAATAGATCAATTCTTTACCCGCCTCAGATGCCCGGGTTCCAAATTATTTCTTCGCGTTCTTTTCGTGCCAGGGAGTGGATATGGTTTATTCATTAGAAGGCACTTTCTTTGTGACGATGTGTGCAAATGCTCTTGACAATGCAGTTATAATAGCGCGCATTCTTGGATAGGAGAGACACACAAATGCCCATTTCTTCCGGTATCCCGGCGCCCGATTTTGAGTTAATGGATGATAACAACACGCTTCGCAAACTTTCTGATTTCCGCGGACGAAATGTGGTGCTGTATTTCTATCCCAAGGATGATACGCCGGGATGTACAAAGGAAGCTTGCAATTTCCGTGACGATTATTCGGCGTATGAAAAAGCCGGGGTGGTCATCCTCGGTGTTAGTCCCGATTCTGTGGCGTCGCATGTCAAGTTCAAAAATAAATTTCAACTTCAATTCCCATTGCTTGCGGATGAAGGTCATAAAGTCTGTGACCTGTACGAGGTTTGGGGACCGAAGAAATTTATGGGCAAGGAGTATGAAGGGGTTTTGCGCACGACCTTTTTGATCGATGTGAACGGTGAGATCAAAAAAGTGTATGAGAACGTCCGCCCGGCGGAACACAGCGCGGCATTGCTCTCGGAGCTTGGTGGGTAGCCGTTGGTTTGAAAGTAACCCGAACGATCTTTATCTGGCGTCGTCGTTCGTTGAAATTGTGATATGACTTTATCGGCTGGGAGTGAGATCTTGACCGGCATAAATCTGTCACATTAAATCGTGACAACTATGACGGTCTTTGTTATAATCAGAAATTGTGAAAATTACGACAAATAATACAAAATTTGTCCGATTCTCATATTAATCACCGGGGTTTTCCCCGTTTTGAATCTTTTCAGGAGAGAGAGCTATGCACCATTTTGTCATTGTGGGGATACTGGTCATCCTCATGACCGTTCTCACATACTTTGGTCTCGATGTCATTGGCTTGGCAAAGCAAATGCACCCGGTTGCGGCAAGTTCGCAGGCGGTTTCGATAGACCATATGTGGAACCTGGAAATGATGGTCATTTCCTTTTTGTTCGCCCTCATCTTTGTGCCGATGATCTATAGTCTGGTTGTCTTCAAACGCAAGAAGAACGACAACACAGATGCGGAGCACATCGAAGGCAACACCACGCTCGAGATCGGTTGGACGGTTGTCCCGCTCATCATCGTGGTTGTGTTCGCTTATCTGGGCGCGTATTCGCTGGGGGAGGTGCGCCGCGCTGACCCGAACGCATATGTGGTCAACGTCAAAGCGCAGCAGTTCACGTGGACGTTCGAGTACCCGGAATACGGGATCGTCAGCACCGAACTGCACCTGCCGGTGAACAAACAAGTCCTCCTTAAAATGGAAGCCGTGGATGTGATCCACTCGTTCTGGGTTCCTGAATTCCGCCTCAAACAAGATGTTGTGCCTGGTCGCACGACCGAATACCGCATCACCCCGACGATTGAGGGCAGCTACAAAGTGCGCTGCGCTGAATTGTGCGGCACCTCCCACGCGTACATGGAAAGCCCCATCGTGATCTCGTCCCAGACCGACTATGACGCCTGGATCGTTGAACAGCAGAAGCTCGCCGCCGCAGCTCAAACCCCTGAAGGGAGGGGCAAACTGCTGGCAGTTTCGAACGGCTGTATTGGCTGTCACTCCGCTGACGGGTCCGCGCTCACCGGTCCGACCTGGTTCGGTGTGTTCGGTAAGGAAGAACAGCTCGCTGACGGCTCAACCATCACTGTGGATGAAGCCTACATCATTGAATCCATCCGCGACCCGAATGCGAAGATCGTGAACGGCTTCCCATCCCCATCCGTCATGCCGCCGTATGCCGCGTTGACGGACGAAGACATTGCGAACCTTATCGCGTACATCCAAACGCTGAAATAATTGGAAGAGGAACTCTTATGAAGAAATTCTTTTCAAGCGCCCTTGCGCGCGGCTTGTTCTGGCAGTTGATCGGCACCCTGGTGGGCGGCGGTCTGGTGACGGGCATTCGCGCTTTGATGGGCTTAAGTATCACAGACACCTTCTTCTTTACCGAGCCCGCCTGGGTGGTGGGTGGTCTGTTCGGTGTGCTGTTCTTTTTAGCCGGTTCCGGCGTGACCGGTGACTGGTTCAAATGGGCGCGCGGTATCGATACGCCCGAGCAGCATGAAGAACATTACACTGGCTGGGAGAAGTTCGTCAACCTCTCACTCGACCATAAGGTCATCGGTATTCAATACACGCTCGTGGCACTGGCGCTCATCAGCATCGGCGGTTTGTTTGCGCTCATCTTCCGCACCGAGCTGGCTGCCTCCCAACTCCAGTTCCTGACCACCGATATGAAATTATTCGGTCAGAACGGACCGCAGCTTTACAACACGCTCATGTCCCTGCACGGCATGATCATGATCGTGTCGATCCTGCTTGGCATCTCCGGCATCATCAACTATGTGGTGCCGCTCATGCTTGGCGCACAGGATATGGCGTTCCCGCGCCTGAACGCGTTCTCCTACTGGATCGCCGTTCCCGCGGCGGTCTTGCTCGTCTCCAGCCTTTTCCTCGGCGGCTTCGACACCGGCTGGACCGGTTATCCGCCGCTCTCCGCCCGCGCGCCTGTCGGCATGCAGATGTTCTTCCTCGGCGTGTTCACGGCGGGGTGGTCGTCTATTTTGGGCGCGCTCAATGTGATCGTGACCGTGCTGCGCATGCGCGCCAAAGGCATGGTTGCCATGCGTATGCCCATCTTCGTCTGGGCGGCGATCGCCACCTCTCTCATCGCATTGACCGCTACGCAGTTCATCGGTCTTTCGTTCCAGTTGGTCATGTTCCAGCGTCTGCTCGGCATGGGCTTCTTTGACCCTGCCAAGGGCGGCAATCCTGTCTTGTTCCAGCATCTGTTCTGGTTCTATTCGCACCCGGCGGTGTACGTTTTTATTCTGCCCGGTCTTGGTGTGATCTCCGAACTGCTGCCGGTCTTCGTGCGCAAACCGTTGTTCGGTTACCGCTGGATCGCCATGTCCTCGCTGGGCATCGCCCTGGTCGGTTTCGTAGTATGGGCGCATCACATGTTCACCTCCGGCATGAATGAATACCTGCGCGTGCCGTTCATGTACAGTACCCTGCTCGTGGCTGTGCCAACCGGCGTGAAGTTCTTCTCGTGGGTGGCGACGTTGTGGAAGGGCAAGATCTCCACGCCCACCCCGATGCTGTTCGTACTGGGCGGTATCGTGGTCTTCCTGCTGGGCGGTTTGTCCGGTCCGCCAAACGCCATCGTCTCGACCGACCTGCACCTGCATGACACGTATTTCATCGTGGGACACTTCCACGACACCATCTTTGGCGGATTCGTCTTCCCGTTCTTTGCGGCGATCTACTACTGGTTCCCCAAGGCGACCGGACGTAAAATGAACGAGACACTCGGTAAATTGCACTTCTGGCTCATGACCCCCTCGTTCTTCGTCCTGACCTTCAGCATGATGTACGCCGGTCTGCTCGGAATGCGCCGCCGCATCGCGGATTACGATCCCGCGCTTGGGCTTGACGGCTATCACCTGGTCATGACCATCGGCGGTTTCCTGATCGCGCTCTCGGTACTGATCTTCTTCTATAACTTCTTCAAGAGCATCAAGAGCGGTGAAAAAGCCGACGGCAACGTCTGGAACTCGCGCTCACCGGAGTGGCAGGTGCCCTCCCCGATGCCCATGCACAATTACGACCAGTCTTTCGAGGTCGTTGGCGAACCGTACGATTACGGCTTGAAAGACTCGGTCTATGTCCGCTTCATCGAGTCTGCTGAAAGCAAACACAAGTAACAGGTGAGGAGCGAAATGACCCATTCACACGATAAATCGTCAGCCCTTGGTCAGGGTGTGGTGATCTTTGTTTATCTGGCTGTACTGACCGCGATCGAATATTTCATTGCCGTGGCGTTCAACGCCGTGCCCCTGCTTGTGGTGGTGGCTGTGATCAAAGCTGCACTGGTCATGTATTACTACATGCACATCTACAAACTGAACGAGGACGATGGCGACGTTGACCAGCACTCCTATGCTTTCAAGACCGGCACGAATCGGATCGGACTTTGGCTGTTCCTGCTTTCGGACGGCTTTGTCTTCGCCGGTCTGCTGGTGATGCGTTCCAACCTGCTCGGGCTGACCCGTCCGCACCTTAACCAATTGCTCGGTCTGGCAGTGACCGCCGTCCTGCTCATCTCATCCTTCTTTATGAATCGCGGCGAGACCGCCATGAAGTATGGCGATGTCAAAACGTTCAAGAACAACACGCTCATCACCTTTGTGTTGGGCTTGGGCTTCTTGATCGGTGTCGTCTTTGTGGAATGGCGTCTGGCGGCGGCGGAAGGTTTGGTCGCCAGTTTCGGTAACCCGGCAACCGGTCCTGTTGGCGGCGTCTTCTATATGATGACGGGCATGCACGCCTTCCACGTGCTGACCGGTCTGATCTTCCTGGGCGTGGTGTGGAATAACGCCCGCAAGGGAATTTACACCGCCGAACAACACTGGGGCGTGGAAGCCGCCGCGGTCTACTGGCACTTCGTGGACTTGGTGTGGATCTTCTTCTACCCCGCCTTGTACCTGATCGGAACGGCAGTACAATAATGAACACCTCCGCCGCCGATGAGGCGGCGGATTTTTTTGCAAGAGATTAACCGCAGATAAATACAGATGAAAAGAATCTGGGATTGGTTTTATCAAATAATAGACGCGTATCCGTGTTTATCTGTGTGAAAGAAATTGACATACTTTCTTGTTCCGTAAATGAGTAAAAACAATGGATAAAAAATTACTTTGGATCGGTGTTGGGATATTTTTACTGGTTACCCTGGGGGTGTTCCTGGCGTTCACGTTCGCCCAGCCGCCTTCCTATCGCGGCACGAGTTTTGCGGAGCCGTTCCCGTCTGCGCCGGAGATCGCGCTGACGAAGGCTGATGGCGCGGAGTTCCGCCTGAGCGAACAGCGCGATAAGGTCGTCCTGTTGTTCTTCGGTTACACCTCCTGCCCGGATGTCTGCCCAACCACACTGGCAGAAATGAAACAGGTCATGGATGCGCTCGGCGATGACTCGCAAAACGTGCAGGTCGTCTTCGTCTCGGTCGACCCGGATCGGGATACGCCTGAAAAGATTCAGACTTACGTGAACCATTTTCATCCTTCTTTCATTGGTTTGAGCGGGGGGAAGAGTGAACTCGAACCGATCTGGAACGGCTACTCCATCGTCCGCGAGGAGGTGGAATCAGATTCGGCGTTTGGTGTCATCATCAACCACACCGCGCGGTTATTCCTTGTGGACTTGCAAGGCAACCTGCGCTTGACGTTCGCTTATCAAACGCCGGTCACTGACATCGTCCATGATATAAGATTGTTATTGGAGCAATAAAGTGAACTTTTCAATCGGTCGAATCATGATCTCAATCGTGCTCGGGTTTGGGCTTGCCGCCCTGACCACCGAGCTGGCGTATGTTTTTCTCCAACGTGAGAATCGACCGCCCAAAGTTGTCGAGATCGTCATTCCTTCTGGCACAGCGGAACAGATCCGGCAGGGGGGAGGCGGTCAATTAGGCGTGCCCGACTCGATGCAATTCGTCGTCGGGGATACACTCAAGGTGGTGAACAACGATAACGAGAATCACATCCTCGGTCCGTTGTGGATCCCCGCCGGTTCCTCCGCCAGCCTCAAACTTGAAGCGGAACAGCACCTCGCCTATGAATGCACCTTCCAGCCCGATAATTATTTCGGTCTCGACGTGCGCGAACCGGTCACCTGGCGCACGCGCGTTTGGGGAATCTTTTTGGCGGGTTTTCCGCTTGCGATGATCTTCGCCCTCTACAGCGGATTGATCCCCTCGAAGAAAAAGGAAACTGCATGACCGTTTTGCGTAGAATGTTTTCGATGAAGTGGGCGATCACGACACTTTTGGTTTTGGCGGGCACAGCGGTTTGCGTCCGCCTAGGTATTTGGCAGTTGGATCGGCTCGACCAGCGGCGCGCGTTCAACTCACAGGTCGAGTCGATGCGCGTGATGGAAATGCTGGACTTGAGTCAAGGTGTCCCCGACGATATCGCTTCGATGGAATGGCGGGCGGTAACAGTCAGCGGTGAATATGACTTTGAGAATCAGGTGGCGATGCGGAATCAATATTACGATGGCCAAGTTGGATTCCACCTCATCACGCCGCTTCTTTTCGACGGGGGAGCGGTTTTGGTGAACCGCGGCTGGATCCCCGCTGAAAGCGACTCTTCGCCTGAAGACTGGCGCGCCTTCGATGAAGCGGGTATTGTCACGCTCACGGGACAGATCCGGCTTGGGCACGGCAAACCCGCCATCGGCGGAGTCGCTGATGCGCTGCCAATGGACGGGACCCGACTCGCAGTGTGGAATAATCTCGATGTGGAGAAAATGTCTGCACAGTTTCCTTATCCCATTCTTGAAGTATTCGTTCAACCCGCCGCAACGGAAGGGGATCTCACCCCGCCCATCCCGTTCCAGCCGATTCTTGAATTGACGGAAGGCTCACATTTCGGGTATGCTTTGCAGTGGTTCACCTTTGCGGTGATCCTGTTTTTTGGTTATCCATTCTATTTGCGGAAACAGGACGATTGAAGATGAAATATTCCCTGCAAACTTCGTTTGCACGCAGGACCATGTTACTGCTCGTTGCGGTGTTCATGCTGACGGTGGTGGGGCGTTTGGTGACGATCACAGGTGCGGCGATGTTCTGCTCGGGCTGGCCCGTTTGTATCCCGACCGAGAACACCGGTTATTTGAAGTTGATCCATCTGGCTTTGGTGGGTATGGCGTCGATCGTCATGCTGGCTGTGTGGCGTAAGGCGTGGCGTGAACAGCGTCATCATATGACGCTGCTGCCGTTGACGACCATCACGGGCGTTCTGTTTTTGGGGCAGTCTCTCGTTGGGGCGATCAGCACGACCGATAAATATTCTCTTCATCTTGTCGTACTCCATTCGCTGACGGCGGTTGCGCTGTGGATCTCGCTGGCGACGCTGGTCTTCATTGCGGGGTTGATGAAAGAGGAGGGTGTTGCCGATTATCAAGGCACGTTCAAGGACCGTGTGAAGGACTTCTTCATTTTGTCGAAGCCGATCATTGTGTTGCTCCTGCTGGTGACGACCTACGGCGGGTTGGTGGCGGGCGGCAAGGCATGGCCCTCCGCGTCGCTGACGTTTTTGACGTTGTTCGGCGGCGGGTTGGCGGCGGCGGGTTCGAGCGCCTTGAACCAATACATCGACCGCGAACTCGATAAGAACATGCAGCGCACCTCCAAACGTCCGCTGGCGGATGGACGCCTGACACCCGCCGAAGGTCTTTCGTATGGGTTGGCACTGTGCCTGGTCAGCTATTACATTATGGCGGGGTATGTCAATTTGCTCGCCGCCCTGCTTTCGTTGACCGGTATTTTCTATTATGTATTTTTCTACAGCGTATGGTTGAAGAAGGCGACCGTGCAGAACATCGTCATTGGCGGCGGCGCGGGAGCGATCCCTCCAATGGTCGGCTGGGCGGCGGCTACGGGTTCGCTCAACCTCGCGGCGTGGATCTTGTTTGCCATCATCTTCATGTGGACTCCGCCACATTTCTGGGCGCTGGCGATTGTCCGCAAGAGTGATTATGCCCGTGCAGGTGTGCCGATGCTGCCGGTGGTGGAAGGCGAGGAGAAGACCCGTAACCAGATATTGATCTACACTGTGATATTGATCGTGGTGACATTGCTCCTGCCCATCTTAAATTTAGCAGGCACGATCTATCTTGTCTCGGCGATCGTGTTGGGTGCTTTCCTTTTGTATGCTGCGTGGCAGGTTTTCCGCGTAGGCGGCAATAAGGTCGCATGGACGATGTATCGCTGGTCAAGCATGTATCTTGCGTTCATCTTTTTGGCATTGATAATTGATGCGGTTATGTAAGGTCCCAGCCTCGGCTACATGCCGGGGCTTTTTTATGGCACGACGAATAAATAAACCTGGAGGTCATCCCATTCTTCTACGGATGCAAGGGTGAATTTCGACTCAAGATATTCGAGATGCGGGTGGGCGGCAAGTCCCTGCGCGGTGTACTCTTCGATGGATTGTTTGAAGATAATGAACCAGACCCGTTCCGCATTGGTCGAGGCGGCCTCGATGTCTGTAAATTCCTGCACGTTCAAGACTTCGCGCGTTGCCGGGGCGAGGGTGTCAATTCCGCTGCCGGGCGGGTCAAGGATGAATCCTTGCGGCAGGGTTTGGTCATCATAAAAGGCAGGCAGGTAGGATAACTTGCTGGAGTGCAGGATGACATCGCCAGTTGTGATCCGTTCAGCAAGGCTTTGGTTGATCTCCGTGTAAGGAGCGTAGGGGAAGCCATTATAGGTGACATGCTGATAGATCCCCAGCCCTGCGCTGATGACGATCATCCCTACGGTGAAACTTTGCACCAGACGGGGAAGTTTGGTCTGGGTGAATGCCCATGCCAGCCAGATGCAGAACATGGCATGAGCTGGCAGCAAGGCACGCTCGATAAAAACCGGCACGAATTGAGAGACCAGCCAGAGAAGAAGAGGCGGGGTGAAGGCAAGATACGCCGTCCACAATGCGCGATTTATGGATGGTGCCTTTTCTTTCCAACCCAGCCAGGTTTGAAAAACAGCCAACGCAAGGATCAGCATGGCAAGTAACAACCCGATGGGAAGAGCAATGCCGGGCAGTGGTAAATGCGGAAGATAAAAAAGAAGCAGGGTGAAAATCTTTTCCAAGCCGGGTTTGGTCACCCAATAGGAGGCGCTGACCTTCGAGAATTGAGCGGGCAGCTGCAACAGCCAGGGGAGATAAAGGATGAGGGCGGAGAGTCCAGCCAGGGTCATGGCGCGCAGTGTTTTCCAATCCCTTTGAATGAGCGGAGTCAATGCAAGCGGGATCAAGAATATGACAGCCAGGTTATGAGTGTATTGAGCCATCGCACTTGCAAATGCGAAGAGGATCCACCATTTCCAGTGTCCATGACGGGCGTGGAGAAATGACCAGACGGCAAGCAGCAGCCACATGGTTAGAAAGGCGTACATGCGGATCTCCTGCGCGAAGTGAATTTGAAACGGCAGGATGGCAAAGAGGACGGCGGATGTGAGGGCAGTCTGCTTGTTGAAAAGTTCGTCTGCGATCTTGTAGACGAGTAGGAGGGCGATCAGGCTGATGAGGATGGAGAAGATGCGAGCCGCAATAATGGAAGTCCCGAACAGTTCCATCCATCCCCATAGAAAAGTGTAATAGCCCAGCGGATGAATATCCGCGGAACCCGTGCCGGTGGGCGCCAGCGTGCCGTAGAGCATGGCATCCAATCCCTTTCCGGCAAATAAGATAGCGAATGCCTCGTCGTACCAGATCGGATGGGATTGAATCCCGATCATTCGTACCGCAAGCGCAAATAGTACGATCACCAAAGGCAAAATATCGATTCTGTTTGTCTTCATCGGATTTTTTGATTTACTATTTTCTCAAGATGATGGCGGTTTCATCCGCGTAAAGGATATTCCAACCTTTTTCATGGATTAGTGTGAGCGCCAGTTCTGAGTTGGGTTCGATGACCGCCCAGGTGATATCGTGTGATTGCATCAACTCTTCCCAGCCTTTGCTCATGGTCAGGATGGTTTCGTAGTCCATCGTCACTTCACCGGTGACATCGGCGATACTGTCTGCGAACGTCTTTTGTTGGGGATATAAATGCAGCTCGATGTACCCGCCCCAGTTAAGGTTGTTGAACATGTACCCTTCCTGCGGGTTGGATTTGAGCCACTTCACCGCATGGACGGGGAAAGTCTCTGCCTCGAATTGATAAAGCGTAGCCGCGATGGGGGAACTGAGGACAAGGACTCCCAGCACGATGGCAGTAACCGCGGGCCAGAGGAAACCGGTGATATTTTCTTCAACTTTGGCGAGAGTGGCTTCCAGTCGGTTGATCAGCCTTAGATTTCGAGTCTCGGGCAGCGTTTCTGCCAACACGAACGGCGCGACAATTCCGTACAAATGAATATTACGGAACGCCATCAGGCTCATGGCGGTGAAGCCTGCGAGCAGAAATCCCTGCCCGGCGGAAAGTCTCTCACGTTTGATTGCCAGCAGAAAAATGGAAAATACGATGAACAACAGCAATATCCGCATTTCGGGCAGTTGAAAATCCGGTGCATTTGCTTCGAGCATGCGGGACATCAAATATTGATTGTTCACGAACCCGAGGATGCTGCTCCATGAACCTGCTCCGCCCGGGTTCAACATACTGGCAGGGATCGAAAAAAGGAATGCCAGCCATAGTCGTTTCCCAACGGCTTTATCGGCATGATGTGCATCGAAAATACGATCCACCAGCCAGCCCGCCGCAAATGCGAAGAGAACCAGCACGCCCGCAATGAACACTCCATGCAGGTTGCTCCATAAGATCATCAATACCGGAAACTGCCAGATGGAGGTTTTCTCGCCGCGCCGCAATTCATCAGCCCAGATGAGCCAGATGGCGAGCAGAAACATCGAGAACAAATGCGGACGGATCGCCCAATTCAATGAGGTGATCGCCACTCCCCAGCCGACAAGGAACAGGATGGGCAGCCTGAGGGAAAATCTTTTAACGAGATACTTGTAGGAAATATAGAAGGCGGTTGCAAGCAGGATCGCGGCGAGGAGGACGAGTCCCTTTAACCCGACGGCAGAGTAGACGAGGTAATAGATGACCTGCACCAGCCACTCGTGCGAGACGTAATGCCTGCCTTCGTACGGATAAATGAACGGCTCTGTGTTTGGGACAACACGGTTCTCGAGGATGTATTTCCCAAAAAGAAGATGCCTCGGCAGGTCGCCGTCCAGGTTGAGCATGCGATTGCCGAGCAGGAGGATGGCGGCGAACAGCGCGATGAAAAAGATATCCTGCAAGCGCGGAAGAGATCGTGTCAGGCGTAATGAGTTCATATTGTTTCGGATTTTATCGCTGGTCCATCAATAAGTAAACTTTTAGCATGGCTATCTCATAACCCAATTTTCGTGTCATCAGGGTACAAAAAAGGTAATATTCAAAAAAAACAACCTCCAACTTTCATTGGAGGTTGTCGTTGTTCATTCGCCCAAATAATCGCGCAATTTCCTACGGATGGACGGGTGTCTGAGTCTGCTTAGCGCCTGAGCCTCGATCTGCCGTACACGCTCGCGGGTAACGCCCATTTTGCGGCCCACTTCTTCGAGGGTGTAGGCTTGACCGTCGAGCAAGCCGTAGCGCAACTGCAAAATGCGCACTTCGCGCGGCGGCAGGCTGTTCAACACTTCGCCGAGGTGTTCGCGCAGAAGGTTGTACGTGGCGGTGTCATCGGGTGGGGGAGCTTCATCGTCTTCGATGAAGTCGCCGAGCACCGAATCTTCCTCGTCATCCGTCGGCGTTTCGAGCGAGAGCGGACGGCGCGCCACCTGGATCATGTTCTCCACTTTCTTCGGAGGCACATCCAACGCTTCGGCAAGTTCTTCCACGCTCGGTTCGCGCCCGAGGCGCTGCGTCAACTGGTGTTGAACGCGCAGAAGTTTGTTGATCTGGTCGCCCATGTGTACCGGCACGCGGATGGTGCGCCCCTGGTCGGCGATGGCGCGGGTCACAGCCTGACGGATCCACCACGTGGCGTAGGTCGAGAACTTGTGACCGCGGCGGTAATCGAACTTCTTCGTCGCGCGGATGAGACCGATGTTGCCTTCCTGGATCAGGTCGAGGAAGGGTACACCGCGTCCCATATATTTCTTCGCAACCGAGATCACGAGGCGGGAGTTGGCGGTGATGAGGTGTTCGCGCGCAGCCCAGCCGTCTTCAATGAAGCGGCGAAGTTCGAGGCGGCGCTTGGGGGGAACAGCGCCGTGAGCGAGTTCTTCGCGGGCGGTGCGTCCGCGTTCGATGCGTTGGGCAAGCTGCACTTCTTCGGTGGCGGTCAACAACGGGACGCGGCTGACCTCTTTCAGGTACAGACCGATCGTGTCGTCGGTGTCGATGTTCGCCAGATAATCGTCCAGAGCCAGGTCGGGTTCCGGTTCGGCTTCGCCGCTTTCCTCTACAGCCACCAATTCGTCTTCGGTGGGTTCGGGCAAGACGGCGTCTTCCACAAAGGGAATACCCGCGCTCAATAAAGCGGAAAACGCTTCTTCGAGTTGTTCAACGTCCTGTTCCGCTTCCGGGAAAAAGTGAAGAATGTCGTCCAGAGTTACATAGGATTTTTGCCGCCCAAGTTCGATCAAACGCGCAATCGCGGGAAATTCTTCTTCTTCATCACCAATCAAAATTTTTTCTACATCCATTCGGACATCCAGCCTTCAACATTTATTTATTTATTTGTCTTACAAATCACAAGGTTAGAATACACTTTTTTCGACCGAAAAGCAATAGGTTTCCGGCTTTCAGATGCTTTGCAATGCTTTTGTATTACGACTTTCAGATATTTTCCACCAGGATAGGAGGTTCTCAAGGAGAACCTCCTATCCTGGTGGATTGAATTGTCAATGGGTGCGGAGTGGTTATGGCGTGGGTGTTGCTTCCGATGTGGCAGGGACAGGTGTCTCTGTCGGGATCGGTGACGCGGTAGGGGATGCAGTCGGCGTCGCCAGATAGGGCGGTGCGTCCACGAGTTGAGTCAGAGAGGCGATGCCTTCCAGCCCCACGATGTACATTTTCTTTCCATCGACCCGCACGTAATAACCGGTTTCGGTCGGAGTGGTATCGCCGACTTCGATCGTGCTGGCCTTGCCGTCTTCGAATCCGACCGTGATGGTGTAGCCGGGAGTTTCAAACCCAAAGATGGAAGGGTCGCCGTCGATCTCGCTGGAGATGGAAAGCGCCGTGATCTGAGACGCCGCCGCTTCGGCGAACGCCGAATCCGCTTCGCCCTCGATGGGCTGGGTCAACATCCAGACCATTTCTTCGTTTCGCTCCAGCTTGACGGTTTCACCGAGAGCCGGTTTGACCTCGATGCTGGTGACAACACTTTCCGCATCGAAGACGAACGCGGTTTCGCTGGTCGGAGTGGCATCAGCGGTCTCTTCAGTTTCGATGGGATTCTGGTTGAGATAATAGGCTGCGCCAATGACCGCAAGGAAGAGGACCAGGGTGATCAACGTCCCCAGGCGGAAGACGGGTTTCCCCGGCTTCGGAGTGGACGCCTCCTTCGTCTTTTTTGTTCTTGTGGTGGTTGGTTTCGTTGTTTTGCGTGCCATTCTTTAACCTCTCTTACGTCGTGCGAACCACGAGGAAATACCAAAGAAGACAACCAGACCGGGCAGGACGATCACAGTGATGAGCACCAGGATCAGGAAGCGAACCTGTGTCGGCGGGGAGAAGAGGCGCTGGGTCTGTGGACGGGTGGTGATATTCAGGATGTCTTCCTGCTCTGCCGCCCAGTCCACCGAGTTGATGAACATGTTGCCGTTGCCGTATACATCGAAATTGCCGTCGATCGCAAAAAGCGAGTTGCCGTAAACGACCACGCGTCCGGTTGTGACCGCGTTTTCACCAGCCACCGCCAGATATAACGGACCCTGTGTATCCACAGCCAGGTCGTTGGAAAGCTGGTCGCTGTTGAGGTCAGTCTCACCCCAGGCTGTTTCGATGGTGCTGATGAGCCAGGTCTGGGTGACGTTTTCCTTCTCGCTGGAAATGCCCACACTGCGCGCCTGAGGAAGTACCACGAACAGGTTGCTGGTCAGGTTTTGGGTGATGGGATGACCGGAATTGTACAGCGAAGAGACCGCCTGGAAGGGATTCTGCGAATTGACCGGGTCGATCACCACGTCGTTGTTGAGCGTGATGCCCCAGTCACGAGCAAGGTAATTGGCAAGCGGATCTGGCGCGGTACCGAAGTCGGTGAAGACGATCGGGTCTTCGAGCACGACCAGGCTGCCGCCATTTTCCACATAGGTCTTCAACAGTTCCACTTCATCTTCGCTGACGGGCTTCGTGGGACCTGCGATGACGATAGCGAGCGCGTCTTCAGGGATCTCACGGGTGGTCAACAGGTTCAGGGAATTGACCGTGTAGTTCTTCGCTTCGAGAGTGCTCTTGACCGTGGAATAACTGACTTCCGCGCCAGCTTCGATGCTGATCTCACCATGCCCCTGGAGGAAGTACACCACGCGCGCTTCCGGACTGATGAGGCGGACCATGGTCTTGACCAGTTCGGTCTCGCTGGCGAAGGAGGCGATCTCTTTCGTCTCGCCCATTTGGAGCAGGATCTTTCCGTCGCCGGTGATGCCTGCTTCACGCGCGGTTACCGGATCAAGGTCCGGGTTGATGACGCTGAAGTCGAACTTTCCGTCGCTGTTGTCTTTGAATTTTTGCAGGAGTTCGGTCGCCGAGGTGCTGTCGAGATTGTCTGAATAGAACGCCGTGGCGGTCACATCTCCCGGCAGCGTAGCGAGGATCTGCAACGTCTCGGGAGCCAGGGAGTTGGATTGGTCTGCGGTCATGTCCCAGGGTGCGCCGAGCAGTTCCGGGTTGTTGTAGACGATGTAGTTCACGGCGATCAGGATGCCAACGAAGGCTACAGTGAGGATCAATGAATTGGAACCGTACCGAGCCTGGCGTCCGCTGAGGAAGCGGCGGATCGTATCCGGTGACAGGAAGGCGTACACGCCGAGCCCAATGAACAACAGTCCAACGCTGACCTGCAGGATGATGTTCACGATATTCTGTTGTGATTCTTCCAGCGTGAACATGCCGATGCCGGTCAGGACATTGGCAGAAGCGACTAAGCCTGTGGAAATACAGGCAAACAGGGCGATGATGAGCCCGATGAACGCGTATTTTGCGTAGGGATTTTTCTTTTTGCCAGCCATTAGCGCCATCTCCGAATTTCGATTGCGGTGGTGCCCATGAACAAGCCTAACGCGGTGAGACTAAGATAATAGGTAACGCCCCCGAGGGTCATGGAGCCGCTGTTCATATTTTGGGCGTAATGATAGGAAAGGCTGAGGTAATTTAAGAATTCGCCGCTCTCCTGAAGGAGTCCCGCGGGAAGTCCGATCATGAACCAGAGGAAGAAGAACAAACCGAGCGTAACGAAAAAGGCGGCGAACTGATTCGTGAACATGGCAGAGATGCCCACGCCCAGCGCCAGCATGGCAGAGATGACCAGGATCAAACCGAGGTACGAAGCGATCATCAGCGTCCAGTCAATGCCGGGGGTGATCAGGTTTTCCAGAATGATCGGGAAGACCAGCGTCAACACCGCCACCGAGAGCACGAACATCATCGCGCCCAGCCATTTTCCAGCCACCAGTTCAAAGTCGCGGACGGGGGCGGTGAGCATGAGCTCGAGCGTACCCATGCGGGCTTCGTCGGAAAGCAGGCGCATGGTCAACGCCGGGCTGAGGAACACCATCAAAAAGACGAACAGCCAGTTGACCTGGGTGCTGTCCGGTGCGGTGCCGCCGCCCATAAAGGAGTTCTGCGCACTGAAGTACAGGATCAGGGAAAAGTAAATGCCCAGCGGCAGAAGGATGGCGAACGCCACCACATATGCCAGCGGACTATTGAAGTAGTTGTCGTATTCGCGTTTTGCGATCGTCCAAATATTTTTCATGGTCGTCCCTCTTATTTCTTCTTGGCGTCGTTGCCGGTGAGTTCGAGGAAGATCTCTTCGAGGCTCATACCGAGCGGACGCAGTTCAAGCAGGTCGTAACCGGAGGTGATGATCTGTTTGGCGACTTCGGGACGGAGGTCCTTGCCGGAGGCGAATTCGAATTCCACGCCGCCGTCTTCGAGCGTTTCCACCTTGCGCACGCCCTTGACCAGCTTGACCGTATCCGCCAGTTCGTCGGCTTCGCCGCGCACACGCACCACCACGCGTTCCGCGCCGAGCAGGCGGGCTTGCAGGTTTTCGGTCGTGTCTTCCGCAACGATCTTTCCTTTATTGATGATGAGCACGCGGTCGCACAGGTTCTGGGCTTCATTAAGAAGGTGGGTGGAAAGCAGAACGGTGCGTTCCTTGCCGATCTCGCGGATCAGCTCGCGCACTTCCACCACCTGACCCGGGTCGAGACCGATGGTCGGTTCGTCGAGGATCAAAACCTCAGGTCGGTGCAGCAGCGCCTGGGCAAGCCCCACTCTTTGCTTCATCCCTTTGGATAAATTGCCGATATAACCGTCCGAGCGTTCGATCAGCCCAACCATGTCGAGCGCTTCCTCCACGCGGTCATCCACGTTCGGGATGTGGCGTAGTTCACCCATAAACTTCAGATAGTCGAAGACGACCATATCGGTGTACAGCGGAACCGTCTCCGGCAGATAGCCGACACGCTTGCGGACTTCAAGCGACTCTTCGACGACATCGTAGCCCGCTACGATCGCTTCGCCGTCAGTTGGCGGCATGTAGCCGGTCAGGATGCGCAGGGTGGTGGTTTTACCCGCGCCGTTGGGTCCGAGGAAACCCACAATTTCGCCTTGTTGTGCGTCGAAACTTAAATTGTGGATGGCGCGGCGTGAACCATAGTCTTTTGTGAGACCACTAACTTTGATCATTGCCTCTCCTCACAGAGTATAAAATGGGATTAATTATCGCAAAGAAAAGACACAACCCCGGCGGGCAGTGCCTTTTCGTTACCGCAGAATACTATACAATATATGAAAGAACAAAGTCAAGCGGGTTACTGACTTCTAATCCAATCCTAATCTGTATTCAATCAGCTATAATCGGCGTATGACCGAGCTTCTGTATCAAACCGATTCCTATCTCAAAGAGTTTTCCGCTGCCATCACCTCTGCGGATGCCGAGACTCGCGCCGTTGTCCTTGACCGATCTGCGTTCTATCCCGGCGGTGGCGGGCAACCGTGTGACTTTGGAACCCTGCAAGTGAATGGCGTTGTCTACCCGGTGGAAAAAGTGAAGAAGATGGGGGATGACGTCCTGCACTTTCTTGGCGGGGATGATCCATTGCCCGTCCCAGGCAGCGCATCCTTCGGGACCCTGGACTGGGTGCGACGATTTCAGTTGATGCGCACTCATAGCGCGATGCACATCCTGTGCGGCACGGTCTTCCGCGATCACGGTGCGAAAGTCACCGGCGGCGACATGGACCCGCTCAAGGGACGCATGGATTTCGAGTTCGAGACCATGCGCGGAGAACTCGTCCGCGAGATCGAAGCGGCGGTCAACATCGAGGTGGCACAAAGCCGTGAGATCAGGGTCAAGATCCTCCCGAGGGAAGAGGCGTTCCAGATCCCCGATTTGATCCGCACCAAGATCAATCTCCTGCCAGAAGGCATCACGCAGGTTCGCACCGTCGAGATCGTTGGTCTCGACCTACAAGCCGACGGCGGGACGCACGTCGCCAACACGTCTGAGGTCGGGAAGATCAAAGTGGTGGATTACAAAAGCAAGGGCGCCATCAACAAGCGCATTTACATCGAAGTGGAATAGCCCAAATAGGGGAGAGGTATTTCTTTTTGGGTATCTTATAATGGCGAAAATTTATTGATTTAATGACCAAAGGAGAATGAACATGAGATCCAAAAAATTATCCATTTTGCTCGCTGTCATCGCCCTCTTCCTGGCGCAGTTGGCTTGTGCCGTTGGCGAACCGACATTGAGCAACGTCCGCACCGCGCGTGATTCGGATGGCGCCCAGCCTGCCACCACGTTCGGTGTGTTCGACACCGTGTATGTCGTCAGTGACCTGGCGAACGGCGTCGCGGGGAACGTCATCACCTCGCGCTGGTATGCGGAAAACGTCGAAGGCGTGGACCCGAACTTCTTGATCGACGAAGCCGATATCAATGTGACGGAAGAGACGTTCAACGGCACCATCTACTTCTACTTCGAACCGCCCGCTGACGGCTGGCCCACCGGCACATTCCGCGTTGAAATCTACTTCAACGGGACTCTGACCGGCACAGCCCAGTTCTCGATCCAATAATTTTTATACTCGGAACAGCAGTCATCAGAAATGGTGACTGCTGTTTTTTTAATCACGAGGCCCGCCAGGAGCGCAAAGAAAATCAGCCTTTCTTAATTCTCCGTTTGGTAAAATACCTTCAACCAAGGAGAGAGAATGTCAGGATTACCAGAATCCAAAGAGAAACGTGTATTTAACAATGTGCTTGGAGCGATGGGGAACACACCGCTCGTAAAACTGGAACGAATTGGAAAGGACCTGCCCGTACCGCTTTATGCAAAACTGGAATTCATGAACCCCGGCGGGTCGGTCAAAGATAGGGTGGGGGCGAACATCATCGAGCAGGCGGAGAAGCGGGGCGAGATCAAACCGGGCGGCACCATCGTCGAAGCGACATCTGGAAACACCGGCGTGGGACTCGCCATCGCGGCGGCGTTGAAGGGGTACAAGACCATCTTCGTCATGCCGGACAAAATGAGCAATGAAAAAATATTATTACTGCGAGCCTACGGCGCGAAGGTCGTCATCACTCCCACCGCCGTCGGACCGGATGATCCGCGTTCTTATTATGAAGTTGCCAAGAAATTTGCGCGCGAAACCCCCAATGCCATTCTGGCGAACCAATATCACAACCCCGATAACCCAAAGACCCACGAGTTGAGCACCGGTCCCGAAATCTGGGAACAGACCGACGGCAAGGTGACCGATGTCATCATCGGCATCGGCACCGGCGGGACGATCACAGGTGTGGGGCGCTATCTCAAATCCAAGAATCCGAATATCACCATTGTCGGGATCGACATCGAAGGCTCGATCCTGACCGAGATCTGGCAGAACAAAGGCATCATTCCGCCGGGGGCGTATCCCAAAACCTATAAAGTGGAGGGTATCGGTGAAGACTTCCTGCCATCCACGATGGACATTCAATACGTCGATGCCATTGAGCGCGCCGGAGACCGTGAGTCGTTTTTATGGGCACGCGCTTTGGTGAGGCAGGAAGGTATTTTCGCAGGTGGCTCCTCCGGTTCTGCCATCGCGGGCGCGATCAAGTACTGCCGCAAACTGCCACCGGGCCGTTTGCCGGTGGTCATTTTGCCTGATTCCGGTTCGCGTTATCTTTCCAAGTTTTATGACGACAAATGGATGCGTGAGTTCGGCTTCCTCTCGATGGAGTTCGGCGAAACGGCTCTGGGTGACCTGTTGATCGCCAAGCCGAACAAGGCATTGATCACCGCAACCATCGGCGATTCGATCCGCAAGGTGGTGTCGGTCATGCACCAGAATGCAGTCTCGCAAATGCCTGTTGTCGGCGAAGATGGGACGCTCGTCGGTCTCATCGAGGAAGTGGACCTGCTCAATCACATGCTTGAGAGACACGTCCACAACAATGATGAGAAGGTTGATGCCCTAGTGCAAAATGCGGGCGCGGTCTTCCCGCCGGAGACACCGCTCGAAGAAGCCATGCCGTCCCTCACGGCGGGATATGCGCTGATCGTCGTCGAACATAGTAAGCCCATCGGCATTCTGACCAAGATCGATGTGCTGGATTATGTGGCGGGGAAGATATAAAGGATGGTTCGTAAAAAAAGGAGAAGCCCAGAAAGGCTTCTCCTTTTTTGATTAATTCTCTTGATAGTATTTTCTGATCGCCGGGACAAAAGGCAGGATGAGGATCAAAATTCCATTGAGCGCTGTCACATATTGGATTGGTGCTGTCACCCCGATGAAATAGGCTTCCACAACCAGCCATACAATGAGAATGATCCCAAGCGCTACGCTACCTGTCCACGACCAGTGATAGGGCGCGAAGCGGAAAAGGGTACGGAGGAGGGGAATCTCCGGTTTTGCGATCAAACCAACAGTCAGGAAAAGAGGCGTGATCGTCATCACAACCAGCAGGAAGATCCCTGGCAGTGTGTAATTCGGGACGGGGAGCAGTGCCAGTTCCTTTTGCATTCCGATCGAAGTACCGCTTGGGTCTGACAGGAAGTAATATGCGCCAACCGCGCCGCCAAGAGCGAGGAAGATCATGAAGAAAACGAGTATCCAAAGTGAGAATGGCTTTTTCATTCTATAATCCTTTCAGTACATATCGTAGCGTAGCGGGATTGCGACCTCAAGTGAGGGAAGTCATGTGGCAGTAGGAAGATACTCTGTGAAAAAATTCCTTAATTTGATTTAGAACATGTTTTCTATTACAATGGATAAAACTTATTATTGCTCAAGGAGACTGAAATGGATTTTAGTTCTATTAACTGGTTGGCTGTGGGTGCATGTGTGGTCGCAAGTATGATCATCGGTGGCGTTTGGTTTGGTCCGAAGACGTTTTTCCCCATGTGGTGGAAAGCGGTTGGCAAAGAAGGCGAACCGACCATGGGCGGTTCGGGGACTCCTGGTTCATCCCTCGGCATGGGCATGGTATGGGGCGGTGTGATTCTTGCTTCATTGGTTCAGGCTGTGTTCATGTCGCTCATGGTCAATGCCATGGGGAGCATGTCTGGCGGTGCTACTCTCGCTTCCGGCGCGCTGACCGGGTTTTTGATCTGGCTTGGTTTCGTCGCTTCTTCCAGCCTGACCAACAAATTGTTCGCAGATCGTCTGCTCGCCTGGGTTCTTGAGCAAGGGAATCACCTGCTCACCCTTGTGGTGATGGGTGCGATCGTAGGCGCCTGGCATTAATACCTTTCTCACGATGAGACGGTGGGTATCAAGTAAAATAACGGGCGGCGAAAGCCGTCCGTTATTTTTTTAGGAGAGAAATGATCCGCCCCTATCGCGAAGATGATTTTGAGATCGTTGCAAAATTTTGGTTCGAAGCCATTGAATTCGCCGAGCCGGAGATCGTCCAGCGCATGGGCTATGAGTTTCAAGGCGCGCGCGAATTTTTCCGCAATTCGGTCGTTCCCGAAAACCAGATATGGGTCTACGAACTCGACGGTGTCCCTGTCGGTTTTATCGGGATGCAAAATGATTTCATTGACCGTCTGTATGTAAACCCAAAATATCATCGGCGCGGCATTGGCTTGGCTTTACTCGAACATGCGCGTTCGCTCTTCCCGGATCATTTGTGGTTGAAGACCGACCAATCGAACAAGATCTCACGTGCCTTCTACGATAAGAACGGTTTCGTCGCCGAAAAATTCGGTGTCAGCCCGCCGCCCGAATCTGAACCCGATGTCGAATATCACTGGTACAAAAAATAATGCGCCCAACCTATCTTGAAATCAACCTCGCCCAACTCAAACAAAATCTCGATGCCATTCGCGCGCACGTCGCACCTGCGAAGGTCATGCCGATGCTCAAAGCCAATGCCTATGGTCATGGCATCGAAGGCGTATCAAAATTCATCGAACCATTCGTGGATTATTTCGGCGTTGCCCTCGTGGAGGAGGGCATCTATCTGCGCAGTTTGGGGATCAATGCGCCGATCCTCGTCGCTGGCGGAACCATGATCGAACAGCTTCCGCTTTTCCTCGAGCATGACTTAACCCTCAGCGCCTCATCACCTGACCTCCTGACTGCCGCTGACCAGTTGGCTGAGTCAACCCGAAAGCGGATGAAAGTCCACCTGAAGTTCGATACGGGCATGGAGCGGGTGGGTGTCCATGAATATGAAGCGGATGAATTCCTGCGGCGGTCGCTTGCGTGTAGTCACTTGGAGGTGGAAGGGATATATTGTCACCTGGCGAATTCAGAACTTGTCGAGTCGAATTCGAACGGCTCGCCAGCAAACACCATCATGCCAGTTATGCCAACACTTCAATTGGAACGCTTTCAAGAAGTTCTGCGATTTTATGAGAAGAACAATCTGCCGACCCCCATGCGTCATATCTGTAATTCGGGCGGAATCTTGAATCTGCCCGCAGGTCACATGGACATGGTTCGTCCCGGTGTTTTGTTCTATGGAATTTATCCGGCACGTGACCTTGAGAGAACTGTAGACGTGAAGCCGATCGCAACTTGGAAATCGCTCGTTTCATATAGCAAGATCACACCGCCCCGGCGGCCGGTCAGCTATGGGTCGTTGTGGCAGGCGGAGGGGGGTCCGACGCGGATCGTCACCATCCCCTGCGGCTATGCGGATGGATACTTTCGCCGCATGACCAATCAAGCGCGGGTCATCATCAATGGCAAATCGTATCCGCAAGTGGGGCGCATCTGCATGGACCAGTTCATGGTGGATGCAGGCGGGGATGACATCAAGGTGG
The DNA here is from genome assembly GCA_964372045.1 of uncultured Anaerolinea sp. Lineage (GTDB taxonomy): Bacteria > Chloroflexota > Anaerolineae > Anaerolineales > Villigracilaceae > Villigracilis. The sequence goes on from CAYJPO010000015.1 coordinate 43,097, forward strand.
GGGAGGAAGCAATCTTGATGGGCGGCGGGATCGCCGTGGAAGAATTAGCAGACTGGGCAGGTACGAGTGAATATGAAATTCTGACGAACGTCAGTGCGCGCGTGCCGAGGGTTTTTGTGGGTGGGGTACAATAAGCCGACTTTTTTATTTTGAGGTGAGAGTTGAATTCCAAAGTGAAAGATTATTTGATGTTGTTCGGCGTGGCGGGACTCTCGGTGACGCTCGATCAATGGACGAAGTGGTTGGTGCGCGAGAACATTGAGTTCGGCGGTCAGTGGCTGCCGGAGTGGTTGAGCTGGCTCAGCCCATACGCGCGAATCGTTTACTGGCATAACAGCGGCGCGGCGTTCGGTATGTTCCAAAATGGAAACCTGGTTTTCACGGTGCTGGCGTTCGTTGTCATCGGCGCGATCATCTATTATTTTCCGCAGGTGGAAAGCGACGATTGGACCTTGAAACTGGCGATGGGTCTGCAACTGGGCGGCGCGGCTGGGAATTTGATCGACCGCCTGCTGATCGGCAAGGTGACTGATTTTATTTCGGTGGGTGTCTTCCCTGTTTTCAACATCGCGGATGCATCCATCACAGTTGGAGTGTTGGTTTTGTTGTTCGGGGTTTGGCTCAAGGAACGACAGGAAAAAATAAAAAATGCGGCAGAGGCGGCAATGCAGGTTGATGCCCCAACCGACTCGGTAAAAGAAAGCTAATTGGTATTATGGAAGAAAACATAAGTTTGCAGGAAAAAAATCAGCCTCGCAGCAGGCGATTTTTTATCTTATTTCTCGTTGCGGGTGTGCTCGTCGCGCTCGACCAGTGGACAAAGTGGCTGGTTGTCAAAAAGATTCCGCTGAATACTTCATGGCTGCCTGAGTGGCTGGAATGGCTTTCGCCGTACGCTCGTTTCCATCACATCAAGAACAGCGGCGTGTCATTTGGCATGTTCCAGGATGGGAATACCATTCTCACCGTTGTCGTTCTGTTGGTGGTCATCGGGATTTTGTACTACGTCTATTCGATGGAAAGCTCGAATTCGTGGACGTGGGTGGCAGCCGGACTGTATCTTGGCGGGGCGGTCGGGAACTTGATCGACCGACTGACCATCGGCGCTGTGACGGATTTTGTATCGGTGGGAAGTTTCTATATCTTTAACATCGCCGATGCGAGCATCAACATCAGCGTGGCGATGCTGTTGATCCTGTTCTGGATCCAAGAAAGAAAGCCGGTGAAGACCTCTGAACCGGAGAGCAACGAGGAACCTCATGAGTGACCGTATCGAAACTTTTCATTTCGACGAAAAAGTTTCCGACCGGCTGGATAAATATCTTGTCTCCTGCCTGCCGGAATTTTCACGCGCGCGCATTCAAGGCTTGATCGCGGATGGATTTGTCAGCGTCAACGGGGTGACTGCCAAAAAAGGCGGACAGATGCTCGACAACGGCAATGATATCGAAGTGCGCATCCCGCCGCCTGTGCCGAGCGGTTTGGTAGCGGAGAATATTCCGCTGGATATTATTTTCGAGAACGACGACTTGATCGTGGTCAACAAACCGGCGGGGATGGTTGTCCACCCGGCGGCGGGACATTCTTCCGGCACGCTGGTGAACGCTGTCCTCGGCTACGACCCGGATATGGAAGGCATCGGCGGCGAGGAACGACCAGGGTTGGTGCATCGGTTGGATAAGGAAACATCCGGCTTGATCATTCTTGCGAAAAATGAACGCGCCCACAACTGGCTGCAAGACCAGTTTCGTTTGCGAAAAGTAGAGAAGACCTATCTCTCGCTTGTGGATGGCAAACCGCCCACGCCTGCGGGACGTGTGGAAGCGTCGATCGGGCGCGACCCGAGTCAACGCAAGCAGATGGCGATCGTTCAGCTAGGCAAGGGACGCGAAGCCGTCAGCGAGTATAAGACTTTGGAGTCTTTCAAAAATCACACACTGCTGGAATTCCATCCGCACACGGG